>JAABRD010000043.1 GCA_011391085.1 Thiotrichaceae bacterium | reverse complement strand
TGGGAGAGGGGCCGGGGGTGAGGGTAAAGTCCATCTGGAGTTAAAATCTTCACTCCCCTCTCCCTCTGGGAGAGGGGCCGGGGGTGAGGGTAAAGTCCATCTGGAGTTAAAATCTTCACTCCCCTCTCCCTCTGGGAGAGGGGCCGGGGGTGAGGGTAAAGTCCATCTGGAGTTAAAATCTTCACTCCCCTCTCCCTCTGGGAGAGGGGCCGGGGGTGAGGGTAAAGTCCAGGTGGAATTAAAATCTTCACTCCCCTCTCCCTCTGGGAGAGGGGCCGGGGGTGAGGGCAACGTTCATCACGCCCATTTATACGGCACACGACCTTTCAAATATCAATATTTGATGGAAAATGACCTCCAGACCACCTCCTGGACCACCTTGCAACCGCAGTCACCCTCTTATCTGTTTGTGCCACAGAGTGTAAATTTGTTAGCGGAATATGAACAAGGTTGGAAAGTGACCGAAATGATGCCGGTTAATTCGGTAGGCATCGTCACAGGACAAGATAAAGAAACCATTGCCGTTGATTTTAAAGCTGCTGAAATGCTGGCACAAAAGTACAAGTTGCCTAACACGGTGATTAAAACGATTCTTTACCGGCCATTTGATAAGCATTATATCGTTTATGATGGACAAGTAGTGACTCGTCCTCGTTTTGAAGTGATGCAACACCTGTTACTGGGAGACAACTTAGGTTTGGCCATGGGACGTGCTGGGCAAGTGATTGGTGGCAAAGAATGGGATATTGTTTTCTGTTCCAAGGTAATGACAGATCTAAATTTATATCGTCGTGGTGGAAATAATCTTTTCCCCCTCTACCTCTACCCAGCCGACAAAACCGGCCTATTTGCTTCCCCAAAGCCAAATACCGCCCGCAAGCCCAACTTTTCCGAAGATTTCCTCAATGACCTGGAAACTCGTCTTCACTTGCAGTTGATTCCCGAAGGTCACGGCGACTTTAAGAAAACCATCAGTGCGTTAGACGTGTTCAATTACCTGTATGCGATTTTCCACAGCCCCACGTATCGCCAACGCTATGCCGAATTTCTTAAAATGGACTTCCCACGGTTGCCATTAACTCGTGACCCCAAGTTGTTCAAACAACTGGCCCAGTTGGGTGGACAATTGGTGAAGATTCATCTGATGGAAGCGGAGATTGAAAACGATTGTAGTTTCCCAATGAAGGGGAGTAATCTGGTCGAGAAACTGGTGTACAAGGAGGAAAAGGTGTATATTAACCAGACTCAATATTTTGACCACGTTACCCCTGAGTTATGGGAATTTCATATCGGTGGCTATCAAGTCTGTGAAAAATGGTTGAAGGATCGCAAGGGACGGGTGCTGAGTTTTGAGGAATGTTCACGGTATTTGTATATTCTGGCCGCGGTGGAGAAGACGCGGGAGGTGATGGAGAAGATTGATGAAACAATACCAAACTTTCCTCTTATTTAAGTGCCGTTCAAGAGTCCAAAGCGAATCTTTGTCTGTGCAAACCATTATCCCCGAAATCTCCCGTTCCCACGCAAGCGCGTGGGAATGAGAAAAATTTCTGTTAGCCTAATGCGCCGGTCTTTTGGGAGTGCCTCAAGGCCATTAATCCATCAGCCAATAAGTTAAGGTAGGGTGGATTAAGCGAAGCGTATCCACCATTTTCGAAACTTTGGTGGATACGCTTCGCTTAATCCACCCTACGTTGGCTGGATATTTCTTAACTTAATGGCATTGCGGCTAAAGCCTCTAGTCCGTCCAGATTTTTCCATTTACTATTTACCATTTACTATACTTCATTTACCATTTACCATTATGACTCGTTTATCATTAATCACCATTGCTATCACCTTCTCCTGCAACCTCCTCCAGGCCGAAACTATCAGGATGCAATCGTTAGAAAAAGCACCTGTGTTAGACGGCAAAGATGATGATTGGGGGAACTTGAAAGCCACTGTCATTCCTTTACACAAGACTATCCCGCAAGCAAAAACTACCGTGACGGAAGTGAGTGTGAAAGCGGGAATCTTCGGTGACGAAGTGTTTTTCTATGCCCAATGGGCCGACCCAACGGAGAGTATCTTGCACAAACCATTTGTCTGGAATGACACGCAGCAAAAATATGTGGAGTCGGAACTCCGGGAAGACCGGTTTGCCTTGGAATTTAAAATGACGGGGGATTACTCCACCGATTGGTTGGGGGGACAAAGTTTTACTGCCGATATATGGCATTGGAAAGCCGCCCGCACGAATCCCTTAGGACATGCCAGTGACCAACGCACTATTATCAGCCGCGACAAGTTATTGCGGGCTTATGAAGGAGTGGCACAGGATGGGAAACCTCTCTACATTTTGCGACCTTGGGATGCAGGTGAGATGCCTTATACCACCAAGCGTTACTCGCAAAAACAAGAAGCCACGATGCCCAAATATGTGGCCAATCCAGCGGCCAAAGGTTCAACGATGGATGTTTATGCCAAAGGTGTTTGGCATGAGGGTCAATGGCATTTGGAATTGAAACGCCAGTTGCAGACTGGCCATGATGACGATATTATGTTTGTGCGTGGTCAAAGTGTGCAAGGAGGAATTGCGATTTTTGAGAGTTCCAATAATGATGACCATGCGATTTCCGACGTGTTGACGTTTCAATTTGAGTGATTTATCTTACACAACGGTATCATAAGTAGTGACGCAGAAATTTTCTGGTATAACAACGCCGTTGCCCTCACCCCCGGCCCCTCTCCCTTTGGGAGAGGGGCCGGGGGTGAGGGCAACGATTGAAAATCCAGTAAAATTTCTGCTTCGGTACTTAGAAACTTAGTTTCTTCACGGTAACCGCATATTTTCCGTTCCAATTCGTACTTAAACAAATTCTCCATGAAACTGTGTCCCTCTTTCCCTGCGGTTCAACCCTCACCACTTGAAGAAGTCACCTGGTTTTCCCAGGATAGACTAAAACATCGCACTATGCTTAGAAACTTACCTATCCATTGGCTAATCCTCCTCAACATTATCGTCTTAAGCATGGTCCTCATCGCAGGTGGTCTAGTGACCTGGTTACAACTACATCATGCCAGTTTCAATAACGCCAACAATCTATTACAGTCGCAAACTACTGCGCAACGAGTTCATCACTCTTTTCAACAAATACTTCCCTTCCATCTCGCCCTCAAGGAACTTCGTCACACCTTGCAAACGTTCAAGTATGAATTTACTTTATTGTACTTGGATTCCCAGTTAGATAATACTCTTCTCAAGCAAGCAGCCCATTCACTCGCCTTACAAAAACAAAATATTATCCAACGTTGGCCTGCTTCCAAGTGGCCCACTGAACTTGCCGAAATTCGAGAAAATCTCGGTATTATCCTAGACATTGCAGGAGAGGCACTCAATAGCAACCAGCCTGGTGAACTTCCCCAACTGTATCGGGATACCGAACCTCCCCTGATCATTATCACGAATACCTTTCAACGGTTGGAAACAGAATTGAGTAAACACGTTAATGCCGATTATGAACAAGCCCAACAAAGCAGTAAAATGACTTCCGACAACATTCGTAAGATGTCCGCCATTTTTGACCGTATCAATCGAAACACCATAACTATTTTCGCGGTACTGGTGGTCTTTATGTTGGGAACGAAGTTGCTATTTATGCGAGAACTTCACCATCGACTCCGCGTCCTTGCCAATTACTCAGCCCAAGTGGCCAAAGAACAGTTCACCAATGCACCTCCCTTGCTGGTCAATGACAGTACGGGCAAACTTGCGCAGGCGTTACATACCATGGCGATGGAAATTCAGGCCACCAAAACAATCGTGCAAACACTCACCGAGGGTTTGGAGTCCAAAGTAACCGAACGGACGGCGGAATTACAGATGGCTAACGAGAAAATCATGGTACTCAATGACCAGCTACAGCAAGACAATTTGCGAATTGAAGCAGAACTGCAACTGACGCGCCGGTTACAGCAGGCGGAAACGGCACGACAAGCTGCCGAAGTGGCTAATCAGGCCAAAAGTGTCTTCTTAGCCAATATGAGTCATGAACTACGCACGCCTCTCAATGGCATTCTTGGCTACGCCCAGATTCTCAATCGTGACCGAAGTTTAACCTCTAAACAACGCGATGGGGTCGGTATCATTCAACGCAGTGGCGAATATTTGTTAACTCTCATCAATGACGTGCTAGATTTATCCAAAGTGGAAGCTGGGAAGTTGGAACTGTATGCCAGCACTTTCAATTTTGGCGCATTTTTGCAAGGCATTACCGACCTTTTCCAAATGCGGGCCCAACAAAAAGGCATCTCGTTTCGCTATGAACCACTGACTTCGTTGCCCCAGAGTGTGTGCGCGGATGAAAAACGCTTGCGGCAAGTTCTCATCAACTTATTAGGAAATGCCGTGAAGTTTACCGACCAAGGAGAAGTTGTCTTAAAAATTGGCTATCAAGAAGACGACTGCATCCGCTTCCAAGTAGAAGATATGGGATGTGGCATTGCGCCTGCTGATATAGATAAAATTTTTCAACCCTTTCAACAAGTTGGAGAACAACAACGGCGGGCGGAAGGGACCGGATTAGGGTTGCCAATTAGCAAAAAGTTGGTGGACCTGATGGGTGGTAAATTGCAGGTAAACAGTACGCCTGGCAAGGGCAGCACCTTTTGGATGACGTTAGCTTTACCAGCGGTTCCAGAAGTACCCACAGAATCAGATAAATCGTCGCTGGTCAAAGGTTTTCAAGGGACGTCCCGGACTCTCCTCATCATTGATGATAAATGGGAGAACCGTTCGGTATTGATTCAATTATTGACGCCCTTGGGATTTACTGTGGAGGAGGCCTGTAGTGGTCAAGAGGGTCTTACCAAGGCCAAACAGTTGCACCCGGACTTAATTTTGACGGATTTAGTCATGCCAGGGTGGGACGGTTTTGAAACCACTCGTCAACTGCGTGCCCTCCCGGCGTTGAAACAGGTGCCCATCATTGCGGTTTCCGCCAGCGTCTTTGAGTCCTTCCAACAACAAAGTCTAGCCACCGGTTGCAATGCTTTCTTACCCAAGCCCATCCGACTCGAATCGTTGTTAGAGTTATTACAAACGTTACTCGGATTGACTTGGATTTACGAATCGGGACCCGCAGAGGAGACGGTGATGGAGTCAGACGTGTTGGTGGGACCTTCTTCTCAACAGGCGGCGGTCTTACTCGATTTAGCCATGATGGGGGACTTCAGCGGAATTTTTGATGAACTTCAACAATTGGAACAAACCGAGGAGACTTTGTTACCTTTTGTGAAAAAAATGCGTCAATTAGCGAAAGAGTTTGAAGAACAAAAAATTTGCGAATTGGTGAAGCAATATGTAAACTAATTCTTAGTTAATAACCAGGAGTCCAAAGCGTAGCCTTCAGGACTTACGCATTCACCCCAACCCTCCCCGAGGGAGGGAGTGATTCCCCCCCGTGTACGGGGGGGATCAAATCAACGACTTACAAAAGTGGTTGCGTAAGTCCTGTGAATAATGAATTAAGTAAAAAAATGCCGTTGGACTGGAGGCTTTAGCCGGCCGGCGGTAGGCACACTCCAGTCTTTGAGAAAAGGGAACGCCTACCGCCAGCCGGCTAAAGCCTCCAGTCCACTGAGGTCTTCTTTCTTTAACTCAATCGCATTGGTGGGGCAGGGGGTACAAATGAGAACGAATATTACTATAATGCCATAAAGGATAAATTATTGACGAGGATTGGCAGTCTTGGCCCTTACTCATCACCCACATTGCCTCACTCCCCCATTTTCCATTTTTAATAATTATGATTCCCAACATATCTAACCAATTACCTTTACGTTTTGTTATCATCATTCCTTTTGTCATACAAATCGTTGCCACCGTTGGTTTAACCGGCTGGCTATCGTTACGTAATGGGCAACAGGCTGTCAATGATGTGGCAACCCAGTTACGCACTGAGATAACGGCCCGCGTTGAACAAAATCTGCGCACTTTTTTAGCCGTCCCTCATCAGGTTAACCAAGATACTTTGAATGCGATTAACTTGAAAATGTTGGACCCACACCAGTTGGCCCCTTGGGAAAATTTTCTATATCACCAACTACAATTATTCCAGACGGTCAGTCTAATCGGCATTGGTAATGAGGAACGCGACTTTATCTCTTTAGAGAGAATGGAACAAGGTGACATCGTGGTGCTAGTCGCAGGTCAAGAGACGAATTTTGATTTTTATCGTTATGCCACGAGTGAACGCGGTGAACGTACCACGGTATTAAACACGGTCAAAAACTTCGACCCACGGATACGTCCCTGGTACAAAGTCGCCAAGCAAGCAGGGAAGCCTGCCTGGTGTGACATTTACCACCATTTTTCAGATAAAACTCTCCTCCTCAATGCCGTGTTACCACTGTATCACCCCGATAAATCCTTGGCCGGCGTCCTCCAGGCACTGTTGCGTCTGTCTGAAATTGACAAGTTTTTACGTTCCCTGAAAGTAGGCAAAACGGGACAAATTTTCATTATGGAACGGTCCGGATTGTTACTGGCGACTTCTACTCCAGAAAAGACGTTTCGAGTGAAAGAGAACAAACCAGAACGACTCCGTGCCCTAGACAGCGAGAATCCTTTGACACAAGCCACGGCCAAATATTTGGTCACAACTTTTGGCGATTTCAAACAAATTCGGGAATCGCAACAATTAGAGTTTACTTTAGAGGGACAACGTCAGTTTTTACAACTTTTGTCTTTTCGTGACGAGAAAGGATTAGATTGGATTATCACGGTGGTCATTCCAGAAGCCGATTTCATGGCACAAATTCAGGCGAATACTCGTCTCACTATTCTACTTACGTTCACCGCCCTTCTCATTGCCCTGGGGGTAGGTTTTCTCACTAGCCGTTGGATTATCCAACCTATCTTACATATTAATACCGCGGCCAAAACTCTGGCCAGTGGTCAATGGAAACAATCTTTACCAGTCGAACGTGCCGACGAATTGGGAGAACTGGCGAGGTCATTTAATCGAATGGCGGAACAATTAAAGTCTTCGTTTGACACATTAGAAATTAAAAACGCTGAATTACAACGTTTAGACCAGTTGAAAGATGAATTTTTAGCCAACACTTCCCATGAATTGCGCACTCCTCTCAACGGTATCATGGGACTGGCGGAATCGTTATTAGACGGCGTGGCAGGTGACTTATCTCCCCAGGTGAAAACGAATCTCACCATGATTATTTCCAGTAGTAAACGCTTGGCCAGTTTAGTCAATGACATTCTCGATTTTGCCAAATTGAGACACCATGACTTGACGTTGCAACTACGGGCAATTGGAGTGCGTGACATTGCCGATATGGTACTGTTTTTAAGTCAACCGTTAGTGGGTAAAAAACCGTTGCAACTGGTGAATGCGATTGATGCGAACTTACCACCTGTCTATGCGGATGAGAATCGGTTGCAACAAATTTTACATAATTTGATTGGCAACGCGATTAAGTTCACTCATAACGGTCATATTGAAGTGTCAGCACAATGTAGTAGTGCTTTCTCTGCCCTCACCCCCGGCCCCTCTCCCAGAGGGAGAGGGGAGAAAACCACTGGTGCCGCCACCCTCCCCTCTCCCTCTGGGAGAGGGGCCGGGGGTGAGGGTAATTACCCACCAGTCCCAGACCAACACTTAATCATTACCGTAGCAGACACCGGCATCGGTATTCCAGAAGACAAATTAGATTGCATTTTTGAATCCTTTGAACAAGCCGCGGGGACCACCGCCAGAGAATATGGAGGCACTGGTTTGGGGTTGGCGGTGACCAAACAATTGGTGCAATTACATGGTGGAAAAATTTGGGTGGACTCTCAAATTGGACAGGGTTCACGGTTTCATTTCACCTTACCGATAGCCGCTGAACCCGCTTCCATGGTGTCACTAGGGAAGACAGGTGACCTCTTCTCCAAACTACAAAAGTTATCCTCCGTAGAAGCCCCGGACCTCTCCGTGCAGGACCACATTAGGTTGGCCAAACCAGAAGGTCACTTCAAAGTTCTCATTGTCGATGATGAACTGGTGAATTTACAAGTTTTGAATAACTACTTGTCCCTAGAAGACTACCATATTGTGCAAGCAACTTCGGGAATGGAGGCTTTGGCTATCATCGACGGAGGTTTCAAACCAGATGCGATTTTACTAGATGTCATGATGCCCAAGATGACAGGTTATGAGGTGACTCGAAAACTTCGAGAAAAATGGCAAATCATGGAACTTCCCATCCTCATGTTGACCGCTAAAAATCAAGTCATGGACTTGGTAAAGGGATTAGAATGTGGGGCAAATGATTATTTGACCAAACCGATTGTTAAAGACGAACTGTTAGCCCGTCTCAAGACCCACTTGCATATTAAAGAGACACAAGTTAAACTAGAAGAAGCACGTCAAGCAGCCGAAGTGGCCAATGACACTAAAACCGCTTTTCTGGCCAATCTAAACCATGAATTACGAACCCCGTTGAATGGTATTTTAGGTTTTGCCCAACTTCTTAGAAATGAAGAGAATTTGACGGAATTTCAAAAAGAAGGACTGTGTATCATCCAGCAAAGTGGTGAATATCTGCTGACCTTGGTCAATGACATTTTAGATATTTCCCAACTGCAAACCGCACAAGTAGAATTGCATCCCAAGGAAATTTATATGACGAATTTTTTAAACAAAATTGTTGACACGTTTAGAATTCGGGCGACTCAGAAGAAGTTGGCGTTTGTCTATGAACTTTCTCCAAATTTGCCAACGGTCATTTGGGCAGATGAGAACAGACTTCGGCAAGTTCTCATTCACCTATTGAGTAATGCCGTCAAATTTACGCAACAGGGCACCATCCTATTCCGTATACAAACGGAAGGAAAAGAGGGAGACAAAATCAGATTGCGTTTTCAAGTAGAGGATACGGGAATCGGGATTGCCTCGGAACATCTGGACCGACTCTTTTTACCTTTTGAAAAAATTGGCGATTGGAAACAAAAAACGGAAGGTGCGGGATTAGGTTTGTCTTTGGCAAAACAATGGGTGGAGTTAATGGGAAGTCAAATACAAGTAGCCAGCCAGCTAGGTAAAGGCAGTCAATTTGGGGTCATTTTAGAGTTCCCTGACGTGCCAGACTGTTACCTTCCATTTGCGCAAGAACCTTGTTCAGATTGTCGCACATTGTCGATGGCAGGTTCTTTCGAACCAGAACCCTCTTCAGACGTTTCCTCGGTCCCCATGAGAGGTCCTTCAAAAACACAAGCTACGGAATTACTTGATTTCGCCCAAATAGGCGATTTAACAGGGATTCTGGATTTGATAGACATCTTGGAACAAGACGGCCCAGAACTTCAACCATTTGTAAAGAGGATTCGTCAACTTGTGCAACGATTTGATGATGAGGGGATTTCTAAACTGATTCGGCAGTATCTTGGGAATGAATAATGGAAAATGGTACTATATCCATCTGGAGCGCAATAAGAATTATTGCGCCGCCGCTACGCGGCGCACGGCGCAATAATTCTTATTGCGCTCCAGAGGAAATAGTATAGGGCAATGAAAATTTTACTATATCCACTATCCACTATCTTTCACTATCCACTATCTTTCACTATCCACTAAAAAAATATGATGATCATAGCCAAATGCCCCCTACGCATTTCCCTCGTAGGCGGTTCGACAGACTTACAAGCGTTTATTGACAAATACCAAACGGGTAGCGTCATCAGCTTCCCGTCGGATTTGTATACTTACATCAGTGTTCACGACAATCACACGGACAGTTATATTATTAACTACTCCAAACGGGAAGTGGTGGAACGTCCTGAACAGATCAAAAACGAAGTGGCCCGGGAACCGCTTCTGTATTTTGGAGTGGGGCCTGTTACCATTTCCTTTAACACCGATATTCTGTCTGAAGGTTCTGGTCTCGCTTCCTCCACGTCTTACACGATTGCGATTGTGAAAGCCTTGTCTATGTATCAAGGTATCAATCTCTCCGACTTTGAAATTTGTCGGATTGCTTTGGAGATTGAACGTCGTTTCAACCCTCTCACGGGTTATCAAGACAGTTATGGGTCTGGTATTGGGGGGTTTAAACGGATTGACTTCCCCAAAGACCGGCGCCCTTTCTTCCGTTACTTAGACGTAGCGTTTTTGGAGGAAAAATACGACATGTATCTTATCAACACAGGCATCAAACGCAGTTCCACCACCGTGTTGCAGACGGTCAACGTGGATAAAAGTTTGCCGCTGTTAGCGTTGGTAGATGAATTAGAAAAAGCCATGGAGGCCAATGATTACGATACCTTTGAAGGTATCTTAAACGAAGGGTGGCTAAAAAAGAAAGCGACTTCTTCTTTGATTGCTGACGACCCTCATATTCGGCAGATGGATGAGGCGTTTTCCCACTCGCAACGAGTTCATGCGGTGAAACTGTGTGGTGCTGGCGGGGGTGGTTACTTTTTGATTCTGTGTGATAAGCATCAAGATGCCGAGGTTCATCAAGAATTTGGCAAATTGGGTAAAATCACCAAGATTCGGGCGAATCCGGTGGGGGTGGTGGGGAGTCATATTTAAATTTGCTGGCGGTGATGCAATCTGGGTGATATAGTCAAATTTCTGTAAAATTGTACGTTTTCCTCTGGAGCGCAATAAGAATTATTGCGCCGTTGCTATGCAACGCAGGGGGCAATCATTCTTAAGTACCGAAGCAGAAATTTTACCGTATTTTCAATCGTCGCCCTCACCCCCAGCCCCTCTCCTAGAGGGAGAGGGGCTGGGGGTGAGGGTAATATATCACCCAGTTTGCATCATCATTCAAATTTTCAGTAACAAGTCACATTCACTGATGTAACACGTAAAAGTTGGCCTGGATGAAGGTCATAGACAGGCTTCTGGCCATCCCAGCGAGAGGGTTGTAAGCCATTCCATTCAGCGAGTTGCTGATAGGTATGACCATGATTGACTGCCACGCGAAACAAGGTATCTCCTGATTTAACACGATAGCAGGAGGTCGGCGGGGGGGGAGAAGGTGGGAAAAAGACAGGTTTGTCTTTCCTCTGAATATTCTTGTTATCTAGCGTAGGGTCAGGCATTTGCATTTGCACACAACCACTCAACAACGTGATTCCTACATAGCCCAACATTAATGGTAATTTAATACGATTGGTAACGAATGAAGATGTCATCATTTAAGATTCCTCTTGAGTAAAGAGTTAGGAACAGAATTGACACAAGCTTTGGACAAAAAGCATTCACGACTTAGTCCATAGAGATTTTTAATATAATTGAGTATATCATAAAGTTGAGAATCATTCAAGAGGAGTTCAAAGCATTCAAGAGGAGTCCAAAACACGTTTTGGACGTGAGGAGTCCAAAACACGTTTTGGACATTTAAGAGAAGTCCAAAACACGTTTTGGACAAATTAAACAACTGAATTTTTCACTACCACTGTTATGAAACTTAAAAACAAACTTATTTTATCTTGTTTAGCTGTCACCACGTTAGTCATCGGGGTTGGCACAATGGGTTTTTACACGGCCCACATTATCAATGATAATTTCGATACCGTGACTGAACAAACGGCCCCTAGCCTGATTGCTTTGGGACAAGCCAGGTCTGCTATGTTCAGAATGATTGGCGAGGCGGTAAGCACCGCCATGTTGGAGGTTGAAAAACAACACCATGCCGCTTCCGATTTGCATGACGTTCCAGATTTAGATGAGGAAATTGAGGATGACCAAGAAGAAGAACAAGAAGATTTTGCAGAAGCCTTTATAGAACTGAAGGAGGCACTCACCGATTACCAATCGTTGGTCACCACCCCACTCAAACAAGCCTTGGCACGGGTGCTACATGAATATAGCCAAGTGCTGTGGGAAGAAAGTCAAAAAATGATGCCTTCCGAAACACATTCACATGATGAATCTCTATTAAAAGAAAAAGAAGCCTTGGAACAAATTGAAAAAGCGTTTTTAGGGATCATCGATGATGCCATCGTCCATGAATTTGCGGACCTCCAAATCGAGAATCAAGTTGCCCACCACAGTGCGGATAACGCCTTACGAGTCAACCTGGTAGCAATTTTGTTATTTGTGTTATTGGTCAGCGTGATTGGTATTCTCGTCACCTACACCATTGCTTCTCCCATTCTCACCCTTAATGCTGCCGCATTACAGGTTGCCCAAGGTCAGTTGGATACCCGTGTGAAGGTTACTTCTAATGATGAAGTGGGCACGTTGGCTAACAGTTTCAATTATATGGTCGAACAACTTCGCAACACCGTAGAACAACTTCACGACCTTTACGCCCACTTGAAACTGGCCCATGATCAAGCCAACGCTGCCAATCGGGCGAAAAGCCAATTTCTTGCCCATATCAGTCACGAGTTACGCACTCCCCTCAATGGCATCTTGGGGTACACTCAGATTTTAACTCGTGATAAGACGTTGACGGAGAAGCAATTGCAAGGTATTCAAGTGATTCAACGCAGTGGCGAATACCTCTTAACGTTGATTAACGATATTCTCGATTTGTCCAAAATCGAGGCTGGAAAAATTGACCTGTCGCCTACTACGTTTGAGTTTGACCAGTTTATTCAGGGCGTGTTGGACCTGTTTGGGAAACGTGTTCAACAGAAAGGAATTACTCTCACTTATCACCCCCTTACACCGCTTCCCAAAGCCCTATCGGCTGATGAAAAAAGACTGCGGCAAATTTTGCTGAACCTGCTGGGGAATGCCATCAAATTTACCGAACAAGGTGGTGTGACGCTGAAAATTGGGCGTGTGGAAGAGTTTGAAACTCCATTGGAAACAGTCAATACAACCTCCCTGTTTCGTTTTCAAATAGAAGACACCGGCGTAGGGATTGCGCCTGAGAATTTGCAAAAAATCTTTCTCCCCTTTGAACAAGTGGGTGCCCACAGTTATAAATACGAGGGCACAGGTTTAGGATTGCCTATCACCAAAAAGTTGATCGAACTGATGGGTGGTGAGTTGCACGTAGAAAGTATCTTAGGCAGAGGTAGCACCTTTGGGGTTGTTCTAACGTTACCAGAAGTCTCTTCGCCTGTGGAAGCCTCCCCGTTTCTTTCAGAACCGACTTCCATCATCGGTTTTCAAGGGACGCCGCGCAAAATTTTAGTTGTCGACGACTATTGGGAAAATCGTTCGGTGTTGATTCAGTTGCTAACCCCACTCGGCTTTGAAATCCGCGAAGCCTGTCATGGTCAAGAAGGTCTAACGCAGGCACAAGATTGGTTGCCCGATGTCATCATCACCAATTTAACCATGCCGGTGATGGATGGTCTGTCTATGATACAAGCCTTGAGACATCTGGATAATTTTAAACAGATTCCTATTTTAGTTGCTTCTGCCAGTGTGTTTGAAGCGGATCAACAGAGATGTTTTGAAGCTGGCAGTACCGCCTTTCTCCCTAAACCGATTCTTGCTGTTGACCTCTTCAAGGTGTTGCAAGAACAACTCGAACTGACCTGGATTTATGAATCCTCTTCGGAAAGTTCCCAACCACCGGTCATCGAAACGGCTTTTCAAGCAGACTCAGACGTTTGGGTGACGCCTTCGCCTGCACAACTGGAGACTTTATTGGAATTGACCAAAATGGGAGATTTTGGCGGAATTTTGGAGTATCTTGAAGAATTGGGGCAAGACCATCAACAACTCTTACCCTTTCTCAAACAAGTTCGTCAACTCGCTAAGAGTTTTGATGAACAGCAAATTGTCCATATCCTGGAATCGTATTTGCAACCTAAATAAATGCGACGAGTAGGGTGCGTCCCACGCACTCTTTTAAAAAGCGCACTGGCCCCAAAAGGTGCGTGGGACGCACCCTACCTTTATTTCAGGTTCCTTGACTTTTGTAAAATAACCTGTCAGACTGAATCTGGCTACATTAACCCCAATAGGAGGTCATTCATAATATGATGTTTACACAACGACTGAAAATACTGTTAACGATATTCCCGCTGATACACTCGCCCACCTGGGCCGAAGGTCTCTACACTGGCCAAAAAATCCTGTATATCAATTCCTATAATGACGGTTACGACTGGAGTGATGGGATCACCAAAGGGGTCAAAGATACCCTCAAAGACACTGGCGTGGAACTCAAGATTATCTATCTGGACACCAAAGGTGAACGTTCCGAGGAATTTAAACAAGCCGCTGGACTCAAGGCCAAGGCGACCATCGAGGAATTTCAACCCAAGGTGGTTATCACTTCCGATGACAGTGCGGCCAAATATGTCATCATGCCCTACTATAAAGATGTGGCCTTGCCGTTTGTCTTCTGTGGCATCAACTACGATGCTTCGGTTTATGGCTTCCCCTATAAAAATGTTACGGGGATGATAGAAGTTGACCTCGTCTCTGCGATGGTTAAACAATTGAGGCACCATGCCAAAGGAGACCGGTTGGGGATTTTGTCCCTGGATGATTTTTCGGAACGCAAACTGGTGGACAACATTCGCAAAGAACTTGACCGACCTGATGCAACCGCGGTTTTCGTCAAAACGTTTGATGAATGGAAACAACGTTTCTTGAGTTTGCAAGACGAAGTGGATATGTTATTCTTCGTCAATCCCAAAGGTATCACGGGATGGGATACCCAATTGGCTACTGAGTTTGCGCAACAACACACGCGCATTCCGACCAGCGCCCTGGTCGCTTGGATGATGCCTTTTACCTTGCTGGGACTCGTCAAAATTCCAGAAGAACAGGGCATTTACGCGGCCCAAATGGCCCTGAAAATTTTGGATGGTAGTAAACCCAGTGACTTTCCTTTGGTCAAAAACAAAGAAGGTAAATTTCATCTCAACCTGAAAATTGCCAAACAATTAGGAATTGCCTTCCCTGCGAGAATCTTGGAACGGGCGGAAGTGATTCAATGAGTTACCCTGAAGAAACTCAGTTTCTGCGAGACACTGAGTTTCTTTAACACGGAATTTCTGTTCACCGATAAATGAAAACTCAAACCAAAATCAATCTGTTCATGTTTATGATGTTAGCCTCGCTAGAGATTCCTCTGGTGATAGCAGGTTACATTGCCATCAATAAGATTGTCTATAATCTCAATCAAGAAATGTTTAATAATGAACTTTTGCAAATTCGAAAAGAAATCACTCGTCAACAACAAACTTTAGAAGAAATGGGGGTGGCTACGGTAGAGAATTTCATACAGAAATCACAAACCGACTTACTTAAAGAATTGCGTCAGTATAAGTATGGTAGAACGGGTTTCCTATACATTCTGGATCCCCATTTACAGGTTATTTTACATAAAGATTATCAACCAGGTGAACAATTTAATTTTGACTTTGCGAAAGAGATGTTAACTCACCAACAGGGCAACCTCAGTTACTATTATGATGAACAACCCTACTTTGCCGTTTTTTCTATTTCCCCTGAGTGGAATTGGTTGTTGGTTCTATCCATCACGGAGGAGGAAATTTTTGAACATCGAACTAACTATCTTCATTTCGCCGGCCTCCTCAGTTTTTTATTATTTTCACTTATTTTGCTACTCTCCTATTTACTGACACGAAACACTAGCCATAAAATCAAGACCACTCTCTCATTTCTCAAGGAAGTTGAAACTGGCCATTTAGAAGCTAGAATTCCCGTGGTTAACCATGATGAGATCGCCCTCATTCAAACAGGCATCAATTCCATGATAGCCAAGGTCGAGACGGCCACGGCTTCTTTGCGAATTGCCTATCAAATGGCCGAACAGGCCAAACAGGAAGCTGACCTAGCAAATCGTGCCAAAAGTGCGTTCTTAGCCAATATGAGTCATGAATTGCGCACCCCCCTCAATGGCATTTTAGGGTTTGCCCAAATTTTGGGAATGGATGATAATTTGACCGATGATCAGCGGGAAGGAATTGACATTATCCAACGCAGCGGGGAACATCTGTTGAACTTAATTAACGATATTTTAGATTTATCCAAAATTGAAGCCGGCAAAGTAGAACTCTGTCCCAGTGAGTTTTCATTGGATAATCTCCTCTCCGACATTTTAGAACTCTTTAAAGTGCGAACGCAACAAAAAGGCATTACATTTACTCTGCAACCATTGTCTCCTTTACCCATGATCGTTTATGGAGATGAGAAACGATTGCGACAGATTCTCATTAATTTGATAGGCAATGCGGTCAAATTTACCGAACGAGGCGGAGTGACTCTCAAAGTAAGTTGTTTGGAAATGTCGCCAACCGGTTCAAACCAAACCTCAAATTCCAAAATTCGTTTCCAAATAGAAGACACTGGCATTGGGATGACTGCCGCGGACCTCAAACAAATTTTTTTACCTTTCCAACAAGCGGGCGATTCCAACTATCGGGCGCAAGGGACAGGGTTGGGATTATCGATTACGAAAAGATTAGTAGACATGATGAGTGGCGAATTACATGTAGAAAGTACCTTTGGCAAGGGCAGTACCTTTGAATTTACTTTAGTGTTGCCCATTCTGTCGGATTCCCAGAAACCCTCAGAAGGCGTTGACACCTCTCTTCTCGTGGGCTTTGAAGGGCTGCCACGCAAGGTTTTAATTGTCGATGATCATCCAGAAAATCGACTGGTTCTCGTGAATCTCCTCTCCCCCTTGGGTTTTGAGTTACAACAAGCCGGTCATGGTAAGGAGGCTTTAGAAAAGATGCAAACTTGGCAACCAGATTTAATTTTAACGGACTTGGTGATGCCGGTGATGGATGGTTTTGAATTGGCCAAAGCCGTGAGAAGTCATCCAAATTTTCAAGGAGTCATGATGATTGCCGTATCTGCCAATGTTTTTGAAACGAATCGACAAAAAAGTATTGATGCAGGTTATCATGATTTTCTCCCTAAACCGATTCGTGCTGACCAATTATTAGAACTCTTACGAAAGCATTTGTCGTTGACTTGGATTTATGCAGAATAGTCGGTGACGGTGGATACGCTAACGCTTAATCCACCCTACTTTAACTACCTTAACTACCTTATTGTATCATTCTTCAAAATACCCCATGAATATTTCCTGGCAACCGACGGCCCCGCTTCAAAATATCTGCCTCCGTGCGCGTCTGTATCAAGACCTCCGCCAGTTTTTTGCGACCCGACAGGTGTTAGAAGTAGAAACGCCGATTCTCTCCGCCGGTTGCCTCCCTGACCCGATGATAAGGTCCTTTGTCACCGAGTATCATGGCAATCTGCCGCGTCGTCTGTTTCTTCATACCTCCCCAGAATTTCCCATGAAACGTTTTCTGGCCACCTATCACATTCCCATTTATCAAATTACCAAAGTGTTTCGGGATGGTGAGGCTGGGCGTAAGCACAATCCAGAATTTACGATGTTAGAATGGTATCGTCCTGATTTTACTCAAAATGAGTTAATTGAGGAGGTAGATGATTTGTTGCAAACCGTGTTACACTGTCCACCTGCGCAACGGATAAGTTACTGTGATTTATTTGAACAATCGATTCAGTTGCATCCTTTGCAAACACCACTTGCGACTTTACAACATTATGCAACAAAGTTTAAAATTGACCCAGTTGAACAATTAGACCGTGACACTTGCTTACAACTGATTATGTCTTGTGACATTGAACCCCAGTTGGGAAACACTTGTCCCTTGGTAGTTACCGATTTTCCCGCCAGTCAAGCAGCATTAGCGCGTAAAAATCCGAACCATCCGCAACTGGCAGAACGATTTGAAGTGTATTTCCAGGGGCTAGAATTGGCCAATGGTTTTTACGAACTGACCGATCCAGTTGAACAACGTCAACGTTTTGTACAAGACTTGGAGAAGCGTCACACTCTGGGATTGCCGTCGGTCCCTCTGGATGAACATTTCTTAGCCGCTTTGGAAGCTGGATTGCCTGACTGTGCGGGGGTAGCCGTGGGGTTGGACCGTCTTCTGATGATCATGGCAAATGCCAATCATATTCAGGAAGTGATTGCTTTTCCAATAGAAAACGCCTAACTTGAATGAAGAATGGAAAACGAAGTCACCCATGCTGGACTAGAGGCTTTAGCCGGAGGCACGTCCTCCGGCTAAAGCCTCTAGTCCCGAAACCATTTTGCATTTTCCATTGAACTCTTTTTCCATTGAATTTATTATGAAAACACTCCTCGCCCTTGATACTTCTACCGAAGCCTGTTCCTGTGCATTATTTGTGAACGGAGAGATTCTTGACCGTTTTCAATTGGCACCGCGAATACATACGGAACTCATTTTACCGATGGCGGAGGAACTGCTTGCCGAAGCAGGTCTCACTCCCAAGCAACTTGATGGAATTGCGTTTGGACAAGGACCAGGTAGCTTTACCGGTGTTCGCATTGCCTGTGGGATTGCCCAAGGGATTGCGTTTGCGGCAGACATTCCGGTTATTCCCATTTCTACCTTGGCGACGCTGGCCCAGGCAGCTTATCTTGAACAGGGTTCGAAACAAGTATTAGTGACCCTGGATGCCAGAATGAAAGAAGTCTATTGGGGAGAATATGCACTTGACGAAACTGGCATCATGCGTGTTCAAGGAGAAGAAATGGTATGTCCCCCGACCCAGGTCCGCATTCCAACTGAGGGACGTTGGCACGGCGTGGGTAGCGGTTGGTTCATGTACGCAGAACCTCTCTTGCAACGAGTGGGGAAGGTGGTAGAAAATTATCAAGGTGATAGACTTCCACACGCCCGTGCTATGATTCCGTTGGCATTGGTGATGTTTCGCGAAAAACAATTTGTCAGGGCGACAGAAGTGATGCCAGTTTATTTGAGAAATCAAGTCGTTGCAACAGTTTATGGAAGCGTGAACAGTGACAAGTAGAGAATAATAAAACCAAAGCCGGACTGGAGGCTTTCGCCGGTGGAGTGGAGGCTTTCGCCGGTCGCTGGTAGGCGTTCCCCACTCTTGAGGATCGGAGTGTGCCTACCGCCAGCCGGCGAAAGCCTCCACTCCACCGGCGAAAGCCTTTGATCCGGGCTTTTTCATTCATTCTCTTGTGCCCTTATCACTTTGAATCATCGCATACGCCGAGTGATTGTGAATCGACTCAAAATTCTCCGATTCCACCATGTAGGTAGCGACTCGATCATCTTGATTCAAGAGGACCGCAATGTCGCGCACCATGTCTTCCACAAATTTGGGGTTCTCATAAGCATGTTCCGTCACATATTTCTCATCAGGACGCTTTAGCAAACCATACAGTTCACAGGACGCTTCCTTTTCAACTAAGTCAATCAAGTCTTCTATCCATAAAAAACCGTTTGTTTTGGCCGTCACGGTGACATGGGAACGTTGATTATGGGCGCCATGTTTGGAAATTTTCTTGGAACAGGGACATAAACTGGTGACGGGGACCACTACTTTGACCGTAATGACAGGGGTGCTGTCATTGATTTCACCTATAAACGTGACTTCATAATCCATGAGACTTTTGATGCCAGAAACAGGCGCCTCTTTGCGGATGAAATAGGTAAAGGTCATCTCAATATGGCCAGTCTTTGCCTCTAGGCGCCTATTCATTTCGGATAGCATTTTTTTAAACGATTCTACCGTGATTTCGTATTCGTGTTCGTTGAGAATCTCCACAAACCGCGACATGTGGGTGCCCTTAAAGTTGTGAGGCAAGTTCA
Source organism: Thiotrichaceae bacterium (assembly GCA_011391085.1). Lineage (GTDB taxonomy): Bacteria > Pseudomonadota > Gammaproteobacteria > Beggiatoales > Beggiatoaceae > JAABRD01. Next base: position 24,773 of record JAABRD010000043.1, on the reverse strand, counting down.
CATACATATTGAAATTGGCAATCGTGTGTTGTTCTCGTCCAGCCCGGTCTTTAATCCGCACTGGAAACTTAATATCTTTGATGCCCACTTTATCAATTGCCAGGTGACGTTTATCGGCACTGCTTTGGACATCGGGTATCGTAACTGGTTTATTCATTGAGGTCGGTTCCTTTGTCAGAAGGATTGTTTAAGTCATTGAGAGTGGTGAAAAACGACATTTCGTTAAGACACTTTCTGTCATCCTAACTTATTTTTTCACCCCTTCAATCACCACAAAAGTCGGATAGTCTATCAAATCTTGCCAAAACGCTTGACCAAATTGTTGAAGGTTATCAGGTGAAACGCGCAGTGGATGCCAAATAATGTTGGTCAACCCCACTTGTTGAAAAGCCCATTCATAAGTTGCTTGACTGAGGTAAAAATCAATGAAAGTGGTTTCCCCAGTCGCATTAAATATGGTAACTACAATCGGGGTGCCCTCTTGCCGGGGTACCTTCATCGTTTGCCTACGCCCATATTTTTCCAACCGCGGATAACATTCTGGAGACAGTTCCAGATTGTGGTTTATGGCCAGGAAACGTTTTCCCGACTTCAAGTTGACGGCGACATTCTGACACATTTTCAAAAGTTGTGCTTGGGTTTGGGCATGATTGAGTAAAAAAGTGGCCGTCACCAGGTCAAATTCCCCAATTTGATCCAATTTTAGAACATCACCAACACAATATTCAACCCCTAACGGTTCTCGCATTTCTTGCTGTTTGGCTAGTTCAATCATTTTTTCAGAAAGGTCTATCCCTAAGACTTTGGTAGCCCCTTTTTGTTTAAACTTTCTGGTGTAAAATCCTTCGCCGCAACCTAATTCCAAAATGGATTGGCCGGCTATTTCACCTATCAACGTCTCAAACGTATACACTTCTGGTCGAGACAATATTACCTGTCTGGTGGCTTGGTAAGATTGGGCAATGCTATCGTATTCTGCCATAATGACTTCTCATGCTTCTTTTTGTCCCAAATTAGCGTGAATGACTGCACCATTTAGAACGGGTTGAGTGGCCGCAAAATAAATCGTCTGGGCAATCTCCTCTGGGTCGATTAATCGATGTTGTGCATTCATGCCTTTGATGTGTTCCAAAATGGCTTGATCATTATTCAAGTGAGTTCGCAACATTTCGGTATCGGTAAAACCCGGACAGACACAAGCGGTATGAATGCCCGTGCCCATTAAATCTTGACACGTTGCCCGCATCAGACCTACTACGGCGTGTTTGGAAGTCACATAGCTAAAGGTCCCAGCGACGGCCTTTTCAGACAGTGTCGAACCGATATAAATGATGGCAGAACCATTGCCCATTGCTGGCAAGACTATCTGATTCAAGATGGTTGGGGCAACCACATTGATTTCCAAGATGTTGCGGAAAGAATTGGCCTGAATTTGGTTAACCATATCCTGTTCTAAACGTGCTGCATTGTGAACTAAAACCACCATTTCGGCATTTTCTAAATGCGGTAACAACCTGGGTTGCAAGTGTTCCTCAAAACCTGATTGGGCTAAGTCAACTGGAATGTGAATGACTTCGCTAAGTGGACAGACTCCTCTGGACAGGTTGATGACCATAAAGTTATGTTCCAAAAACAGTTTAGCTGTGGCTAAACCAATACCGCGACTGGCGCCGGTAATCACTAGATATTTATTCATTATTTTCTCCAAAAACTGGCGCCCGATTGACCTGGGCCCGAAAAAATTTTAACTTCAATAGATTGAACCAAATGTCCTTGATTGGCCTGCACATGAATAAGTAATTCTTGTAAAAACCAATAAGATAGTTCTTCTACCGTAATATTTCGTATTGGCAAGAGTTTTACATCTCGTTTCAGAAATGGTATTTTTTCTTGTTTTGAATTAAAGTAAGCATACACATATTCACAATCTTGTTCAACCTTTAGATAAGGATTTTGGGTAGGGAGTAACACAATTTCATCGAGACACTGGCAGAGTTCAATGATAACTTTCTTGTAGATACCATAATCGAAGGCTATTCCATTGTCAGTGACTTCCGCTTCCAAGGTGACATGTACGGAGAAATTGTGACCATGCAAGTTTTCCCGTTCCGTCTCTGAAAAGATAGTGAAATGGCCTGCCGAGAACTTCATTTCTTGTTTGAATATCTCAATTTTGGTTAATCGGTGGTGGTTCATATTATTTATATCTATATTTGTGAAAATGTGAAAAATTTCGAATATTTCAGGAGTTCAAAGCGCAGCTTTGGACTCCTGGACATTTTGTTTATCCTCCCCCCAATCGTCTCGTCACTGCCTGAACTATCCCCTTGACATCCAATCCACAATCGGCCAACAGAGTAGCGGTGTCACCTTGTTCAATAAAATGGTCTGGAAGTCCTAAGTTCAATACTGATGTCGAATAACCAGACGCCTGTAAACATTCATTGACCGCACTACCAGCACCACCCATAATAACATGTTCTTCCACGGTCACTAACAGTTCATGTTGTTGCGCCATTTGTAAGACCAAATTCACATCCAAGGGTTTGACAAAGCGCATATTCACGACGGTGGCATTCACAGATTCCGCGGCTTCGAGGGTGGTTTGAAGAAGCGTTCCAAAGACGAGGAAAGCGACTCTTTGACCGTGACGACGAATCTCCCCTTGACCGATGGGCAACGTGGTCAACGCTTGATTCACAGGGACACCCACACCGTGTCCACGCGGGTAACGGACGGCACTGGGACCGTTGTATTTAAAACCTGTGGTCAACATTTGACGACATTCATTTTCATCAGCAGGCGTCATTATCACCAGATTGGGAATACAACGCAAATAGGCTAAATCAAAATTGCCACTGTGAGTCGGTCCATCGGCACCCACTAGGCCGGCGCGATCTATAGCAAATAAGACCGGTAAATTTTGTAACGCCACGTCATGAATAAGCTGGTCATACGCCCGTTGGAGAAACGTCGAGTAAATAGCGACGACGGGTTTCAGTCCTTCACAAGCCAGTCCGGCGGCCAGGGTGACGCTATGTTGTTCGGCAATCCCAACATCAAAATAACGTTCCTTGTAAAACTGGGCAAATTTGATTAAACCAGACCCTTCACACATGGCGGGCGTAATTCCAATGAGGCGATTATCTTCCATAGCCATATCGCAAATCCAGTCGCCAAAAATTTGGGTATAAGTGGGATGCGTTCCTAATTTAGGTTCAATTTTACCCGTTTCTGGGTCAAAAGCGGTGACACCATGATAGACCAATGGATTGTCTTCCGCACTTGGAAACCCTTTGCCTTTTTGCGTGACAATATGGAGGAGTTGAGGACCTTCCAAGGCTTTCATGTTATGCAACGTGGAAAGCAAGGTGGGCAAATCATGTCCATCAATCGGTCCAATGTAGTTAAAACCCAGTTCCTCAAACAGGGAAGCAGGAACTATCATGCCCTTCATGTGGGCTTCGGTGCGCCGGGCCAATTCATGTACAGGCGGGAGTCGTTTGAGAATCTGCTTGCTACTTTCTCGAACCGTCATGTAGAGTGAACTCGATAAAAGTTTCGCCAGATGATTAGACAAACCGCCGACACTGGGGGAGATAGACATTTTGTTGTCATTTAAAATGACGAGGAGATTGGCTTTTGCTTCTCCTGCATGATTGAGTGCTTCAAACGCCATTCCCGCGGTCATAGCACCATCTCCAATGATGGCGACAATTTTGCGTGGATGACCTTGCAGACGTGCCGCAATCGCCATTCCCAAAGCGGCACTGATAGAGGTACTGGAGTGGCCCACGCCAAAGGTGTCATACTCGCTTTCATGACGTTTTGGGAAACCTGAGATACCTTTGTACTGACGTAAGGTGTTCATGGCTTCCCGGCGTTCTGTCAAGATTTTATGAGTGTAACTTTGATGTCCTACATCCCACACCAATCGATCTTCGGGCGTGTTAAAAACGTAATGTAACGCAATCGTCAGTTCCACGGTACCTAAATTGGAAGCGAAGTGTCCTCCAGTACGACTGAGGGTATCTACTAAAAATTCTCGGATTTCTTTGGCCAGTTTGGGTAATTCGCCGTCGGGCAAGTGACGTAACTGAACGGGGGTTTGGATTTGTTCTAGTAAGGGGTATTTCATGTTTAGTGGATAGCGGTTTTAGCGGATAGCGGATAACGGATAGTGGATAGTGGATAACGGATAGTGGAGAGTTGAAAGTGGGAAGTGGTGCGGGACTAGAGGCTTCAGCCGGAAATCGAGGCACGTCACCGGCTAAAGCCTCTAGTCCCGCACTATTGTAATTCTCCACTCTCCGTTATCCACTCTCCACTCTCCACTCTCCACTCAAACCACTCTCCACTCAAACCGCTATCCACTCTCCCACAATACTGTCAACAACGACTTGACGTGTGCAAACGTTTGCAAGGCACTTTCAATCACTTGATTTTGTGCTTCTAAGTCAATGAGAGTTGAGTTCATACGTGCCTTAAAATCTTGCCAATGACAGTCAGTGTTTTCCCCATAGCCGAAATAATATTGCACTCCTTGATTTTGCAATGAGTAGGAGGTTTGTAGATGAGGCAATAAGACTCGACTGCCCAAAGTAGAACCTTCCATCGTGTATAGAATGCCTAATAGGTCATAAGGGGTTGCTTTTTGTACAAATCGCAGAAAAGCAATCGTGGCCCGTTGCACAGGAATCGCTGGTATTTCGGTATATTTGAAGTAAGCCAAATCTTCTACCAGCCAAGGCGTTTTCGCTAAGTCTGCCTGCCAGATGGCGTGCATAGCAGGGAAGTGAAGCTGGGCCACACATTGTTTTTCTAAGGCCCGATAGACAGGCAAGTAGGCTTCCAATTGTCCGATATACAAGGGCAAGGGCAACGTTTCTTTTAGTATCGCTTGGCTAAAAGGTAACTCTTCAAGCGTTTTGTGTATTTGGGAAGTGAATTGACGTAAACGGGTCATCACTTCTGGGGGAGAAATAGGGGTGGTCATAATTAGGATAGTGGATAGTGGATAGTGAATAAATTCCGGTGGACTAGAGGCTTCCGCCGGTGGGAGTGGTACGAACACCGGCGGAAGCCTCTAGTCCGGTATTCGTTTTCCATTTTCCATTTTCCCTTCTCCATTATGTTCTACCTCCACCGTGGTATAAATTCCTCCGCGTACCTTAAACTTGGCCCGTAATCGCATAAAACGAGGGGCGCAGGCGGTGACTAAATCATCTAAAATTTGGTTAGTGACGGCTTCATGAAAAGCCCCTTCATGGCGGTAAGACCAGATGTAGTTTTTCAAAGATTTGAGTTCCACACATAACTGGTCCGGCACATAATCTAAAAACAACGTAGCAAAATCAGGTTGCCCAGTTTTGGGACATAGGCAAGTAAATTCTGGCATCCGAATGTGGATGGTATAATCGCGTTGTGAATAAGGATTCGCAAAGGTTTCAAGCGTTTTACTGGGTTGACTTGGCATATAAGTAGATAAATGAAAAATGAAAAAAGCCCCCGAAATTAACATACAGGTGGACTAGAGGCTTTAGCCGGGGGGCACTGCAATTTCAATTATGTTCTGCACCCCACCGGCTAAAGCCTCTAGTCCACCACGACTTTATTGGAAGCTAGATTCTCTATGGTCACTTACTTTAATTGCAATTCACAATAGACCAATACGTTCTCTAAAGCACCACACAAAGTGGTTAGTGCCTGTAGTGTGTAAGAAGTTCGGTTTTTGGTGAACTGGTTAGCAGTCAATTTTCCAAATTCCCACTTGTCACCATTCGACACCACCCCAAACACGGTAAATTCGTCAGTTTGATTCAACTTCTGGGCCGCTATCAATTCCACCAAACATTGACTCCAACCTTCTTGAAAATTGTCTTTCTTCGCTTCCACAACCAGCAGATAGGGCTGGTCGCAGACCATTTTTCCCAGCGGTGAACGTTTGGTAATCATATAATCTGGGGTACCCGATAAATCGTCATCATATTGCAAAGGTTCATGACTCCACAACATGAGTTTATCACGGTGTGGTTTCCATAAATCTTTTAAAATCGGGTAAATCAGGTTTTCACACACCGCCGCTTCAGAATTGTTGGTGACTAACTCGTCTAAAACAAATTCCAGTTCGGCTTGTAAATACTCACTGGGCGTGACCGCGGCTGGCACGATATAATCTTGTTCCTGATAGCAAAGTTGAAATTTTTTGAGGACGTTTCCCAAACTTTTATAAGAACTGAATGGCATATTCGTCAATCCTATATTTTAAATATGAATGCAAAATTCATCAGGCATTTGAAATATAGTAGTATTCATCTGCTTTTGTACCTTCTCTCTTTCCCTGTAGGGTGGATACGCTTCGCTTAATCCACCCTACATTTTAAATCAAAATGGTACAAGGGTGAATGAATATTACTATATTTGGAGTTTCCACTACCGCGAAGAAACTTAGTTTCTATGATGCCGTTATGTAAGGTGATATTCTTAATTTGACATAGATTGTTTGGCCAAATAACGTGTTCTTACAATCTCCATCAAATGACGGGCTAACAACGGTTTTGAACAACGTGGTAACTCCACTTCGCCGCCTTTCCAAAATACGGTTAAAGCATTTTCCTCACTTTCAAATCCAATTCCTGCTATTCCCACTTGATTGGCAGCTACCATATCCAATTTTTTCCGTTCTAATTTATCACGGGCATACTGGGCGAGATTTTCTGTTTCTGCCGCAAAGCCTACAGTAAAAGGTGGTTTAGGTAAATTTGCCACGGTGGCTAGAATATCAGGGGTACGTTCTAATGTCAAGTGTAAATGACTTTCCGTTTTTTTCAATTTTTGAGTGGCAACTTGCACCGGGCGATAATCGGCCACGGCGGCCGTTGCAATAAAGACATCGACTGTTGCAATTCGCGTCAATACCGCTTCAAGCATGTCTTGGGCACTGAAAACGGACACTCGTTGTACGCCGGGCGGAGGGGGCAGACTGACTGGTCCACTGACCAATGTCACCTGTGCCCCCATCGCTTGCGCCGCTTCTGCAACGGCATATCCCATTCGTCCAGAACTGCGATTGCTGATAAAACGGACGGGGTCAATATTTTCACGGGTCGGACCTGCGGTGATTAGGAGATGACGACCTTCTAAAACGCCTGGTTCAAATAATCCATTGAGACAATTCACCAATTCTGTTGGTTCCAACATTCGCCCTGGCCCCGTTTCTCCACAGGCTTGGGCCCCAGCCGTAGGGCCAAAAAATTGGACACCACACGCACGTAAACGTACACAATTTTCTTGAGTCGTTTTGGCTTGCCACATCTGCTGATTCATAGCAGGGGCCACAATAATGCGGGCTGACGTGGCTAAACACACGGTGCTTAACAAATCATTGGCATGACCATACGCTAATTTTGCTAAAAAATCCGCCGTAGCGGGGGCAATTAATATCACGTCAGCCCAACGTGCCAGTTCAATATGACCCATTGCTGCCTCCGCTTCTTTGTCCAACAAGTGCGTATGAACACGTTGTCCGGACACAGCTTGTAAAGTCAAAGGGGTAATAAATTCGGTGGCGGCTTGAGTCATCACGACGCGCACCTGCGCCTTTTGTTCACGCAGGCGTCGGACTAATTCGACACTTTTGTAGGCCGCAATACCACCTGTGATACCGACTAAAATATGTTTATGAGTTAAAGTATTCATTTGGAGTAGATAGTGGAAAATGGAAAATAGATAATGGATAATAAATCGCGGTGGACTAGAGGCTTTAGCCGGTGGGAGTGGCACGTCACCCGGCTAAAGCCTCTAGTCCACCATGATTTATTATTCATTATTCATTATTCATTATCTATGACCATCAAAATCACTGATATGCCCTTGGAGGACCGCCCTCGCGAAAAGTTATTGCAACGCGGTCCTCAAACGTTGACCAATGTAGAACTTCTAGCTATTTTCTTACGCACCGGCGTGAAGGGAAAAACGGCGATTGATTTAGCCAAAGATTTGTTAGATGAATTTGGTGATTTACGCAGTTTACTCAGCGCTGATCAAGAACATTTTTGCCAAGCGAAGGGGCTGGGAGATGCCAAATATGTTCAATTAAAGGCGTGTGTTGAACTTAGTCGACGGTATTTACGAGAATGTTTGGAACGTGGTCAACCGTTGACGAATCCCGAAGATACGCGCAATTACTTGATGGCAGAACTCAGTGGCCGGGCTTATGAAGTTTTTGCCTGTCTCTTTTTGGATAACAAGCATCGCCTTATCAAGTTTGAAGAACTGTTTTTTGGCACCATCGATGCGGCCAGCGTCTATCCCCGTGAAGTGGTACGACGTGCTTTGCAACTCAATGCGGCAGCCGTTATCTTAACCCACAATCATCCCTCTGGCGTAGCCGACCCCAGTCAAGCCGATGTGGCTATCACGAAACGGTTAAAAGATGCTTTGAATCTTATTGATATACGAGTCTTGGACCACATTGTGATTGGGGATGGTTACTGTATTTCTTTGGCAGAACGGGGGTTGATGTAAAATAGGTAACCAGGAGTCCAAAGCGTCGCTTTGTCCGTGGCAAAGTTGCGCTTTGAACTCCTGAAAAGGGCGTTAGGAGGCAGAGGAGACTACTTTCAACGTACTCACCCCTTCATAAATCTCTGCCAACCGCACCTGTAAATCCAGACAGCGAAAATCAATCTGGTCATCCTCTTCCTGATAAATATCTTTCCGCCACTGCCCCTGATCGCGCCAATACACTTCGACACGTCGCTGGTGTTGACTGACTAACACATATTCTTGCACACTGGCTAACGTCTGATAGGCCAATAACTTTTCGCGTCTATCCACCTGTTTAGTGCTATTGGACAACACTTCAATGAGAAGACAAGGACGAGTCAAATAGTAATCGGATTCATTGTCAGTAGGGTCACATCCAACCATCACATCTGGGTAGTAATAAGTTCGCTTCTGGGGAATTTTTACCTTGACATCTGCTAAATAGACTTGACAAGGGGTTCCGCGAATTTGAGAAAGAATCAGACTATATAGGTTCCCGGCAATTCGATTATGCTTCTTAGTGGTGCCACTCATCGCAAAAATATGGCCGTCCATGTACTCATGGCGGAGTTTGCGGTGGGCTTCCCACTCTAGGTATTCGGATTCGGTTAAAGTTGGGATGATAGCGTGTTGTGCCATATAGATAATCTCCATGAAACCTGGGAATCAAAGCTACGCTTTGGACTCCTGAAAAGGGCGTTAGGAGGCAGAGGAGACTACTTTCAACGTACTCACCCCTTCATAAATCTCTGCCAACCGCACCTGTAAATCCAGACAGCGAAAATCAATCTGGTCATCCTCTTCCTGATAAATATCTTTCCGCCACTGCCCTTGTGCATCGCGCCAATACACTTCGATACATCGCTGGTGTTGACTGACTAACACATATTCTTGCACACTGGCTAACGTTTGATAAGCCAATAACTTTTCGCGTCTATCCACCTGTTTGGTGCTATTGGATAGCACTTCAATGAGAAGACAAGGACGAGTCAAATAGTAATCGGATTCATTGTCAGTAGGGTCACATCCAACCATTACATCGGGGTAGTAATAAGTTCGCTTCTGGGGAATTTTTACCTTGACATCTGCTAAATAGACTTGACAAGGGGTGCCCCGAATTTGAGGGAGAATGAGAGTAGCTAGATTTAAGGCAATCCGATTATGCTTCTTAGTGGTGCCACTCATCGCAAAAATATGGCCGTCCATGTATTCATGGCGGAGTTTGCGGTGGGCTTCCCACTCTAGGTATTCGGATTCGGTTAAAGTTGGGATGATAGCGTGTTGTGCCATATAGAAAATCTCCATGAAATCTGAAACTAGGAGGAAAAAGAGTAGCTTTGTCTGACAAAGCTGCGCTTTTTCCTCATGAATGATTACGACCTGTCTTTCAACTGACTTTTTAACCTTGCCAATTCGGCCTCTAAGGCTAGACGGGCGTCGGCGTCTGCTTGGGCACGTTGTTCGGCCTGGTGCGCACGTCGTTCAGCTTGTTGTCGTGCTTCGACTTCCAATTGTCGTACATTGGCTTCCAACTGCGCCAGTTGTGCATATTCTCTAGCCCGGAAGGCTTCCAGATCGCGTTGTTGTGCCACCGTGGTGATCCACTCGTCATGGGCATCATACCAACGCAACCACCTCCCCCGTTCATTCTGATATTCACCAGGCCACAAACCTAAGCCTAATTGGAGTTCTGAAAACCAGAGGCGATTATTGGTCAAGGGAATCGCACGATAGCGGGAATCCACTAGCTGGAAGGCTTGTAATTCCTCGGTGTAACGGCTATAGACGACATAATAGGGAATCCGTAACCATTGTTCATAAACTTCCCATTTCGTAGGGGGACGATCCTTTTTGGAGGACGTTTTCCCTAAATCCTCTTTCTCGGTCCCCGGTGACAGTAACTCAATAGCTAAAAACGGTGGAATCTGTTCTTGCCAGATTAAGTAACTCAAGCGCATCAGGCGGGGCACTCCTAGCACCGCAAACCAGTCGGGACGTTTATAGCGGTTGACGTGTTCAACATCATAATATAAATTTAAATCCGTCGCCACATACACCCGTTCAGGGGCGTGGGTGGGTGGCCGAAACGTCTCGCGTAATAATTGAGGTTGAAAAATATGATAATCGTCAGGCAAGCCGGGGTCTCCTGGAAGTTCGCTAGGTAAATCATACATGGTCGGCAACGGTTTCGGCACCACACGCTGTCGTACTGGAAGAGGTGCCAGACTTGGCCTTCGAGTTATAAGGGGAGTGGCTAACATAAAGGGGATTGTACCATTGGGGTGAAATGAACGTTTCTCGCTAAATCTGGGCATGGTTGCTGGCACGTTTCAACACTGGTGTGTGCCACCAGACGATTGGCTATTCCTGAGGTTCTTCTGAAGAAGGGCTAGACTAGAGGCTTTAGTTGGTGAAATGCTAGATAGGGGAATGCTGGATTCGAAGCTCTAGTCGCAATACCATTACCATTAGGTTAAAGGATAAAGGTCCCCCGAAATTAACCGACAGGTGGACTAGAGGCTTTAGCCGGAGAGTGCAGAACAGATATTGAAAAAACTGTGCCCCCACCGGCTAAGGCCTCAATGCCATTAAGTTAAGGTACGGTGGAGTGGAGGCTTTAGCCGGCTGGCGGTAGGCGCCCCGCAATTTGAGTGGGGGGGTGATGCCTATTGCCGGCCGGCTAAAGCCTCCACTCCAACGGTATTTTCCTTAACTTAACGGCATTGCGGCTAAAGCCTCTACTCCGGCGTGTTTCAAAGGCTAACAGTACAGAAACTCAGTTTTTCCCAAAAACTGAGTTTCTTCATTTCTCTTAGTTAGAACGAATGCCGCAACCCGCCACCATAAATCTGCTGGTCACGATAATCGTTGTCACTGTCAGTCTGGAGATACCCCAAATAGGCCAACGTGCGGGCACTGAAGAGGTATTTGATGCCGACCGCCCAGTTGAAGGCGTCTTCACCGATCTCTTGACCATCAATGATCCATTTCTGGCCATCTTTGATGTCCGATGTGTACTGCGCTACCCACCCACCCACTAACACGTTGTTGAGTTTGTAATCCACAGAACCCAATATATATTTCCCGCCGTTGGGGTTGGGATCAAACGCGCCCATTTCGGCATCTTCATATTGGAGACCAAGGACTAAGCCACTCGCCTTAAACTGAAGACCTGCCTTCCAGTTTAGCATCCCATTCTTGCCGTAGTCCTGGTCAAACAATTCATCAGAAGAGGCGGCCGCAAATACGGTAAACGTGTCTGCCATACTGTATTTCACTTCCACCAGCCCTGCACTCTTCATAGCCGTGGTTTCGTCAAACACGCCTTGCACGGTCAAAGACAAATCTCCCGCCTTGATGCCGACCTCGAGAAGATTGTTGACTTCACCGCCATGGGACAAACCGCTATGGTTCGTGCCTTCGAACGCACCTGTTTCGAAAGTGAACTCCTTATCAGGCAAGGCATAAGAGTCATAAATGACGGCGCCCTTATCATTTTTGGCAACGGTTCCGTCGGCATTTTTCTTGGGGGCTTTGTATTTGAGTTGGTAAGTCTTCTTGTTGGCCCATTTTTGATATTCAATGGCCGTGGCGTCTTTGGGTAACAGGGCAGCCACGTCGCTACTCTTAGGCGTCACAAACCCAGGACGCTGACTTCCTGACATCCCGCCTGCGGTCCCACGCTGTTGAATCGCCGTCCCTCCAAAGGGGTCAACTAGACCTTTGGACAACTTGTAAGCACCCTCGATCTTCCCAAATTTCATCCAAATATTGGACATTTTTAACCCTAGCCAAGCTTCTTGACCACCGCTGCCCAAGCCGCTATTGGTGCTTGTATTAAAGGGCACCCGATAGCGACCATACACAGTCAACCCCCCTCCCAATTTTTCATCCACATCCAACCGAATGTGGTTGGGACCGGCATTGACCAATGCACCATAAGTATCTGTGGAAAGAGTGACGCTTTCCTTTTCTTCCCCATTGACCTGCCCCAAAACTGCCCCACCCGCTTCACCTTGAATGGTCCCAGATAACTTCACATCCGCAGACGCGGTGACAGGTAACATCAAGGTCGTTGCGATGGCAAGAGTAAGTGTTTTTCTGTTCATAATACATCCCCAAAGTTTGTATAAAATTGACATGGTTAATGATTTTACTTGTCTGAATCAGAATTTTCAGAATGGTAGAATTTTCAGATAGGAGTTACACATCAGGTTAAAAATTTAAGATTTCACAGTGGAGTGGAGGCTTTAGCCGGCCGGCGGTGGGCGTCCCATTATTTTTGAGACATGGAGTGTGCCTACCGCCGGCCGGCTAAAGCCTCCACTCCACCGGCGTTTTCCTTAACTTAATTAGCTTTCCTAAACCTTCAAGGTTTTGAAAGCCTCGCATAAATCCCACATTCTGTAAATTCTCAAATTCTATAAATTCTGATTCAGACAACTAAATGCCATACTAAAACAACTTTCAAAAAAATGCAACAGATTGTTCACAAAAAACGACAGTCGCACAGACTGTTGCAAAAATGATACATACCTACCCAAAGTCCAAGTCTTCAGGCTTGAACCACAATATGCTATGCTTTTAACCTTATTTTAAACCATCGTCTATTATTTGCAATATACATATTTATAATCTTTGAATAGAGAAACGCCCCAACATAACCATTGGAGTGGAGGCTTTAGCCAGCCGGCGGTGGGTACGCCCCGCAATTTGAGTGGGGGGTGATGCCTACGGCCGGCCGGCTAAAGCCTCCACTCCAATGGCGTTTTTCTTAACTTCATGGCATCACGGCTAAAACCTCTACTGCAACATTTTTACTGACAACGTTGCAAAATTACCCACATATACTCTCCAAAAATTGTATTCCTCAAAATTCACCATGTACTACGCCGAACTTATCAATTTTGAATCATTAGAAACCGTCATAGAAATTCGAGATGCTGACCATGCCGATAAGGCCGCCCAATTGGTTAAAACGTATGTCATTTCTGAAGACATGGCGGATCGCTTGATTCACGTTGTATTTATGCAACTACAATTTTATCAACCCAGTGATAATAAAGGCTTATTTATTGTCGGCAACTATGGCACGGGCAAATCCCATCTGATGGCGGTTATTTCTAGCCTAGCCGAAAATGCCCAATTAGTTCAAGAGGTCAAACATCCCCAGGTGGCCCAGGCGGCCCAGACGTTTGCGGGGCGATTTTATGTCTTGCGTATGGAAATCGGGGCTACCACACAATCGTTACGCAATATTATCACAAGTGAATTAGAAAATTATCTGGATAAAATAGGTGTGCATTTCAAATACCCTGCTTCTGACGTAATTACTAACAACAAAGTCGCCTTTGAACTGATGATGACCACTTTTGAGGGGATTTATCCCGATTTAGGCTTACTGTTAGTGGTGGACGAATTGCTGGAATATCTACGATCACGTAAAGACCAAGAATTGGTATTAGATTTAAGTTTTCTACGTGAAATCGGCGAAGTTTGCAAAAATACTCGTTTTCGTTTTATCGCCGGCATTCAAGAAACGATTTTTGATAACCCTCGCTTTAGCTTTGTCGCCAGTTCTCTACGCCGCGTGAAAGATCGGTTTGAACAAATTTTAATCACCCGCAAAGACATCAAATTTGTAGTGACCGAACGGTTGTTACAGAAAAATGATGCCCAACTGACTCAAATCAGAGGTTATCTCACCCGCTTTGCCCCGTATTATACCAATATGAGTGAACGTCTGGAAGAATTTTGTCACCTCTTCCCAGTACACCCTGATTATTTAGAGGTTTTTGAACATATCACATTGATTGAGAAACGTGAGATTTTAAAAACGTTGGAACGGGAATGCAAGATGCGGTTGCCACAACCTCTCCCCGCACAATCCCCGGACTTCATTGCGTATGACAGTTATTGGCAAAGATTACGCGAAAATCCTTCCTTCCGTTCGCTTCCCGAAGTGCGTGACATCATAGAATGTAGCCAGGTGCTAGAAAATCGCATTCAACAAGCCTTCACTTATCCTCTGTATAAACCTCTTGCCCTCCGCATCGTTCACGCCCTCTCGGTTCATCGTCTCACTACCCATGACCTCTATGCCCCGGTGGGTGTCACGGCCCAAGAGTTAAAAGATACTCTCTGTTTGTATCAAGAAGGCGTGGCAGAATTGGGGGGTAATCTGGCGGATGACCTCCTCTCGTTAGTTGAAACCGTGTTGCAGGAAATTTTGAAAACCGTCAATCGTCAATTCATTTCGACCAATTCTAACAATGGACAATATTATTTGGATTTAAAGAAAAATTACGATTTTGACGCTTTGATAGAAAAACGGACGGAAACTTTAGAAAATCATCAACTAGACCGCAGTTACTATATCGTTCTCAAACAATTGTTAGAACTTTCCGACTATCCCACGGGCGTCAATAGTACCGGTTGTCTCACTTGGAATTACGAACTGGAATGGCGTTCGCACCGCGTAACTCGTCTCGGTCTTCTCGTCTTTGGCGCCCCCAATGAACGACCCACTGC
The DNA here is from genome assembly GCA_011391085.1 of Thiotrichaceae bacterium. GTDB lineage: Bacteria > Pseudomonadota > Gammaproteobacteria > Beggiatoales > Beggiatoaceae > JAABRD01. Next base: position 9,695 of record JAABRD010000043.1, on the reverse strand, counting down.
CACGGCGTCGCGGGATTTTTATTTATACTTTTTGCAACCGTATGATCCTCCGTCTTTTCCAGATGGGCAACGGATTCATGAACTGTTTTTTCGATTCACGGGGGAAGATAATAAATTTGCGCGACTGTTACGCAATTACACCGCCACTACAGAATTAACCATGACGGCCACTGGCACGGCTAAAACGGTCTATGAATCCAAATTGCAAGACTATTTAAAAGCCCTCCTCCACTGGTTGCAAACGCATCTTGCCACTGTGTTTCAAGTCACGCATCAAGGTCGCCAACAACCTCTGTTAGCCTGGTTAAAAAATTCCAGTGTTCACGACCGGGCCCGTCGTTATTTAGAAGAGGAAAAATTTAACTATCGTGACTTGATTGACGAAGTGGCCAATCTTTGCCTCGATTCCCATTTTCATACCCTGGCACCCCAATATCCCATTTTCCCCTTTCTCATTGCCCAAGAAACCCTCCCCACGCTGGCCCAAGAAGCGATTCGCAGTCTTCACCTGACGCAACGGAGTCGCTTAGTGCAAGGACTCTTGCAAGGGTTGCAAATACTGGAGGACGACTTATTACATATTAACGTCCAGTCTTCTCCCTATACCCAAACGATTCTGCACCGACTGTATCAAAAACCCGCCGGTCAAGTTCTCAACCGCACGGAATTACTCGCCGAAGACCTTAACCTACCCTATTTTGCCCCGGACACTTATCGCCTAGAACCCGAATTGCTGATGGTTCTTCTGGTCGCATTGGTCTATACCAGAGACATTGTTCTCACCATTAGCGGCCACTCTTTTGAAGCTACCAACTTTGAAGAGTTGACACGTCTGTCTCTCCAGGACCTACTATATTTTCGTCATTTGGAACGTCCCAAAGATTTTAGCAGACCTGCCCTGAAAGCGTTGTTCACCCTTCTACAACTCCCCGCTGGCCTAGACCTGGCTTTGACACAAAATGATGACCACGCCATGCGCACCTTGCATACCAAAATCCGTGACACCCTTCATCAGCTTGTGCAAGCCCAACAAATACTCAACACAGGTCTGATTTTCTGGGGCCAACCTCTCCTCCAAGAAGCGGAATTGCATCAATATCGGAATGCGTTGGTACACACCAAAACTTTTTTAGAATCTTTGCAAGCCTTCTCCAATCCGTCTAAATTTAAACATTTTCGCTATCCTCCAGAGGAGATTCAACGTCATCAAATCGGACTAGACACGTTGCAAACTCTCCTGAATTTGCAAACCTATCTAGTCGAATTGAGTCAACCCGTGGCTTACCTCACCGCGGCGGCAGCCACATTACCTGCTGACCAGACTTGGTTAACCGACTTACAACAAGTCCGCGCCGAACTGTTACCGCGGTTAGCCGATCCCATGCAACGTCAAACCACGGGTTTTCTCTACCAAGTGAAACAACAACTGGCGACGTTGCAACAAGGTTATCTCAAAACTTATCTCAAACTCCACACGCAAACCCGCTTAGGAGTGATTGAAAACCAAGAGAAAACGCGCCTGAAAAATGATTACCGCTGGGTGAATTTGAAAAAATTGGCCACCATAGACCTCCTTCCGCAACAACCATTGCGCGATTTTGAACAGCAATTGACGCAACTCCAAACCTGTTTTGAACTGACGGAAGCAGATTTACACGCGCATACGCTTTGCCCCCACTGTGGTTTTCAACCGTTATTAGAAACCGCCGCACCGCCGGCCTTAACCACGTTGGCCCAACTCAATAAGACCTTGAGAGTATTGCATTCCGAATGGACTCAAACATTACTGACCGAACTAAAACAGGTTGCTTTACCGCGTTCACTGCTGAAACCAGAACAACGGACCTTGGTGGAGAATTTTTTAACACAACGTAGCTTGCCTGAACACATTTCACCAGAGTTTATCGAAGCTGTGCAAGAAAGTTTAGCGGGCCTTCTCAAAGTGGTGATCAAGAGTCAGGAACTATACCAAGCCCTGAGTGCCGGCGGGGCGCCTGCCATGGTCACAGAGATACGACAACGATTTGAGGAGTATATGACAAAGGTTTTGGAAGGGAAGGAGGGGAAGCGGGTGAGGATTATATTGGAATGAGGGTAGTGAGGCAATGTGGGTGATATGTTTCCCCTCACCCCCGGCCCCTCTCCCAGAGGGAGAGGGGTGAAAACCAATGGTTCCGCCTCTCTCCCCTCTCCCTCTGGGAGAGGGGCCGGGGGTGAGGGCAACCTGAATATCACAAAAAATTGCATCACTACCGGAATGAGGAAAGCAAACTTAGTTTCTGTCGTACCATTGCTACGCCTCCAAATAAGTATACCCCACCAACCCCGCTTCCAATTCGCGCAAATACGCTTGTCGCTGTTCTGCCGTCAAATTGGCTGCTTGCAATCGCTTCCGATATGTGTTGCGCAAAAAGCCCGTGTCAAAATTGACATAGTTTAACATATTTTGCACCGTGTCACCTTCCATTGGGGAGATCAATTCGTAACTACCATCTGGGTTCATCACCACGTTGACAGAACAGGTGTCGCCAAAGAGGTTGTGCATGTCGCCCAAAATCTCTTGATAGGCACCGACGAGGAAAATACCTAACAAATACGGTTCACCAGGCCGTGTCGAATGCAGAGGTAAGCTAGTGTCAGTGCCATTCTCGGTCACATAAAATTGAAACTGTCCATCGGAATCGCAGGTTAAATCCTGCACCCTAGCCCGTTGCGAAGGACACTCATGCAAACGGTGCAAAGGCATAATGGGGAAAAGTTGGTCAATCGCCCAAGCATCGGGGGCCGATTGGAACAGGGAGAAATTGCAAAAATATTTATCCGCCAGCTTCTCATTCAGTTCTTCTAACACTTCCTGATGAATCCGTGAATAGGGTTGACTGTGCAACAAGTGACGCACTTGATGACAGATTGCATAGTACAATTGTTCCGCCTGCGCCCGTTGTGAAAGAGTTAAGAGACCGTGGGTGAACATCGAATGGGTTTCACCTAACCAGTACACTGCATCATGGTACACTTCCAAGGCCGAACGTTGGGTAAGGTTGTTGAACCCTTTCCACAAATCTTGAAGAATCGGCAGATCGGTGGACGTGACTGGTGTGAGTGGATGATCGGTGAGAACGTGTTCAATGTCGTTAACATTGGTTATCAACATGGCATGATGGGCAGTCATTGCCCGTCCTGACTCGGTGATAATATGGGGATGCGGTAAATTTTGAGTGTGGCAAAAATTGCTAAATTCATGGACGACATTGTTCGCGTATTCTTGAACGTCGTAATTCATCGAATAGTTCCCACGGGTGCGCGTTCCATCATAGTCAATTCCCAAACCGCCACCGATGTCGATAGTTTGAATCGGGGCGCCTAACGCCCGTAATTCGGCATAGTAACGTCCAGCTTCGCGCAGGGCTTGTTGAATGTCACGAATATTGGCGACTTGAGAACCGATATGGAAGTGCATCAGTTGCAACGTATCGAGAAGTCCTACTTCTTTCAGATGGGTGATGACTTCTAATGCTTGCGTTGCAGACAGTCCAAACTTGGATTTTTCACCGCCGGTATTTTGCCATTTACCTTTGCCAATGGAAGCTAACCGAACTCGTAAACCAAGTTGCGGAAGTATATTCAGTTTGCGACTTTCGGCAATAATTAAGGGAACTTCTGACACTTTTTCAATGACGAGATAAGGATGTAACCCCATTTGTTGCCCAATGAGGGCAAGTCGTATATATTCTTGGTCTTTATAACCGTTGCAGATAATAATTCCCAAGTCTAGGGGAGTGAGGGCGAGAACCGCCATGAGTTCAGACTTGCTACCCGCTTCTAAACCGACTCGTCTTGCACCAGAATGAAGAATTTCTTTAATCACCTGGTGTTGTTGATTGACTTTAATCGGATAGACGGCGGTGTAAGTGGCAGTGTAATTCTCTTGTTGCATCGCCTGCGCAAACGCTTCGCAGAGGCTGTTCACACGGTGTTGCAAAATATTGGAAAAGCGCACGAGAACGGGCAACGAGAGGCCGTGAGAAGCGAAACTTTGGGCAAGTTCATAAAGGTTGAGAGTCGCCGGTTGTCCAGGGAGAGGCGTGACTATCATCTCGCCTTGGGCGTTGATGTCAAAATAACCGCTACCCCAATGTTCAAGGTTGTACAGGGTGCGAGAATGAGTGATGTTCCAAGAAGTGTTTGACATTGAATGGAATAGGTAATGGATAATAGAGAAAGGAATTGAGGTAGCAAAACAATTAAAGTAGCAAAACAATTAAAATAGCGGTGGACTAGAGGCTTCAGCCGGTGGGGTGGCACGGGGATTTCAATATCTGTTCTGCACCCACCGGCTAAAGCCTCTAGTCCACCTGTCGATTCATTTCAGGGGTTGTTTTTCTTAACAGAACGGTGGACTAGAGGCTTCAGCCGGTGGGGGCACCATGATCTCAATATCTGTTCTGCACCCACCGGCTGAAGCCTCTAGTCCACCTGGCGATTCATTTCAGGGGTTGTTTTTCTTAACTGAAAGGCATTGTCTGACAAAGCTACGCTGTAGACTCCTGAGTTTGATAATATTCTATTTCAATTGTACTATGTTGAATACCATTTTGCTTTAATAATTCACGCAGTTGCTGTTTAATGGCCATCATTTCTGAGGCTGGTAGGTTGTCTTCAATGACGACGTGACAAGTCAGAACATGGTATTCGCCATCCATCGTCCACAAGTGCAAGTCGTGAATAGAATAAATGGGAAGAGATTCCGTTAGCCGCGCTTTTAGTTCTTGAGTCTCTATCTGATTGGGTTTGGCTTGCAAAAAGATTTGGGCCGTTTCGCGCAAAATTTTAAAGACGTTGACCAAAAGGTATAGAGTAATCAGCACCGATAACAGCGGGTCAAGAATGGGTAAATTCACAAATAGCATGACGAGACTGACGAGGAGAACGGCTATCCAGCCTAAGACGTCTTCCAATAAGTGTAGCATAACGACTCGTTCATTTTGCGTTTTGCCACTGCGGAGTCTTAACACTGCGGCACCATTGACGAGAACGCCTAGCAAGGCTAATAGTAGCATTCCTTCAACTTGTACAGGTTCAGGAGACAGGAGGCGCGGAATGGCATTAAATAAAATCAGAACGGATCCGCAGATTAGAATGAGGCTACTTATCAAGGCGCCTAACAGTGAGAAGCGTTGATAGCCATAAGAAAATTGTTCGTCACTTGGTTTTTGGCTAATTTTGGCCAAATACCAAGAGAGTCCTAACGTGATGCTATCCCCAAAATCATGCAAAGCATCAGATAAGATGGCCATGCTATTGGTCCACAGTCCGCCAACAATTTCTAGCAGGGTGAAACTCAGGTTTAAAAAGAACGCGACTTTGATATTGCCAGCCGCAGAGGACTGAGGATAGTCATGGTGAGGAGATGTTGACATAATGGAATTATCTCAAGGTAGCAGAGTGGGGGGAGAAGAGGGAGAAGCAACAGGTATGATCAGAACTTACGCAACTGTTTTGGTAACTCGTTGAGTTGATACCCCCCTAGCCCCCCCGCACGCGGGGGGGGAATGACTCCCTCCCCGTGTGCGGGTTGGGTTGAAGGAATGACTCCCTCCCTATGTGCGGGGAGGGTTGGGTTGGAGGAATGACTCCCTCCCTGTGTGCGGGGAGGGTTGGGTTGGAGGAATGACTCCCTCCCTGTGTGCGGGGAGGGTTGGGGTGGGGTGAGTGCGTAAGTCCTAATGATTTCAAATCCCAATGTCCTCAGATCACCCAACAGATAGGTGGCAGGGGCACCATCTACTCCGCTTACGGTGCCTGGATTACAGATAATCGTTTGTCCCCCTTTGACATTGGGAACTGTGTCAATGGCCACGCGATGAGTATGACCGCAACAAACTAAATCATAGTTGCCGGTGGCCGCCATCCCTTTTGCGTAATGCGGATAGTGAACTACAAAAATACGACGTCCGTCCAAGGTAATATCAGCATCTTGTCCATAATATTGAATCAGACTATGAGGGCGTGAAGAAAGTTTCGCAAGACTATAAAGGTCGCCTGTGTTATTGCCATGAATCGCATGAATTGGCAGACCATAAGGAGATAGTTTTTGCAAAGTGCTGGGTGCCACAATGTCGCCGCAATGCAAAATTTCTTCGGCACCGCGTTGTAGGGCATCAGAAACAGCAGCACATAGTAGCGAGATGTTGTCGTGACTGTCGGAGAGGATACAGATTTTCATGTTGTATAGTTGTAGAAGAAATAAAATTATGCTGGAGTAGAGGCTAAAATCTCAATTGAAATGAATCGCCAGGTGGACTAGAGGCTTTAGCTGCAATGCCATTAAGTTAAGGAAAATACCGGTGGAGTGGAGGCTTTAGCCGACCGGCCGTAGGTATCACCCCCCACTGAAATTGCGGGGCGCCTACCGAAGGCCGGCTAAAGCCTCCACTCCAGTGTACCTTAACTTAATGGCATTGAGGCTTTAGCCGGAAGGTGCAGAACAGATATTGAAATCACCGTGCCCCCCCCTCCGGCTGAAGCCTCTAGTCCACCGCTATTTTAATTTTTCGCCCCACCTCAATTCCTTAACTTAAATGGCATTGTAGCTAAAACCTCTAAGTCCACCACTCAAAGTGCCTCCAATAACCGCTGATGAATCCCCTGAAAATCACCATTACTCATAATTAACACCTGGTCACCTGCCTGTGTGGTAGTGACCAGATGTTGAATGATTTCCCCTACCGTTTTGAATATTCGGGCATCAGGTAAAGCCTCCGCTACGGTTGCCAAGGACCACCCTAAATTGTCCGGTTGATACAGTAACACAGTATTCGCTTCTTTCAAAGAAGACGCCAACGTCTCCCGATGCACTCCCATTCGCATCGTGTTTGAACGTGGTTCTAACACTGCAATAATCCGCTGTTGACCCACTCGCCCTCGTAACGCCTCTAACGTGACTGCAATGGCCGTGGGATGATGGGCAAAATCATCATAAACAGTCACGCCCTTGACCATCCCCCGTAATTCTAAACGACGTTTGACATTTTTAAAATTTCGCAAAGCGTCACATGCCCGCGCAACCGACACGCCGACCTTATGGGTACAAGCGAGGGCCGCTAACGCATTGTAAATATTATGCGGTCCCATCAACTCCCATTTCACTTCTCCCTGACACTGTCCCTGATACCATACCTCAAAATGACTCCCATCTGCGGCTAAAGATTTCGCTTGCCAATCGCCATTCACTCCAAAAGTTTCTCTGGAAGACCAACAACCTTGTTTTAGCACCTCCTCCAGAGAGGCTTGTTCACCATTTTGAATAATGACCCCGTGGCCTGGTACGGTGCGTATCAAGTGATGAAATTGCCGTTGAATGGCGGCCAAATCTGGGAAAATATCGGCATGGTCAAATTCCAAATTATTCAAAATCAAGAAGCGCGGATGATAATGTAAAAATTTAGAACGCTTATCAAAAAAAGCCGTGTCATATTCATCCGCTTCGACCACGAAAAATGGAGGTTCACCTAACCGGGCGGAGACGCCAAAGTTGTCTGGGACTCCTCCAATTAAAAAGCCAGGTGTGAAGCCGGCTGAATCTAAAATCCAGGTGACTAAACTGGAAGTGGTGGTTTTGCCATGAGTTCCAGCCACGGCCATGACATACCGGTCCGTTAAGATATTGTCTGCCAACCATTGCGGTCCAGAAGTATAACGTAAATTGTGATTGAGGACATATTCAATCGCTGGATTTCCGCGGGACAACGCATTGCCGATGACCACCCAATCAGGTTCACAATCTAAAGGGTCGGGAGAATAGTCAGGAAAGATTTCAATGCCTTGAGATTGCAATTGGGTACTCATGGGTGGATAAGCGGCAACGTCTGAACCCGTTACGGTATGACCTTGTTGTTTGGCAAGCACGGCGATGCCTGCCATAAAGGTGCCACAAATGCCTAAGATGTGTATGTGCATGGTAAAAAATTTAGAATGAATAAGGGGACCGTAATAAGGGAAGACAACTTTAATTAAAGGTTAAGTGACTTGCCGAAATTTATAATGTCATTCAGAAAACTCCGTTGGAGTGGAGGCTTTAGCCGGCTGGCGGTCGGCACACTTTAGGTTTCAAGAGTGAGGGGGCGCCTACTGCCAGCCGGCTAAAGCCTCCACTCCAACGATGTTTTCTTTTCCAACGATGTTTTCTTTACTCCAACGATGTTTTGCTTAACTCTAAGATTGAAACACCACTAGCTGGCCGATGGAAACAATAAAGTTAACGCATCCGTCATTAGAATAAAAATCATCAATGAGAGAACGAAACTTGTAAATAGGGAAACTTCTAAGGCATGGCGTAAAATATGGGCATAGACTACCAAACTCCATATTATTAAGGCGAGTAACAGCAATAAAGGAATCGTCATATCACTGTGATTGAGACTCGCAGAGTGTAACCAAAACATTGGCGGTCCACTCAATATGCCCAACACACTGTCGGCCCCCGCCAAAGCGGTCAATGTTTGAATGATACGGCCAAAATGGTGTGTTATGAAGAGTAAGCTACTGACCAGTGCAACCAGTAATAGTGTCTCTACAAGGCTTGATAGCATTGCTTGTGGCAGTGACACATGTGCCAAGGATAAGACAACACTGGTAAAGGTATAAAATAACAAGGTTAAACTCAGTAGAACGGTGGATACTGGTAAATCTTGTGGTTTAAGATGAAAACGGCAAAGCTTAAAAAAGGATAGGATAATTACTTTAAATGTGTGCATATAAACTCGTTTAGATTTTTAACGATTTCTTTAATGAAAACTTATTTTTTTATAATATGCAAGTTTTTATCACATATATAAAAATGTCATATAAATTGAGGAATGAAGGAATATTAAGGAGTTCAATTGGTTTAAAACGATTTCACTCACATTACAAGTTATTTTTATTGAATATTTTATAGTCATCATGCTTAAACAATAAAGAATGGCCTGTTTTTTGCCTTAGAAAAGAAATTTGGTAATTGCGGATTTTTCTCATAGACACCATAGAAAGGTCTGCTATATTCTATAGTATAGGGTTCAATATTTGGGATATTATCCCAAGATGACCAGCATGAAAACATCAATTTGGTAGTTACATTATTCTGTTCCTCCAGGTTTTTCCAAGGGTTTACAGAAGAATGAGAAATTCGAGGATTTTCCCTATAGACATTATAACGTGACATCTGCTATAGTAGATGGCATGTACAACAAACTAAAGTTTTAAGGAGATTTTTATGAAAAAGAAACAACTTTTTGTAGCAATACAAGCAGCCCTATTTAGTGTGGCAGTTGGAAGTGTATCCACCGTTATCGCACAAACGACAACCAATCCGACAGCAACAGCAACGACGCCAACCAGTGGCACCACCGGCACGACGGCAACCAGTGGCACCACCAGCACGACGCCAACCAGTGGCACCACCGACACGACGGCAACCAGTGGCACCACCAGCACGACGCCAACCAGTGGCACCGCCAACACGACGCCAACCAGTGGCACCACCGACACGACGGCAACCAGTGGCACCACCAGCACGACGGCAACCAGTGGCACCACCAGCACGACGGCAACCAGCGGCACCACCAGCACGACGCCAACCAGTGGCACCACCGACACGACGGCAACCAGTGGCACCACCGACACGACGGCAACCAGTGGCACCACCGACACGACGG
>JAABRD010000042.1 GCA_011391085.1 Thiotrichaceae bacterium | reverse complement strand
CCAAGAGTTCTTCACGATGTTCCAACGCCCATTCCACTACCATCATCCTGGCCCTTTTTGGCAAAGAACCTTTGAGAATTTGAAGAGAATGAATATCAACAATGGCTTCTTGGTCTTAATATTTCGCATGGAAATGGGGCGGATTATGGTCATTGAAGAACATTTTGACGATGATTCCGTAAAATCTACAAATTTCTGGCACTCTGTTAAATCCTCCAACGTTGATTGGTTTGTTTCCTGAATCTCAAAAGTTTGTGATTAACCGTTCCAATGTGTCACCATTGCTACGGTCAATATTCCTAGCCTATTCCTAACTAAATAACTAATTAAGGCTAGTTGATTTAAAGAAGGTTCGTCCCCAACGCGGCAAATTTTATTCTGACATGTTTTATCTGAATTTTCAAATTCCTAGCCAAATCTCTAACTTTGGCAAGTGGTTTTAGGGGAGTTGAGACCTTATTATTGGGCATCGAGTGGCTGACTTAGTCAGTTATCACATACCACAATGTGAACAACATAATCAGACGTGCTGCCATCATGACAAAATTTCTATTCGTTACCATGATAAGAGGGGATGAGAATCTTGTCAACTTTTTATTCACCGTTTGTCAAAGTGTTTTATGCTTTTGGAAAATGACTAGCCAATTCCTAGCCTAATTTCTAGCGGGGGACATGTTGAGTTGGGGTGGTTAAGACCTTATATTGGGGGCGGTGGGCAAAAGGTCGTTAATATTATTACTTGTGTGCAACACCACAACATTTATGGTTTCTCGTTTCCACGCAGAGGCAGGTAAGTTGACTCGTTGAGTAGATTTAGGTTTAGGAAAGCTGAAACTCCACGGGAATTAAAAATCCCGCAGGGTCAGCTTTCCTAAACCTAGATGTCATCCTACCGGTACTTTGACACACTAAAAAAGGTGTTGCACACAAGTTTTGATTTGTCTTTGTTGCCCGAAGGTTATACGGAACAGGAAATTAAGACTTATTACTATGATGAGGAGTTAGGTCATTGGCAACCGCTGGAACGGGAGAGTGTTGATACTCAGGGACAGGCGGTGACGAGTTTGACGGATCATTTTACGGATATGATTAATTCGGTGGTGACCTCGCCCGAAGCGCCGGATACGGTGTCTTATAATCCGAATCAAATCAAGGATATTAAGGCGACGGACCCTGGGACGGGCGTGACTTTGATTGAACCACCGCAGGCGAATAATATGGGGAGTGCGGGCTTGAGTTATCCGTTGGAGGTGCCGCCTGGGCGGGTGGGAATGCAACCACAGTTGGCGGTGCAATATAACTTGGCGGGCGGTAATGGCTGGATGGGATTGGGTTGGGATGTTGCCATGCAGACGATTTACGATATGATGCCGGTTTGGAAACGGAAATTTATACCTTGTCTGTTAAAGTAGAACTTCAGAAAACAATATCATTTTTATAGGATTTAAAACCAAAACTACGTGTGCAAAATAACAATATTTATTATGGTTAATAATTTTTTTAAAGATTAATATCTTGAAAAAGAAAAATGAAACCGCATTGTGGGGCAGTAGACGTTTAAATCAATTGATTCCTAAAATTTTTATATCAACAAGTTAGGAGAAATTGAATTATGCGCATGAGAACCTTGAATAAAATTATGGAAAATAGCGTTGTGATAAACCATATTTTCTCATTTTCACTGTTCTCTTTAAATACATATATTTTTTATGTGTTTTACCAAATTGTCCGAAGTATTGATATTATACACCTTATTTTATTTTGGATGAGTAAGGTGAGGTTGTGATTTTTTGACATTGGACATTTGCCGTAAAATGCTTTAAGTAACCCATTGAGGATGATAGTGTAATGAATACTAAAAAACCTGTGATTCCAATTAGAGTTTGGTTTTCTTTAACGGGAATCTGTAATAACTCATGTTCTTGGTGCTATCGGAGTGGATCTGAAATCCCCGTTTTTCTGGATGTTGATGTTATCAAAAAGGCGGCTGAAACACTCCGTAAAGCGGGCACCAAAAGATGTACTGTAATAGGTGGCGAACCTAGCCTACATAAGGAATATGAATCAATCGTAAACTATCTAGCCACTGAACAAAACTTTATGGTATCTTTCATAACTAACGGACGCGTGTTAGCAAGAAAATTTCCATCCAGTTGGATTGGAAATAAAAACATCCGTGCAATTGTGTCACTTCATGGTGCCAATTCAGAACACTACCTTGAAAACACTGGACGACCCAAAGGCTTTGAAGAAGCCATTTCTGCTATTCGTGTATTGAATGCTAATGGGCTAACGCATGCGGTAAATGTTGTTTTGGGAAAGGAGAATATCAATCATATTATTGAGTTTATTGAACTTGCAAAGCGCGAGAATGTAAAACTTACTTTCACGATGGGTATGCCTTCGATAGACGATCCAAACCATGAGGTAAATCCTGCAACCTACACCGAAGCGATTCGCATTATAAATGGGTATTGCAAACAAAAACAACAACATCATTGCTTTATCTTTAGTCTTCCTTGGTGTGCTATAGAAGAAGAATTACTTGATAATCTTGTTGAAGAGGGAAATCTTTTCTTTAATTGTCCTGTGGACAAAGGACTTGGAATAGTGATCAAGGAAGATGGGGCTATCACTGTGTGTACTCACCTTTCTAATATGGACATAGCCTCATCAACAGAAGCAGAAAGTATTTTTACAGACACTTCTAGCTTCACTGAGTTTTGGAACTCCAAAAAACTCTCAAGTTTACGAGAGACCGTGTCAGTTTACCGCAGTAGTGAGTGTATTGAATGTAAATATAGGTTTTACTGTAAAGGGGGATGTCCACTTTGGTGGAATAAATTCGATTTTCGCCCTATTATTAACTGTCGAAGAAAAAAAGGTGAACAAAATGACTGCACTACATAGTTTTTTCGCAAGTCTTCAAGGTGAGCATATTGAGAAATTGGATAGTTGGACTGGCAATATTATTGGAGAGCCTATGAGTACTTGCGATTGGTGCGATTTTTGTGATGTTGAGGACGTGTGCTGTGACTGCGACGCCTGTGACTGCGACACTGCGGTACGGCGGTTTTACTTTGGGCAAAGAGCGTGGGTAGCTATATAGTAATATCCTTATCTAGTTGTCCCATAATGAGTTTGGCCAGCCAGCAGGGATAACACCCCAGGGGTGTTATCCCTCAGACTTTAAGTACAACAGCAAGCGTAGCCTGCATGGGAAGTAGGGTGCGTCCCACGCACCATTCTCGACTTACATTGAGTTGTTAATCAACTGGACTTATATTAGGAGAGGATGTTTAAGTATGATTCAAAAATTGGCAGGAATGATTGAATGGATAAGGAATTTTCGCAAACCAGAGATGCGTGTAGAGGAAAATCAAATGACACAAGAAAAATCTGAAAATCAAATATCTAGGGAAGAGGTAGAAGCGCAGTATCTTCGTAACATCGACAGAGCGAGGTTTAGGGCTGAAGTTGAAGAAGAGGAAGATGGAATAGCGAAAAATGTTAGTGACTATAATAGATTTGCGAGGTTTAGTGATGGAGATGAGGAACTTATTGAAGGCTTCAATGATGAACTGAGTGGGAAAAAAAACAATGACCCAAACTGATCCCTGTAGGGTGGGCAAACCTCCTCTTGTTTGCCCCCCATTCTCCTCGTCAAAAATAGAATTTGGTGGGTAACGATAAGGCGCGTGACTCACCCTGCCAGCCGTGTAAGGTGGATAAACGTCCTTTGGTTTGCCCACCATTCAGACTTTAAATTTAGTGGGCAACGAAAAATCTGTTGCCCACCTACAATTTCACTCTGTATCACCCTCAAATTAAATTCTCCTCTTCAACCCAAATGAAATTATTAAGAATCTATGCCGACACCTCCGTGATTGGTGGCTACTTTGACCCCGAATTTGAAACCGACTCACGACGGTTGATTGACGGTGTTAAACAAAGACGGTGCATTTTGTTATTAAGCCAAGTGGTTCTCGACGAATTGCAACCTGCACTTGCAAGAGTTCGAGAATTATTGGCCACCTTGCCCGCCACTCAGATTGAGAAGTTTGAAGTGACAACGGCAGTGATAAAACTTCGTAATGCCTATTTAGATGCCGCCATTCTAGGCACTCGTTGGCGTGATGATGCTACTCATGTTGCCATTGCCACCGTGGCCAAAGCGGATGCCATCGTGTCTTGGAATTTCAAACATATCGTGAGACTTGATAAAATGACCGCCTATAACCAAATTAACCAGTCACACGGTTATGGTGTATTGACCATTATTTCGCCACGAGAGGTATTTTTTGATGAACCTGCAACCGATTGAAAAAGAGTTTGACTGCCTGGCCTATAAGCGAGAAGTACAATTGAAAATCTATGAAAGAATTAAAGATTTGAGTATAGAAGAAGAGGTGGCTTATTTTCAACAAGCTGTCGACTCAGGACCGTTTGCCGAATGGTGGAAATCGCTTCCTCAAGCGGCACCGGTGGTTTCAACTTCTTGAAGACTGGGTGGGTTGGAATGAATGAACGTTGTCAACTCCAATAAACTTTAGCCAGGTTAGGGTGGGAAAACATCCTTTTGTTCGCCCACCATTCCCCCCACTATAAATAAAATTTGAGAGTTCTTTGGATTTTTAACCAGCCTCAAGGTAGTTGATTGAGAGCCTACTTTTATGGTAGGAGAATCAACTTGATGATTAGCTTGTTGCTACTAAAACGGGTTACTAATCTACAAAGACCGTGAGTTAAGGCCAGCCGTTTTTTTTAAAACCGGCTGGTGGTCATTGGGTCTGCAAGCCCCGACCAAAACTTTTGAAAGCCGTGTGAAGCGAAAGTTTCCTGCACGGTTTGGGGTGGGGGGAAGACCTAATCTATAACGAGAGGATGTCTTTCTCTATCACCATGCAACACGCCTTACCATTGCCCACCAAAGGGCCTGAACGGTGGATAAATAAAAAGACATTTGCCCGCACCACCTAATTACATTCGCTTAACTTTCCCAATCTTCCCATAAAAGTCCTTCTATCCGACTAAACTCACGAACATTATGAGTAATAAGGGTGACATTATTGGCCAAAGCAATTGCGGCAATCAACAGGTCATTAGGCCCAATGGGCAACCCTTTCGAAGCCAGAGTAGCGCGAATTTCTGCGTAAAATTTAGCCGCTGGGTCATCAAATGGCAAGGAGAAAAACAGGTTAAGAAATTCATTTTGTGCCTGGAGTGTTACTTGAGGTTGACGAGAACGCCAGGCGCCATAGTAAAGTTCCCCCTTGACCACGGAACACACATAAATATTTTCGGGCAACTGCGATTCCAGACGTTGCTTTAATCGCCAAGAACGTCCATTCAAATAAGTGATACACACGTTAGTATCTAACAAATATTTCATACCAAAGATTCTCTGACTTCAAAAGTACCTTGTGGTGCCCGTTCGATCTGGTCATCAGCTAGACAACCATAAGTCTTTTCAAAAAAACCAGGGGGCCACCCGGTTTGACGTTTGACCTGGGGCTGAATTGGTTGGATGACCAGCAGAATTTCTAATTCTTGGCCATTCATCTCCTGGGGCAGTGGCACCCGGAGGAAACCATCAGGGCCTACTTTGGAAACAAGTTGAATGTGGGTCATTTGTTGTTCTCCTCTTTCAAAGGAACTGGGTTGTTACGTCATTATTTCATTGAGGTAGTTGGATTTGAGACGTACCTCAAGTGGAAAATAGTGTAGCACGAAAAGTTTAAAGCAGTTAACCAAAACTTGAAATACGGGATTGATGTCGTTAGTTGCTAAAACGGAATAAATTCCGTACTCCAACTTCTTCTCCTGAAATCAATCACTGATAGCAATCTGCACAAATTGCCGTTTCTTCTCATTCCAATATACAATGGAAGGGGCCGATTCAAAAACAAAATAATGTCGGTTGGACTGAACGTAACGAAGTCCAACCAATATTTGGAGTGCAGAATAAATTCCGCCCATCCTAAAACCACGGAATAAATTCCGTACTCCATCATCATCATACTCTTCGCTACTTCTTTTCCGCCGCCGGTTCCGATCCCGTCCACCCAAACACATCCAATCGTTTGAGTAGTCCCTTCGGTTGGTCGCCGCAATTGGCCTCTTGGTTATTGGCATCACAAGCCACTTTTTCCAAAATAGCCAACTCCTCCTTAACCACCTCGGCAGGCAAGGGCACCAGTTCAGAGGCGGTCAGAAGTGCTTGACCTTTGTCGGACCAAATAAACTTGATAAACTCGTTTTGCACTGGCGGTAATTGTTTGTATGGCGATTTATTCACGTACAACCATAGCAGACGTGCCAGTGGATATTGGCCCGCCATTGCATTTTTCAGGGTCGGTTTGACAAAATCAGAAAGATAACCGGTCCCCTTGTTCTCAATAGGAAGAGCTTTCACGTTAGGAATGGTTTCCTCCGTCAAACTCGCAAAACTGATGTTGTTCACAGCGCGGTCCGCAACGGTCATAGCCGTTTTAGGATTGGCAGTGATGGTAATCTTTTGTTTCCATTCG
Source organism: Thiotrichaceae bacterium (assembly GCA_011391085.1). Taxonomy (GTDB): domain Bacteria; phylum Pseudomonadota; class Gammaproteobacteria; order Beggiatoales; family Beggiatoaceae; genus JAABRD01. Next base: position 38,477 of record JAABRD010000042.1, on the reverse strand, counting down.
CCTTTACATAATGCTTTCTCTTGAAAGAGTTCAGCTACTGGTGATTCTGGCGGACGACCAAATGGTTGAATAGTCAATTTATCCCACGCCACCGCTTCTTCTCCCCCTCCGCCTAACCCTAGCCATTTACTTTTGTTTTTCAGCCAAGCTTCGGTCACCCCCAGATCGCCCCAGAATCTTATCTCTCTGGCAACACCACATTTTCTAGCCTTGGAAAAAATAGCATCTAATTGGGGTATGGTTAAGCCTTTAATAGGATTGTCATTATGGACATAAACTGCCACCGCTTCTAAACTCACCCGTAATCCGGTCGGTGCGTAACCGAATTTCTCAGTAAACGTTTGAACCTCCTTGGCAGTCATGGGACGCGGTAAAAACACCAAATTACTGGTACCCTCCAACAAACCTGATAACGCAATGGTGGCAAGCTCTGATTTAGGATAAGGCTGGGACCGTACCTTAATCTGTGGATAAAGTGTTTTATATTCATTGTGCCAAGCGTCTATCAAGGTGGTGAGAGATTTAGGCATCTGACTGGACAAGAGACCTACAATATCTTGAATCACCCATTCTTTATTGATACCAGTCAACACTATCTGTTTAATCACCACCTTGTCTTTATTCAGGACTAAGTAAACAAACAAAAGTCTTTGGGGACCTTCTTGCCACAAGGCTTTGGCATCCTCTCGTAAGGCGGCAATATTGCTGAGGGTGGGTGGGTTCAAGGCTTGTGCCCAACTATTGGGTTCAAGGCGTACTGGAAAAGTACCACTGGCCAGGTCATAGTCCTCCTGTAGCAGATGGGCAACACCTGCTTGATAACGAGGGTCATGGCGTTGTACGGCTTGATTGAAGTCCTCTATCAATTGTTGCCAACGCTTTTCAAACTCTTGAACCGTCTCAAACGCTTCCCGTTTGGGCGTTAACACTGAAGACAAGTCCATCTTGTCTTCCTTGAGTAGCGGTGGTTGTTTAAAATCCGGTGGGAGGTCGATTAAGAGAATTTTCTTGGCCACTACCGCCCCATCACCAATGACGATCTCAACATGTTGACTTTGTTTGCCCGGTTTACTCACTTCCACCTGATGTTTGCCATCCGGCAATTTAAGTACAATCGGGGACGAGTTGGCTTTGAGGACGCCATCGACATAAATATCGGCATCGTTAGGGTCGGTCGTGAGGGCCAGCGCACCTTCGCCAGCTTGAGTGGTCCAAGAGAGGACGGTTAAGGTAACAGCAATAATAATTCGCGTTAAGTGATTCATAGTGAAATTTTCCTTATCAAGTTTTGGGTAGTGATGACTTGTGGGGATGACCGAGGACTGGCAGTCCTTTGAGGACTGCCAGTCCTAATGCTGTGGTCCCCCACATTTCATCACTACCAAGTTTTGGATTAGGGCACGCTTGACATACTGTGCCATCATTCAGACCTGGGTAGTGATGCACAAGGTAGTGGTTTAAACCTGCTAGGTCTCGAAGACCTAGCAGGTTTGAGGCCAGTTACCACTACCTTGTGCATCACCACCCAGACCTGACAGGTTTTCAAAACCTGTCAGGTCTTGTACTTCAAATCTTTGCAAACAATACCGCCTGTTGAGGACTCGGACGGCTAAAAGCGTTGGTAATTGCTGGTAACACTCGTTTGACGAGACTGGCTATCGCAATTCCTTGTCCTACCAGCGGTACTAAATCAGCGACATCATCAATCACATCACGTTCTCCAGAGTGGTTCATACGTTGGTTGAGTTGTTCCAATTGTTTAGACAGGGCTTGATTGTGAGAAGCAATCGCGGCCTCTAAACGTTGAGAGTGGGCCTGTAATTCAGTTTTCACCGTTTTTTCCAGATGTTGTGTTTGCACTTGGATAGTTTCTACCACGGCCTGGTGCATTTCTTGAATACTCTTGATAGTTTCGGCCTGTTGTGCCTCCATCAATTTCTGATAAGCAAAACGTTCCTCGCGATCTAGCATTTCAGTAAACACTTTGGTGTCTCTGAAAATATCCAAACTAAGCAGGCGATATTGACGGGAAGACAACAAAGTATTATTCTCCTTTTCAGCGACCCGGGCCTCGTTAAACACACGACGCGCCATGTACTCATGTTGGTCATGATTGCCCTTCTCTTTTTCAATCGCCTGCTGTTCTGTTTGAAAAGCCAACTCAATGGCTTGGGGAACTTGTTTGGCCCCTGGAAAGGTGATGACGAAAGCATCAAATACCAAAGGGTCGTTGGCTTGTTTAGCATGTTCAAAAGCCAACTCCTGAAGTTTCAACAAAGCCTCAATAGACTCTACCGCGTCTGGAAATTCTTCCATGAACTTCTGATATTTCTCCATATCGCCAGAGGTTTGTACCACTTTAAACAACGCATTGATGGCTTGCACTCTCAATGGCGAGTCGGGTTTGAGTTTAAGAAAATCCCGATAGGAGTCCTCCTGATTCAGTGTGTAGGCATGTTGCCAGGCCTTTAAATAGGCTTGGTTATGTTTATCAAACTTGGCGTATTTGACGGCTACATCCCGCCAGGCTGGGTAAGTATCTTGTTTTTGTGCTTGTTGGTAAGCTAAAGGATAAGCGGTCTCCCATTCGCCCATGGCTTCCAAGCCGCTGATAATTTCGGCATCAGTGATGCCCCATACCAAGGGCTGAGTAGTGAAGGTCAAAATGGCGAAGAGGATTCCTCTTAGCCAAGTCGATTTTTGACGTGGTTTGGTCATGATGATTCTCCTTTAAGAAGTGAATGATTGAAAATATTAAGAGACAAAGCTACGCTTTGGACTCCTGGGGGAGACGAGAGGTGGAGGAGTGATTGAATGTGGGAGACAAAGCTACGCTTTGGACTCCTGGGGGAGACGCTGAAAGAGGGGGATTGAGACGCAGATAAAAGTGTCGTCCTTGATGGACAGTCGCTTTTTTCTATGCTATAATTTGTTTTGTTTTGTTTTGTTTTGTTTTGTTTTGTTTTTTGTGAGTGATTATTCATTTCAAAAATTCCCATTTCGTTATACTGCATAGTTTGACAATTTGAGTGTCGTTCGCGGCGAGGGATATAGTAATATTCCTCCAAACCTGTACGATTTCCTCTGGAGTGCAATAAGAATTATTGCCCCCTGCGTTGCGTAGCAACGGCGCAATAGAATTCTGGCGCCGTAGCATAGCGGGCGCAACGGCGCAATAATTCAGAGGAAATCGTATCGTTTTACAGGAATTTTACTATAACACTCCTTAGAGGGGTGTTATCCCTGTCAAGAATTGTTCACTTGCGGATAAGTTCAGAAGGCCAGGACCGAGAATTTTAACAGGATATTAGGATTAAAATGAGTTGTCAAGTGGGGAGGGAAATTTTTTTTATGGATGTTTAAATTGGAAATTCATAATACTCTAATATAACTCGACTATCCAGTTTTTGAGCCTTGATAAATGCGTTTGATCAGCATTCTCTTCTTGACATAAGGAACTTATAAAAGTAAAATTAACATCGACCTAGAATATTGACTATCCAGACCCCATTACCATTATTACCAACCAATCATCAAAGACTTGTCACGCTATGATAACCGCAACCGCAATTGAACCGCGCTTAACCTTTGACCGTTTCCTACGGGAATGTCCTAATGAGGGCCGATATGAGTTCATCAACGGGGAAATAGTACAAATGAACGCCACCAGACATCACGACGATATTGCAGACCTTATTGCCGATTCTTTCAAGGCAGTTATTCACTCACACCACTTAAATTATGTGGTAAAAACTCAGGCAGTTATCAGAACTGTCACCCTTGACGGCACCGAACAAGGTCGTCGTCCCGATGTCAGTGTCATTAATAAAGACCTCTGGCGTTCTAACCGCGCCGCTTATGCCGCTTTGCGGGAACCAATTCAACTGGCAGTGGAAGTCGTTTCTACCAATTGGGATGACGATTACCTGGACAAGTTTGACGAGTACCAACGTTTAGGAATCCCCGAATATTGGATAGTTGACTACTTAGCCTTGGGAGGTCGTGAATTTTTGGGGAAACCGAAAATACCGACGGTGTCGGTGTATCTCCTAAATGAGGCGGGGCAATATCAACGCACTGCGTTCCGAGAATCCGAGTTAATCGTGTCGCGGACTTTTCCACAGTTGACCTTGACGGCCAAACAGGTGTTGGAGGCTTGAAAGGAGTCCAAAACAGGTTTTGGACTCCGATTTAATACCGTATGGACTTTACCATAATTGATAACCATTTTCATCCATAAACCTCTTGAGAAACCTGTCACACTATGATAACCGCAACCGCAATTGAACCTCGCTTAACCTTTGACCGTTTCCTATGGGAATGTCCTAATGAGGGCCGATATGAGTTCATCAACGGGGAAATAGTACAAATGAACGCCACCAGACATCACGACGATATTGCCAATTCCATCTTGTTCGCCTTTCACGACGAAATCAGACGACTCAATCTCAACTATGTGGTGCACAGTACCACTCTCATCAAAACCGTCACTCTGGACGGCACCGAACAAGGTCGCCGTCCCGATGTCAGTGTCATTAACAAAGACCTCTGGCGTTCTAATCGTGCCGCTTATGCCGCTTTGCGGGAACCAATTCAACTGGCCGTCGAAGTTGTTTCTACCAATTGGGATGACGATTACCTGGACAAGTTTGACGAATACCAACGTTTAGGAATCCCCGAATATTGGATAGTTGACTACTTGGCCTTGGGAGGACGTGAATTTTTGGGGAAGCCGAAAATGCCGACGGTGTCGGTGTATCTCCTAAATGAGGCGGGGCAATATCAACGCACTGCGTTCCGAGAATCCGAGTTAATCGTATCGAGGACTTTTCCACAGTTGACCTTGACGGCTAAACAGGTGTTGGAGGCTTGATCAAAGTAGTCAATAATAAGAAGATGTTTCTTTCTTATGCGACCGCGGCGAAAAATTATTTGTCCCTCTCTGTCCGTCTAAACAGGCAATGTTCCAAGTGTCCAAAGCATAGCTTTAGACGCTTGGTGTTGACTGGCGTTGAGTGGGTTTGATACCCTGTCTGTCACACCATAACTCTTTTTCATCATTTCATTATCTTCTCTTCCCTCATTCTATGATGCGCCGTTTTTCCCTTCAGTTACTTTTTCTCTGCATTTCTCTAACAATTCTTCCCTCAGTCGCTACTTCTATTCCGACACGCCATCAGCTATCTGACCCTTCTTTGACTCGTGAAAAAATTCATCAACTAGAGACTCGCATCCAGCAACTCCAACAAGAATTGTTAAACACTCGTACCGAATACAGCAACCTCCTCAATCAACTCAAAGGTCAAGAAGAAAATATTGGTGAAGTCGCGGAACGCTTAGAGACTCTTCACAGTGCCTTATTTGACAAACAAAATGCTCTGGCCGACCTCCAAGAAAAACGCAAGAAACAATATGCCCACCTCCAAACCCAACGTCGTGTTCTGGCCCAGCAACTTCGCACGGCTTACTTAACTGGTCACCAAGACTATTTGAAATTGTGGTTAAACCAACAAGACCCTTTCACTTTGGGACGCCTGTTGGCTTATTACGAATACTTTAACCGTGCCCGTCTCAAACAGATGGATACCATCAAGGAAACTTTGCAACGGATTCAAACGTTAGAACAATCTATCAATTTAGAAACAACTCAGTTAAAACAGTTGGTCCAAGATGAAACGCATAAAAATGAACAACTCAAACTGAACTATCAACAACGTCAAACTATTGTAGCCCAATTGGGGAATACCATAGAAACTCAAGAAAAAGAACTTAACCGCTTGTTGGAAGACAAACGCCAATTGGAAACTTTGTTAGGCACATTAGGAGAGGTCGTCAAAGACATCCCGCAACCAGAGGGTGAACAACTCCAATTTGCCAACCTGAAAGGTCAACTTCCGCATCCTCTGTCAGGCACTATCCTCCGCCAATTTGGCCAAACCCTTGTCAGCAATCTCACCTGGCAAGGAATCCTCATTGACGCTGCTTTGGGGGACAAGGTACATGCCGTTGCCCCAGGCCGCGTTGTGTTTGCCCAGTGGTTTCGCAACCTGGGATTACTCTTGATAATCGATCATGGCAACGGCTATATGACTCTTTATGCGCATAATCAAAGCCTCTATAAGAAAACGGGGGAGTGGGTGAGGTCGGGGGATACCATTGCCAGTGTGGGCACCAGCGGCGGCCGTAAAACGCCCGCTTTATATTTTGAAATACGAGATCAAGGCACCCCAGTTGACCCTTTAAAATGGTTACGACGCTAGGGGAGAAACAAAAAATCAGGAGTTCAAAGCGCAGCTTTGAACTCCTGGAAAGAATTTGAATTTGAAAAATTTGAAAAATTTGAAAAATAACCGTTTCACAATATTCTTTCTATTTTTATGGTAAATAAATATCAACAATCCTTATACTTGTTGCATCAATTTTTAGGTCAACAGGGGAATAACCCCCCTAGTAAAATTTACTAATTGAAAATTATGACAAGAATATCAAGCGGTTATTTAAAAAAGTGGCGGTTCACTACAAATACTCATTTCTTTTCGAATCTTTTCGAAAAATAATTGTGCTATACTAAAAATCAACTTTCATTTACTCAATATAAATCTCTGGAGAAAATCATGCAAATCTTAGTTCGTCACCTACCCCCCCTCTTAATCGGCTCCGTCCTCGGTTCCTTCATCGCCCTGGGTGGCACCACCGTGTTTGCCGAACGCGAGGAAATCACAAGTTCCATTCCTTTTGAGGAACTCCGCACCTTCACCGAAGTCTTTCAAAAAGTCAAAACGGATTACGTTGAGACAGTGGAAGACAAAACTCTCATTGAAAATGCCATTCAAGGCATGTTAAGCGGTTTGGATCCGCACTCCAGCTACTTAAATCAAGAGGCTTATCAAGAACTGACCATCAGCACAGGTGGCGAATTTGGTGGACTTGGCATTGAAGTCGGCATGGACAACGGCTTTGTCAAAGTCATCGCCCCCATTGATGACACCCCTGCCCAACGCGCCGGAGTCAAAGCTGGCGACCTGATCATTCGTCTTAATGACACCCCTGTCAAAGGCATGACTCTTAACGACGCCGTTAAAGTCATGCGTGGCAAACCTGGCACTCGTATCAAACTCACTATCGTCCGTGAAAACGAAGACAAGCCTCTTACCATAGACATCGTGCGCGACATTATTCAAGTCAAAAGTGTCAAGCAACGAACCCTCGAACCTGGCTATGGTTATATTCGTGTTAGCCATTTTCAGTCCCACACGTATGACGATTTGGAAAAAGCTATCGGGGACCTCAAAAAAGAGAACAACAAAACTGGTATCAAAGGAGTTGTGTTGGATCTGCGTAACAATCCGGGTGGTGTTCTCAATGCCGCAGTTGACATTTCCGATGCTTTCCTGAAAAGTGGTCTAATCGTCTATACTGAAGGTCGGGTCAGCGATGCCTCTCTTAAATTCAATGCACGTTCTGATGACCTCATTGGTGGTGCCCCCATGGTGGTTCTCGTCAACAACGGTTCTGCTTCTGCCGCAGAAATCGTTGCAGGCGCCCTCCAAGACCACAAACGTGCCATTATCATGGGTTCCAAGACGTTTGGAAAAGGTTCCGTACAAACCATTTTGCCCATGAAGAACAGCAACTCGGCCTTGAAACTCACGACGGCCCGCTATTATACTCCCAATGGCCGTTCTATTCAAGCCAAAGGCATTGAACCAGACATTAAAATCAACAAAGTCGAAATCTCCTCCGTAGAAGGTGATGAAGACAGTGGTTTTGACGAAGCCGATCTCCCCAAACACTTGCAAAATAGCAAGTCTGATAAGGGTAAGGAGAAAGGCAAGGAGAAGGAGGAGATGAAAGTAACTCCGAACAAGCCGAAGAAGCCAGCGGATTCCAAAACGGACGAGACCGATGTCACTGCTGAAGAAGAACCGCTGATAAAATCAGATTATGCCTTGCATGAAGCTTTGACCCTGTTAAAAGGGTTAGCAGTTATTGGAAACGCCTCATAAGATTTCCTACCAACTGGAGTCCAAAACCTGTTTTGGACTCCTTCTCTAACACGTTTTGGACGCCTTCTTTACCTATTTCGAGAATCTAAACTATGCCTACTGTCCTTATCCCACTTGCCCAAGGTTGTGAAGAACTAGAAGCCGTTACCATTATTGATCTCCTCAGACGCGCCAATATTACCGTTGTCACCGCAGGTCTGGATGACAAACCCGTAACCGCCAGCCGCGGCGTAGTCCTTGTTCCAGATACCACTTTGGACCAGGCCCTTCAACAAACGTATGATATGATCGTTCTTCCAGGTGGTTTGCCAGGGTCTGACCACCTCAATAATGATCATCGCATTCACAAACTCCTCAAAGACATGCACCAGCAAGGCAAGTACACTGCGGCCATCTGTGCGGCGCCTAAGGTCCTGGCCACCGCTGGGATTCTCCATCAGAAAACGGCAACCAGTTATCCTGGCGTGTTGGATAACATGTCTCTACCTACCACCAAATTTATCAATGCCCCGGTTGTTAAAGATGATAACGTCATCACCTCCAGAGGGCCTGGCACCGCCATGGATTTTGCGTTAAAACTCATTGACACGTTGCTTGATAAACCAACCCGTGATCGAGTCGAAGCTGGATTGGTACGTAGCTAATCTCTTTACGCAACAAATAGAGTAATATTCTCTCTCATTCTGCACCCCGTACACGGCAATGCCATTAAGTTAAGGAAAATCCCGTTGGAGTGGAGGCTTTAGCCGGACGGCAGTAGGCATCACCTCCCTACTAAAATTGCGGGACGCCTACCGCCGGCCGGCTAAAGCCTCCACTCCACCGTACCTTAACTTAATGGCAGTGAGGCTTCAGCCGGAGGATGGCACGGTGATTTCAATATCTGTCCAGCACTCTCCGGCTAAAGCCTCTAGTCCACCTATCGATTGATTAAGGAATATTACTATAAAATTCCAGGAGTTCAACACACCGCGCAACTTTGTCGATACAAAGCCATGCCTTGGACTCCTGGACACAGAATCTTTTACTTTACTTAACTTGGAGAAATCGCTATCATGAGTCTCTTAATGGATGCCTTAAAAAAAGCTGAACAAGCCAAAAAATCCACTGCACCAGAAGACCCTCCTTCCAATTTTTCCGACACTCTCTTAACCGAGTGGAATGATACCGTCTCTTTTCCGCCGGATTCAAAAGAACTTCCGCCTTCCGTAACATCAACGTCTCAAACACCTCCTGTAGAAGATAATTTCGTCTATACCAAAGAATGGTGGAAAACTCAATCGCCAGAAAATGATAAGACTTCCCAACTGGCTACCTCAGAATTAGAAGACCCCGCTTCTGCAAAAACGGCCTGGCAAAGCGATTTATTGACTGATTTTAAAGACGACTCGGCACCTTCACCCGCTTCGTTAACGTCGAATGAATCCACCGTAACCAGTGCGTCGGTCAACTGGAATGAACATCGCTTTCTGCAAGACTCTTTTGATACTGACAATAGCGAAGCAGGCCCCGCGTGGTCGGCCACTTCTGAACCACTGTCTGAAGTACCGGCAATGGTGACCACTGTTGACTATCTCGAATCTCCAAAAGAAACCGTCGATAAAGAAATCGTCGATAAAGAAGAAACAGTCGATACTGTGGATAAACTGGAAACAGTTCCAGATACCACCCCGGGAGAAAATTTTAATAAAATTCAAGGTTTCAGTTTACGAGAGTGGCAACACGAGAAAAGTACAGCGAATTCTACCACTGTCGCTTCCACAGAAGGAGAATATCTGTTTGGTCCCTCACCTCTTGAACTGGACCTGCATTCTGCCACTTCAGAAGCGCGAGAAGGAGTGGAATCGCCTTCTACCACCCGCAGAGTGTTTACGCAAACCGCTTCTAGAACCGAACCTGAAGCGGCCCAACGTCTGTTTGCCGCGGGGGTGACGCCAACCGCCTCTCGTACCAAAATTTTCTATGCCTTGATAGGCGTAGTCTTGATTGGCTTGGGAACAGGAGGTTATTACTACTACACTTTGACCAGTGCCAGTCTCTTCTTAGGCAAAACTCCATCGCAACCATTCAAATTATCTGATAAACTGGTCCCTCATAATACACCTCCTAAAGGGATTCACATCACCAAGGAAACTAAGACGGTAGGAAGCCAGCCCCAATCCGCAAACCTCTCTTCACCTCCGCCAACCCCTGTGACAGAGACGGCTACGTCAACATCGTCTCCTCAAAAGGTGACCAACCAATCCTCTGAACCAACTGTTTCTGAGGTGACCAGTCCTCTCTTGTCTGCTAACCCTATTCGTGTCTTAGCTGACGCAAAACCGTTGATAGCCGAAATCAATCAACAACGAGAAATGGGGTCGTCAACAACCGTGGCAAAGTCTGCGGAAACCCCAAAAGAGGAAGCCCCCAAACGGGTTCTCGAACCTAAGCCCACTCGTTCCAGCGAATCACCTCCAGCGGCAACCACCAAGCCATCTAAAACGGAATCGCAACCTCCTCAATCAAAGACTCCGGAACCGCTAACCACTTCAGAATCTAAGGTACAAAGTGCCACTGATCTGCAACCACGCTTGAAAAAGTCTCTCTCGCAACAAGTTAACCAAGATATAGCCACTGCTTACGCTGCCTTTCAGCGCGGGGATGCCAAAACCGCGGAACAAATTTACACCCGTGCGTTGCAACAAGATCAAACCAATCATGATGCCCTTCTGGGTTTAGCCGCAGTAGCAGTGCGACGCGGTGACATGCCCGCGGCGCAACAATATTATCGCCTCCTCCTCAAATTCTATCCTCAAGATACTTACGCCCAAGTGGGTCTCCTCAACACCTTGGATAATCGTTCTTCTGACAATGAAAGTCAACTCAAGTTGCTATTGGAGAAGGCGCCACGGTCGGCCTACATTTACTTTAGTTTAGGGAATCTATATGCTAATCAAGAACGCTGGGCCCAAGCACAACAAGCTTATTTTGAAGCTTATCGTTATGACAGTAATAAGGCCGATTACGCTTATAATCTAGCTGTCAGTTTAGACCAATTGAATCAATCCAAAACGGCTTTGAATTATTATCAAACCGCCTTAGCTTTGGGACGTACTCAGGTAGTGAGTTTTAACCTTCAAGCCATTCAACAGCGGGTGCAGACGTTACTCAAACACCAGTAAAACAACGTCAGGAGTCCAAAGCGCAACTTTGTCAAAGCTACGCTTTGAACTCCTGGCTGTGGATTCCTGACAAAGCTTTTCTCGCCACCAACATCGCTTCATTCCGAAATCCCCGCGTCTTATCTCCAACTTCTCCCTCCTCTCGATATGCCACCACCTGTAATTCTTGAAACATCTTCAGTAACTCATTTTCTGCTAACCGATATTCGGGATTTTTAGGTCCTCCGGCACTCACCAAAGCACGAGTAAAGGTTTGATAAAACAACATCCCCCCAGGTTTCAAGGCCGCAACGATGTCGGGTATTAAACGACGTTCCAAAAAACGACAGACCACCATGACATCAAACGTGTTTGGAGGAGGTGGGAAGGTTATCACATCACGCACTTCAAGATGGAGGAGATGACGACCTTCTTCCAAAAGATTGGGGTGGTGAGTAACGACATATTCTCGACAACGCCCAATTGCCACCGACGAATAATCCCACGCGAACGTTTCTAAACCGTGCTGGGCTAACCATACTGCATTGGCCCCTAACCCACAAGCCAAATCTAAAGCAACCCCGCTGGCGGGTAACAAATGAACATTCTCGTAAAGTACCTGACATGGGTTGGGAATATCCGTGACAGTCTGATAACGAAGGTTCCACTCTGCACAAGTCGTCATTTTTTTATAAATGTTTGATTAATGTAAATTTAAAAAGATTTTGTTGATATATGACAACTTACTCTTGAAAAAACGATATAACCTGCTTATTTCATTGTAAAAAATTTGTTGCACGGTTATCTAAAAAGGTGCAACAAAATTCTCTTTTATAGCTAACTTATTGAGATAAAACATAATACATACAATACATTCAATTAAACTAAGATATTAACTAAAATAAAATTGTGTTTTATTTCAAAGACTAACAAGTAACTCATTGATTCATAAAAATATTTTTTTGTTGACAAAATTTCATTTTTCATTTTATCATAAGTCTCATTGTGAACGCCTTGAAAATTCCGCAGTGTTGCTTTTTATACTTCAATAAAGTATAATTACAACTAATAATAATACAACAATACTAACCAATATAGTAATATTCCACTAAATTTGTACGATTCCTTCTGGAGCGCGAATTATTGCGGCACTTTGCGCCGTAGCATAGCGGGCGCCTGGCGCAATAATTCTTATTGCGCTCCAGAGAATATATACAAATTTATACGAATATCACTATGTATACCAACCAGGAGTCCAAAACGTAGCTTTGCACAGACAAAGCTACGTTTTGAACTCCTGGAATTATGACTTCTGATACACAAACCTATGTTGCAACGACAGAATGACCCGCTACCTAACACTCATAATACTATGATAGACGTTGCCTCCTCCGTGGAGGAATATCTTAATCAAAGTGATTGGCGAGTGAAAGCCAATGCCAATCAAGGCTATTCCCTGGGTGGTTTAATCCTCAACGTTTCAGGCAAAGTCATGGCTAACTATTGGCTTTCCCACCTGTATCCTCCCCACATCGGAGAAGCGCATCGGAGTGGCGATTTACATATTCATGACTTAGATATGTTAAGTGGTTATTGTGCCGGCTGGTCCCTCCGTATGTTGTTAACCGAAGGTTTTAACGGCGTGGCAGGTCGTGTGGAAGCCTCGCCTCCTAAGCATCTTAGCAGTGCGATAGGACAAATGGTGAACTTTTTGGGAACGTTACAAAATGAGTGGGCCGGTGCCCAAGCATTTAGTTCGTTTGATACCTATTTAGCCCCGTTTGTGCGCTTGGGAAAACTCTCTTATCGAGAAGTGAAACAAAACATTCAAGAGTTCATTTATAACCTCAATGTCCCTTCGCGTTGGGGCAGTCAAAGTGTCTTTTCTAACGTCACCTTTGATTGGACGTGTCCAGAAGATTTACGTGACCACGTACCCATCATTGGGGGAAAAGAAGTGAATTTTTGTTATGGCGATTTACAGGCTGAAATGGAGTTGATTAATCGCGCCTACATTGAAGTGATGGCTAGAGGAGATGCGAAAGGACGAGTGTTCACGTTCCCCATTCCCACGTATAACATCACCACCGATTTTCCTTGGGACAGTCCCAATGCGGACCTCTTGTTTGAAATGACCGCAAAGTATGGACTCAGTTATTTTCAGAATTTTATTAATTCGGAATTGAAACCGAACATGATTAGATCGATGTGTTGTCGCCTCCAACTGCGATTAGATGAACTTCTCAAACGAGGCAATGGTCTGTTTGGATCTGCCGAAATGACCGGGTCACTGGGGGTCGTCACTTTGAATTGTGCGCGTCTCGGTTACCTCTTCGCAGGCGATGAAACGGGTCTCTACCAACGCTTAGATGAATTGTTAACCGTGGGTAAAGAGAGTTTGGAAATTAAACGTCAAGTCATTCAATACTATATGGATAACGGCTTGTTTCCTTATACCAAACGTTATTTGGGAACGTTGCGCAACCATTTTTCTACGTTGGGTGTCAATGGTATCAATGAAATGATACGCAATTTTACCAAAGATGAACATGACATTACTAGCGATTGGGGTCGTCAATTTACCATCCGTTTCCTGGACCGAGTGCGCGACAAGATGATGGCTTTTCAGGAGGAGACGGGGCACATGTATAACTTGGAAGCCACGCCTGCGGAGGGCACCACATATCGGTTTGCCAAAGAGGACCGCAAACGGTTTCCTGATATTTTACAAGCGGGAACCTCTGACCGTCCTTATTACACGAACTCATCTCAATTACCGGTAGGTTTCACGGATGACCCGTTTACGGCTTTGGAACATCAAGACGAATTACAACGGAAATACACGGGCGGCACGGTTTTGCATCTGTATATGAATGAACGGATTTCCAGTGGTACCGCCTGCAAAAAATTGGTACAAACCGTGCTTTCTAATTTTCATTTACCTTACATCACGGTGACACCGACATTCTCGGTGTGTCCCAAACATGGCTATCTCGCTGGGGAACACAAATTTTGTCCGTTGTGTGATGCGGAGATTTTAGCCAAAGTGGCAATACCTGCAACCTCTTCCAAAAAGGGGAGTTCTGAACCGGTGATGGTAGTATGAATTGGGGTACAAAACATGCCAAAGAAACTAAGTTTCGCAAAGCAAACTTAGTTTCTCGTCGCTAATAGATATATTTGAAAACAAAATTAATGGAGAAAACAATTATGTTTGAACATCGTAACACCTTTGAATGTATCCTCAGTGATGAGGACCGACAACCTTGTGAAGTCTGGACGCGAGTCATGGGCTATCATCGCCCAGTCTCTTCTTTTAACCCTGGCAAACAGAGTGAACATGCGGAACGGCAACACTTTAGAGAATATCATGTTTGTCACCGGGTCACTGGGTGAGAAGTGTAGGGTGGGCAACGTGTTTTGGTTGCCCACCATTTCGTTGTCAAAGGGAAGGTGGGCAACCATAAACCGCGTTGCCCACCCTACTCTCTATCTCTAAAAACATGTCCCCCATTACCCTATCCATCGGTGGCTTCACGCCCTTCACCACGTTAGACTATCCCGACCATCTCGCAGCAATTATTTTTTGCCAAGGTTGTGTTTGGCGTTGTCACTACTGTCATAATCCGCACCTGTTAGATTGGCAGGCGCCGACCACTTATACCTGGGAACAGATCGACCAGTTTTTACAACGTCGGCGCCAACTATTGGAAGCTGTCGTATTCAGTGGTGGTGAACCGACTTTACAAAAAGGCTTGATTGACGCCGTGCAACGAGTGCGAGAACTTGGTTTTCGGGTCGGTTTGCATACCGCGGGAATCTATCCGCACCGTTTATCTGAATTGCTTCCCTATTTGCATTGGGTAGGATTGGATATTAAAGCACCTTTTACCCAATATGAGAAAATCACAGGCGTAGCAGGCAGTGATAAACATCCTCTGGAAAGCGTGAAACGCCTCATTGCATCTGGTCTTCCTTACGAAGTTCGCACGACGTTACTTCCTTATTTTTTGACTGAACAAGATTTGTTAGAACTGGCTGAGTCACTGGCTAAGTTAGGAGTGCAACACTATGTTTTGCAAAATTGTCGAGTGGAACATGCGTTGGACCCTTCGTTACGCAAGTTAACTGGCAGTCAACCAGTCATTGGGGAGACGCTGTTAGAACAGATTCGGGCATGGATACCTCATACGGTGGTTCGGTAGATTTAATGAATCGGTAGTGATGCAATGTGGGTGAGAGGTTTACCCTCACCCCCGGCCCCTCTCCCTCTGGGAGAGGGGCCGGGGGTGAGGACAACCTGAATCTCACCCAGATTGCATCACTACCAATGAATGAATTTGAGGTGCAACCTCTATTTTGGGTAGTGATGCAATATGGATGATAGAAGTATCAGGACTGCCAGTCCTTACCCATGACTCACACTGTATCGCTACTGAAAAATTGAGTAAAGGTTAGTAGTGACGTCATTATCCATAAAACTCCACGATAGTTTGCAACGCCCCCAACAATCGCGGCAAATCGGCTAGATAATAACGTTCGGCATCTATCAGTAACAGATTCTCCTCCAAACGCAAAAAGACCCATTCGTAACCATCGGTCACGGCGCCATAAATAATGCGGTAAGGTTCATTGTTCTGTTCATTAAAGATTCGTGCCGCATACATCTCTGCTCCACACTGCCCGTACCAATTATCGACATTGTCATCCTTGGCCTCAAACATAGCTACCACGGGGGCAACAATGTTCAAAGAAAAGTGTTTGGTGAACAAGAAGTCACAACGACCTTTCAGTGCCTTTTCTGGGACGACATCAAACGTATTGCCAGAAAAGTATTGTAATTTTCTGGGGTTGTGACTCAACCATTCCACCAACACCGGGGTAATAAGTAGTTCTGCCCGAGCTTTTTCGGAATTGATGGGCACAATCTTATTTCTTAGTAAAGTTTGTTGTAGTAACTCACTGGGTGGAATCAATGTTTGACACAGTGCCAGGTCTTGTTTGGTATTATCAATTCCACAAACCTCCTGCAAAGCAGTGAGTGTGTAATCGGAATAACTGCGGATTTTTTTAGCTTTTTTCATAGTGGTTCGCCGGGTTTGGGTTGGTGGTCTCAGGGGGAGGCAACGACGGATTTTTCATTGTCCACCGCAAGGGATAAGACCCCTCGAAGGGGTGTTATCCCTACTCAAAGTTCAGATTGTGAAGCTATGCAGTATAGCAACGGATGGTGATACGGATTGATTTGTAATAAATCCAATTTTACTTCAATTCTAGTCCTCTGTGAAGTGGGTAAAGATAACAAAAACTGGGTCACTTCTTTATGGATTTTAGGACGACCTTTTTGGCGAAGTGAGACTCGAATCCGACTATATTGTTCCGCACTTGCTTGGTTAAAATCAACCAGGTTCACCATGCGTAAGAGTTGATAAACTTTTTCCAGATTTGGTTCTCGGCGTTGCGAAGCCCTGGCCCCATATAACAATTCTCCAAAAACCAGGGTACTGATTGAAACCTGGGGTAAGTGAAACTTCAGTTTGTTAGCAATAGTTCGATTACCGTTAAAATAGGCAATAACAATATTGGTATCAAGATGATAAATCGAAGGTAATTTCACGGGACACACTCTGATGGCGTTGTTGGTCAAGTTCGGCAAAAATATGGGCAAGATTCGAGTCGTTCTCCCAGACTCCACAGAGTTCATCCACGAGTGTCTGTTGTTCCTGATAAGTAGGTTTAACTAACTGAATTTTCACCAGGATAGTCATGCCATCGGGTAGACCGGTGGGGTGGATTAATTCAATCTGTTTACCTTTGATAATGCCAGGGAGGTACATAGTTTCTTTCCTTTGGGTTGAACCTCAATTCCAGTTATTTGTCGCTTAACATCCACCGCGTAACACACCTTAAAAGTATGAAACAATCTAGTCGGATCGGTGAAGCGGGCCATCGGTGGTTGCAATTCGTTCGGCTGACGATTTAGCTTGCAATAAGTGATAATGTTCATCACGAAATAATGAACAAGTGGTCGAGTCATAGTTTACCGTAACGAGGTGACCTTGATAAGTCACGGTTTCTAAATTGACCTGCGGAAATAACTGTCCTTCTTCACACATTGGACATTTCACGGAATGGTTTTCCATAATTGTTCTAAAGCGTTGCCAAGGCTACTTAGCTATTCCTTTACCCAATTAATCTTGCTGAACGACTCAGGCAGATTATCAAAATCATGGTCATTAGTCACCAGTATCACTTCATGTACTTTAGCAGTACAAGCAATCAACAGATCTCTATCAGCTATTGGTTTACCCTGTTTATGAAGATAAGCAAGCGTTTCTCCAAATAATTTCCAGACTTCCTCGGTGATCGGCAATGGCTTAAGTAATTGTTTTAACAGTACCAATTTCTTATGATTGGCTACTTTCCTACTGGAACGCGCTACGCCATAATATAACTCGCCCAAAGTCACTTCAGAAAAATACAGAGCTAACTTGGGAAGTGATTCCAGTGTGTGAATCACCGATTGTTCCATGAGAGACCTCTCTGAAGGTGATTTTTCCAATCCATTTATCAAATAAATGCAATGGTTGGTATCCAGCAGATAACCTAATGTTGGCTGAGTCATGTTAAGTTAACACACCGGTTCGGGTTTGGAAACCGTTCGAGTTTCTTTAATCCACTTAATCCATTCTTCCGAATCTTCACTCCCGGTCCCTTTCAATTGTTGTTCTATAGAACGCATTAATGCGATTCTTTCCTGTTGGGTAACGATTGGAGAGATTTCCGATTTGAGGTCGATACGTGGATTCCATTCGGAATCGGCCTGAACCGTAATTTGAACGGTAACACGTTGTTCTGGCAACCAATGGCCGGCTTTTAACCAAGAGGAAGGTAAATCTGCTAACGTTAAATTTTTCAAAATCGTGGTGTTCATTATAAGTTCTCATTCTAAGATTGAGAATTAATGTGTATTTCTGGTGTTTTCACTTCTGAAAACACCACCGGCTTCCTTCATCAACAGTTGATACCCCGACCGCACCCCCAGCACCACCGTGAATTTGACAATCCCCTCTTTTGGGCAACCTGTGGCAACGTCATGTTCTTCAGGATCAAAAGTAGCGCAAGCTTCGGCAGCAACGAGGTGAATTGCCTTGGTTGGACCGTTAGATAGGGTGGGGTAACGGTTTTATCGTGGTCCAGCAAATTGAAGTTTTGATGAAGACAGTGGGCAAAAATACACGGCCTCACCTTACCCCACTGTCATCTTGATTGGATAGGAGTTGACCCAACGGGTGGTTCAAATCCATCGGGAACACCATATTTAAATGTCAATCCGTATTGTTCTTGCGTTGCCAATGCTAGTCGGTGAATAAGGGCAAAATAGTTCTCCGTATTATCGCCCGCTGCTTCGGCTAGTTGTTGCTGAACGCGCTCTTTCTCTTCTACTAACAAGTCAATGATTCTCATATTATTATTTCCTTTTGAAATAATTGTAATGGGGTGACAATCTCAGGGGTATGTAGTCCTAAACGAGAATGGATAATCTGAATATGTCGTTTTTTATTCGCATTAGCGAGATGATGACAATTCCAAGTCAACAGAAAATCCAAACGGTGAAAGGAGGCATAAGCTAAGTGTACGGCATCCCCCTTGACATTTTTAGGCATCACGTAGTTATTCACATAAATATCGACAATTTCGATAATACGTGGGTTAGCAGGCAACAGGGTGGCTTCGGTTACACTATTTAACACTTTCGACTTGTTAGGATAGTTACCATTGTTCAATTCGGTCAGGGTTTCTTCAGATAGGTACAGTTCAAAATTCTGCCGTTCCTGTGCCCACCATTGTTGCGTAATTTGGACCAAAGTTTTGAGTTCCTCGCGGTCGTCAAATAGGTAACTTGGAATCGTGGTATCCAGATAGACCGTGTTTTTCTGCATTTGGTTTGGTTCGCTTTATAAGTCTGTAGGTTAGAGTGAATTTTGTTGAATCCAATAAGCCATAAGAAAGAGTGTTGGAGGCAAACCAAGCCCACTTCAACTTATGCGAGCCTGGTTTGACTCATATTTTCTGCTTCTTTGACTTCGGTAAATACGACGGGCTTCATCAACAGTTGATACCCCGACAGCACCCCAGCACCACCATGAATTTGACCATCTCCTCTTTTGGACTGCCCGTAGCGACTCCCTAAGTTTTTGGCTACCACCGCCATTAGATGGCTAATGATGTGGTAGCCTTGGTGCCTGACACAATACTAACATGATGGCCGTAGTTTAACAATATAGTAATATTCCTCCAAACCTGTACGATTTCCTCTGGCGCATAATTAAGAATTATGGCGCGGTGGTGGTGCAATAATTCACTCCAGATGGATACGTACAAGTTTATATGAGTATCTTTTGCCTACCAGTTTAGCCTCTTCTAAACCCGTTTCCAGAATTATTTTTAAGACCTATCCCTTTAAGGGATGAGTGACTAATGGAGCACCTTCTAGGTAGTGAATGACCAGATGACTTGAATCTCTGGAGAGGTGACCCAGGATAGTCCACATAAGTCGTTTTGGTGCCACACGGCCACTTCAAACCAACGTGTGGCTGGATAATGCTGGTTCCGAATAATGCTGTTTGACCCTCCAATCCCAGCCACCATTAGGCGGTTCGCGAGGGTTATCCAGTCGCTAAGTTTCTGACCAATTTCGTAAGGTGGTAGAGTCTATTCTGGTCTGACTTGTAAAGGTGTCTTCCGTCCACCTTCGGTTCGGTCAAAATCAGCATCAAAACTAATTATTTCGGCACCATATTTTTCGGCAACGACATATTGATAGGCATCGTCAAAATCCAGCCGAAATTGTGCCATTACTGCCACCAAACGTGGTGTATCATTAGGTGCCAGACCAACCAGTGCCACACCACCATCAATCAAAACATCTTGAGTGAAGCGTAGCAACGTTTCTGGCGACTGGCAGCGGGTAAGTATCACACCTATCGAGTGAAAGGTAAAGTCACTCATCATCAAACGTTCTGGTGGCATTTGATGGAAAAACTGCGCCACTTCACTGGCACGGTCTTGATTGAGTAAACGTTCTAACCAAATATTGGTATCCACGAGATACATGAGTTAATCATTCCTCCATTCCAAGGCTTGGTTTTGGAGTTCCAACGCCGTGTATTGGTTACGGTACTTACTCAAACCACCGGCCCAGTCTTGTCGTAATCGCTTCTGGGATTGACAAACGTGTTTGGTTCGCAGAAATTCTATAAAATCTCGCACTTCTAATTGAACGTGAAATGGTAATCCATTCATCAGTTCGGTAATGGGTAAAGAGACATTCATAATGTATTTCCTTTTCAGAAAAAAATAATAAAACCATACAAACGCACTTTGAACACTGAGTTTCACTTCTGTAAACAGCACCGGCTTCATCAACAGTTGATACCCCGACCGCACCCCCAGCGCCAACGTGAATTTGACAATCCCCTCCTTTTGGCACCCTGTGGCAACGTCAAGTCCTTTTCTCTAAAGCAGTAAAAACCGTCGCCTTTTCAAAAATCCGTCTTCTCTTGGCATCTCCTTCATAAACCGCATACCCAGGATACACGGTGAACTCTATTTTGCCCCATTCAGCACAGCCCAGTAGCACTTCGTGTTCTTCGGGATTAAATTCCACTCCCTCTTCTTTTTCATACCACAATAACGTTCCTGGTGGTGAAGCGTGAACGATGTCATTTACCAACTTGAGTGCTTTCTTGGTTATGCGTTTAATACTTTCCTCAATTTCCTTTGCTTCAGCGGGAAACTTTTTTTCAATATCTCGGCAACCACAACTAGCAAAATACATGACGAATTTACCCAACACACTTTTGCTAAGTTTTGTAATATCTCTCTCAGTAATATTGCCTTCTTTACTGATTTCCACCACCCCCATTAAAACGGCTTCAGCAAGTTTAGACCGTATTTTCGCAGTTTCCAACTTGCGTTCTGCTTTAGCGTCTGGATTACATTGAGAACGCAATTTGAAAATCTTGTTGCTGAGTTCTTTAAACTCCTGGTCTTTCAACTCCTTAAATGCTGTGTACAGAGCCTCGTGTTGGGGCGCACTGGCACCACCAGTTTTGAGGGCAGTGATTTCTGTTAGCACTCTGTTGTATCTGGAGTTCAGGTCGTCGTTTTCCTTTTTGATAGAGGAATAATCTGCCTCTATCTTTTCTAGGTCTCTTATTCGCTCTTCCTTTTTTTGTAGCTGGGCTTTGAGAGACAGGTTTAGCTCTTTCAATTTTGCTATTTCTGCGTCCTTTTTTGAGGACCAATTGAACAAACTATCCCTTTGCTTTTCTTCTTCCCATTGAATTTCACGAAGCAAATTGATAATATCTTCTGGATATTTTCGCACTTCTTGCAAATTCTGGGTATCGTAATCGTAAGTGCTATTTATCTTGAGTGCTTGGTATAGCTTACTCCACCAGTTTTTGATATGAGTGTGATAATTATGCTTACTCTGTCCAATGATGTTGTTATACTCCTGTTCAATTCGGCGGAGCTGCTTAATCTCTTGGTCATGTTGTTGAGTTTCTTGCTTCGACTGCCGAACTTGTCCTTCCAACTCGGCAATTTTTTGTGTTGACTGCCGAAGTTGTTTCTCCAATTCCATAATTTTTGCATCATAAGCAGAATCAGAATTGCAATCACCAGGTCCATTACCACTTCCCATATTGGGTTGCCCCCTGGCTAAAGCTGGTCAATGGTGCTGTAGGGGACTGATTACTGTTGTTTTTTTCTGGCAAATTTTCCCCTTGCCCATTTTGTTGGTCAGCACTTTTTTGCCGACTCTCCGGTTCTTCTTTACCACCTTGATTTTGTTGAATTGGTTCACTCATGACAATCACTCCTCAATCAGTTCACGAGAATAAGTAGAAGAAAAGCGCAAAGAAGTCTTTTCTGTCTTACCAGTTTTAACATCTTTTGCGGTCACCTGAATTTCGGTACCTCCAAAGTACATTGTCACTTCTACATTCCAGTCAAGCCCACTGGTGGTATCAGACCGTGTAATAGTCAATTTTCCAGTTTCAGTAACCCCTTGTTCATCTATATATCTAGGGTGAAGTTTCTTGGCGGCATAGAACTCAAGTGGCATTTCTTTCTGATTTTTCTCTATAGGAACGTATGTACGTGTAACCTTCTCATCAATCCCAATTTCATCACCCGCTTCGACAAAAACCGTAAAGCGGTTATGACAGTAATATTTGTTTTTGTCTTCTGCCCAAAACTTTTTACCAATTGGGTCTCTGCCTGATTCAAATTCCTCGCAACAAGCCGCTCCATAAGTCAATCGACTCACCCTTGAACGAATAGAAGGGTCAATTCCAAAAGCCACCGCACCTTCAACAATGGCTGCCCCAGGTGCAGACGGAATCACAATCTTTTTGACTTTATTACCAAATTCTTGACGAAGCCGTTCCTGTAATAAAAGTGAAGTCGAAAAACCGCCCACCAAGTACATAATATCACAACCTTTATTACCTAATTTCTCAAATTGCTTATGTACCTCCTGAACCAACCCATTCAAGGTGGATTTAAAAATCTGTTGCATGGTTTCAGGTGAGAGATAAATACTTTCATCTTCTCCATCTTGTTCATCTGCAAGTTGTTCTAAAACTTCAGGGCAATCCTTTAGTACCCTGTAAAGTTTCACGCGAATGGGAAAATGACGTTCTTTACTCGGATCATGGTTGCATTTGGCAGTTTCCCAATCTTCCATCATTTGTAGAAAATCTACCGGTTCTTCCTTATGATAACGTTCCAACACTTCGCTAGTTAACTTCTTGGCTAAAAAGTTTTCTAAGAAATATCTATCCACATAAGTTGAACCGTAGGCACCACCCGTTCCCTGTACCACTTCTTTCAATTTCTTTCCCGCTAACACCTCATGCACGGTAATATCCACCGTACCTCCTCCAGAATCTACTACCATAAAGTGAGTTCCTTCGGGCAACTGATGCTGGTCTTTTTCTTGGCAGTACATCGCAGCGGCTTCAGGTTCTAACGCCAAAAACAACCGTTCCGCTTCCTCTTCAGAAGTGCCAATGATACCCGCTTTCTGTGCAGCACGACGCATTAATTGCTTATCAGCATCGGTCCATATCGCAGGCACAGTTAAACACCAGCGGATTTCATTGTCTTTCACATGCCCACTGGTGGCTTCTTGGATGTCTTTCCAGGCGAAGTCTTTAAGAAAACGCAGATAGTCTGCAATAACATCCACCGCCAGAAATTTTTCGCCCGCACTACTCGTAATGCGCGGTCCTTCTGAAGTTCTATCTTGACTTTCCCGCAACGTCATTTTGAAGCGTTCAAAAAAGTGATAACTCTTCGCTTCTTGAGTTTTACGTTTTTCAGCCAACTCCATTCTGGCTTCATAGCCCCACCACTTTTGTTTGCGATCGGGTGAATAAAGAATCTGGGTCAACGTCTTGACGTAAGGAAAACCTTGCCCATGCCATTGCATTCTAGGGATAATCTTTTTGTCATCCAGAAACGCATACGCATAGCCCGAACGTGAAGTGCCAAAGTCAATGCCCACTACGACTCGAATTGATTTGTCATCAAATGCCATATTTTACCTCAATGAGATGAGTTAATTTCTATTACACCCTGTTTTCCCGTTGCTACGATTTCAACGATGTTTTGATAGTGTTGCCTCAGCACCTTCTCAATTTCCATGACTTTGGCATTGCCGGTTCTTAACCAAATGACATAAGGAGGAAAGCCGCGTAGAGTCGAAATATCGTTAAAATCAGAATCTTGAGTAACGACGATAAAATCTTCACGCTTGGCAAATGCCCAGATTTGAATATCATCCCGTTTCTCTAGTTGGAATGCCTTGATATGTTTCGAATCAGGAAAAATATCAGCCAAACGTTGACAAAGTTTATACGAGATGTTTTCATCAAACAACAGCTTCAGTTTCATATTCAGTGCCATAAACTACCGCAATTCGACGCTCTTTATCAGCCGCATAAGCCAAACAAGCCAACACGTCTGCTGACGTTAATTCTGGAAAATCATCAATGATTTCCGCAATGTTCATCTCATTCGCCAACATATTGAGAACATCATAAACCGTTATCCTCAAACCACGAATACAAGGTTGACCTGAGCGTTTGCCAGGTTCCAGAGTAATCCGTTTTTTATAATCAATCATAAAGTTCTTCTCATTAACAAAACACTCCGCTACCAAGTAATTTCTTTAATTTTAGCACTCCGCCACTGTTCTAAAATACGGTCAACTTGTTCAGCAGAATGACTGTCTCCAATGGCAACGAAACACTGATGCAATTGTTTCGCATATTTTTCGTCATATTCCCTGGCCCAAAGCGGTTTCATTGTGCCCAATAAATCCATTTTTTTATGAGGCTGCACCTTTCTTAATTTTAGCCAAGCCCTCATGGAATTTTTCAGCATCTCCTCAAGCCAAGGTTTATCCGCTGTACCTACTAACCCTGCAACTACGTCTAAACCAAACTCAGGTAAAAACGGCGAGTCTTGTTCCTTCAAAACTTCATAGAACTTCTTGTAGTAAGTCGTAACCACTTCTAACAAATTGAGTCGTTCGTAATCAGGCAAATCGTCAATGAGTGAACCGACCACACTCGGTAATTGCAAACCAACGTTGTAACGCATAAAATAATATTCGTCCAACGCTAACCCAATGAATATGCAGTGTAAAACTCTAAGATGTTTGACTAACTCTTGAACGGCTTTAGGTGTAATCTTGTAATTCAAGAAGCCTTCATAACCATCTCTTTCCAATCCTTCTTCATTCTCCAAACTTCCTAAATTCAGTTCATCATCACCTCCTAGTTTTTTCAATTCTTCAGCACTACGACCTTTTTGTAGTAATTTAGTTTTTTGGTCTCGCCACGCGCGTGCCTGAAATTTGGCTACTTCATACAAAAATTCGGTGCAATTGAATTCAGACAAAATAGATTTGTACTTGTAGGTCTCTTGTCCTATATCCCATGAAGCTACCCGAAAATTCAAAAAATTCTCTTCTGTTTCACATTCAAAAATCAATGTAGGTATGGAAGAAAACATGGAAAACAACAATATTACCGCATTCTCACTATGACGCGCCTTTGTTTCCCAAATGCCTCCAATGAAGTGAGCGGGTCTCAGATTGTCATCGAGGGGATAATATCTATCTAAAAAGGTTCTTATATCCTCTGCCAATCTCTTTTCTATTTTAGGAAGACCAAACGAAGGCGCATTAGCAAATCGGTCATACTCAAGCGTTGGCGGTGAAATAATCACCAAAGGTGGTACTGGTTTACTACGATCTCGATATTTGCTATAAATTCCTAAAATCGTCGACGGCGGCAATCCCCACGGATAACGTTCTAAAGTACGTTTATACTCTTCAGTTTGACGAACAATTTGTCCCTGAATAACCGCCAATTTCAATTGGAAATTATGCGTAGCATCACGCATTTCCAAATCTAATTTTTTCCGCTCCTCAAAAAGGAATAAATCAAACGCCATTTTCTCTTGCATCATGGCCTGGTCTAATTTTTTCATATATATCGAGAGTTCGGCTTGAAACTCTCGATTCAACTGATTTTCATGAGATTGATGCTCCCGATTCAGTTGATTTTCCCTGGACTGATGTGCTTGCGCTTCCAACTGCATGAAATGTTGAATTTTCAGTCTAGTCAATTCAAATCGCTGACGGCTTTCTTCCAATTGTGCTTGAAAACGTTGAGAATTAGCTTGCAAACTGTATTGCAAATCGGCATTAACTTCCAACTGGTATTTCAATTTCTCCGCATCAAATTGCATCCGATTTTTTTCCACTTGAGACTGGAAATGTTGAGTATTTTCCTGTAATCTCTGTTGCAAATCATAGTTGGCAACTATTTGCCTTTCTATATTATCTCTTTGAGAATCGGCGGTATAAACATGCGGAAAAAATAGTGCTTTGAAGCCATCTTTTACTTTCTGCCACATACCTTTGGGTTGATTTGGCGATGGTAACGCTTTCATAAAGTTTTCCATTATAAACTGTCAACATAAACTGTCAACAAGTAGGTTGGTAGCATCTCCAACTATTTTAGGCACAGTCTTATAGACATGAAGTCCCACATTAGTTGTCACTACTCCCGCAACTCCCCCCATCTCCACAACTACTACTACCACCAGAATCACACTGTCCATCGCCATTGGCATCTACACAATTGCTATCTGTGTTAGAAGAAGGGGCATTGCTATAACTGCTACCAGCATCACTGCTACCAGCATAAGAATTATTCGGATCAACCCAACGGTGGTGATGATTGATATTGCCTGATACATTAACATCAAGAGAACTATGAAAAGTATGACTTTCTGAAGAGGCAACGTGCTGAAGTTCTCCCTCATAAGAAGAAGGCACTTGAAAATGCTCATGCGGCGCATGATAGTGAGGATGATGCTGAAAAGTAGGCATCGTAAAATTAGTTGCATTCAAATCATTAGAATTATCTGAATAATCACTACCATTTAGCAGGGAATCAATGTCCTGACTCAAGGAATGTTCAGGCGCACTGTGAAAAGCGGCGTTATTCCAATGATTCTCTTGAGAAAAATGCTCAGTTTGATAGGTCTGGGCAAATGAATGAGAGTCATCAAACGGGCTACTGGTATGAAAATCTTGACCAAAAGTCGGTGTCTCTGGCATTGCGGAGAGGCTGGAATCAAATAAAGATTGTAAGGTATCATCAAAGGGTGTGTTCATAAGTTTATCTCCAGATATTTCTAAATTTCCTCGCAAAAACGAGAGGGCAATAAAGATTTAGTTACATTTTAATTATTATACCTCTTACTGTTTAGTTTGGCAAGGATTTGGTTAAACAATTTTTAAGAGGGCTATAACCATGCCAGCAAACCTGACAGGTCTGTTAGACCTGTCAGGTTTAATTATGACGACAACAGATTCAATTTCATTTTTGTTTACAACGAATGACAGATATAATACAATCTCATCTACAACATCTAATCAACCATCATTAGGTAGTGATGCAACTGGGTGAAATAACGCACGGTTTCGCGTCGGTCTGGAACTCTGATTGAGAGGATTAAATGAGGACTCTGATAAGAAGATTTTACTAATCATAGTTCATCTGAAAATCATTCTAATCAAAGTTCAGACATATCACCGACATTGCCTCACTACCCATCATTATTCATTAACTCATTATTCATTACCCTATGAACCTCTCAATCATCATTCTCGCCGCCGGCCAAGGCAAACGGATGTATTCGGACCTCCCCAAAGTCTTGCATTTATTGGCCGATAAACCATTAGTCTCTCACGTTATTGATACCGCTTTGACTCTTCAACCAAAGGATATTTATCTTGTTTATGGTCATGGAGGAGACCAAGTGCGGGCGGCCCTTCCTAATGCACCTGTGCAATGGGTGGCACAAACGCCGCAACTGGGGACTGGTCACGCCGTTGCCCAAGCGATGCCTCACATTGCTGAGGAGGCGTTGGTACTCGTCCTCTATGGTGATGTTCCTCTCATCAATTCGATGACTCTAAAAAATCTCTGCGCCCAAGCCGATACTAATCGTCTCGCCCTTCTCACGGTGACACTTGACAATCCAACCGGTTATGGTAGAATCGTGCGCAATGCCCAAGGTCACGTAGAACGAATTGTGGAAGAAAAAGATGCTGACTCTCTCCAAAAACAAATTAAGGAAGTGAACACCGGCATTCTCGTTGCCCCTGCCACCCGCTTACGGCGTTGGCTAACGTTACTCAATAATCAGAATGCCCAAGGAGAATATTATTTGACCGATATTATTGCCTTGGCCGTGCAAGAACAAGTGACGATTGAAACGGCTATTCCTAACCATCTGCATGAAGTGATGGGTGTCAATGACCGCTTGCAATTGGCCACGTTGGAACGTTATTACCAACTTCAACAAGTTCAGCGTCTGATGTTAAATGGCGTCACGGTAAGGGACCAGGCCCGTCTTGACCTCCGTGGCACGATTCAAACGGGAAGAGATGTGACCATTGATGTCAATGTCATCTTGGAAGGCAACATCACGTTAGGCAATCGTGTTAAAATAGGTCCTCATACTGTTATACGCAACGCCCAGATTGGAGACGATGTCGAAATTTTTGCCAACTGCGTGATTGAAGATGTTATCATTGGTCACCATTCTCGTATTGGCCCGTTTGCTAGGTTGCGTCCTGAAACCGTGTTAGCAGAACATGTGCATATTGGTAACTTTGTCGAAATCAAAAAATCCACGGTTGCCAACCATTCCAAAATTAACCATCTTAGCTATATCGGTGACACGGAAGTCGGTCAAGAAGTGAACATTGGCGCAGGTACGATTACGTGCAACTATGACGGTGCTAACAAGCATAAGACGATTATAGGAGACCGCGCTTTTATCGGTTCTGACACTCAATTAGTGGCCCCAGTCAAAGTCGGCGCAGGTGCAACCATTGGTGCGGGTGCGACTATCACTCAAGATACGCCTCCGGAGGCGTTGACGTTAAGTCGGGTGAAACAACAGACGGTGTTTGGGTGGCAACGGCCTAAGAAGAAAAAAAACTAACCATAATTTATCCAGGAATCTAAGGCGTAGCTTTGCCCGGGCAAAGCTACAGTGGAGTGGAGGCTTTAGCCGGCTGGCGGTAGGCGCCTCCCCCACTCTTGAGACACGGAGTATACCTACCGCCAGCCGGCTAAAGCCTCCACTCCACCGGTATTTTGTTACTATAAAAACGGTTAAGAACCATTTTAAGAACTATTATTTAAAATTTATGTACTCCCTTATTCGCCCCTTACTATTCTCCTTACCTCCAGAAACGGCGCATCATTTCACGCTGTCAAACTTGCAACGATTGCATAATTTGAAACTCACCAAACCCCTCTTTGGTGCCACCCTGTCGGTCCCTCGCACCGTCATGGGACTGCACTTTGAAAACCCAGTGGGAATGGCGGCGGGACTCGATAAAAATGCCGAATACATTGACTGTCTGTCCTCATTGGGATTTGGTTTCATGGAAGTTGGCACGGTGACACCACGACCCCAACGGGGCAATCCCACGCCGCGTCTCTTCCGTCTTCCTGAGGCCCTCGCCTTGATTAATCGTATGGGCTTCAATAATCGAGGGGTGGATTATTTGATTAGCAATGTTCAAAAGTCCAACTATCGTGGCATTTTAGGTATCAACATTGGCAAAAATGCTGACACTTCTTTGGAGGAGGCTATCAGTGATTATCTGATTGGCTTCTTTAAAGTGTATCCGGTGGCCCACTATGTGACTATCAATATCTCCTCCCCGAATACGGAACAGTTACGGGACTTGCAACATGGAGAGTCGCTAGATAACTTATTAAATGCCCTCAAACAAGCCCAAGAACAGTTGGCCGAACAACATCGAAAATATGTCCCCCTCGTGGTCAAAATTGCACCTGATTTAAAAGCTGAGGAAGTCACTTTGATAGCCCAAAAATTGTTGACGCATAAAATTGACGGTGTGATTGCCACCAATACCACGGTGTGTCGTGACAGTGTGAGTCATTTGCGATACGGTGATGAAAAGGGTGGACTCAGTGGTGCCCCGTTGCTGAGACCCTCTACTCAAATTGTGCAACAACTGCATACTCTCCTCCAGGACCGCATTCCTATCATTGCTTCTGGAGGGATTCTGACGGCGATGGATGCGCAAAAGAAAATTCAAGCGGGGGCCAGTTTGGTGCAAATTTATACGGGGTTGATTTATAATGGGCCAACGGTAGTTAAGGAGATTGTGCGGACTTTACAGAAATAAATGGACTCTCACTGCGATGCCGAGGCGTGGCAATGGGACGAGTCACCAGTACTCGCAATACATAATCGGGGAAGGATAAACCTTCTTGGGTAGCTTCCACAGACAGTTCTTTGACTAGGTTTGGTGGAAAATCAAGCGTGATACGATTAGCGTCAGAGGTTGTCAATTCTGCCTCTTCTTGATTAGCGAGTTGCCAAGATTTACCCCAGTAGGTTAAGGTGCCTTCGCGGTCTATTTCAAATACATTACTGTCCTCATCCACTTTTTCAAAGTTGCCATCGTCAGGATCATAGTTATGCCAGTCCCCATCTTCATAGACCACTTCATCGGGCGAACCGTGTTGGTTGTGTCTAAACAGTTGTTTCACTTGCTGAACTTCTGCTTCAGTAACGATACCGCCATCATAACCATTCGCGGTAGCGTTCGCCAAGCACTCGTCCAAAGAAGCGTACCTAGTAGTGGAAGTCGTAGTTTTGAAATTGCCTTTGGCAGCACTATAACTTTTCCAATACCATTGACTGGCCTCATCTTGGGAAAATTCCCAGGTTTTATTCTGTTCTACTAACTCCAACGTTTCTAGCAAGTTTTGATAGTGTTGTTTGAGAATATCAGCTTTCTGGACTGACGCCTGCGGTTGATGGTGCGCAACCATCATAACTTCTTTAGCTTCGGGCAAACTTAAATGGTAAACTGCACGTAACATTCGAATTTGGGCAAAGAAATCGAGTCCTTGTTGTTCCGCCTCAAGATACGCCTGTTCTGGAGAGTAGCCTTGGGTTTTGAGTAATTCAAAGTGGCTGAAATTGTCTTGAATCATAAGTTACCTCATGTCTATTATTTTAGAATAGCATTCTACGGTGCCATTATTGCCTAATTCTTCAGGAATGACCACTTGTTTAGCGGTAAAACCTAAATCGATGACATGTTCCAAAATGTCTTCATTTATGATGGCGATAGCCAATATTTCTAATTTAGTAGCATTAATGACTGTCGCAAGTTTCTGGGATGCTTTATAAAATCTACGAAAAGCCGGTCCGCCATCTTGAGGGTTTTGACTGTTAATGGAGAAGATTGAGGCGGTTAAATATATCCCCTGAGATTGGATATATCCAATGACTTTGGCGCTACGAATCTGGTATGAATACCAAACCGAATTGCCGGTGTCAAATGTGGCAGTATCTTCAACTCCCAAACTTTTTAAGATTTCACTTTTGGTCATTTTCTATGATACCTAACGTGGAGTAATGATCCAAGAATCCAAAGCGTAGCTTTGCCCGGACAAAGTTGCACTTTGGACTCCTGAATTTGATATAATATAATTTGACACACTTTAATATAAACGGAGAAATAAAATGACGATGAATCGCTTCAAAAAAATGCTTGCTGCTTCCTTACTACTTTCCACCAGCATATCTTCTGCTGATGGTACGCCGGGGAAGTTTGATTTTTACGTGTTGGTCTTATCTTGGTCGCCCGACCATTGTGCCACGGAGGGAAAGACGGACTCTCAACAATGTGCCGTGGGGAAGAAACTCGGCTTGGTCCTGCATGGGTTGTGGCCTCAGTATAACAGAGGTTTCCCAGACCGTTGTGCCAACGACAAGTTCACCAAGAACTTGGTTGGGAAGTTCCCCAACTTGTATCCCAACGAGAAACTCTATGCCCATGAATGGGAAAAACATGGCACTTGTTCTGGGCTAGACCAAGAAGGGTATTTGGCACTCTCCCAAAAATTGAAAGAGTCCGTTTCCATCCCCAAGAATTATCAAGCACCGTCGTCTCCGTTTCGAACAACCGTAGAGGCGTTGAAGACAAAGTTTATCTCTGCCAATCCTAAGTTGTCGGCAGATGGGATAGCGGTTTATTGTTCTGATTCAGGACGGTATTTGAAAGAAGTGTTTTTTTGTCATTCACGTCAAGAAGAACCGGCCGCATGTAGTCAGGAAGTTGTGAAACGGGCGGAGAAGAGTTGTGGGCAACCGGATTTGTTGGTGCGTAATGTGAAATAGTGGTTGGTGAATCAAATTGTTTCGTCGTCTCAAATCCAGGAGTTCAAAGCGTAGCTTTGGACTCCTGGATTTTTATTCACGTTTCTGACTATGCAACTTATGTGTCGCCTTCTCAACTGCGCCTGCGACTAGCGATGGAATCACTTCTAATGCTCCAATTAGCGCGGCTTCAATGGTGATTTTCTCTTCCAACATAGGCGGATTGAGAACGTGTGCGGTGACATCGCCACTTTTGCCTGGATGCCCAATGCCGACGCGCAAACGCAAGAATTGGGGGGTGCCGAGATGGGCAATAATGTCTTTTAGGCCATTATGTTTGCCATCTCCGCCTCCCTGTTTCAGACGTATCGTGCCGGGTGGAAAATCCAATTCATCATGAACCACGAGAATTTCTTCCGCGGGGATTTTGTAGTAATTGGCTAGGGCCGCCACGGCTTGGCCACTGCGATTCATGAAGGTCATGGGTTTTTGTAACCAGACTGAGGTGCGAACGTTAGCTTGCAGAATTTCTACACGACCGACTTCACCAAAAAATTTGGATTCTTGCCGCAATGATCCAAGATAACGGCTGGCTATCTGGTCTATGACCCAGAAGCCAGCGTTGTGGCGAGTGGTTGCATAGTGAGAACCTGGGTTGCCCAGGCCGACTATGAGTGTAATAGCCACGTTTAACCTTTGTCTTTCTCTTTCTTAGCCGGTGATTGCGATGCCGTAGCTTGTGGTTCTGCTTGACCTTCTGTTGGAACAGCGGCTGCCGTTTCTTCAACTTGGGCCGTGCGTGGTAAATGGACCGAGACGACAGGTAAGTTGTGTTCTGGAGACCAGTCAGTCAGTTCTACGCCAGGGGGCAAAGTCAAGTCAGATAGGTGGATAATTTGATTGAGTTTCACATCTGTCAGGTCCACTTCTATAAATTCCGGCAGGTCTTTGGGAAAACAGCGAACCGCGACTTCTATGACGTGTCGTGAAATGATGCCACCGCCTTGTTTGATTCCTATGCACTTGTCATCGTTGAGAAAATGAAGTGGGATGTGCATGACGAGTTTTTCGGTCTCACTAATGCGCAAGAAATCAGCGTGCAGAACTGCAGGGCGATAGAGATGCCGTTGCAGATTTTTGAGGACGACTTTTTCGGGTTGGTTGTCCAGGGTGAGGGTTAAAACATGCGAGTAGAAGGCTTCGTGCTGTAAGTTTTTTAGCAACTCATTGTGGTTTAGGGTAAGGGGCCGAGGTTCTTTGCCGGCGCCATAGAGGATAGCAGGAATCAGTCCTTGACGACGTAGGCGGCGGCTCGCACCTTTCCCTAAGTCTTGACGGGGTTGGGCGGTTAGTTCAAATTGTTGCATATTAGGAGTTCTCCAATGAAAAATTCCCAGGAAGGGAAGTAAGGTTAAAAATAAATCCGCTTCCGCGACCAGAAGCGGGGGAAATGATGATAAATTCGTAACTTATTCTAAATTTGGGGTTCTTTGATTGCCAATGCGTTGCTTCACCTGGGTGACACATGGATCACATTCCAAATCGGTGAGTACCACAATTTTATCAGGTTTTGCTTCGTTAAGATATTTTTCTATATAAACATTCATTCGTTTGTTACACAAATTACCGTTCCCCCGCGCATTAATCACGGGGTCGCAAATTTCAAGACCCTGTGGTGTCGCCCAGGTTCGAAAGTTAGCCGACTCAATCAGCAATTTTTCACAGTCACCTTCTACTACAAAACCAATTCTCACCACGGCAGTCCTCCATTCAGTACGTTGCACAACCAGGCTTGGTCTAACGGGAGGTCTGAAGCATCATACTCGCGCACCGGTTTCATTTGTGTCACTCCCGCTTTTTTATCCACTAACCACAATTCGTTATTTTTTAAGCCTCTGATGACTGATTCATTATGAGTCGTCACCCAAATTGGACTTGCTAGAGTCGCCCGTTCCCGAAAGGTCTACGCCAATTGGAGAATCGCTTTGGGATGTAAACCGCGTTCTGGTTCTTCAATTAAAGTGAGTCCCACGGGCGGACGGTCAAGAATGGCTACCAATAAGCTGAGTAAGTAAATCGTGCCTTCAGAAATGAAATGGGCTGGGAACCATTTATCTTGGCCCGCTTCTTTAAAAGCTAACGCGGTACTGCCGGTTAATCTCTCCGTTTGGGTTTGCACTGTTTCTAAACCAGGCACGACCAATTCTAGCCATTCTATAATGCTTTCGCGAAGGTCGTCATTTTTTTCTAAACGGCTTAACACTGCGGGCAAGTTGCGCCCATCGCGGTGTAATTTCGAAGGGTCTTGAATGGTTCGATAATTTTCGAGACAGCTTTTCGGTTCGATTCGGTAGAGTCGAATATTACGAAGGAAGTCCTTGGCCTTTGGTTTGTGATGGTCATCACGAACAGAAGAAGGATGGTCACGTAGCACCCTGTTTGAACCTAGTTTAAGTTGATATTCTATATCTAATGAAGTAACTTGAATTTCAAATTCAAATACTGTAGCTTCCACGCCATGACGACTGATACACTGAATGTTTTCAAAGCCGCCATGTTGCTTAAAAGCTTCCTCCACGTCAAATCGATTCACCAAACTGACAAATTCCAAAGCATCAAAGAAGTTACTTTTGCCTGACCCGTTGGGTCCTGCGAAGACCTAGAAGGGTTGAATATCGTGTAATTCTAGCACGTCAAGACTACGATAATTGGCAAGTTTTAGATGATTTATGGTGTTTGTCATACATTTTGGCGTTTGTCCATGCGATTGACTTTAGCCGGACTGGGTGATAGAGGTTTCCCGGCGGAAGCCTCTAGTCCAACCCGGCGGAAGCCTCTGGTCCAGCATGGACCGCCTAAAAAAAACTTGAACGTCGAGTTTAAGTGACTTCTCTGTTTCAAAAAGAGAGGTCAATTTACTTTCTCTATGGGAAATAGATTAACAGGAGAAGCGGTCAATCCATAAACAACGAACTCACCGACTCCTCCTCACTAATCCGCCGCATCGTTTCTGCTAACATTTGGGCAATACTCAGTTGCCGAATCTTAGGACATTTTTCAGCATCTTCGCGGAGAGGAATCGTATCGGTGACCACTAATTCGTCTAGGACAGAGGCATAAATATTTTTCATGGCCTTGCCGGAGAGAACTGGGTGAGTGCAGTAAGCAACAACTTTGGCCGCGCCATGTCCTTTGAGGGCGTGGGCTGCTTCACAGAGGGTGCCGGCGGTGTCCACCATGTCATCCACAATGATGCAACTGCGATCTTCCACATCGCCAATGATGTTCATGACTTTGGCTTCATTGGGACCAGGACGACGTTTATCAATGATGGCTAAATCAGCATTGTCCAGTTGCCTGGCTAAGGCACGGGCACGGACGACTCCACCGACATCGGGGGAGACAACAATGAGGTCAGGATATTCGTGTTTCCAAATATCGCCTAAGAGGATGGGAGAGGCATAGATATTATCCACCGGCAAATCAAAGTAGCCTTGAATTTGGTCGGCGTGTAAATCTACGGTGAGAACGCGGTCCGTGCCGACGCTGGCAATCATGTTGGCGACGACTTTGGCCGTGATGGGAACTCGTGCCGAACGTGATCTACGGTCTTGACGAGAGTAACCGAGATAAGGGATGACCGTGGTGACGCGGCCTGCGGAAGCCCGGCGCACGGCATCGACCATGACCAGTAATTCCATCAGGTGGTCATTGACGGGACGACAAGTGGGTTGGATGATGAAGACATCTTTACCACGTACATTTTCTTGAATTTCTACCATGATCTCGTCATCGCTAAAACGAGTGACGAGGGCTTTGCCTAATGGTAAATGCAGACAATTGGCGACCGCTTGTGCCAAAGCTGGATGGGCGTTACCTGTAAATATCTTCATGCCACTTAACGACACGCCTGAAAACTCCCCTTGAAATTTGGTTTTTTTGGGTGAGGATGATGAAAGGAAATTTAAATGAAGTGGCTGGGGTGCTAGGATTCGAACCTAGGAATGGCGGCTCCAAAGGCCGCTGCCTTACCGCTTGGCTACACCCCATCTATTGAGTAATAATATAGTGGCGCCTGTTTCATTTCTCAAGTCCTGTCGCATAGGAGAAATATTTTTTCCTTGTGTGACAAAGGCTTGCCATTGATAACCTGTTGGCACTTGAGACAATACCGCCTCGGCCTGGGTCTGATTATCAAAACGGGCAAATACACATGCGCCTGTGCCCGTCATGCGGGCGGGGCGATATTGACCCAACCAATCAAGGGCTTGTGCAACTTGTGGGTAACGTCGGCAAACGACGGGTTCACATACGTTAGTAGTCAGTCCTGCCCTATATTCTTTTATAGTAACAGGTTCACAGTTTCTTGTCAAGTCAGAAGCCGAAAAAATGTCCTTGGTAGAGACATGACAATGGGGATATATAATCAAATACCAAGGTTCTTCTAATGTTATTGGTGTTAATAATTCCCCCACACCTTCGGCCCATGCCGTCTGTCCATAGATGAAAATGGGAACATCCGCACCCAATTGGAGTCCCAATTTGGCCAACGTTTCAAATGGCAAATGCAATTCCCACAAATGATTTAACGCCAGTAGCGTGGTTGCCGCATCTGAACTTCCACCACCTAAGCCGCCGCCAATGGGGATTTTTTTCAAAACGGCGAGGTTGGCGCCTAACGGGGTATGACTATAGTGTTTTAGCAATTCGGCAGCCCGCAACACCAAATCTTGTGCTGGAGGTAAATTTTCCGCCGTCGATTGACAAAACAGTTGGCCATCCTCACGCACTTCAATGTCGATAACATCACCATAGTCAAGGAGTTGAAAAATCGTTTGTAAGTTATGATAGCCATCGGGACGACGGGAGGTGATGTGGAGGAACAGGTTTAGTTTAGCGGGGGCAAGGTAAGTGGTCATTGGAGGTGATTTTGGAAATATAGTGACATTCATAATATAAACGCTTCTTCATATTCACGGAGTCTGTTGTCTCCCCAACCAGCCGCCGGAGGACTAGAGGCTTCAGCCGGAGGACTAGAGGCTTCAGCCGGAAACTGCCCCCGGCTAAAGCCTCAATGCCATTAAGTTAAGGAATATCCAGCCAATGTAGGGTGGATTAAGCGTCAGCGTATCCACCAGTTTCGGGGAGGGTGGATACGCTAACGCTTAATCCACCCTACCTTAACTTAATGGCATTGCGGCTGAAGCCGTAAGTCCACCGATGACCGGCTGAAGCCGTAAGTCCACCAATGTCCACCGGCTAAAGCCATAAGTCCACCGATGGCCGGCTAAAGCCTCTACTCCACCAGCGGCAGTTTCTTGACTTTTTCTAATTTTATCAATTATAATACCCCTTGCTAGTTTTTGAAACTTATTTTTGAAAAATTACCCCCATTATGCTACTCACCCTCACGGACACCATTAACAAAATTAACTCTGGCAAACGACTACTGCTGGCCGGCGATGAGACCTTGTTACGTCAACTTCCCACCGGCCATTGGATAGGTGGCACCACTCCCTATTTCATGACCGCGGAAAAAGGCGGGATGGAATCCACGACACACTTATTTGCCAATGAAATTCCCGCTTTTGCGGAAAATTGCCACATTCTGACTTATGCCGAAGACCAATTGAGACACATTCCCGCCGACGCCCCTGACAATGGTTTCTCGGTCATCATCATTCCTTATGCCAGCCCAGCCCATTTTTTCTATGCCCAACAGGCCCCCAGTTTTCCCAATTTATTTGCGAAACCAATAGTGGGTTGGGTGGCCGGTGTTCACTTGACCCAACTTGGACAACTCACCCCAAAAGTCTTCAATGGCAAAACAGGTGAAATGTTTGACCAACACGCCGTCGTCATGCACGTCTCCTTACCGTTTGAAAAAATGGCCATCATTCAAACCGTGAACCCCTTTGAACCCGACCTGGGAGACCAGATTACTTTTGACACCGAAGGGTTTGAAGTCACAGATTGTTTGATTGAAGGCCAACCTCAAAACTTTGCCGAGTATCTATTAGAACAACAAATTGATACCCGAATTCCTTTGATTGCCAAAAATGCTTTAGGGATGCGTATCAACGTAGCGATTCAACACCTTGATACCACCGCCAAACGAGTCCGTTTCTACGCGCCTGTGTTTAAAGGTGTTAACTACCGGTTTGCGGCCCCCCTAGAAGATTATATCTCTGGATTTAAAGAAGAAATTGTTCTACATTATGTTGATACCCCAGTCTTTGCTTGTAACTGTGTTCTCAATTATACTTACTTAAACTTGGAAGGGAAGCGAACCGGTTCATTAGTAGGTCCCATGACCTTTGGAGAAATTGCCTATCAATTGGTTACTCAAACATTGGTTTATTTGGATATTGGGGATAGTTGAACCTCCTAAAGTTCGGTTTGAAGTCTCTGGCCACGAAGGTGGACTAGAGGCTTTAGCAACAATGCCATTAAGTTAAGGAAAACCCCGTTGGAGTGGAGGCTTTAGCCGGCCGGCAGTAGGCATCAC
>JAABRD010000041.1 GCA_011391085.1 Thiotrichaceae bacterium | reverse complement strand
GTTGGATAAGCTTTCATAAAAAATTCCTCTCAAATTAAAGTTAACATTTAAGTTATTTTATCTTAGAAGTTGATAGTTAATCAAGTGAGAAATGCTATAACACAATGTACTGGTGGCCAAGACATCCAATTTATTGGAAAAAACGGCAAACCATTGGTAAACAGCAATGGGGAGGGAAAAGGCGTCATCGAAATTCCTCCAGATTGTCCGAAAAAGTTGGCTTCTCAACGCACGGTGCGCAATGCCCTTTCCGAAAGTCAGATAAACATCTCCAATTGTACTGTGTGCAATGACGATACCTCTCGATTTGTGCGCAAACAGGAGTTTGTTGACTCCATCAGGCAGGTCCTGGGTAACGCTTACCACAGCGGTCTCATCCCGTCAAGTTGGAACAAAAAGGAACGGTTGTATAGGGATGAGTTAGATGGAATTTTACCGGGTATCATCGCGGCTTGCAAGAGGAGTCCTACATGTGGTGGTGGGACTTCGGATGAACGTGACTCGAATCGCTTCTTTGGTTGCATCGAAAACCAGTATCCCAGTTATTTCCCAGGACCCGGCACGACAGAGAAAACTGATGACGGTTATGGGAGTGTTATTTACTTCCGTTATTATGCCCTCTATCAATGTGGCCCATGTGGTCAATATGCCAGTGAGTCTTATCTGGCCACTTATCAACGCGACACCTATTACGCTTTTGATGGGTATTGGGAGTATCTTGCGCCTCTGGATGAAGTGCTAGTTTCCTTTTGCCCAGGATGGTAGTTCCTTGGAAGAAACCGAGTTTTTGGAAAAAACTCGGTTTCTGATTTAGTTCTTTGAAAGAAATCGAGTTTTTTTCAAAAACTCGATTTCTAAACTCGGTTTCTAAAAAATGATTTCTCGTTTTCATACAGGTGCATGGGAACGAAAAACAAATTTTCACCCACAGGTTTAAACATGAACAGAACAAATAAATATCCTCTTTTTATATGGCTAACTTTAGGAGGAATGCTGGCTTATGCTTCTATAGCAATGGCCGCCGACGATCCCTTCGGAGGTGGCCTCGGCCGTCCTCAACCTGACTTACAAGACCCTAACGGCCAATCTCTAACAGAACTGCCATTTGGTCAAGTTCCCGTAAACACTTCCAAACCCATGACCGTAACTCTGAAAAATGTAGGGAAGAAGCCTTTGGAATTGACCGGCGGGAAATCTATTCGAATCAAAGATAGTGACCCAGCTTTCAGTTCGCAAAGCGAATGTCCTGCTGATGAATTGGCACCGGCCCAAATTTGTCAGATTACGGTCACGTTTACACCAACATCTGCCGGCAAAATAAACGGTTTCCTGCAAATTTACCACGGTGACCCTGACAAAACAACTTTAGGTATCCTCAACAAACCTCAAAAGGAGATTCCTCTCAGTGGTGAAGGCGTTTCTTCCTCAACACCTCCGTCAACTTCCACAGAACTACCCAATTTAGGTCAAGTGCTTGCCTTCGACGTTTCAGGCAACGCTGTCACCACCACCACCGCCAAATTTGAAGGCGGTCTTTCTGTCAATGGTGGAACCCCAGCGCAAACCGTAGAAATGACTTTGACAGATTCGGTAAAATTGACCGGCGTTATCACTCCTGACTCTACTCACAACGCCCAAACCGCAGACATTATTGTGGTGGGTCTGTATGTGCCACCGGAGAAATTAGGAGTTGACAACTGTGACCCGGCAAATGGGGACTACTACATGATGCAAACAGTCCCTGACAACTATTGCAATGCGGATAAGTCCTATTGCAAATCATCACCGCGTAGCAAACCGGAAATCAGCCAAGATTATTCCCAAATATGGGTTAAATTATGGGACGGAAACCTTCAGAAGTTGGAGGCCCTTTACAAGGGTGCTTCACTGGCAGAACCCATCCAGTTGACAACCGATGGTGTGAGTAAAGGATTTGGTCCCCTCTATGAGGGTCAGTTTGATGCCAAAGGTCATCTCTGTATCAACTTCGGCTATCGGTTGTCAGATGGCATGTTGGTATTTAATGGGAAGACCATTGACGTTATGATAAAGTAGTCAAGGTTAGAGTGGGCAAATATTTGTTTGCCCACCCTCGTCATTCTCAAAATGTCTGGTGGACAACAAGAAACCTGTTGCACACTCTACATAAACTCATTCTCCTCCCAATTCTGGCACTGGAGAATTTACGGCTACCGTCCATTCAGTCAAGGTAAGGGAGGCAAATGTTTCTTGGCCCACCAACCTCTCACTCAATTCTTCTGTCAAGACACAACGACAAACTCCTGGCCCGCGACCTCTAAAGTGGGTGGCAGATACGGTTTAGGTGGCAACGATACCAATTTACGTCCATGCCGTTGTTCTTTTTCTCTCAAATCCCGACATATTGCTGCCAGATCATAATTAAACTTGGCCGCATACTCTTCTCGGAACTTTCTCAATTCTGCTATGATGGGGTCATCTATCATGATTATTTTTCTCCTCGTAAAAGTACTTCAGGGGTACAGA
This sequence comes from Thiotrichaceae bacterium, assembly GCA_011391085.1. Lineage (GTDB taxonomy): Bacteria > Pseudomonadota > Gammaproteobacteria > Beggiatoales > Beggiatoaceae > JAABRD01. Next base: position 43,942 of record JAABRD010000041.1, on the reverse strand, counting down.
TAGTTGGCATGTTATAGCCATTCGCCTCGATAAGCCGGCGTAGCGATTTTTGTATGACAGGATTGACCATGTGTTTCAGATTCCAGGTCATCAAGTAATCCATGCCATGCACCGTTGCGATTGCTATATGAAGCGCATCCGTGATAGCTTTGGTCGGTAAGGCATGTTTTTGAATGAAGGTTTGGCCCAGCGTTTCGGCCACTTCATTGAGTGGTAACACGGTGAATGGACTAATCAAATCCATGCGTTTTCTAGCCTCCTTGGCGTCACCTTCTTGAACTTCATTCCAAACCAATTCTGACACATAAAGTTCATAACTGCCAGCCCCTGTCATCCACCATTCTTGGGTTATTTGTTGATGGGCCGCAATAATTAAGTCTCGACTTAGAGGTGCAGTTAGGTAGCTGATAATGCTGGTATCCAGGTAAATAAGTGGTTTCATTTTTAAACCTTTCTGAGTCAACCAAAGTTGGCAGAGTTATATCACAATGATAATCAAGGTAGAGGGGCAAATATTCGTTTGCCCACCCTCTTCATTCTCAAAATTTCTGGTCGACAACGAGAAACCTGTTGCCCACTTTACATAAACTCATTCTCCTCCCAATTCTGGCACTGGAGAATTTAACGTTGGCAACGGCTTACGATACCGCGGTGGTCGCGAGACCACGGGGCGATTTTGTAATCGTTGTTGTTCACGATAGTATTCCCACAAGGCACGCAAATCATAATTAAACTGGGCTGCCAGTTTATCACTGGCTTGACGAATTTCTTCGACAATGGGGTCATTCCACATAATTAATCTCCTAACAGTTCTTCGGGGGTACATAAAATGGGGGAGAGATAACCCCAAGTAGCCCCCAATTGTTGGATTCTCTCACGTTGTTGGGCGTGGGCCAAATGCTTACAGTTCCAGGTCAATAAATAGTTTATCCCATGAATATAAGCAAATATAAGCACAAGAAACATGATAAGCGTCTCGTAGTTCGGTGTCTGGAATCGCCTTTTCCTTGATTAAGTTGGCAGCAAACTGAATCACTTCATCAGTCACCGTCAACGTGTTCAATCCTTCCAGCACGGCTAATCTCTTCTCTTCGCGGCCGCTTGTGGGTCACCTAATTTGGCTTCCTCAATCACCACAGGAGAGATAAACAGTTCAAATTCGTGACGACGGTTTTCCCACCATTCAGCCGTAATGGCTTGATGTCCTGCCACAATCAGGTCGCGACTGGGTCTAGCGGTCAAATAACTAATGAAACTGGTTTCCAAATAGACCGAGGGTTTGGTCATCGTGTCGTTTAACTCCTGTTTGGGTGGTTGGTCATCTTCACAGTTTAACAATTGGGACTTAACTTTGTCAAGCTATGCAAGGTCGGCAAGCTGATTTTGCACCGTCAAGTCAAGGTAGAGTGGGCAAATATTTGTTTGTCCACCGTCTTCATTAGTGAATAATTCAGTTCAATCATAATATATAAGATTCGCCTTTAGTCAAGGTAGGGTGGGCAGGGCAAGTGTTTTTTGCCCACCGTCTAAAGCTTTTACTCCAACGCCTCTATTCCAACGCCTCTACTCCAACGCTTCTTTCCTCACATTTTCTCCACCAACCGTTGTCTCAAATACAAATTAGACAAATGAACCCTAATCCGTGCCAACACTTCCTGCTGATAAAACGGTTTTGTAATATAATCCACTGCACCCGCTTCAAACCCCTTGATTTTATCCTCGCCATCGGTTAAAGAAGTCAAGAAAATCACTGGAATATCTTTCGTTTGGGGACATTCCTTGAGTTTTCGACAGGTCTCAAAACCATCTATCCCAGGCATCAACACATCTAATAAAATCAAATGAGGCTGTTGCAACTCTGCTATCGATAATGCACTTGCCCCATCATACGCACCCAATACCTCAAATTGACTGTCAATCAGAAAATAGGATAACAATTTGACATTGGTGGGTGCATCATCTACTACCAAGATTTTCACTGACAACGGCATCGTCATGCCTAACAAGTCATGACAACGATTCAAATAAATTTGTGCCACTTTATCCTGTTCATCGGCTACCCAAACCTTTTCAAAAAAAAGTTGGGCATCGGCAAATTTTCCTGAATGGTACAGCACAAATCCCAATTCCAAATTTTCTCTGGTAACATCTTTTCGAATCATCTGGTCTGGCGGGTCCGCGTCATACACTTCATAGACGGTGACCTCTTGAGATTTTCCCTTGACTTTCACTACGTCTATCACCCGAATATGATATTGCAACGGGTCACTTAATTTTCGATAAGTATGTTCCGTAATCAGCAAAGAAGTCTGATATATTTTAGTCAGTTCCTCCACCCGCGCTGCTAAGTTTACCGCGTCGGCAATGACGGTACCTTCCATACGATGCCTTCCCCCCACGGTGCCCAACATCACAGGACCTGTATTCAAGCCAATACCAATTTTCAGAGGTGGCAAATGCGTTTTGCGTAACAATTGATTATACTTCTCCAACGCTTTCAACATAGCAATCGCACTTTGCACCGCGGCATCGGCAGTGGTTGGAAAAATCGCCATGATCGCATCGCCTATATACTTGTCAACCACCCCCTGATGTTCAAAAATAATGGGCACCATTTGTCCTAAGTAGTTATTCATAAAATCGAAAATATCTTGGGGGGTCATTCTTTCTGAAAACGACGTGAAAGACCGAATATCGGAAAATAACACCGTCATTTCTTTCTCCACTTGGTCGCCCAATTGAATATCTAAGATACTTTTCTTATCTAACAAACTTAACAATTCCCGCGGAACGAAACGTTCATACGCTTGATTCAGTTGAAATAATTCTTTGGTAAAACGTTCTCTTTCCGCCTCCGCCCGTTTCCGTTCGGTAATCTCTTGAAAAGCCGTGATCGCGTAAATCACTTGACGATTTTCATTCACAATTGGACTTCCCCACGCCTCCACCGGAACAACGGTGTCACCGCGATGAATTTCCATATCATCGACATGACTGCTGTCCCCTGTTAAGGCACGCAAAATCGGGATGTTGGCCGCAGGATAAAATTGGGAAGTCCCAGCCAAATAGATTTGGTAAATGGAAGGCAGAGAATCTTGAACAGAATCCTGAACTAATGCCTCTGAACTGAGTAAATCCTTGCCTTTTCGGTTCATGTAATAATAATAAGGCTGCCCCTGGTCATCTAACATTCCTACCCCTACACCCACCGGCATCGCTTCCAAAAACTGTTTCAGTTCACTCTCTTTCGCCTGCAATTCGGCATTCATTTCCTGCAACTTTGCTTCGGCTTGCTGACGAATTTTGAGTTCCTCTTCCAATCGCGTTTTTTCTCGTTTCACCTGTAAAGATTGTTTCCTTAGATGAGACAAGACCAACAAGATGATAGCTAAACCTATCCAAAGAGTAACAATCACAGACCCAATCGTGCCTCGTAAGCCATTGACTTCTTGAAATAACAAACGTTCTTCGGTAACCAGATGTACGGTCCAACCCACATAGTTAACTTTTTCAGAAATATCGAAACTATCCCGAAGCAGATGATTTTGGAGATTAAATTCATTTAGGTCAGCTACCGTCAAATCTAAAATACTAGTCAATTTTTTACCACGTCCCCGTGCAAATTCCAGCAACATTTTTTCGTGTGGATGCACAAACAATGCCCCTTGACGAGTGGTCAGATAAATAGTCCCCACTTGATTGAGATTGGCTTTTAAAATATAATCGCGTATCAATGGCAACACCATATCGATGGTCACCACACCCATAAATTGATGACCTTTCTCATCATAAAAGGCTTGTGAAGCACTCATGTAAACCAAATCGGTATCAAAATAAGGTTCTGTGAACTCCACTTTTCCTTGGCCAGATTTACCTACTTGATACCAGGATTGCTGATGAAAATCATATTCAGGCGTGGTCCACTCATAGGTTAAGACAGGTGGATCATCTATTTCTTTACCACGGTGAACATAGGGGCCAAAATAACGTTCGGTGGAGGAAAACTGATATGGTTCAAACCAAACACCAATACCGTAAATAATTTCCTGCGGTGCGGATTTCAACATGCGGTCCAAGAGAAGTTCCACTTCCTGTTGATTGCCCTGCAACGGGGCTACCAAAGAAGAAACTGAGTTAGCCAATTGTTGGGCGTTGACGAGATAAATTTCCAAACCCCCGGCCACCTTTTCGACATATCGGCGCTGTTGTGAAACGGTTTGTTGTTTTAAACTGTTTCCTTTCAGGTAATAAAAACCGATAAGTCCAATGGTAACAAAAATAACAGAAATGATTAGCAGAATAGATACCACCAAATAAGTGGGCTGTTCTTTGTCGTTGGTGAACATTGCATTTTATAAGGTAACTTTGAAATGTCTGAAACAAATACTTATGCCAAATCTTTGCCAAAGAATAGCTATAGATGGTATTATAACTGACTTAATCAATAAAAGTCCATTAACCCAATCTTCCAATAATCGGTAGTGATGCAATCTGGGTGAAATATCGTGCGGTTTCTCTTAGTCTTGAACTCTGATTGAGATGATTAAATGATGGCCATGAAAGGAGGCTATGACTAATCAGAGTCCATCTGAAAATCATTCTAATCAGAGTTCAGACAAAGAACCCACATTGCATCACTACCCAATAATCCATCCAAACCAGGAGTTCAAAGCGTAGCTTTGGACTCCAGGAACTTTATACGAGAACACTATGTTACACCTTACACCAGCCATCTTCCCAACGACCCGATACCACCCTCCCTTGAACCTTCGGTCTCGCCCCACTCAGGACCAACCGTGGTTCGAACAACTTACCAAATTTGACCAAGATATTTTCAACCTGTCATCTTTACCCACTCAAGATGACTTGCCTTATGAGGACAATGACAATATGGAAACGGAACGACATAAAAAGCAGATGGAACTTCTCATCCAGTCTTTGCAACCGTGGCTAAACCAACGTCAACGTGGTTATGTCAATGGCAACATGTTCATTTACTACAGCCCCAAACAGATTCGGGCCCAAGACTTCAAAGGTCCAGACGTGTTTGTGGTTGCCGACGCAGTCCCAGGGGAACGTAAAAGTTGGGTAGTCTGGCACGAGGGAAAACGACCTGATGTGGTCATTGAGTTATTATCTGAGACTACCGCCGCATACGATAAGGGCGAAAAGAAGAGGGTCTATCAGGATGAACTCAAGGCACCTGAATATTTTTGGTTTGACCCCTTTGATCCTGCCCAATTCACGGGGTTTCGCCTGGTCAAGGGAGTCTATAAAACACTTCGCGTCCGTGAGGGACGTCTTCTCAGCCGTTCCATGGGATTGACTTTAACTCTTTGGGACGGGCTGTATCAAGACATCCAGACGACCTGGTTACGGTGGGCCACTCCCACGGGTGAGTTATTACTACTTCCAGAAGAGGCAGCGGAACAACGGGCCCAGGTAGCTGAACTATGGGCACAGACTGAGACACAACGCGCACAGGTGGAAGCACAACGCGCACAGGTGGAAGCGCAACGCGCACAAGTGGCGGAACAACGGGCACAAGTTGCGGAGGCAGAAATTGCGCGGTTGAAAGCATTGCTGAATCAGCAAATGTAGGGAGTGATGAATAGAGGGTGAGGGGCAAGGATTATAGCGATATTCCTTCTAACTCCGCACGATTTCCGCTGGAACGCCATAAGAATTATGGCGCTACGTCGCACCGGCGCATTACGCAATCATTTTTATGGCGCCCCAGCGGGTGGTCATTTCATCTCATTGAAACCATTGGCGAGTACGATTGACCAAAGATACTAGAAATAGCATCACTGGTACTTCGACTAACACGCCGACGACCGTGGCCAACGCGGCACCTGAATCCAGTCCAAACAAGCTGATAGCTACTGCTACGGCGAGTTCAAAGAAGTTGGAAGACCCAATTAAAGCGACAGGGCCTGCAATCTCAAAAGGTACCTTCCATAACCACGCCCACACATAAGCCAAAGTGGCCACTCCGACACTTTGAATAATCAGTGGGATGGCGATTAACCCAATGACCAACGGTTGACTGAGAATCGTTTTACCTTGGAAACCAAACAGTAACACCACGGTTAGCAAAAGACCAATGATGGTCCAAGGTTTAAGACGGTCAGTGAAAACTGTGACCCGTTTGTCATCTCCTTGTTTTAACAGTTGTACACGAGTCACATAACCTGCGGTCAAAGGGATGACGACATATAGAAGAACGGATAATAAAAGCGTTTCCCAAGGCACCACAATATCGCTAAGACCCAATAGAAAAGCCACGAGAGGGGCATAAGCGAATATCATAATAAGGTCGTTTAGGGAGACTTGTACCAGGGTATACGTCGCATCTCCTTTTGTTAATTGACTCCATACAAAAACCATCGCCGTACACGGGGCCGACCCCAACAGAATCATTCCCGCAATATACTCTTTGGCGACTTGCGGTTCTACCCAGGGACGAAACAGAATGTCAAAAAATAACATTCCTAACGCTACCATCGTAAAAGGTTTGACAAACCAATTGGTGACGGAAGTGATAATCAATCCCTTGGGACGTTCTCCAATGTGTCGCAACGAATTGAAGTCCACATTCACCATCATTGGATAAATCATCACCCAAATTAAGACCGCTACCACGAGATTAACATGACCTATTTCTAAGTGACTGAGGAAGACAAACCAGGTTGGAAACCAGTTTCCCAGTCCAATGCCTATCATAATACAGATAGTCACCCACACGGTTAAATAACGTCCAAACAGACCCAGTGGGTCTCCTCCTCCCATTGAATTGGCAGTGACTTCGCATTGTATACTCATCAATTAATTACCTCTTTAGTTAAACTTGATAGAACCCAAAGATTCAGGAGTTCAAAGCGTAATTTTGTCTGTAACCTGGCAAAGCTACGCTTTTTCCTTCTGGGTTTGATAGTTACGTCACATTAAGAACACCCATTTTGGCTACGACTAGGCATCTCATTTAGACGCTTTCTATCGGTACAAAAAGGCTCCTGGTCCCGGACACTCATCACCGTGTCATTCAACACCTTCACCATCCAACCTGGTAACTCAGGCGGTAAGTGATAATAAACCCAAACGCCAGCACGACGGTCTCGTAAAATGTGGGCGCCTTTTAAGATCGCTAAGTGCCGCGATATTTTAGGTTGCACAACCCCAAGGGCGTGAGTCAGTTCACAAACGCACAACTCGCCTGTTTGGTGTATGAGGGCGATACAACGTAAACGAGTTTCGTCAGCGAGGGCATGAAAAAAATCTGGAATGGAGATGTTCATATATGTATATTCGTATATCTATATAATATAGTGATGACGATGTCATTTATCAAGTGGTAAATCAGAGTGAATTAAGCGTGGCGTATCCATTCGAATGTTGGAGTAGATGCTTCAGCCGGTGACAGGACGGAAGTAGTGGAGAGTGATAATTTGAGAGTGAAACAATCTCTTGACATTTTTCGAAAATGGCCTACATTCATGCCCGTCCTTTGGTTAAATTAAAGGGTAGTGATGCAATGTGGGTGATAGACACTTCCCCCCACCCCCAGCCCCTTCCCTTACGGGTGTGGGGAGAACGGCGGTACCAGTGGTTTTCACCCCTCTCCCCCTGGGAGAGGGGCCAGGGGTGAGGGTAAACATATCACCTACATTGCATCACTATCAATCTTTGGGAGACTCTTATTCCTCAATCCAGACGGCGAGAGTTTGGATCATGGTTGGGAGGAGGAGGTCACCCCACTGGAAACCGTCAAATTCACATCCTTTATCTTTATCTGAACTACGTTCAGATGATTCACCGTCAACTTTCCCTGGAGTGTTAAGGAACGTAAGTAATCTAACGGTGAAACAGTTTTTTGGGAAGACGGAGAGAGGGCCGATTTGCCCTTTTTGACTGCTGACGACTTGGGTGGTAAATAACGGTCCACTTCAAAGCCATCTATATTAAGGTCGAACATCACGACTGGTCGGTTAAATTCTTGAATGCGCAGAGAACCTTGTAATTGACTGTTATCTAAGCGTATTTTCAATTTATCTAAAACCAATTTGGAAAGATCACCTTGCACTTGCGTTTCCAATGTTACCGTATTTAACACCTTGGGGTCTGCCGTGGTTGGAATCGGTTGCCCCAGCCGTTGCAAAAATTGACGCGGATTCGCTTCCGCTAACTCAAATGTCCCTTGAAACGTTGGTGCGCTGGAAACTTGCGTGAGTTGCAAATGGCTATGAACAGTGAGACCCAAAACGTGCAATGTCACTTGTTCTAAAGTTAACCCATCTGTTACCCAATTGAAAGTCACTTGAGAACTGTTCAACTGTTGGTCATCGATGGACAATTGCAAATTTGTCAATTTCACTTCGTTATCGGTTGTAGCAATTTGAACTTGTAAACCAGCTTTCATCAGTGTAAACGGTGGCGATAGAGAAGGTAGAATATAACCCAGGCGTTTCAAAATCGGTTGCGGATTAAAGGTAGCCACCGTCACTTTTCCAGACAGCGTAGGACTTTGGAAGAGTTGTTTCACTTGGAATTGCGTCTGGAGAGGAATGCCCCACAGTTGGAGAGACAGGGCTTTGGTTTCTAGCGTTTGTTGCGCCACATTGAGGAACAGTTTAGACGTTTGGAACCGATTGTCATCTAGCTGCAACGTCACATTTTCAAAAGTCCATTCTTTGGCATTCCCCGCAAATTGAGTTTCCAACGCAACGGTTTTGAGAAAATCAGGCCACTGCTGAGATATTTTGACATTCAAATTTGCCAATTTGGATAAAACTTGGGACGGTTTAACCGAAGCCATCGACAGTTTGCCACTGGCCGCCGGTTGAGTGAAGAGATTTTGAATGCGTAACTGGGCCTGGAGAGTCATCCCCAAAGCGTGGATGACGATGTCTTTCGCTTGTAATTCTGGTTGCTTGAAATTGACGGTCAGGTGCGGTATGGTAACTTGATTATCATCTAGTTGCAAACGCAATTGGGTAAATGTCAGTTCCGTTGGATTGGCTTGAAAACGAATCTCGAACGCCATCGTTTTGAACATCTTCTCATAAGTTGTTAAAGACGTTGGCGCCAAGTGCAGTCGCTTAAACAGTTGGGGCAGTTTGAGTTCGGCTAATTGCAATTGCCCAGACACACCGGGATTACTGAACATCTTGTGTATCTGCACCTCCCCACGCAAAATGGTCTCCCAAAATTGGAATTGGAGGGAACTGAATGTAAGACTTTGTTGATTCACATCGACCTCCACATTAACGTCCGTCTGGAAAGTCATAGGTTGTAAGGTAGGTGGAATCTTATCGCCTTTTAGGTTGGTGGAGAGATGCAAAGACTTGACCCGGTAAAGATTCTTGTCTAAGTCCAAAGACAATTGACCACTTAACCCAATTTGCCCGTTCAGAAGAAGAGTGCGACTCTTCCAATGGGCGTTCAATTTGAAAGAAATCGGGGCGGGCGTAAAAGTGATGGGGGACGTGTCCAAGCCCACTTGAGAAAAAATATGATGTTGATGTTGTGCCAAGTCTTCCCATACCACTTTGGCATTTTGTAAGATGATTCCCCCTATTTTTACCTGTTGAGGAAGCGAAACAGAGGACGTTTTGTCAGAGGTACCACCTAACTTCAAGAAGTCTTCCCAATTGGTGTGACCCTCTTTAGTGCGGGTCAAAAAGAGAGTGACGCCGGTCAATTGTACCGCGTCAATCTCAATTCGTTGTTGCAATAATGCCAACACGTTGACGCGCACCTGGGCTGTTTCCAATTGGGCAAACGTGGGGTCAGCAAAACCCTTGGCATTACTTAGCCGGGCTTGGTTCACTTCGATTCCCAACCAAGGAAACCAGGACAACTTGAGGTCTCCTTCTAAGACGAGGATTCTGCCAGTGAGGTCTTGGACATACTGACTGATTTGAGGTTTGTAGTCATTGGGATCAAAGAGAAACGTCATGCCCAGTAGAATTAGCACGGGTAGCAGGGCCAACAGACTACTGATAATCGTCAACAACCAGAAAAAACGTTTCAGTGTTCGAAGGACCGATTTCATGGTTCAATCTCCTCTTTTGGATATTCATCGGCCCGTCTAGCATCTCCTTTCACGCGGTGGACCGGGTAACGAGTTTCATTGATCGACACTTTGGCATGGGCAGCCGCAATGAGGTCAATATGAAGGGTATCGGCTAACCGAACTAAATAATTGAGAACGTCGGCTAACTCGTAACTGACCGCTTGTTGTTTTTCGGGGGACAAATTATAACTTTGGGCCTCGGTCAACCATTGAAAATGTTCAATGATTTCGCCAGCTTCGCCAATTAAAGCCATGGCGAGATTTTTAGGAGTGTGAAACTGTTCCCAATCGCGGGCAGTGGCAAAATCGGCAAGACGTTGACGTAACTCTTCCAAACTATCGTGGGGCATATTTTTTATTCTTGGATGATGGACAAATGAATAATGAAAACGGTAAAATTGGACTAGAGGCTTTAGCCGGGTGGGTGACGTGCCACACCCACCGGCTAAAGCCTCTAGTCCAGCATAACGGGGGGTTGTTCGCGGTTCTTCATTATCTATCCATATTTATTCATACACTGCGGTCACTCGCCATTTCCAATCTTGTAAGTTCATTTGAATATGAATGGGGTCATGGCCCAGTTCTCCAATCCTCATCATAAATCGAGTGGGAGATTCAAAAAAGGCAAAGGAGAGGTTGTGGTGAAAATAACCGTTGTTCAACTGCTTTCGTAACCAGTCAGTGGTTATCATGCTGTCTATCGCCGCATCCCCTAACATTTCGGCACCACCGCGCAGAAATTCTGGAAAATTGCGCGGGTTGCCGACGGTTTGTTTGACTTGCCATTGGAGATTTTCTTTGTAAATGTTGCGAATCGAATACAAATCTATCCACTTGGTCATTTCCACTTGGTCATTTTTGGCGAGGGCGTTACCGAGTTGATAGAGGTTAATATATGGCCAGCTAAGGTAAGCTAAGGCTGATAAAAGGATTAGGTGTCTCATAAATTTTTTTGAAAGTTAGGCGAATCTAAACTATACGATGTAAAGGCTGTAAAACACCAGAGTGGTGGCGTTAGCCGCAATGCCATTCCATTCTAAGAAATAAAGGTCTCCCAGAAATTAAAGTGCAGGTGGACTAGAGGCTTTAGCCGGTGGGGGCGGAACATAATCAAATCGCGGTGCCCCGCCCCCGGCTAAAGCCTCTAGTCCACCACTGTTTTAATTCCCACCACCGTTTTAATTCCCTGGCCTCTGCTACTCAACTCTTTTTATCAGTCCGATGACAGCACTTGCCGGTCACCGACGGGTTGTACTGGACGATTGTTGTTAGGGTACAACTTGCTAAATTTTTCCAATTCCGCCTTGGAAAGAGTAACATGATGTTTGAGAATATGCCACTTCACTTTCTCAGTACAGGGGGGAGTGGTCAAGGAACCTTCGTAAGCATAGTAATTGAGGTCCTTCGGTAACAGTTCGTTGAGGTCAATGCTAACCTCGCCCTTCTTTTGCGGTTCGCCCGGCGTGGCTGGGAGGTTATTACCGACGGCTTCCAAGAGGTGATTATTCAGGCCCGCTTGGGAACTGGCATTTAGCAATACGGCCACCACGGCTAGTTCGCCTTGGTCATTTTTGTGAACGAGGTGTATCACCATGTCTGCTGGCTGGTGATGGATCACTTCCTCACTGGGAGTATGATAGTGAAACTGCACCAGTTTATAGGTCTCTTCCCCAATGGTCAGGGTGCCTGCGTCAGTGGTGGTCACTTGAACCGTATGACCGTTATTTTGTATCACCAATGGAATCGGATGATAGTCGAATTTTAACTGCGGTAACTTCGATTTAACCGCGTTGGTAATGTCAATAGGGGACTGGTGAGGTCCAATTTTACATTCAACATACAGGGAAGACAACTCTCCCCAATGACTCGGTCCTTCTTTCCCAGAGTAGCCCCAATGGGCATGTTCTTCCGCGTAAGTGGCACCTTGAAAACCAAAGGTGGTGAGAGTGAGAATAGCAAGTTTTTTGTACATAGTGTGTTTTCCTAAGTTTGGGTTAAAAAGAAACGACAGGAGTGGTTCTACAAAACCTGATAGGTAATGATGCAATGTGGGTGATATGTTTACCCTCACCCCCGGCCCCTACGGGCGTGGGGAGAAAATCACGGATTCCGCCGTTCCCCCCTCTCCCCCTGGGAGAGGGGCCGGGGGTGAGGGTAATATGAATATCACTCAGATTGCATCACTACCACCTGATAGATCTTCAAGACCTGTCAGGTTTGATTAATTCAACTATAAAATTTTTTCCAATGCCAATAAATCTTCAATGGTCTCACGTCGGCGCACGACTGCCACTCGTTTGCCATCTACCATCAGTTCTGGGGCGCGAGGCCGAGTGTTGTAATTGGAACTCATGGTGAATCCGTATGCACCACTAGTTCGAACCGCTAATAAATCACCTTCGCGTAACGCCAGAGTACGAGACTTGCCCAGAAAATCGCCTGTCTCACAGATAGGTCCTACAATGTCATACGAGACGCCTGCTTCTTCTAATCGGGGTTGCACTGGTAAAATATCTTGCCACGCATTATACAAAGCGGGGCGAATTAAATCATTCATGGCCGCGTCCACCATCGCAAAATGTTTCGTGGCAGTATGTTTCAAGTATTCCACTTGTGTCAACAAAATTCCCGCATTGGCAGCAATAGCGCGACCTGGTTCTAACAAAATATGATAGGGGTGCTTCCCTAATGCCTGAGTGAGGGCTTGTCCATATTCTTTGGGTAAAGGAGGCGTTTCATTGCGGTAGCGGACTCCCAAACCGCCGCCGACATCGATATGTTGTAACTGAATGCCTTGAGTGGCCAATTTTTCTATCAACGTCATTACCCGTTGCAACGCATCTACAAACGGTGCCAGTTCAGTCAGTTGAGAACCGATATGACAGTCAATTCCTACCACTTCTAAATGTGGTAAAGACGCGGCTTGCGCAAACACCTGAGGGGCCAACTGGATGTCTATACCAAATTTATTTTCCTTCAAACCGGTGGAAATGTAAGGATGTGTTTGGGCATCCACATCGGGATTGATTCGTAATGCCACTGGCGCACGAACCCCTAGCTTACCAGCGACTTGATGTAAACGCAAGAGTTCCGGTTCGGATTCAACATTGAAACAGTAAATCCCGACCTCCAAAGCACGTTGCATTTCGGCAGCAGTTTTGCCGACCCCAGAAAAGACGACCTTGCTAGGGTCACCACCAGCCCGTAACACCCGTTCCAATTCTCCGCCTGACACAATATCAAAGCCTGATCCCAATTGGGCCAGTACATTTAACACTGCCAAATTGGAATTGGCTTTGACCGCATAGCATACCAGATGCGAATGAGTTGGCAAGGCTTGATCAAATGCGTGCCAATGGCGTTCCAAGGTTGCACGAGAATAGACATAACAGGGCGTCCCATATTGTTTGGCGAGGTCAACTAAATCCACCTCTTCGGCATAGAGAGTGCCATTTCGATAATTGAAGTAGTCCATAAAGAATTTTTTATGAGGCATTCAAGAAACTAAGTTTTCTTGAAAAAAACTTAGTTTCTCATGAGTCCTTATTTTTTCTGACCTTGTGATTGATGGTCTGATGTTGTCGTCGTTGTGTCTTGGGAAACTGGACGTACCAAGTCACCTTTTTGACCACAACTGGTTAACCACCAGCATAATCCAATGAGTGCGAAAAGGGAAGAGAGTTTCATCATTATTTATTTTAACCGAGTGAAAAATCAATTTGTTATAGTGATATTCATTCAAACTTGGGTAGTGATGCAATGTGGGTGATATGTTTACCCTCACCCCCGGCCCCTCTCCCAGAGGGAGAGGAGAGGATGGCGTAATCAATGGTTTTCTCCCCACAACCGTAGGGAGAGGGGCCGGGGGTGAGGGCGATGATTGAAAATACGGTAAAATTTCTGCCTCTGTACTTATATAGTGATATTCACTTATTCTTGTACCCCCCGCACGCAGGGGGGTCACTCCCCCCGTGTACGGGGGGGTTGGGGGGGTACAAAAATGAATGAATATTACTATAAGTCCTATTAAAACGGCAAATCCTCCTCCTCCATGATCGTCCCAGGCGCCGTGATATTCCCTAACAACCCTTCCGCCGTGTTAAACAAATTGACGGGACGATGACCATCCGTAATCAACATACTCTTTAACCCCAAGCCCTCTAACAACTTAGCTTGTAAGGCAGGACCGGCGGTGGCAATCGCTAGAATCGTTTCGGGACCCAACGCGGTTACCCGATTCTTAAACTCTTCCATGCGAATCGTTGCCATCTTCTCCTCTTTTTCAATCACCAACTTGGTCAAGGCTTGTTGATGTTCCAACTCGGCGGCTTGACTGGCTTTGAGATGTTCTAATTCCGTCTGATTGCGAACGCGGGTGGCTTCACTGTCTTGACGGGCCAAATTGAGGGACGTTTCGCCTTGAATACGACTGGCTTCTGCCGTTGCTTTCGCCTCCGCAGACGCTTTACCTGTGGTTTCAATGGCAGCGTTTTCCGCACGTAGTTCCAACAGTTTTTTGCGTTCCGCTTCGGCTTCTCTGGTATCTATGATGACTTGCCGTTCTAACCGCGCTTTGGCTTCTTGTTCCACGCGGGCTGCATCGTGATGGGCCGCCGCTTCTTGGGCATCAGAGGTGATTTTGATGGCAATTTGAACCGACTTTTGCAGACTCTTTAACGTCTCCTCATCCACGGGTTCGACGGATTTGATGTCAATATTGGTGATGACCAGGTTGTTGGTATCAAAGCGAAATTCTTTGCGGATGCGACTTTGTTCATCCATACCAAACACGGCGGTACGAATGATTTTGGCAGAGTTGCGGTGAAACTCGTCAAATTTGACGCCTGCTACAGTGCCACGGACGCGGGAGGCAATGGCTTTGCAAGCGTCTCCCACAAAGTCAGGCACTTGAAACATGCGGGTGACCGCTTCTATGTCGTTGC
This sequence comes from Thiotrichaceae bacterium, assembly GCA_011391085.1. Taxonomy (GTDB): domain Bacteria; phylum Pseudomonadota; class Gammaproteobacteria; order Beggiatoales; family Beggiatoaceae; genus JAABRD01. The sequence continues at coordinate 28,924 of JAABRD010000041.1, read as the reverse complement.
GATTGGGGAGGTCAAAGTACCAGTTATAGGCTAATTGCAGTTGCAACCGGGCGTGGTCAGAAGTCTCTACCGTGAATAAATCCGTCATAAAATCTGGCCCCATGAAGAGGTTAAGAGTCTTGATGACATGCGGTCGTTTCGGTTTGTCACCAGAGAGACTGAGGACGGTGAAGGCTTCGTCAGGACCTAACATAACAAGGTCGGGACCAAAGACAATGCGGGCGGTTCGGTCTTTATAGTTATGGAGTTGCACCGCGGAGTTTTGGGGAACGTGGAAGACGACGGCACGAGTGGGGTCACGTTTTTTTGGAGAATCTCTGGACGTGGGTGAGGGGGCCGCTACGGATCGACGCATTTCTATCCCGGCGTCGGCTTGGTTGTCGAGAAGTCCTTCGACCAGGGGAGGCAATTCTTTGGCCCAGAGTTCTTCATACGGGGTGAGGAGGTAGGCTTGCGGGCCGCTGACCAGTTTTAATTCCCCCGTTTTGACATCACGGATATAGATGCCTTCATTTTTATCCAAGGGAATGGCTTTGCGTTTTTCCATGACTTGGACTTGTACGGGGGGGATGTAATCGCACGGACCTTCTATCATCCACAAGTCGCCGGGGTGACGGGTGATAAGGCTAGTTCCGGTACCTTCGGTAAAGGCTTCTGTGGCTTTGAGGAGGAGGGCTTCTTGTTCGCCCAAAACATAGATGGGTTGGATCCCACCTTCTAGCGATTCGCCAGGGTGGAGGAAGAAGGAGAGACGGCCTTTGCGGATTTCTTTTTTGCCCAGTTGCGGTTTGCCGTCGGGGCCCAGCGGGTCTTGAACCATGCACCATTGGCGGTCATCTAGCGTGGTGATGAGAACTTCTTGGATGACTTCTTCATACACGTCAGGAATATGCGTTTCGGCATCGTTGATAGTCACCAACCATTCGTCACCGGCTTTACGTTTTTTTCCAAACACATCGGTAAAGGTGCGCAACGCTTGCAGTTGAAGGGCTTTTTTCTCGGTGAGGACGTAGGTTTCTAGGACGGTGACAATTTCTTCGTCAACTCCTGGTAAATAGGCACCTTCCTCGCGCACTAGCCATTCTTCGCCGGTGCGACGTTTGTTCCCTAAACGGTCTATGCAGTTGCTACGGGCGAGGAGCCGGAGGGCTTGATTGGGTCTGATAATGAGGGCTTTGATGGTTTCAAGAACTTCGACATCAATGCGGGGGAGGTAAGTGCCGGGTCCTTCAAATAGCCATTCTTCCCCGGCCAGCCGGTTGATGGTTTTACCCTCGGCCAGAGTCTCGGTGAAATCTCGCAAGGCACGCAGTCGGAGGGCGGTATTCGTTTCTACCACTTGGAGACGTTTGATTTTATCCAACAGTTGTTCACCGGGGTAGAGTGGGAAGGGGTCTTGAGTGAAGCGAATTTCCATTTCGCCATAGGAGAGTTTGATTTGCCCATGGGCGTCTTGCAACGGCTGTCCGTGGTCGTCCCGTAGCACGGGGTTGACAATCGTGCAGTGGTGACGCGGGGGGACAATAATCATGGGTTGGGGTTCTAAGACAAGGCGTTCATGATCTTGCAGGGTAATCGTTTGGGGACCCACTTCGAGGCGGGTGACGCCGGTGTTGTTATCCAACAGGTGAATATATTGTTGGGGTTTGAGGCGGATGATGCCTGGGGCTTGCGTTTGAGGAGTAGGTGTGGACATATTGGTGAATGGTGAATAATAGTGAGTAGGGTGGATTAAGCGAAGCGTATCCACCATTTGAGTAGGGTGGATTAAGCGAAGCGTATCCACCATTTGAGTAGGGTGGATTAAGACCCGTAGGTGGATACGCTTCGCTTAATCCACCCTACAGTTTGACCTAGTCGTTGTATTTCTATCCTGGTTTAGGATTCCCAACCAGTTCAAAATCAATCTTCTTTTCTTCCAGATGAACTGCCATGACTTTGACTTGGACGCGGTCTGAAAGGCGGTAAGCCATACCAGTGTGTTCCCCCTGAAGTCGTTGATTCACGGGGTCAAAATGATAGTAATCATTTCGTAAGGTAGCAACGTGAATGAGACCTTCGACAAAGATGCCGTCAAGTTCTACAAACAGGCCAAAGGAGGTGACTGCGGTGACGGTGCCTTCAAAGTGTTGTCCCACTTTGTCTTGCATAAATTCGCATTTCAGCCAGCCCACGGCGTCGCGGGTAGCTTCGTCGGCCCGGCGTTCCGTCATGGAACATTGTTCTCCCAGTTGCTGCATATCGTGGTAAGAATAGGCAAACTGTTCGGGTGGCAGATTCCGTAAACAGTGGCGAATGGCACGATGTACCAGGAGGTCAGGGTAGCGCCGAATCGGAGAAGTGAAGTGGGTGTAAATGGGATAGGACAAACCGAAGTGGCCTTTTTTCTCAGGACTATAAATAGCCAGTTGGAGACTCCTAAGTAGGACGGTTTGAATCATGCGGGCGTCGGGACGTTCTTGAATTTTTTCAACCACCTTGGCATAGTGTTTGGCTTCGGGTTGTTCTTTTCTTCCCAGGTTGAGACCGAGTTGGGCGAGAAAAGCGCGTAAATCGGGGAGTTTATCGGGTTTCGGGCCGTCGTGAACACGATATAATAGTAGCATCTCTTTCGCGGTTAGCCATTCGGCGGTGGCAACGTTGGCAGCTAACATCATTTCTTCAATCAGTTTATGGGCGTCATTGCGATGCACGGGGACGATTTTTTCAATTTTTTGTTGGTCATTGAAAATAATGCGTGTTTCAACCGTTTCAAAATCAATGGCGCCGCGTTTTTTGCGACGTTTGAGGAGGAGTTGATAGAGGTTGTAGAGATGGCGAATACAGGGGAGGAGGTCGGGGGAACGGAAATTTTGTTCATGGCCGGCCAGGACGTCGGCAACTTCGGTGTAAGTGAGGCGGGCCGCGGATCGAATAGTGGCTTCCGAGTAGTGAATGCGTCTGGTTCTACCGTAGAAATCGATAGAGAGTTCGCAGACGAGGCAGAGGCGGTCCACCTGGGGTTGGAGAGAACAAAGTTTGGTAGCGAGAATTTCTGGTAACATCGGTATCATCCGCGCCGGAAAATAGACGGAGTTACCACGTTTTTTCGCTTCTACATCGATCGCAGAATCGGGTTTGACATAGGCCGAGACGTCGGCAATGGCGACGCGGAGGAGCCATCCTTTGCCTTTGGGTTCGCAATAAACGGCATCGTCAAAGTCATGGGCGTCTTCGCCATCGATGGTGACAAAGGGGAGATGACGAAGGTCTTCGCGTCCTTGGAGGAGAGATTTGGGAATTTTTTCAGCAAATTGGGTAGTTTCCGCTAAGACTTCAGGTTCCCATTGATGAGGTAAATCGTGGCTACGAATGGCAATGTCGATTTCCATCCCAGGGGCCCGGTAGTCGCCGAGAACTTCAATGATTTCGCCCACGGGGGGATTGTAGGGGGTTGGATGTTCGACAATTTTGACCACGACCATTTGACCATCTCTGGCGTGATGTCGTTTCTTATTGTCGACGAGAATGGTGTGACGGATTCTAGCATTATCCGATTTGACAAAAGAGATGCCTTGACTTTTGCGGTAGTTGAAGCGTCCTACGATTTGATGCGTGTTGCGTTCTAAGACTTCCACCAGGGCCCCTTCTCGGCGGCCCCGATGGTCGATGCCAAGGAGGTTGACCAGAACGCGGTCGCCGTGCATGAGGCTACGCATTTCTTTTTCGGAGAGGAAGAGGTCGCCTGTGCCCTCGTCGGGAACGAGGAAGCCATAGCCACTGGGATGGGCGATAATGCGTCCGCGGACTAAGTCCATTTTTTTGGCGAGTCCGTATTGATTACGGCGATTGCGTACTAACTGGCCATCCCGTTCCATTGCCGCCAAACGACGGCGTAAGGCTTCTGAATCTTTGGCGCCTTGGATATTTAAAGCTTTGGCTAGGCCTTGAAAATTCATGGGTTTGCCAACAGCGTCAAGCTGTAGCATGATAAATTCTCTACTAGAAATAGGATTATCGTATTTTTGCGCCTCGCGCTGTGCAAAGGGGTCTGCGGCTGGGGATTTTTTCTTATGACTCATGACAAATAACATTTTGGATAGAAAAAAATAAAAGCGCCCTCTTGAAAAGTCTGGGGTGCGGAACTATCTTATAAGGGTAGCTTATTGCACGTCATAAATCCGTAAAAGGAGTGATGTGATGTTTTTATTAAGCCGAGATGGCGGAATTGGTAGACGCGCTAGCTTCAGGTGCTAGTGGGGGCAACCCTGTGGAGGTTCAAGTCCTCTTCTCGGTATGATTTTCTTTCCTACCTAAGTATTATAATATGGTTTATACACCATACGCTACAAAAGATTTCCCCCTTTTAGAAGTTTATCCCAGTTTGTTTCTTCACCATGCCAGTCTATATTCGGTTTAAAACGGGGGCATCGTAACTCTTAAAGAAACTCGATTCCCGCTGAATAACTGGTAGTCCCTACAAAGTAATGGAGGCGTTAAAAATCAACGTGTTACGAGAATCGGGACCGTGAACAAAAATCGCCATGACAGCGGGTCTGTGGTCAATGCCATCTTCATGGCGGGGGTACACTGTTGATAATGTTTGTTGAACTTATCGGCGTGATTATTCAAATTTTGACGCAAACTCTTATGAAACTGTATTGTTTGTCGTGTGTTGTCGTATAAAAACCATCTTTAGTGACTTTGTTGTCCGTTTTTTGGTAATGTTTACATTCAGTATCTGGACAAAAAAGTCTAGTTTCACATTTCAGTTTCTTGGACATACTTATTGCATAACAATGCTACAATTAAAGTGAAATTATTAACCTTAGTTTAGCTAGTTTAGCACACCTCCACTAAATTGCAAGGACTACCAATTTTCCTGGCAATGCCCGCCGTGGCTCAAATGCTTAACTATCTGTATCGGGTAGAACGTCAATCCACCGAGGTAAGTGAACGGGTGCAACATGTCATAACTGTCTGGTCTAACCATTCTGAAACCATTCCAAGTGAAGAATTATCCAAATTACGAGAGGCGTTTGGTTCCGCCTTCAAAAATTGGAGAAACGCCGTGTGGACGCACCAAATTCCGACCCGAAACGAGAAACCTATCTTATTCCAGTCAACACCACCCACCACCGGGCACGCTGGTGCGTGGCACTCCATATTGGACTACCTCAGAAGGAGTTAGGGGGGTATCAAGAGTCACTATAATCTTAATCCAGTGGGGCATCTGGCCTGGCATTTGCATGATAATGTTCAAGTCCTCCACCTACGTCTGGTCAATTTTGCATGTACTTCAATTCATCAGTGTCATCGTGTGGTGTGGACAAATTCGAAAGACACCTATAGTCTGGCTGACATGATCTGATGACAGCCAATAAACCATGACTTTCGCTTTTTTAAAGATTGACAACTTAGAAAAGCAGGTCCCATATTCGGTGGGAGAACTTATCATGAATACAATGACCTCAACAACTCGTCTTTATCCTGACATAGAACCGTATGCCATCCACTCGGTCCCCGTTGGACAAGGGCACGTCTTATATGTAGAAGAATCTGGCAACCCTAATGGTCTGCCAGTGGTGTTTTTACATGGCGGCCCGGGCGGTTCTTGTAAGCCTTATCATCGTTCTTTATTCAACCCAGAAATCTATCGAATGGTGTTATTTGATCAACGGGGGGCCGGCCGTTCCACACCCGCTGGGAGTTTACAGAACAATACCACTTGGGATTTGCTAAAAGATTTGGAACTCTTGAGGAGTCGCTTAGGGATTCCCAATTGGGTAGTATTTGGTGGATCATGGGGTGCTACTTTGGGTCTTTTATACGCCCAACAGTATCCTGAAGCCGTATCAGGCTTGGTCTTACGTAGTATCTTTTTAGCCAGAGAACGGGATATTCACTGGTCTTATCGTGACGGTGGTGTCAATCGCTTCTTTCCGAAACAATGGCGGGCTTTCATGCGTTTTATGCCCAAAGAAGGACATTGGGATAATCCGTTAGCTATTTATCATGAACATTTGACCGGGTCCAATGATACTTTGGCCAAACAAGCGGCCCTGGCCTGGGCTACCTGGGGTGGTTGTGTCGTGAGTTTTGGCCAACTGCCACCGCTTACTGACTGTTCCCAAGAATTGCTAAATGAGTCACGTTTGGAATGCCATTATGTGTTTCATCATTGTTTTTTGGAAGAAAATCAACTGTTACAGGATGTGAACAAAGTCGCCAATATTCCTGCCATTCTGGTTCATGGCCAATGTGATTTGATGTGTCCACTAGAAAGTTCTTATTGGGTCGAAAAAGAGTGGCCAGCGGCCCAGTTGCGTGTGTTACCCACCTCTGGACATTTAACTAGCGAACCAGAAATGCTGTCAGCCTTGGTGGAAGCTACGGATGATATGGCAAAGTTGCTGTGTTAAGTTTAATTTGCCACCGAGTCACCGGTAGGGTGCGTCCCACGCACCTTATGGAAAGACGCACCACGCCTAATCGGTGCGTGGGACGCACCCTACCCACTATCCACTAAAACCGCTATCCGACAATGACTTACCCCGCTTACTCAAATTTTCCATCAACCGTTTTGTGAACACATTCTGATTCCGCGGTTCTTCCAAACGAATCGGCGGGACCACACTAATCAGTTCTCGAACGCGGTCCAGAAGGGCTTCACGGTTGTAAGTCTGTTTCTGAAAAATACTTTCTACATAGCCATGTAAACGCGCTTGATCTTGACTACTTAAATTGGCTGAGGTAATCACAATAACGGGAATATGACGCCACGCTTCGTTTTGGCGGAGAAGGGTAACAAACTCAAAACCATCCATCTCAGGCATGTGGAGGTCCAGTAAAATCAGCGCAGGTTTTTTATCATCGATATGTTCTAACGCCACTTGACCATTTTCGGCTTTAAAAACACGCCACCCCTCTTCTTCTAACACTTCTGCCATCACGTTTCTAAGAATGTCGTTGTCTTCCACTACCATCACCAAACTCTTAGACGGGTCACCGATTTTATACTTATCTAAAATGGTGGCCAATTGATGACGACTGACCGGTTTAGGAAGATAATCGGTGGCACCTAACATGACAGACCCTTCTTTCAGATTTTCTTCAAAGGAAGTCATTATGACCGGCGTATGAGACAAGAGGGCATCATTGGTCAAGCCCGATAAGACTTCCCAACCATCCATTTGGGGCATCATTACGTCCAGGATAATCGCATCAGGACGGAGTTTTTTCGCCAACATCATGCCCTCCTTACCATCTGCGGCACACGCCACAGAATAGCCTAAGTCACTGAGATAGACCTGAATTAACTCACGCACCACCTGGTCATCATCAATGACCAAGATGATACCTTGAACCTGTTCTGGTTCTGGCGAAGACAACGGCCGTTGCCCCTCGGTCACGATGACGGGCAAATGCACCGTAAATGCGCTACCTTGTCCAAAAGTGCTGGATACATGGATAGTGCCACCCATCATGTCCAGAAATTTTTTGACAATGGTTAACCCCAATCCCGTTCCCCCAAAGCGGCGGGTAGTAGAAGCATCTACTTGAGTGAACGGCTGAAATAACTTCTTTTGCTGTTCTGGGGTCATCCCAATACCGTTGTCACTGATCCGAAAATAAATCCACTCCACGTTATTTACCACTTTCCGCCTCACTTCTAACCGAATAGAACCCTGTTCCGTGAATTTAATCGCATTCGTAAGAAGGTTTAGCAAGACTTGACGAGTTTTCGTTAAATCAGCGTACACCTCTCCCAGAGAATTTATAATACGAAGGTAAAATTGATTCGACTTACTCTCCACTAGCGGTTGCACAGTCGTCTCTATTTCCAAAAGCAGTTGTTCCATCTGAAAATTTTCCAGGTAGAGTTCCATCTTTCCCGACTCAATTTTAGACAAATCCAGAATATCATTAATCAGTCCCAACAAATGCTTGCCCGCCGAAATCACCTTATCAAGGTCATTGACACACTCGGATGACCCTAACTCTTCGGCCTCTTCTTGTAGCATTTCGCTGTAACCAATAATCGCATTCATAGGAGTGCGCAATTCATGACTCATATTGGCCAAAAATTGACTCTTCGCCAAACTGGCAGCTTCTGCCATTTCTTTGGCCCGTTCTAAATCTTTGCGGAGACGATAAAGTTCGACATGGGTATTGACTCGCGCCAACAGTTCCTGTTCATGAAAAGGTTTCTCCACATAATCCACCCCACCGGCTTCAAACGCCCGAATTTTATGTTCTGGGCGATGAATGGCAGACAGAAATAAGACTGGAATTTTAGCCAAATTGACATCTTCTTTAAGATGTTTACAAGTTTCATAACCATCCCACTCTGGCATGGTGATATCTAGTAAAATCAAGTCCGGGCGATATTCTTGGGCCAACTTTAGACCCTGATGGCCTGTGGAGGCTAATAACACCTCAAAAGCATCTCGCAACACATCGCCTAAGAAAATTAAATTGGTTTGGTTATCGTCAACAACTAAAATAATGGGTTTGCTGGTCATCATCTGGATAGCGAAAAAATCGGATAGAGTGACAAATATAAACAAGTTCACGGCGCAATCTATCACTTGGCAAAGCCACACTTTTGGGTGGCTGGGACTGAGACCATGACCGCTACTTGTATTTTAGAGTCTCTATGATACTTCCTGGTTTATTCCACCGTCAAGGGGTTCACAAAAGTATTCTTGCGTGAAGTGGATTTTTCAGGCGCCACCCACTTTTTTATTTACTGAATATGTGCTATACTACATAATAGTACAAAGTACGGGATTTGGGTAGTGATGTAATCTGGGTGAGGGTAAACATATCACCCAGATTGCATCACTACCCCAACAACTATTCACAACCATCCATTAAGGAACACAATACCTATGATGCACCAACATACTTTCTGGAAACCCGTCAGTTTCATACTGAGTCTCCTGATATTCTATTCTTGCCCCTCTCTCCTTCAAGCTACCGTCGTGACTTCAGAACAAGAGTGTCGTGACATAGAAAAATCTGGTGGAAGCTGTGTGGCTATTCCTAAAATGACTGGTGACACCGTCTGGTGTGCCAGTCAAAGTATCTCCGCTAATTCCACTACTCCTGTGATTATCGCCGCCACGCCTGCTACCGTGCCACAAGACAGCACATTCAATTTACTACTCACCGCGCCTGGGGCCAACTTCACGACGGTGAGTTCGGTCCAAATTGGCAGTTTGGTGATTAATAAAACCACGGTGTTACCTCCTTCTCAGGTACAAGTTAATGTCACAGTGCCGGCCACCACGGCCATGGACATTTATGATGTAGTAGTCAAAACCTCTTCTAAAACGGTACAGGGCGCCTGTTTGCTAGAAGTGGTAGAAGCCTCTACCGCGCCTCAAATCCTCAGTATCAATCCTAGCCGTTTAACGCCCTCCACCACGCCACAAGAGATAGAGATTTATGGAAGCGGTACCCATTTCAATACCCTTTTCGAAACGTATTTTGGGGACGGAATCACGGGGACCTCGATTCAAGACGGACTCAGTGCCACGCATTTGAAAATGCAACTGCAAATAGATAGTACCGTCCCTACAGGATTTCACGACGCGGTCATTTTCACCAACGATGAGATGGTGTCTGAACCACAAGGACTCTTGGTGATTCCTACCAAGGTTCAACCGGTGCTGACCAGCCTCACTCCCTCTCAAGGGGCCCTCAAGGAGATGGTGGTACTCGCGGTGGAGGGTACCGACACTCATTTTAAGACCGACGACAGCTTCCTCAAATTTTCCGGCAACGGTGTTGAAATCAAATTGTTAGAAATCACCTCCGAAACCTCCTTACAAGCGGTTCTGGAAATCAGCGAAACCGCCTTGCTAGGTGAACGCGATGTCTTTGTCATCACAGGTGAAGAAATCGCCAGTTTGCCCAAAGGCTTTCGCGTTCAAGCCATAACCACCTGTGACGATTGCCTCACCACCCTAGAGTTATCCGATGTGGAAGTGCCAGAAGACAGTCCTCAAAACACTGTGGTAGGTACTTTTTCCCTCAACCCGCCACCTAGCCGAGACTATTCTATCACTTTAACAGACAATGGCGAAGGACATTTTAAAGTGGTCAAAAAGGACTTACAAGTGGCCGGTAGTGCCCTACCAAAAGCCAGTGTTCAACCCCTCTACCAAATTTTGGCGCAAGCCATCGACAGTCAAGGCAATCCGCTTGGAGATGTGACCGTCTTTACGATTACCGTCACCCCCGTCAATCATCCGCCCACCCAAATCACCCTGTCGAATGCCACCGTCACCTTGCCCGTGGACTCTAGCACTATCATTGGAACGTTGACCACCACCGATGTGGATGAAGGAGATTATCACACTTACTCATTTGTCGACGAAACCGAAAGTCGGTTCAGCCTGTACAGCGACACCTTGCTAGTCGCTGATTCAGAATTGACGGCGGGAAACTATACCGTCAAGATTCGTACCACCGACTACGGCGGATTATCCAAGGACGTGTCGTTCACCATTCACCTGTTACCCAATGAGACAGTGGAAGAACCGACTGTGAATCAGCCACCTGCCGACCTGTCGTTGTCCAACAATACCGTCACTTTACCAGTCGAAACAGGAACGGTGATAGGCACTTTCACGACAACGGATGCCGATGCGGGAGACTTTCATACCTACACTTTTGTGGAGGAGGGTGAAACCCGATTTGCTATCACGGGTGATGCTTTGCAAGTGGCAGATAATTCTCAAGTGGTGGCAGGTGATTATTCCATCAAAATTCGCACGACAGATGCAGGTGGTCTCACCTTTGAGAAAGAGTTGGCCATTCACCTGACTGCTACTACCACCGAACCCACTACCAATCATTCTCCAACCGACCTCACCCTGTCCAATGATACGGTCACATTGCCGATAGAAACGGGTCTGGCAATGGGTACGTTGACTACGACTGATGAGGATGTGGGAGACTCGCACACCTACACTTTTGTAGAGGAGGGAGAGACGCGCTTTGCTATCTCAGGGGACACCTTGCAAGTGGCAGACAGTTCTCAGTTAGTGACCGGAGATTACTCTGTTAAGATTCGCACGACGGACACGGGCACTCTCTCCTTTGACAAAGAATTGACGATTCATGTCCAAGACAGTGGCACCGGCGAACCGGTGAATCATCCACCCACCGATATAAGTTTGACCAATGACACCCTCACGTTACCCATCGATTTTGGGACGGTTATTGGCACTTTGACAACAACCGATGCAGATGTGGGAGACTACCACACCTACAGTTTGGTGGACGACACCGAGACCCGTTTGGCCCTGTATGGTGATGCCTTGCAAGTGGCAGACAGTTCTCAGTTAGTGGCAGGTGTTTATTCTGTTAAGATTCGCACGACGGATTATGGCGGTCTTTCCTTTGACAAGGAATTTACCCTCAAAGTGGTCTCCTCCGCGGACAACCATCCACCCACTGACTTGAGTTTGTCTAATCAAACCATCACCAGTGACAGTCCCCTCGGCACCAGTGTCGGTATCTTCACCACCACCGATGAGGACCCGTCAGACACGCATTCGTATACCTTGCTAGAAGATGCGTCCACCTATTTTGTCATCACCGGCGATCTCTTACAAACGGCCGTGGATGCGCCGCTGGCCGTGGGGAACTATTCTCTCAAAGTGCAAGTGACAGACAGCGGTGGCCTGACCTTTGAAAAGACGATTACCGTTGACGTGGTAGGCAATGGCGAAGACCAAGACCAAGATGGCGTGTTAAACTACCTGGAAGACGCAGCCCCCAATGGCGGGGATGGCAATGGTGATGGCGTACTAGACAGTCAACAAGGTGCCGTGGCCTCCCTGTTACTCCGTAATGGCCAAGATTATCTCACCGTCGCCGTCAAAGACGCCCGTTGTGTCCTCCAACAAGTTCAAGTGCAAACCGAAAGTGCCATACCGACTTCAGATGCCGACTATGATTTTCCTAAAGACCTAATCAGTTTGGAATTACCCTGTTCCACAGCGGACCTCTTGTTATATTATCATGGTGACAGCACCCTCACCAGCGGGTTATACCGTTCCTATCAAGCGTCCTCTTCACCCCAATGGCAGACCCTGACACAAGCCACTTTGGAAGCCACCACCGTGGGAGGTAATCCCGCAACGTTAGCTACTGTGCCACTGCAAGATGGTGGAGGAGGTGATGATGGCAACCCAGATGGACGTATCGTCAGTCTCTTGGGTGTCACCACCGAGAAACCTGGTCAGTTACAATTTGGCATCGACACGCTGGCAGTGGACGAATATGGCACCCAAGCCACGTTAGACAATATGACCGGTTCTCTGATTACCATCCCAGTGACTCGAACTGGCAGTAGTCGAGGCACCGTCACCATCGATTACACGATTACCGATGGCAGTGCCCTGGTTGGCAGTGATTACTACGTTTCTGCTATGACTGGCACCTTAACTTGGGCCGACGGGGAGACGCAACCTAAATCCATTTCGATCTTGATTCTGGATGACCAAGAAGTGGAAGGACCTGAAACGTTTAGCCTCCAATTATCCTCTCCCTCCGGCAATGTCGAATTAGGCACGCCTGGCGAAGTGGTCGTCACTATCAATGACAATGAAGGACAATGCACCGCCAATGAAACGTTGGCTTTACAACCGCAGTCGAAAACCGTCATCTTGAAGGAAACGGGAGAATCTGTCACCCTAACGTTCACCGGTGGACAAGGTGAAGTGACGATTCAACAATCTCCTGATGTTGAAGTGGTGATGGCCGCTTTAGAAACGTCCGGAGAAGGAGGCACTCAACTCACGTTGACCCCCGTGAAAGCTGGCCAAACGCAGTTAATTCTGGCCGATTGTGCCAACAGTCAAGCGGTCGTCACGGTCACGGTGCAACCTGCTGAGGTCACTCCGCCCACGCCAGGAGAAGAATGTCAGACCGATTCTACCTTAGCGTTACAACCCGCCCATCAAGACATTACGTTGTCCGAAGGCGAAGTTCCCCTCACTCTCGCTTTCTCTGGAGGACAGGAAAAACGTTGGTTATCCAAGGCGCCAGATGGAGTCGTCGTCACCATGCAAGCCCCGACCTTTTTAGAAAATGGCGGTGCCTTAGTCACTCTCACTCCGCGAAAAGTGGGACAAACGGAATTGGCTATCAGCGATTGTGCCAGTCAAGCGACGGTCTCTATCACCGTGGTTAAAACCGACACCGGCACTGACCTGGAATGTCAAACTGACTCTACGTTAGCCATGCAACCAGCCCAACAAGAAGTCATCTTAGAAATGGGCGAAGCCCCTCTCACCTTAGCATTCACAGGCGGTCAAAGTAGCCGGTGGCTAAGTCAGGCACCCGATGGAAAAGTCGTAACCATGAGTATTCCCATCTTCCCAGACACAGGTGGCGCCTTCTTAACCTTGACCCCGCGGGCGGTAGGAAAAACGACCTTGACCTTGAGTGACTGCGCCAGTCAAGCAACCGTCAAAATTCAAGTGACGAAACCTAAAACACTTGCCTATTATTGTGAGAAAGCAAACAAGACCGACGGCATTTGTCAAACCCCAGACCGTGTCAACGAAGTAGCGGAAACCGCCATGGCCAAAGATGCAGGAGGTAATCTGATTGGCACGACCGCCTATTTCTTTTATCCCGGAACTAGCCTCTCTGCCGATTCCACTCAAAAGGTCGTGATGTCCCTTTTCACCGACCCAGCGCATGTCGGCCAAGCGGCCAACTTACTGATGGCAGCTAAACAAATTGAAACTGGACAATGGCTGAAGTACGATGGAAAAGTGTGGCAACCGTGGGACGGTCTCACCTTATCGGACCTTGTGGTTGTCAAAGAGTACCCCTCACTTCCAGCGTTCTTGGAATTATCGGAAGAGTTAACACCAGCCAAACTGTTAACGAGAGGAACAACGTTAATCTATGTTGGTTATCGCCTCGTCGCCACTGGCAACCTCGTTTTCAATGGCAACCTCCCCTTGCGCGTGGTGGGTAACAACGGTGTTGGCATCTCGTTTGATGGTCAAGATGTGACCACCAAGGCGCATTTTACCGGGCAACTCAGTACCTCTTCGGGCCAATCTGGAAATGACTTAGCGGTGGCTGCCACCGCGGTGGTGACCGCGAATCTAAATATTCAGGTGGACCCATCTCATGTTGGACAAGCCGCGACTTTGGCCATCGTATTCTCCTATGGAGGTCAATTCTTCACCTATGATGCCAGTGTCTCCACCTCCCCTGTGTGGCGCCTGTGGGCCGGTAATTTATCACAACTGGCCATTGCCAACGCCTTTGACAGCCTACCTGCCACAGTCTCCAAAACTCTCAAACTGGTGACTTCAGAAGTGATTGGAGAACTGCAACCAGGCGGGGAAGTATTCTTGTATGTAGGGTATCGACTAGGCAATGGTACGGTGATTTTCAATGGTAACACACCGTGGCATTGGTGGGTGACTCGGTGATGAGGCAGGACTGGCAGTCTTTTAATGACCGCCAGTCCCAACACTTCCCCCACCCGTTTCAAGAGAGGGTTATGGAGTGATCGGGCAGCGCGACTCTCCGACCATGACATTTTAAATCGTCTTATTTGTCCCCTTATACACAGAATTTCGGTAGTAATGCAATCTGGGTGATATTCATAGAGTTTCCCTCACCCCCGGCCCCTCTCCCAGAGGGCGTGGGGGGAACGGCGGCACCAGTGGTTTTCTCCCCACGCCCTCTGGGAGAGGGGCCGGGGGTGAGGGTAAACATATCACCCACATTGCATCACTACCAGAATTTCAATTAAGTATTGACTTAAATTAATTTTGGTAGAATACTAAGTACCGGGCCCTCCCCCCGGCCCCTCTCCCAGAGGGAGAGAGGAGACAGGCGGCACCTTGACTACTTATGTTTTTAACTTCCATAACAACAAAAATTCGGTAGTGATGCAATCTGGGTGAAATATCGTGCGGTTTCTCTTGGTCTTGAACTCTGATTGAGATGATTAAATGAGGGCTATGAAAGGAGGCTTGACAAATCAGAGTCCATCTGAAAATCATTCTAATCAGAGTTCAGATTGAGATGATTAAATGATAGCCATGAAAGGAGGCTTGACTAATCAGAGTCCATCTGAAAATCATTCTAATCAGAGTTCAGATTGAGATGATTAAATGAAGGCTATGAAAGGAGGCTTGACGAATCAGAGTCCATCTGAAAATCATTCTAATCAGAGTTCAGATTGAGATGATTAAATGAGGGCTATGAAAGGAGGCTTGACGAATCAGAGTCCATCTGAAAATCATTCTAATCAGAGTTCTGATTGAGATGATTAAATGATAGCCATGAAAGGAGGCTTGACTAATCAGAGTCCATCTGAAAATCATTCTAATCAGAGTTCAGACAGTACACCCAGATTGCATCACTACTAAAAATTCCAATATGCTAACCAACCTTAAAATCCAAAATTTTCGTCTGCTAAAAGATCTCGAAATCCCACAGCTAGGACGAATCAATCTCATTGTAGGCAAAAACAATGCCGGTAAAAGTAGCGTCTTGGAAGCCCTACGAATTTATGAATCTTTAGGTTCCCCCCTCTTGCTGGAAACTCTTCTCAAAGAACATGATGAAATCGAAACTGGTGAAGGGATTTTAGCAGTTGAAAATTTCTTTACAAATCGTACTTTTCCTGACTCTGGGGAAAGTATTTATATTGGTAATTCAGAACAAACGGAATATGTCAGTCTCAAATCGGTCTATTTCACTTTGGGAAACAGTGAACAAGATCAGGAAGGTGGCTTCTTTCGGCGCCGGGTCAGAACTGAACTGGATCCAACTGAATTGACTTCTTTTGAAGGAGTGCGCCAGGCCCTGAAAATCAGTAGCAAAAAACGTCAATTAGAATTACCAGCCATTCGTTCCAGACTCAAATTGCAAGGGGTTTTGCAAGTGTGGCTGGATTTTCAATCGTATGACCGTGACAACTATAAAGTCGGTCAATTTGAACTCCAAAAAATCGGTTTGGATTTCTCCAATTACTACGTGCCGGTGGATTTCATTCCGACTCGTCGACTGGCCGATATTTGGGATGACGTTTATCTAACGTATGGTCAATATGTGATTGACGGACTCAAACTGATTGACCCCGGTGTAGAAGGACTGACATTTAAGAAAGTGACCGGTGATCTGGAAGGAGAACGGAAACCATTTGTGAAACGAAATGGGCAAGAACAGCTTGAACCACTCAAGAGTTATGGAGATGGTATGCGCCGAGTTTTGCAATTGCTTCTCTATCTGATCAAAGCCAAAGGTCGTTTGCTACTCATAGACGAATTTGAAAATGGTTTACATTACGAGATTCAGCCACTCATTTGGGAACTGATTTTCACGCTGGCCAAGCAATTTAACATTCAAGTCTTTGCCACCACCCATAGCGACGATTGTATCGATGCTTTTCAGCGGGTGTCTGAAGAGAGTGAAGTGGAGACTATTCTCTTCCGATTGGGCCGTAGTATCAGGACTACCAATAAGGGTCAGGTCATTGCTACAATTTATGATAAACAAGACTTGCAAATAGTCACGCAAGATAAGTTGGGGGTACGGTGAATGAAACAGACAAACAATCCCAAAAAAGAAGTCCGTCTGCTGGTGGAAGGAGGTCGCGATGTGGAATTTTTCAAAATTTTGCTGAATCAGTTACTTCCCGAACCTAACATTCCGGTGTTAACTCCAACCGAGTGTGGTGGGCATGAGGATGGTATTAAGGGAGTTCTTCGCAGATTGCCCGTCTTACTCAGGGGACTTAGAGACGATCCGCGCAACCGACTGGGCATTGTGGTTGATGCTGATTATACCAATCTCAATGGCGGGTTTGCGGCACGTTGGAAAACGGTCACAGATATTTTACAAAAGCAGGACAGGGACTATATTATCAATCTTCCTCCTGACCAAGCCTATGTTGGAAATATTTTTCAACATGATTGTGGACTCCCGCCAGTCGGTTTATGGATTATGCCTGACCATAGAGGAGATGGCATGTTAGAAGACTTCATTAAATCGGCGGTTTGTCAGGGGAAGCCACAAAGACTGTTAGAACATGCAACCGAGTGTGTCAATCAGTTACCCAAGGAGTTAAAATTATTCAGTGACTTTCATCAAACCAAGGCTGGGGTTTATACTTGGTTGGCCTGGCAGAACCCACCGGGACAGTCTTTTGCTAATTTGTTTCCTAAAGCGTCGCGGTCTCCTTTACCATCGACACAACTTCCATCTCCCTTGATAGACTTGGAATCAGAGGAGATAAAAGGATTTAAAAAATGGTTGGAACAGGTCTTTATGTAAATTCGATGTTCAAGTTTTTCTTTAGCCAGGTCCGGTTGGACTAGAGGCTTCAGCCGCAATGCCATTAAGTTGAGAAAAAAAGCCCCTAAAATTAATCGACAGGTGGACTAGAGGCTTTAGCCGGAGGGGGGCAGAACATAATTGAAATCGCAATGCCCCTCACCGGCTAAAGCCTCTAGTCCACCGCTATGTTAATTGTTTCGTCACCTCAATTCCTTAACTTAATGGCCTCTAATCCCGCGGCAGTTGCAGGACGGATCATCGGGCTACCAACCTCACTCAACGATTCAACATATCTGTCATCCTCCGAATTGTCACCCGCGTCTTCTCACCTTTGATACTAAACTCATTGTCATTGAGGAAAGCCACAAATTCATTACTCAAAATGGCCAGCCCTTCAATGTTTGCATCCAACGTGGGCAGGTCGTCGGGAGAATTGAAGACCAGCTTCTTATCCAAGGCCATGACTCCTTGAGTCACCAAATTAGAGGACGTTTCCAACGACGGATAAGTTCCTTCATCATCCCAATGACTTCCAAATATGTTAGTACCCCCTTGCAGACGTGGAACTTGGTAAATTTTGGTATGTCTTCTGACATGTTCTACCACCAACAGTCGGTCAGTGTCTAAAGCCACCAGTTCACTGACATTGACATCACTTTGTAACGCCGTGTCATCAGCCGTAAAAGTCGCCGCTTGATCCAAAACATACACATATTCACCCGCGATTCCATTGAAGTTACCACTTCTGAGATTGACTTTGAACAAGCGCAAGTAACGAGACTTTTTGGCGGAGTCATTGGGATTCGCCAACGGTGCTTGGAGGATAAAATACAAATAGTGTTCATCCGTACTGACCGCCAGCCCCTCGACCCCGCGTCCATCTTGCCGCTTCTTGAGAATCCCTGGCAAGCCAGCCGTGACCTGGTAATTCGCATTTGATAAATCCATTTCCAGATCATAAGGTACTACCCGTTCTAACACTCTGCCATTCTCTGCCAGATGTATCAAACTGGGACCATATTCTTCGGCAATCCAAAATGTGCCATCTGTCAATTTAATCAAGGCTTCGGGGTCAAGACCATTTGGATCGGAGGCCAGTTTGTGGCTTTGTCGATCATATACATTGTCAGTTGTCGCAGAACGAAAAGAGGGAGGCAGACCATGAAGATTGTTACCATCGCGGTCCTTTAAAGGGATAGTTTCAATCATTCTAAAACCCACTTTAGCACCAATCAAACCACTGGTATCGACATTGAGTTTGTAGATGGTTGGGACGAAATCCGAAAGCAGGGAGATTTTACCATTCTCATCGGCAACGTTGTTTGTTAACCGACATGGGTTGACAATCCCAAGAAGGTCGGGGCTGTCCACACAATTGACCATAGGTCCGCGGTCCGTGACTGTATAAAACTCATCGTTAGCATCCTCACGATAATGAAAGGCACCACTGCCCACTGCCTCTTCCAAATAAAAGGTGCGTCCACCTTCAGTAGAAAGGGTGGTGACCGGCAAATTAATTTCAATCACTTCCTCACCAAGGAGGACGTTGGAAATGGTGTTGTTAACAATGCTATTGACAATTTCCTCAACCACTTCCTCACCTCCTCCACAAGCGGGAAGAGTAGTCAGGAAAACCGATAAACATACGGTACGCAAAGAAATATGTAAATTCATAAAATAATCTCCAAAAAAAATGATAAGTAATCGCCAGCCCAAAGCGTAGCTTTGTGCGTGCCCCAGACAAAGCTACGCTTTGGACTCCTATTTTAGTGTGTGAAAAGAGATGCCCATGGCAGCATTTCCTGGTAAAATAACTGTGAATTTTGTTATCTTAACCCAGTCACTTTTTTTGAGGAATATAGCCATGTGCAAAGATGATTTTTTCATATGGGTATGTTGTTTGGTATGTACACTCTACGAGGCGGTTATAAAAGACCATCCAGTCCTGTAGCGTGGGCAAATGCCCTTTATGTTTACCCTCCATTCAAATACATCGAATTTGGTGTGCAACGAAGAATCTACAATTAGCCCGTGGATTGGAATTAATGCAAGGCACCCAACATGTTTTAAACATCAAATGAACATATTTACATGGGTCATCTATAAATAAATCTTCAAATAGCCCTGTAGGGTAGGCAAACCTCCTCTTGTTTGCCTACCATTCATACCTGGAATGGGTAGGCCACGATAAACCTGTTGCCCACCCTACCATTCTACCATTCTTTAATACTGACTCACCTGCCGATGAATCATCACCTGCAATCCTTGACCACTGGTCACCACTGTCCCATCTGCCAGACGATACCCCCAGAAGATGTTTAACACGCCAGGCACTTGGAAACGTCCGCGATAAAGGGCTTGCCATTGTTCTGGTGCTAACCGAACCGTTTGCAGGGCCATTAAATTCGCTGGGTTCTGGTCCCAAACATAAATGGAATAGCGGTTATCGACCATGTAGAAATATTCTTCAGAAGCCAACGTGGACGATTGATAACTCGCATACACGACCACGTCGGCAGTTTGGCCAACATGGTTAGGGTCCACTGTCATTTTACCCCAAATCTCTACTTCATCAGCGAGATTTTGCACCACCTCCACTTGGTAAGCATTGCCATTGACTGACATGCCGCCCAGAAATTCTGTGGAGGAGGTCACCGGGTTTCCCAGTGCATCTATCATGTTGGCGAGACCCAGGGACGTTAACTCAAGGTCATTGGCTGTAACGGTTAACACCAAGTTACCAGAAGAAATAGGCAGATAGTAATCATTTCGAGTCCCACTGACATTCATCAAGTAAGTGGTGCCAGCCGTCAAAGTCACGATGAGTTTAGATTGTGAATCAGTGGCACTCAAATCCTCATGACAAGCGATTTCGGTCAACGGTTGGCCAGTCCACACCGATAACACCGTGTCGTAACTGGAAGTTTGTGTATCTAGCCGCACCGTTTCAGAAGTGGTAGGCGTGTATTTGTACCACACACTCATTCCCGTCTCCGACTTCGCACAACTGGCTGTCATCTCCTCGGTTTCCAAACTAGCCCCTTGGGTGTTTTGCCGATGGATATAAGGCAAGGACGTGATAGAAATGGCTTGGGCCAAGTTATCGTTGCTAGGTGGCAAGACTTCCTGGGCGTAGAAATTTAACATACCGCCGATGTCACTGCCATTCCACGACGCGCCACTATTCACCCTGATATAATAGGTGGTGTGCGCGGTCAGTTTCAAGTTGGCTTGGGAAAGGAAGACGCCATATTCGTCATCATTACACACCAAGGCCGTCAGTGGGTGGGCAGTGCCTGTCCAAATAGAGAGAACCGTGTTATAACTAGAACCCAAAGTGTCAAATTCCACCAGTTGGTCATGGTCTGGCGTGTATTGATACCAAACACTGTCTTCAAAGTATGCCCATCCCCAACTTCCTCCACAACTTTCAGAGGTTGCTTGTTCATAGCTAACTTCGCCCAGTTCTGCCGTCGCCCATTGGGTACTTTGAGAATGACCATAAGGCAATGTAGGAATGACGGTTGCATTGACCAAATCATCATTGCTAGGGAGAGTCACCTCGGTAGCTTCAAAGGAAACCAACGATTTCTGATTAGACGGGACACTCACTTTGATAAAGTAAGTGGTACCTGCGGTGAGTTTCAACAGAACCCCGGAACCCAGGCAAGTCAGTTCTGTCAAAGGGTGAGTGGTGCCGGTCCATACCGATACTGTCACAGACCACTCTGACAGACCACTAAGCACCACGGTTTGATTTTGAGTCGGTGTATATTGATACCACACACTACCGCCGCTTTCTCCGCAACCACTAGACAGTTCCTGGTCTTCGTTGGTACTTCCGAAAACTTCTTGAGAGGTATTGCTATAGGGTAATGTAGAAATGACGGTGGCATTGGCCAAATCATCATTGCTAGGTGGAGTCACCTCGGTGGCTTCAAAGGAGACCAACGATTTCTGATTAGACGGGACACTCACTTTGATAAAGTAAGTGGTACCTGCGGTGAGTTTCAACAGATTCCCGGAACCCAGGCAAGTCAGTTCTGTCAAAGGGTGAGTGGTGCCGGTCCATACCGATACTGTCACAGACCACTCTGACAGACCACTAAGCACCACGGTTTGATTTTGAGTCGGTGTATATTGATACCACACACTACCGCCGCTTTCTCCGCAACCACTAGACAGTTCCTGGTCTTCGTTGGTACTTCCGAAAACTTCTTGAGAGGTATTGCTATAGGGTAAGGTAGGAATGACGGTGGCAGTGGCCAAATTATCATTCGTTGGTGGCGTAACTGGGGAAACCGATAACACAAAATCAAGAACCCCTGAAGGCTGGGTAGTGACCTTGAAAGAATAAGTTGTTCCGGCGGTCAGCCTCAACAGGAAAGGAGTGTTGTCACCACTCCCAAAACGTTCGCAATTCAATTCAGTCAACGGGTGACCTGTGCCATTCCAGACAGAGACTGTCATCTCCTTAGTAGGGTACGACCACACCGTCTCCTCCAACGTCGTCCCTTCTAAACTTATCATCTGGTCGGTGGTTGGTGTGTATTGATACCAAACACTACTTTGCTGTTCTTCCCACTCACAACTCGAGGTGACTTCCTGTTCTTCGGCACTGGCCCATTGCGCCTGTTGCTTTCCTTCGTAGGGAAGCGTGGTGATAAGGGTGGCATTGGCCCAATCGTCATTGCCAGCTTGCGTCAACTCACTGATGTTTAACGTCCTTGTGCCTGCTGATGAATCTGGGATTCCCAGATTGACATAATAGGTGGTGCCTGCTATCAAGTCTAAGGGAAAAGAAGGGGAACCCGAAGCCATGCTGTTGTTACAGGTGATTTCAGTCAGTGGATGCGTGGTGCCATTCCAAATCGATAATACCGGCGCATCTGCGGCAAATGAAACGGTTTGGTTGATAGTTGGTGTATATTGATACCACACACTCGCATATCCATTTAGGGCACAACTGGGAGGGGTTTCGCTAGTTTCCAGGGTTTGGCTTTGCCAAAGGTACGGGTTGGCGGAAGTATAAGGTAGAGTCGCGACCTGAATGGCGTTGGCTAAATTGTCATTGTCCGCTGGCAGGAGAAGGTTGACAGTTAAGACGAGTGAACTATTCTCATCAGTCATACCAGAAAAGCTGGCGATGTTAATGTAGTAGGTCGTTCCTGTGCTTAAAAATAAATGCACGAAGGACTGATAATTTCCACTGGTGTCATCATTGCAACCCAGTTCGACTAGCGGATGAGTTGTGCCAGTCCACACCGATAAGACGGTGTCATAATTGGAACCGAAAGTGTTAAAGGCAACTTCTTGGTTTGTGGTAGGTGTGTATTGATACCACACACTGTCATTGCTGGCTGTACTAGTACAACTTCGTATAGATTCGTTGGGTTCCAAAGTAGCCGCGGCGACATTTTGAGGTGTGGAAGTGTAAGGCAAACCGAGAATCGCCGTCGCCTCACTCAAATGGTCATTGGGTGGCGGTGAAGCGGCAAAGGTAAGTTGGGCGAATAGCAGGAAACAACTTATTCCGCCTACGCTGGTACGAAAGAAAGTAGGTAATGTCATAATAGTTTACTTCTGTTTAGAAATGATTGTACAAAGTCTCCATGTGTCCAAAGTGTAGCTTTGTCGATACAAAGCCACGCTTTGGACTCCTTTAATATTATAGTAATATTCCTATAAATTTGTACACCTCCGCTGGAACGCAATAAGAATTATTGCGCGGTATCGCGCTGCCGCTACGCGGGCGCACAGCGCAATAATTCTTATTGCGCTCCGGCGGGAATCGTACAGATTTGAACGAATATTACTATATCTCCAGTCCTATCAGTCCTGATTTTGGGAATGTGGATTGTAGGGTGCGTCCCACGCACTATTGGCATTGGAAGTGCGAAAGGGTGACGAGGGACGTATTCTACACAAATTTACATTTTCACTCCTGACACACAGCAAGAACTACTTGCCGCTGGTGGGACTGCCTCTTTCAACCAACAAGCAGGAGGACTACCAGGCCATGTTGCGTCTGGTTTGACGTAACTGAAAGCTTTACATCTGGAGTCATTTTGACAGGCAACTCGACATAGTTCAGGGGGTAGTGATGCAATGTGGGTGAAATATCGAGAGGTTTCGCGTCGGTCTTGAACTTTGATTGAGATGATTAAATGAGGGCTATGAAAGGAGGCTTGACTAATCAGAGTCCATCTGAAAATCATTCTAATCAGAGTTCAGACATTTCACCCAGATTGCATCACTACCGTTCAGGGTCACTTTGCGCAGGGGTGAAAGAATAGTAATCAGAACCGTAACGACTAATATCGTATTCTAAAGTCACTATTTCCTCATCAGTGCCACCTCCACCACCGGCAGAGGGAAAAACAAAACTGCTTTGCCATAGGAAAGCGGATTTGGGTTGTTGCCATTTTATAGTCATCATAATGACCTCCTTCTTGATAGACATGATTGGTTGAACGATAAAACAACTGCCAGTCTAGGTAGGTAGCCCACCATTTTGCTAAATAGCGATGATGGAAACCCGACTTTTCAGTTGGTCCTACATTATAGTAAAATTCCCCCGTACTTGCACTATTTCTACTATAACACAATAAGAATTATGGCAACCTACGCCCGCGTATTGGTTATTGAAAATAGAAAATAGAAATAATTTTCACAGCAGTTACCTCAATTTACTTACACCACATAATCTGACATCTTGGGTCAACAAGATGAGTATATGGGCAAGATAAACCAAGATCAATAGACAGTCAATCATTTTGTTACCTTCATTATCCATCCTACTTTAGCAAGCCATATCTGCACATCCCAACAGTTGTCAAAGTTAGGACTTACGCAGTCACCCCACCCCGACCCTCCCCCCACGTGGGGAGGGAGTGATTCCCCCCCGCGTGCGGGCAATGCCATTAAGTTAGGGTACGGTGGAGTGGAGGCTTTAGCCGGCCAGCGGTAGGCGCCCCGCAATTTGAGTGAGGAGTGATGCCTACGGCCGACCGGCTAAAGCCTCCACTCCACCGAAATGTTCCTTAACTTAATGGCATTGCCGCGTGCGGGGGGGGATAGGGGGGGTGTCAAATCAACGACTTACAAAAGTGGTTGCGTAAGTCCTGAAAGTTTAATCATTCTCTCTATTTCAACATACCCAAAAAATTTCTCCCTAGACCTCTCTTGACCAACAACCAAAGATGAAATATAATTTGTCATCTCCAACATAAACTAAACATATCTTCTACAAACTCCTATGTTCAAACCACATTCTACCCTTACTCACCTTTTCTCATTGTGGGTCTTATTATGCGCCCACACCACCGTTTTTTCGGCCTGCCAGGAAGGCGCGATCAAAGTTCAGGAAGATTGCGTGGATAGCCATAAAGTGCATTATGTTCAACCAGGCAAACAGAACTTGTTACAGTCCGTTATCAACGAGGCTGACACGGGCGATTACATCATTCTGAAATCTGGCGATTATGAGATAGAATCGACCGATAACCATACCGCCCTTCTGATTGCTAATAAAAAATCTCTTACCTTGATAGGTCAAGACAATGTTTGGTTAAAAACCAAACAGGGCTGGGTGGCGGTTCTGACGATTCAGGCTTCGGAAGACATTACGTTGCACAACCTGGGTTTGATACATGATGTCAGACGTGGCTATTGTGAAGGCACCGTCCTCAAGTTACAAAATGCTAAGAATATCAGTATCACCGACACCATTTTGAACGGTTCAGGTACGCACGCGGTGTTTGTCGACAATTCCCAACATGTCAGTGTGACGGGTGGCAAGGCTGTCAAGAATACCGAAGGTGTGTTTCACATTAAAGATTCCGCTGACGTTACCATCAAAGAGGTCGCTATCACTGACAATGACAATTCTGGAGGTTCGAAACATGGAATCTTAGATGTGGAACATTCCAATAACGTGTTCTTTAAATACAACACCGTCAAGAATAACAAAAATGCTTATTTCAGAAAGATTATTACTTCTCAGGATGTTGAAATCACCAATAATGATTTTGAAGCCAATCAATTTTCTTACGACACGACGGAACCGGACAACCGTACCTCCGCAACGGCGAATGTGTTATGGTCTGAGACGGTCTCGATTCGTCCTGATTGGCCCGATTTCACCTTTGAACTGGTTGGTGCAGTGAAACACAAAATGGCTACTCTGAAAGAGTTGAACATTTATAAAGCGAAGACCACCAAGCCGTTTCAAATTCTTCAGGAACTTGCTTCTCAAATGCCGAGTGATGAGAAAGATAAGTCTGTCAAGATCGAGGATGTCAATTTTGATGGTTATCAAGACTTGCGTATCTTTGCTTCTGCCACTGCGGATAGCACGTATTACCGTTTCTGGTTATTTGATCCCAGTGTGGAGATGTTTGTCGAAAACAAGTCTCTAGGCACTCTTCCTTCTCCTTTTGTAGATACCGAGAACAGACAAATTATTTCAACTTGGAAAGGCAGTGAGTTGAATTATGGAATCGACCACTATCAATTTGTCAATGACCAACCGCTGTTAATTCGTCAGGAATTACAGGATTTTTCCAAAGCTGGGGTTTATCTGTTGACGGTTAAAGAACGGGTTGCGGATCAATTGGTAACGGTCAAACAACAACGCTTCGTGGAAGGCAATAGTGAAGTGGATACTGTCAGTCAACCGGATGTGAATGGGCTTATCAAACAAGTTTGGCAAAGTTTAGACACGTTATTTGCCAATACCTCTTCGGATAACTGCCCTTCGGATTTAACTCGTCTGCCAGATAGAGGAGTACGCGGTTTTTATTGTCACTTGCAAAATGTCCTCAGTTACACGACTTTGCAACAAGCCGTCAAGTCACCTATTTTCGTCAGCGGTCCGCATCGGTATACAACGCTGAATTTGAACACTACAGACGATTTTGGGCATTATCATATCGAATTTGTGAAATGGTTAGCAGATAACCTGATTCCCGCGGCCCAACAGCGGGAGTTTCAACCGCAAACGCAACCACTGTATGAAAAATATGTGAGAAGACTCGCCCGCACGTTTTATGAAGTGCATCAGTATTTTCAAGATCATCCTGACTATCTAGCCCAGGAGGCACAACAGTATGGGGAATTGGTGAAGAATCGCACATTGCCGGCGTGTTGTTATGAAACTCGTGACTACTCGGCGCATTTTCAATTTTTGGAGGACCGCGGTTATGATCTTTATGAAGTTCATACCGCCGTCAATTTTTGGCTAAGACGTACACTTGACGAAACGTATTCGGAATGGGTGCGGGGATTGCAACGTCTGTTAGAAGTATATGATGGTGAATTTCTTCTGGAAATGGAGGAGACAGGGAGGTGGTATGATGAGAAATTCAGAGAGTTTCTGCTTCCGCTGGTGCAACCCCATTGTTCTCCTCAACAAGTGTTGCTATATTCTGCCAAAGCTGAACCTCAGATAACTAGGTACGCTACCATCAATGAAGCGTTGCGGGTAGCCACTCAACCTGGTGATGTACTGTGGTTGTGCCCAGGCACGTATAATGAAACCGTTCACTTGGTTGGACGTCATCATCTTGCCATCTATGGTGACAATGCCCATCTCGTCACACGCATCCCCAAGGAGACGGTGCTGACCATTATCGATTCCGAACAGATTGACATTGTGGGACTGCATCTCCTCCATGAGGTGGCCGATTCGGCGGTTGAAAATGGTTTATCTATCCGTGCTTCTAAACAGATTCAGATTCGTGACAATCGTATCGAAGCGGGCTATCATGGTTTATCTTTGACAAATGTTGACGACGTGGAGATAACGGGCAACCAGATTCAGTTTGCACAAATTGGAATGGTGGTGCAACAATCCAGTCAGATTCTCCTCAAGCATAATCAATTTTTGGATAACAATATCCAAGATATTTCCCTAGTTGACCAAGACCCCGCCGCGGTTTTCCAACACCATTGGCAAACGGTAAATGAGTTTATTCGTTTTCCTAGAACGCAATTGTCTTTATCGTTTTCCACCTTGGAAACAGCCGCGTCGAAAGGAGATTTGTCAGCGCAACTGGCGTTGGCTTTCTATTGGTATCGTGACGACGATCAGAAAACGCTTCACTGGCTGTTGCAAGCGGCCCAGCAGGGGGAGACGCGGGCGCAATATCAATTAGGTTGGATGTACTACGAAGGTCGCGGCGGAATACGTGACTATTTCCAAGCGGCAGAGTGGTTTCGCAAAGCCGCCCAACAAGGTCTCGCCGGTGCCCAAAATGCGTTAGCCGGTTTGTATTGGGAAGGGAAAGGTCTTCCGCAAGATAAACAGCAAGCGGTTTATTGGGTTCGCAAAGCGGCCCAACAAGGTTTGGCCAAAGCCCAAAATAACTTGGCAGGACTATATTATGAAGGTAATGACGTCCCTCAAGATTTGGAACTGGCGGTTATTTTAGTGCGAAAGGCAGCAGAACAAGGTTATGCCCCGGCGCAATATAATTTAGGTGAGTTATATCGTCGAGGTCTAGGCGTTCCGCGTAATCTGGAGGAGGCAAAACAGTGGTTTGAGAAGGCGGCGGCACGGGGGTATGTGAGAGGGCAAGAGAAGTGAGGGAGTGCGGGACTAGAGGCTTCAGCCGGAGTGCGGGACTAGAGGCTTTAGCCGTGGGCGGTTCTCTTTGATTAAATCATGTTCTGCACCCACCGGCTAAAGCCTCTAGTCCACCGTCATTTTAATTTCATTGCAATGTGGGTGAGATTTTTGGTAGTGATGCAATCTGGGTGATAACCAGAAACCTCCGAGGTCTTCAAGACCTCGGAGGTTTAGCCGAACCTGACAATTAGCCAGTGCCTCTGTTATCACCCACATTGCATCACTACCAAATTTTTGAACTGTGATTTGTGTGATAGATATGATGTATATGAGTGGAAAATGAAGGGAAAGACGTGTCTCCATCCCTGAAGCGTCTCTTCTTCTCATCACACACATCACAGTTCCCGATCCTCACCCACATTGCACCACTACCCAAATTTATAGGAATCACTTACCGTTTACACACGCTAGGCAAATATTTCGGTAGTATTCCATCAGGATAAGCCGCACTACAACTCCACGTCTTCTTGTTTGGATCATAAATTAACCGAACCGTCTTGCCCGCCAGAACCCTATCCTCCCAATTCATGGACGCCTCAAAGTAAAATTCTTTAGGGTTGGACACGAGACTGGCAACATACTTACCTGAAGTTTTCTTCGTCAGAAGATCTATCGTGGGCGGAAATTCGCCCTTAGTTGCCAGATATTCTTCCGCAGGCTTTTTCAGACCACCTAACCACTCGATTGCTTCAGACACTTTGCCGCGTGTCAAGAAATTGGTATGGGCGTTTATCATTCCCCATGCGGCTAAACAGAACATCACTGCCATTAGAGTACTGGTGCCTATTACGCCAGCTAGAGACCCATACGGTGTATCATTGTTGTCAGGGAAGACTCTTACCTCTATCGTATGGACAAAATTTTGATGCAAGCAGAGTGGATTTTGAATATAGCAATTCTCACTTGAATAAGTATCACTAAAGACAATGTCTAAACCAGGCCAGAGAGTCCTCTTTAGTAATCTGTGCCAAAGCTTCT
>JAABRD010000040.1 GCA_011391085.1 Thiotrichaceae bacterium | reverse complement strand
TGCAACACGGACTGATGGGTTATCGACAGACCTTGTTCATTATTGACATCCCAACCTAACGCGATAAACAAGGGGTTGATAAATTCAATGCGCGTTTGGGTTTCGTGGTAGTTAGGATTTTGATAAGTGTCTAACTGGTCGGTAAATCGATTGACCAACAGGTCAAGATTAACGGCGGTGGACATAACGGATTACGTGGGGTTAATGGAACGATACAGGGGTAATATTTAAATAGTGTTGAAGTCATTTATTCTTGTACCCCCCCAGCCCCCCGTGTACGGGGGGCTGGGGGATGGATACAAAAATGAATGAATATTACTATATTAACCCCGCGCCAACCGTTTCCGTTCATGTTCCTTCAAAAATTGCTTCCGCAAACGAATCGCTTTGGGTGTCACTTCGACTAACTCATCATCATCGATAAATTCTAACGCCTGTTCCAAAGACATTCGCACTGGCGGAGTCAACAGAATATTCTCATCAGACCCCGCGGCCCGAATGTTGGTCAAATGTTTGGCTTTGAGGGGATTCACCACCAAATCGTTGTCACGGGAATGAATCCCCACAATCATCCCTTCATAAATATCCTCACCTGGGCTAATGAAGAGACGTCCCCGTTCTTGCAAATTAAACAGGGCGTAAGCGAGACTCTTGCCTTCACCATTGGAAATCAGAACCCCATTGATTCGTTGGCCAATCTCACCTGGTTTCACAGGCGCATAACGTTCAAAAACATGGTACAAGAGACCCGTACCAGACGTCGCAGTTAAAAATTCGGTGCGAAACCCAATTAAACCGCGGGCGGGGATGAGAAAATCTAAGCGAATCCGTCCTCTCCCATCCGGTTGCAAACTAACCAGTTCGGCTTTGCGTTGACCTAACTTCTCCATGACGACGCCTTGATGAATTTGTTCGACATCTACCGTCAGACTTTCGTAAGGTTCACATTTGACGCCATCAATGTCTTTGTGAATGACTTTGGGACGCGAAACGGCCAGTTCATAACCTTCGCGGCGCATGTTTTCAATGAGAATCCCTAAATGTAACTCACCCCGTCCAGAGACGAGAAATTTATCTGGGTCTTCCCTCTCACTGACTCGTAAAGCGACATTGTGCAAGAGTTCCCGGTACAGTCGTTCGCGTATTTGACGAGACGTGACATATTTACCGTCTTTACCTGCAAAGGGAGATGTGTTGACTTGGAACGTCATACTAATGGTCGGTTCATCCACGGTCAAAGCAGGTAACGGAATCAGATGTTCGGGGTCGCACAACGTATCCGAAATATTTAACTGGTCGAGGCCCGTCACGGCCACAATATCGCCGGCGGTGGCTTCGGGAAATTCGATACGTTCTAAACCATAGAAACCGAGAATTTGCAACACCCTTCCAGTACGTCGCTGACCTTTCGGTTCCACGACGACGACGGGTGTATTCGTTTTAATGCGTCCTCTGGTAATTCGGCCAATCCCAATCACGCCGACATAACTGGAATAGTCCAAGGCACTGATTTGCATTTGAAAAGGTTCTTCTGGATCCACATCAGGAATAGGAACATGTTTAACAATGGTCTCAAACAGAGGTTGCATGTCACCGCTACGAACCGTGCCATCTAAACTAGCGTAACCATATAAGGCCGAAGTATAAATGACCGGAAAATCGAGTTGTGCCTCGGATGCCCCCAGACGGTCAAACAATTCAAAGGTTTGGTTTAACACCCACTCCGGCCGCGCCCCGTCGCGGTCAACTTTATTAATCGCCACGATTGGACGCAATCCTTGGGCGAGGGCTTTTTGGGTGACAAAACGAGTTTGCGGCATGGGGCCATCAACGGCGTCTACCAGTAACAACACGGAATCCACCATGGATAACACTCGTTCGACTTCTCCTCCAAAGTCAGCGTGACCGGGGGTATCAACAATATTAATTCGGTAGTCTTGCCAATGCAGGGAGGTATTTTTGGCCAAAATAGTAATACCTCGTTCTTTTTCCAAGTCGTTGGTGTCCATAATACGTTCGACCATGGCAGCACGTTTGCTGAACGTACCAGATTGTTGGAGGAGTCTATCTACAAGAGTGGTTTTGCCATGGTCAACATGGGCAATAATAGCGATGTTACGCAATTTGGTAATCATTGGTTGATGGTGTGTTGATTGAAAAATATGAAAAAATATGAAAAATCAAAATTTGAAAAGGAGGATAGTCTGGGTAGGGTGGGTAACAGGTCTATCGTTGCCCACCCTACATGACTACATGACTAGAGGACTTTCTAAGTAGCTTTTTCTAGCAATTGCTTAAATTGGCTGAGAGAACTGACCATCACGGCCTCGTTCAACAACTTCGTGAGATGGGTGAAGTCGTCAATGGCTTGAACTCGCTTTTTCAGCGTGGTTGGCACCGTTTTAAAGCGATTATGCAGAATCTGTACCACATTTTCTTGGGTGGCTTGCAATTTGCCTTGTTGAAGACCTTGTTGAAGACCTTGTTGAAGACCCTTCTCAAGGCCGTGTCTCTCAATACTGGTTACGTATCGCACTTTTTTCTCCTGTTCGTATTCATGAACGAATTGGTTAAATTGCAATTCTAGGTTGGGAGGCAATGCCAATACCCAATCCAGAAACCAAAATAATTCCAGGATGTCTTGTCGACTGTAATGGGCTTCCTGGATAGCCTTGAACAGTTCTTTTTTCCAATACCACCGTTGCTGTGGAGAACGTCGCGTCTTTAGCCCTTTCAGGTGGATCCGAACAATCATGGCAAAGAAGTTCTTGGAACGTTTGAGTTGTTCTTCCTGGTCTTGATAGTCTAACAGCTTGACCACCGGAAATTGAAACAACAAACGACATTCTCCTACGTTGAAACCATAACTTTTGGGCCGCCAGTCTTTCCGATCATCTCCCAAAATGGCTAGGCTGATGATGGGTTGTTTGTAACGGTCAAAGAAACGGTAGTTATATACAAACATCCGTTCGCCGAAATATTCGTCATATTGCCCCTGCACTTCAATATGGATGTAAAGTATTGCAGGTTGCCCATTTTTTTGACGAACTTTGACGAGTTTATCGGCTAACCGTCGTCCTAATTTGGCATCGCGGACGACTTTTTGGAGTTCATTATCCAAAAACTCGTAGCCGGAATGCCAGTCAATGATTTTATGCGTTTTGGGAAAGAAATACTTCATAAAATCTTCAAAACGTTTTTCAACGATTTCTTTCCATGGGCTGTCAAAGGTGGTGGTGGATTGGGCCATAGAATTTCCTAACGGGTGTTGATTAAAAATACGTCGTCCTATCCAAAATGGGAACTGTTGGACTAGAGGCTGTTGGACTAGAGGCTTTAGCCGGGGGCCGGGGCACGTTTTCCGGCTAAAGCCTCTAGTCCAACCTCTAGTCCAACAGCACCTTTATTCTTAGTTTATCTTCTTTTTTAAAAAATAGCAAGTGACAAAGCTGCGCCTTTTCCTCCTCGTTGATCTTGGGGAAAGATTATAATTGTGAACAGTCCACGATAAAAAACTCTACGCGCCGGTCAATGGCATCTCTTAAATCATCTGTTCCGGAACCAACCATATTTTGTTCAAAACCTTTGCCAACCGCCCTTGATTTTTGCATGACTTGAGGAAAATAGGCTTGCATGAGAGTTTGCACCTTTTTGGCGCGTTCTATAGATAAGGTGTGGTTATACTCAACGTCCCCAGTACGACTACTGTGGCCGACAATCTGAAAACAATAATGATGATCTTGCAGAAATAGACTGATTTCGCGCAACCAATTGTCATATTGTTTTCTCAAAGCATAGTCTTCCAGAAACTCAATCCTGTTCACCGAAAACAGAAATTTCAAATTTAACTTGCGGTTTTCTTTGACACTGGTTTCCAGTAACTTCCTAAACATTTGTTTAGCTGTGCCAGTGTTGCCTAGCTTGAGATTGGCTTCATAAGAACCTGCATAGGTTTTCATTATCTGACCATCTTCACGTTTGGTAGCCAGGTTATATAGCCGTGACGCTTTTTTATAATTCTTATCTTCATAAGCGGTGTCGGCTTGAACAAGTAGCGCCGTCGTGCTTAAACTCTCATAATAGTCTGTATGTGCGGATTTCCCCACGGGCGTTTCGGTGGTGGTTATCAAACTTTCGACTCGACTGTCTTTGAGATACACGGGGCTATCTTTATAGCTAGGTATGGGTAAGTAATCCAACTCTTTTTCAGAAATCCAAAGATTTGAATTAGCTAGGATTTTCCCGGTTTTACGACTGAACATAGAAGAGGATACACGATAGTATTTTTCGGCTTTCGTGAGGTCCGATGGTTTCGATAGATCAAAGTTGATAACACCACTCATCACGTAATCCGCTTCGCGGAGTTTGTCGGGCGTGAGGCGGCTAAGAGAGATGTTTTGAAAATTGTTATAGCCTTCCTCCAAAATGATTTCTTCAATGCGGCGACTGGCGTTCACCACGTCGCCGCTTTTAGCATCCACAAAGGGGTCTAACACGACTTTGCTTTCGGTTAACTTTCCTAGCAATCCGATGCCTCCCCGTTCCACTTGAACTTGATAAAGTAAGTCATTCGCCAAAGCGCGAACGGCCTGTTCAAATGGGAGAAGGGTTGAAGAATTAAGGGAACGCAAGGTCGAAGGGGTTGCACAAGCTACCAAGAGGATGACATAAAATATTGTGAGTATCAATAAGTTGGTTTGTTTCATCTAATTCCACTTTTTAAAGTTCGAGATTCAGGAGGCGCAAGCCAAATCCAGGAGGAAAAAGCGTAGCTTTGTGCGTGGCTTAGACAAAGCGACGCTTAGGACTCCTGAATTATTACCGTTATAACACTCCACTTTCGGTCTGTTAGCGACAATGACTTTGAAAGTAAGCGTTTTGTTCAGAAGTAAGGGGGTTGACACCCATTGACAACTGTTTCAATAAATCTGTGCAAGCATTAGACTTCGATGGTTCAGGTTTCGGTTTGGATTCAGGTTTGGGTTCAGGTTTGGATTCAGATTTAGGTTCAGGTTTGGGTTCAGATTTAGGTTTGGGTTCAGATTTAGGTTCAGATTTGAATGCGGAATCAGCTTCAGGTTTAGGGTCTGGCTTGGGACGTTCCTGTGCCTCTCTTAATCTTTGTTTTAACGAGGCTAAGGTTCGAGAACGCGGGTTAATTCTATCCAAGGTAGCGATATAACTTCTCGCTTTGTTCAGTTGACCGTTTTGTAAAGCACTGTCACTCCATTTTTGGAAGCGTCTTTCTAAGGTATTCAAGCCTGCTTGGGCATCGGGATTGTTGGGGTCTCGGTTCAGTACACTTTGATAACAAGACAACGCCTTACCGGTTCTACCGCTACCGGTGCTGTTGAGATGATCTTGGCATTCTTGTAACATCGTGGCAACACTTTTATCCTGTACCTCCTGACTTAAAGTAGAAGGAGGTGCAGACGGAGGAGTGGCGGAGGACATCGATGAATCTGCTGACGGTGCGGGCCGCGTCAGGGGTGGCAAAAACGTCGGCACTGTTTGCGTTCGCGCTAGAGTTATCAGTTTTTCTAAATCTGCGGTCCCCTCAGGTGGCATAGCAGGAGAGGGACGGTTGTCCCCCGTGACTGGTATACCCAAGCCCTGCGTCTTCCACATTTTCAAGGCTTCCTCCAAATAATAGACTAGCAGACTGTGTTGAACCTTGGGGGAGTTAAACACTTCTTTCTGCAATTCCTCATCTAATTTGGTTACGGCACTTAGCGTATTGACAATCTTCATTTTGTCATGACTGGTAAGGTCTGCCATGAGGGTGTCGAGTTCTCGATACTGTTTTAACAGTTCCCGCATTTTATCACGTTGTTCATTGGGTTCTGGTAGCAATTTTTCCCAATCCGCCAGTAACTCTTCGACCTTGGCATATTCCCTTTTCACCAGGGTTTGTTCGATGGCTTGAGTATACAAGGCTGGAAAATTGGTGTCCGTGGGTAGGGTGTGTTCAATCCCCACCCGTTTGATTCTTTCCCGTGCTTCTGCCATACAGTGGGTACGTTCCAATAGGGGACGGTCGGTGTTCTCTAGGCAACTCATATATTGTTGAGACAAGGCGGCCAGTCGCTGGTTTTTTTTCTTGCGCAGTTCCTCATATTTGTCCGCCAGTTTTTGGGACTCTTTAATTTTGGCTTTGAGGTTGTCTAAGATGCGAGTAGCGTTCTCAAAGTTGTCACTTTCAACTTCTTTATCAACCTTCGCGCTGTAATGACCAATTAGCAAATTTTGAACATTCACATCGGTAAACAGTTCTTGTGAGACGGTTTGGCTATAAGCGTCCAGGCGGGCCAGCGGTTCTTTGTCCGTGGGGTGGGAGAGATAGAAGTTAAGCAATGCTTTTTTTACACCATCATATTGGAGGATAGTGGCTTGCGTTTCAATATCGGCTGTTTCCAGTTGTTTAACGCCATTTTCCTGGTTTTGCAAAACGGCAGCAATGATTTTTTGGTGGGATTGTCGAATCTCAAGTCTTTCCACTACCAGCGTGGCGGCAACAATAATGATCACGGCGAACATAAGGCTACTACCCAACAATAGCCAGGAAACTTTTCTTTTTGAAGGGGATGGGTGATTCGAAGAGGGAGTGGAGTGCATATCTGCGTTTTTTCTGTGTGTATTTAATTCCGCATTAAGGCGTGTTTGGGCATTCATAGTGGCCCGAAATTGGGCGACAC
The DNA here is from genome assembly GCA_011391085.1 of Thiotrichaceae bacterium. Taxonomy (GTDB): domain Bacteria; phylum Pseudomonadota; class Gammaproteobacteria; order Beggiatoales; family Beggiatoaceae; genus JAABRD01. The sequence goes on along the minus strand of JAABRD010000040.1, from coordinate 40,510 downwards.
GACGCAACTGGGCACTGATTTGAGTTTGTAGCCAGGCATAAGTATAGGGCTTAATGACTTTGCGGTCATGATGATAAGCCATGCGTAGTTGGGGATCTCTAAGTATTTCGTAGGCCTCTTTGACTTGTTTAAATTTTTGTTCTGCCTCAGGTTCGTCGTTCAGGTCAGGGTGATATTTTTGTGCCAGTCTGCGAAAGGCTTGTTTGATGTCGTTAGGGTTGGCGTCAGGGGTTAATTCTAGTACTTTATAATAATCGTTTATTTCCATGTGGGTAATAGCTAATGGATTGATGAATAATGAACCACAGTTCACAAATGGTCCAGTTTTATGAATGTCGTTAGGGGATAAAGATTGTTAAATCTAATTTTGCGGCGATTCACGGTCTGTTATAATAATTTGAGGTGTACAAAGGTCATTTTCAAGTTTTCTTCAGTAAATTAAGAAAGATTCTTAGTAGAAAATTTCCCATAGTGTTTGCCAAGTGCCCTGCGAGGTCTTTGGGACCTCACAGGTTTTGAAGCAGGGCCGGGTAAGAAGTTTATAACTAAGAAGTTTATAACAATGTTTTGATTTCTGCTATAAGTTCCTTAAAATTAAATGGCTTAACCAGATACCGGGACGCGCCCGCCCCCAAACAACGTTCTTTATCGCCAGGCACGGTCAGGGCGGTTAGAATAACAATGGGTATATGCGCCATTTCAGGATTTGCCCGAATCTGACCCATCGCTTTCAGTCCGTCCATCACGGGCATTTGGTAATCCATCAAAATCAGGTTGAGTTGATTTTCTCTAGCTTTTTCTATGGCTTGGACTCCGTTTTGGGCTGTGATGACCCGGTAGCCATACAGTTCTAACAGGGCGGCCCATTTTTCAGATTGATGGGGATCATCTTCCGCCAATAAAATCAACGCTTCTTGACGAGAAGTCAAGGGTTTTCCTAAATTCTTAAATTCTTGCAAGTCCTCCTCAGATGGCCAAGGTAGATTGACGGTAAAACGACTCCCCTTGCCTTCTTCACTTTGGACCAAGATGCCACCGCCGTGCATTTCTGCCAGACGATAGACTAAAAAGAGACCGAGACCAGCGCCTTCATGTTCTCTAGCCAGTCCTGGGTCCAACTGTTCAAACAACCTGAATAGGTGGGCGATGTTGGGGGCCGCAATTCCAATGCCTGTATCGCTGACCGTAAAGGAGACTACTCCGCGATCTTTATCGCCGCGGACGTCTAAATTGACTTCGCCACCCTTGGGGGTGAATTTAATCGCATTGGTTAACAAGTTGAGGAGTATCTTGTTCAAATAGCGGTCATCTGCCTGAACCGTGGCTACGGCTGAATCCAGCGTGACCGTGAGGTGGAGGAATTTTTTATCAGCGAGAGGTTTGACCACTCGTAAGCAGGCGTTGCTAATGACCTTGGGGGAAACCGGCAGGATTTGGAGTTTGATTTTGCCGGCTTCGATTTTGGCCAAGTCGAGGATGTCATTAATCAAGTCTAACAGATGATGACCACTGTCTGCCATGGTACGCAAAGCGTCGACTTGAGGCGGGGTCAGGGTGCCATACAGTTCATTTTGCAACGCTTCGGACATGGTAAGAATCGTTGACAACGGAGTCCGCAATTCATGACTCATGTTGGCTAGAAATTCATTTTTAAGACGGGCCGCCTGGGCAATTTCGGCATTGGCGACACTGAGTTCTGCGGTACGTTCTTGGACTCGTTGGGCCAGTAGCACATGTTCTTTTTGCAACGCGGCTAGGGCTTGCAGTCGTTCTAATTCCGCCGACGATCGGGCCGCAAAAATTTGTAACATGGATTCGACTAACGTGGGGTGATGAAGCGGTTTATCATCCATAATGGCTAGTAGGCCCATGACTTTACCACTGGTATGGAAGAGGGGGGTACCCACACAACTTTCTATGTTTAATTGGGTGAGAAGAGGATTATTGGGGTACAGCTTTTGCACGTCTTTGGTATAGGAACAGCAAGGGGCTTCACCGGTAATGAGTCTTTCGCAGGGGGTATGGTGGAGGTCATATTCAAAATTTTCCAACGGTTGTAGTTCGCAGGTGACGACAAACAGGGTGCGCATTTGATAGGGATCGTGAGACGACAATTGGCCAATGACAGCATACTTGACTTGGAGAGTGGTAACCAGGTATTCTACGAGGTTCTTCAAGAAATTTTCACCCGTGTGGGCCGAAACGCCTTCGACAATTTGGCGCAACGTGTTTTCAGTGTGTTTCCTCTCGGTGATGTCAAAGGCGGTCACTAAAGTGGCACTATTGCCTTGATAATCAATAAGATATTCCAAATTATCTAACCACCGTTTGGCCCCTGATTGGGTGACAATTTTAATTTCATAGCGCATCGGTGCCAGTTCGCTACGGGGTTGGGTCAAACTAAGTTCTTTCACGATCGATTGCCAATCGGGATGTACCAAATCCGCAAATTTCATTTGTAACAATTCGGTAGTCTGGTAGCCTGTGAGAGTGGTAGCCGCTGGGTTGGCATACACAATCCTGTCTTCCTGACATATCAAGATGGTAGCGGCGACTCGTTCCGCCAAGTAACGGCATTGATTCTCGCTTTCTTGCAGTTTTTGTTCGGTCTGTTTTAAAGCGGTAATGTCAACTTGAATGCCGACAAAGTGAGTGAGTTTCCCTTGAGAGTTATGCAACGGTGAGATGCCGAGTTGAATCCAGAAGTGACCACCATCTTTGTGACGATTGCGAAGTGTCACTTTACAACTTTGGCCCAAACGCAAGGCATCGCGAACTTCGTCTAAAGCTGATTGCCGGGCGTCTTCTTTGTGGAGAAAACGACAATTTCGTCCCAGAACCTCTGTTGTAGTATAACCTGTCAGCCGTTCAAAAGCATGATTGACGAAAATAATGGGGAGGTCTGATTGGGTGGCATCCGCGATAATGATTCCCTCATAGACGGAATTGAGAATGCGTTGACAAAGCGGTTGCAATTGGTCCACCGATGAATCTTGATTGTCGTAGTTGCTGGAAGAGGTTTCTTCAGATAGGAATGTGGTACGGGGAGAAGAAGAGACGGCGCCAGACACTGGGGGAGTGGTCTGGGAGTCACGTAGCCAGAGAAGTTTCCCTTCTTTAGTCATTAGGCGAAATTGGCCGATCTCGGAAAAATGAGTGTCCTCCGATGGTAGTGAACGATTCAAGTTTGCCATGGCCAGTGTTGGTTTGGGCAATGGTAGGTTATGGTCTATGGCTAGTTCTGGGGAAATGACGATGGGTGTGATGGAGATGACTGCCAGTTTGGTGGCCATTTTACCGTGAATCGCAATGGGATAGACGTGGGCCAGAAAGGTTTGACCTTCATATTCCTCAGTTAAAGGTACTGGAGTACGGGTGTCGATAGCTTCCGTAAAGCTGTTTTTTCGTCCTTCTCTAAGAGGGGCTGGGAAGAATGTGTATACATTGGCACCTATCAATTTATCCATGGATACATTTAGCCATTGAGATGCAGCTTGATTAGCATATAGCGCAGTTCCTTCGTGTGTGAGAACGAGGACGACTTGCGCAGTGGCAGTCAAGAGAACGTGGAGGATGGTTTCACATTCTTCCATAGCCTGTTCGGTTTTCTGGTGGTTTGTAATGTCCGAAGCAATCGTGCAGATCGTAGAGGGGCCCAAAATGCCATCATAGAGGGGAAATTTGATGACGGAATAAGAATGAAGACCTTCTGGGTGCGGAAACGTTTCTTCAAAAGTTCGTGAAGCGTTGTTTTTTAGAATCTGCCGGTCATGGGCTTGCAACACACTAGCAAGATCGGTGTGGAAGAGGTCATAGTCCGTTTTGCCAATGATGTTGTCAGAAGTGGTACGCCACAGTTTGGTCAAGGGGCGATTGACAAAGAGATAACGTCCTTTGGAATCTTTGAGGGTGACAAAGGCGGGGAAGTGGTCTAGCAGTCCTTGTAACCAGGTCTCTTTTTTCTGTGCTAACTTTCTGGTATTGGCAAGTTCTTGCCAGATACGTTCAAATCTTTGTAAAGACGGTTGAAATAAATAAAGTCCTTCCAGGAGGAGAACTATCAGTATCAGGCTGGCCAGAACAAAGTCGATACGTTTGAGTTGGGTTAGGTGGATTTGAGTTTCGTTTTGATATTGTAATACGATGGCCTCCATCGGCGGGCGAAAGGCGTATTGTGCCCCAATCAGTTGGCTGACTAGAGTGGATGTGTTTGCGGGAAGGGTGGAGTGAAAGGGGCCTTGGTCCACCACCATGAGGAGGTCTTTGGCAATATTATCCATCGTTCCATAAAACTCTTGTAGATTAGCAAAGAGATTGATTATGGGAATACTATTATTCCCAGACAGTCGTAATTCGCTGTCTCCTCCTTGGAGTCCACTGTTTGATTTTTCTAGTAAGTCTAGGGTGTTGCGAAATTCTTCAACGTAGGCAACACGGGTGTCATAGTTATTGGAGAATTGAATAATCAGGGCCGTTTTACTGAGTCTTTCACTTAGCAATAGTTGTCGCGACGCAATTTCGACCAAATGTGTGTCATTGGCGTGTTGATTTAGGGCCCATTGGAGAAGTAAGTGCCCTAGAATGGTCAACAGTGCCAGAGTACTTAATGAAATCAAGTAAAGTTTGGTTAAATCGGGAGGAGTAGAGTGGGTGTCGTTGGTGTGATTCATGGGTGTAGTTAGCGGAGAGTGGCTTTAGTGGATAGTGGATAACGGATAGTGGATAAGGGATAGAGGATAACGGATAGAGGATAAGGGATAGAGGATAACGGATAATACAGTACGCGGGACTAGAGGCTTCAGCCGGGAATCGGGGCACGTCACCGGCTGAAGCCTCTAGTCCACCGCGTTTTTTCACTCTCCACTCTCCACTCTCCACTCTCCTCCACTCTCCACTCTCCACTCTCTTTCCACTCTCCACTCAATCCTTCGTTAAGATTTTGTTGACACTTCCCAGCCTTGACGCTTTCTATAAATTGTCGATGGGCTGACTTCCAACATCGCCGCAGCTTTGGGTATGTTACCATCACAATAAGCTATTGCTTGTTCAATCGCCTCCTTTTCAACCAACCATAGTGGTCGTATGGTCCAAGGCGTGATAGCCGTTCTCATTGTCTCAACAGGTGGATACCTGGTCATTTTCTTTGGGGGTCTTACCACCACGGCTGAAATTGGGGTGGTCGTGTGGGCCTGGTCATTGAGTGGTGCTGGCAACATCTCTGGGGAGATTATTTGCCCTTCATTTAGTACCACGATGTTATGGATAACGTTTTGTAATTGGCGAACATTCCCCGGCCAATGGTAATGTACCAAGAGTGCTTCTGTTTCTGGGGCAAAGTCTTTAAACAGTTTGCTTTCTTCCAGGGCAAATTTTTCCAGAAATTTTTTAGCAATCAGTAATATATCACCCTCGCGGTCGCGTAACGGGGGTAAATAGATGGGTATGACGTTGAGACGATAATAGAGGTCTTCGCGGAAGCGTCCCTCTTGGACTTCTATAAGTGGGTCGCGGTTGGTCGCGCAAATAAATCGTACATCTAAATTTTCCGTTTTGCTACTGCCCACTGGTTGTATGGTGCCAGTTTGGATAAAGCGCAATAATTTGGTTTGTAAATTTAAGTCCATTTCGCCAATTTCATCTAAAAATAACGTGCCACCATGGGCCTGGGAAGCGGCCCCTTCGCGGTCCTTGAAGGCGCCAGTGAAAGCACCTTTGACGTGGCCAAAAATTTCGCTTTCCATGAGTTCTTTAGGAATGGCCGCACAGTTAAGGGCAATAAACGGTTTGTCTTTGCGTGGACTTTGTTTATGTATGGCTTCTGCACAGAGTTCTTTACCCGTCCCACTTTCGCCCGTGATAAAAACAGTAGCTTTACTGACGGCGGCGCTGTCTATCATGCGGTAAATAGCCTGCATGGAAGAGGAGGCGCCAATAAAGTCATAATATTGTACTCGTTCAAAATTTTCTTTGTAAATTTCTACCGTGCGGGCGAGTTGCTGATAACGTAAGGCATTGCGTAACGTAATCAGTAATCGTTGTCCGTCAAAGGGTTTTTCAATAAAGTCAAAGGCTTTATAGCGCATGGCTTCGACTGCGGTATCCACGGATCCATGTCCTGTGACGATGACGACGGCGCAGGGGAGTTGTTCCTGGTGGATGTGTCTGAGGATGTCCATGCCATTCATGTCGGGTAAACTTAAATCCAGTAGCATGGCGTCCGGGGTTTTTCTGTTTAGGTACATCATGGCAGCCTGGCCAGTGTCAACATAGTCGACTTTGCAAGGTTCATTGCGTAAGTATTCTCGATAAGCGACCGTGAGAGTGGGGCTGTCTTCGACGATTAATAATGTTGTTTTGGAGACAATATTCATGGTTGTTAGTAAATTAGTGAATATAGGGGGTTGTACAGGTAATGCTTATAGCTGTTGGAGTACGGAATTTATTCCGCCTGAAACGGAATAAATTCCGTACTCCAACAGCATTAGTTTGAGAATATTTCAATAAGCATGTCTAACAGGTACTGTTGTTCAAAACCGTCGATGTCTCTAAATTCTTGTATGATTTTTTGAGTCTTTGCCAAAGGCAATAGTTTTGCTATCTGTTCGGCAAATTCTTGTTGTACCATGTCAGGGAGGGTAGCGGGGTCCAAGGCTGGGGGTCTAGTGACGCCTGGCGTATCTATCGGTCCTACATAAATCACTTGTCCATGTTCATTGACACCCAAATTTTCCAAGTGTAGAAATAACCCAAACGAATAATGAGTGCTTTGTTGAAGGGCGTCGGTATAGCGTATGGCACAGCGAAACGTTTCTAAAGCCTGTTGTGCAGGCGGGTCTTGTTGTAGGGTATTCGTCAAGTGTTCTAGCAGTGTGGGCAAACAGGGGGTGATTTGCCAACTTCGCCAAGTTGACTCGGTGTCATGTTGGGCAACCGCTACACAACGTTGGTCCGCCAACATGGGGCCGCATTCTAAGCATAAACTTATTTGCGAACGAAATGCCTGTTGTGCCTGGTCAACTTGAGTATACTGCCATTCCACTTTGGAAAAACAACGCCATTGGGTGTGGGCGTGTATACTCCACCATCCGCCACTTTTCAAAGAAATATCTAACGGATACGTGAGTATTTCAGTCACTATGTGACGCCCTTGAAAGGGTGGCCAAATCAATTTGGTTGCGGTGTGTTTGTCAAAGAACAACAATGACGGTTCGGCTGACGTATGTGAAACCTTTGCAACTCTATCAGTTTGTTGTGTTATTATAGGACAATTATCCTCTGGAATAATAGTCTCTGCGAAAGACTCTGTGATCGCCACGGGGGCAATGACTAATTCATTGGCCCGTTCTGGTGCCTGGACTATTTCTTCGGAGGTTAGAGTGGTTTTTTCCGCAACACCCGCCTCCATGAGAATTTCTTGCAATTTGTGATGTAAATCTGCCTCACAGGTAATTTTTGGTTTTCCATAAGGTAGTAGGTCTTTCGTCAATAACGCATCGGCCCGTTCAATTGCCAAGCGCACCGCCAACACGAATGTCTCGCGTACCCCTTTGTCTGCCGTAGCAATTGACTCAACTATTTTGACTTGAGGATAGTCCTGAAAAATCTTTCTGAGTTGGGTCACCGGCAAGGCCGTCGACAAGTCATGCTTGTTAGCCTGAACGATGACTTTAATGGTATTTTCTTCGGGCCGTGACAAGACGGGTTGCAAGTCCTTGAAATAGTTTAACGTTATTTCTGGATTAGCACTGGCGTCTAGGACCCATACCACTGCATCGGCGGTTTGCAACAGGTAACAATAGGCAGGGTCGTCTAAAGATGGCCGTCCAGAAATACTGATTATTTGACAGGAAATACGATAACCTTTGAAAAATCCACCCGTGTATTCTATCCATTGGGAATAATACCCTGTTCCCGTCATTTTGGACGGAACATAAATTTTGGTGCTGTCACCTAACAGCTTTGCCAAGGTAGTAAGACTGGTGGTTTTTCCAGACAGGGAGGGGCCGTCATACACTATTTGTACCACGACAACATTGCGTTCTGTGTCAATTATTGCCATGCTTTTTCAGAGAATGAATAATAAATAATGAATAATGAATAATAAGTTTGTTGGTTCACTGTATTATAACATTATTATCTATTCTTCATTCTCCATTCTTCATCATTCATTGATTTATTTACTCAAATGACTTATCGCATTACTCTCATAGGTGCCGTTAGCGGTACACCCATTTACACCGAATCAGATATTCGGACATTACTCCAGTCGCAACCCACTAATCTGCTACATGGCGACACGTTTACAGGAAGACCTAGCACGCAAGTCCATGTGGGTCAAGAGACGGTTCTGAAAATCCGTGGTGAAATTCGTTTAGAAGCCGCTTCGGCAAAACGTTGGGCACTGCAAGCCCTTGAAAAAGAATCTCTCTACCAAGTCCATCACCCACAAAAAACTTGGTTTATTGCTGAAACAGATTCTAACACGGAGGCCCTCATTGGCAATATCAGTCCCCGTTTACAACCTTTGCACAATCTGTTCAGTGTCCCTGACATAGATAACAGCACCCGCCTTCTTCACTTAACTCAACTGTTTGATCTCTACTTTCGAGTTGCCTGTACGCAAAAAATTCGTCTGGATGAAGGATTGTCGAATTTTGGAGTCAGCACGACTCAAGAACTTTTTTATATCGATGATGATATTTATGTATGGGACCGCTTTATCACCTGCGCCCAAATTTTAGGCGTATACTTTCGTTCTCTCTCCTGGTTAAATGTGGAAGTGGCCACCTCTTTTGGGCAAATTATTCATCAACAAATTCTTAAACATTTTCAAGATGCCCAATACTTTACCGTTCTTGCCGAACAACTGAGGGACCTTTATTTTCCTGCCCCCACCCAACGTCAAGCGATTGACAGTTTTATTCACTCGTTGACCCAAAAACCCACTCCGAAAACGCCGACGACTTTAGAAAACAGTCGTTATTTGGCCATTCTAGCCGATATTCATGCTAACTTGCCAGCCCTCAATGTGGTACTAAACTTTCTGAAACTTAGAAATATCCAACATGGAATTGTACTTGGCGACATTGTAGGCTACGGTCCCCATCCCTGTCAATGTATTGAACGCATTCAGGAGAGTGGCTTGTTCATTATTAAAGGTAACCATGACCATGGCTTGGCCGTCAACAACTTCAAAAAAGGCTTTTCCACCTCTGCCTGTTGGGTGCTAGAATGGAGTCATCAAAGAGTTTCTGTAGAACAAAAGAATTGGTTAGCCGACCTTCCACCTCTGTTACATACAGAACATTGGTTAGCCGTTCACGGGGCGCCGATTGACCCCACGTTTTTCAACGCCTACGTCTATGAAATGACCTACCATGACAACCTCAGCGTCCTCAAACGGAAACAAATCCCAATTTGTTTTCATGGTCACACCCATCACCCAGGCATTTATGGAAGTAAAAAATTTGCTGACGAATTTTACACACCAGAAGAAGAAATGGATTTAACTCCGTTATCCCATGCCCTCATCTGCCCCGGTTCCGTAGGCCAGCCCCGCAATCGCAAAGTGGGGGCACAATTTGCCATTTATGATCAACAAGAACGTAAAATCTATTTTCATACCCTGGTCTATAACCTTGACCCCCTGATCCGAGAAATGGAAGCGGAAGGGTTTCCAAGGACCTTGATAAATATGTTGAAGGGGGAGTCTTAGTGGGTAGGGTGCGTCCCACGCACCATTTTGGAAACCGCACCGTGCCTTCGTGGTGCGTGGGACGCACCCTACAAATCTACTCCACCCCAGCTAATCTAACCATGAATCTCCGCGACTTTATTACCATTCTTGAACAACAAGGACAACTCAAACGTGTCACAATGGAAATTGACCCCTATTTAGAAATCACTGAAATCTGTGACCGCACCCTCCGCGCTGGGGGACCTGCATTGCTGTTTGAACGTCCCAAAGGGCATACCATCCCCGTGTTAGCCAACCTCTTTGGTACCGTTGACCGAGTCGCACTGGGTTTAGGTCAAACCTCCGTCACCGCTTTACGGGAGATAGGTACCCTCCTGGCTTTTTTAAAAGAACCCGACCCACCCAAAGGATTGAAAGATGCGTGGGAAAAGTGGCCCCTCTTCAAACAAGTGTTGAACATGCCACCCAAATTAGTGAACCACGCCCCCTGTCAAGAACAAGTCTTCACCGGCACAGACGTCGACTTATCACGCTTACCCATTCAAACCTGTTGGCCCGACGACGCGGCCCCCTTGATTACCTGGGGACTCGTCATCACCAAAGGACCCCATAAATCTCGTCAAAACTTAGGTATCTACCGTCAACAAGTCATCGCTAACAACCGCGTCATCATGCGCTGGCTATCCCACCGTGGTGGGGCGTTAGACTATCAAGATTGGAAAAGAGTCAATCCTCAACAACCCTTTCCTGTCGCCGTCGCTATCGGTGCGGACCCCGCCACCATTCTAGCTGCCGTCACCCCCATTCCAGATACCCTTTCCGAATATTCTTTTGCTGGTCTGTTACGCAATCAGCGCACCGAAGTGACCTCTTGTCTCACCCATGACCTCCAAGTCCCAGCCCAGGCGGAAATTATTTTGGAAGGCTTCATTTATCCTGATGATACGGCCCTAGAAGGACCCTTTGGCGACCACACCGGATATTACAACGAAACCGACACCTTTCCCGTCTTCACCATCGAACGTCTCACCTGCCGTCACCAACCCATTTACCACAGCACCTACACAGGCCGTCCCCCCGATGAACCCGCCGTCTTGGGAGTCGCCCTGAACGAAGTCTTCGTCCCCATTTTACAAAAACAATTCCCCGAAATTACCGACTTCTACCTCCCCCCCGAAGGCTGTTCCTATCGCCTGGCCATCATTAGCATTCATAAACAATACCCAGGTCATGCCAAACGCATCATGTTTGGCATCTGGTCCTTCCTCCGCCAATTCATGTACACCAAATTCGTCATTATCACCGACGCCGACATCAACATTCGCAACTGGCAAGACGTGATTTGGGCCATCACCACCCGCATGGATCCAGCCCGTGACACCACTTTGATTGAAAACACCCCCATTGATTACTTAGATTTTGCCTCCCCTATCTCAGGCTTAGGCAGTAAAATGGGTTTGGACGCCACGCACAAATGGCCGGGCGAAACCTCACGCCCGTGGGGACGTCCCATTCAGAAGAAGACCGAAATTAAGAAGAAGATTGATGAAATTTGGGATACAATAATGAACAATGGAAGATAACAAAACCAGGGTGGACTAGAGGCTTCAGCCGGTGACGTGCCCCGCCCACCGGCTAAAGCCTCTAGTCCACCAAAACATTAAGGAGTCCAAAACCTGTTTTGGACTCCGGGCATTCTCCATTATTCACTATTCATTAACACACTATGGACATCACCCCCTACCTCAAACTCGCTATTGAAAAAGACGCTTCCGACATATTCTTCACCGTTGATTCACCCGTTCGGATTAAGACCGCAGGCAAAGTCATCAATGTGGGAAAAAATTCTTTGACCCCCCAACTGACTGAGACCATAGCCAGAAACATGATGAGTGCGGAACAATGGGAACATTTTGACAAAGAACTAGAAATTGACTTCGCCATTTCCATGCCCGAAACTCAAGCCCGCTTCCGCATCAATGCGTTTCGCCAACAAAGCTATATTTCCATTGTCATGCGTTACGTCAAATCCAAAGTTCCCACGCTTGAAGAACTCAAAGCCCCCCTTATTCTCAAAGACCTCATCATGCGCAAACGCGGACTGGTTCTCATGGTGGGCGCCACCAACTCCGGGAAATCTACCACGCTGGCCGCCATGATTAATCACCGCAATGAAAACAGTTCCAACCACCTCGTCACCATTGAAGACCCCATAGAATTTGTCCACCCGCATAAAAAATGTCTCGTCAACCAACGCGAACTGGGCGTTGACACCCGTTCCTACATTCGGGCCCTGCGCAGTGCGATGCGCGAATCTCCCGATATTATTCTCATTGGCGAAATTCGCGACCAAGAAACCATGGCCGCCGCTTTAGAACTGTCTAACACCGGACACCTAGCTATTTCTACGCTTCATGCTAACAATGCGTTCCAAGCCATGCAACGTGTTATCAACATGTTCCCCCAAGAAATTCACAAACAACTGTTTATGGATTTATCTTTAAATCTCGTCTGTGTCATCTCCCAACGCCTCGTCATCGGAGTTGACAGCAAACGAGTGGCAGCAGTGGAAGTCATGATTAACACCCCCCACATTGCCGACCTCATTCTCAAAGGCAAGATCGACGAAATCAAAGAAGCGATGGTAGGCAGTGGTGCCGAAGGAATGCAAACCTTTGACGTGGCCTTGTTCAACCTTTACCAAGCAGGACGCATCACCTTAGAGGAAGCCCTTGCTAATGCCGAATCGCGCAGCAACTTACAAGCGAAAATTAATTTTGGCGGCTAAGATAAACAGGAGTTCAAAGCTACGCTTTGGACTCCTGGAGGTCTTGGAGGACTTAACAAACCGTCACAAAGTAGGTATCTTTCATTTTATAGTAATGATGCAATGTGGATGATGGGCAAGGACTGGCAGTCCTGAGATTTCTACCACCCACATTGCATCATTACCGAGTTTTGGATGGAATCATTTTAGGCGTCACTTTAGCCCCCCGCCTACCAAAAATCTTTGTCAGCGGAATTTTCACACCCAATACCTCATCTGCCACCACGGTCTCTCCTCCCTCCAAATATGCTTTCTTTTGGCGAATTTGACCTTGATAAACCACCACTAATTTTAGACAAGGGTCTATTAACCAACAAGATTTCACGCCCATTTGAAAATACGCACGACATTTTGCGACAATCTCCACAGACGATTGTGATTGACTGACAATTTCCATGACACACAAAGGCATTTCTTTAACTCGTAAGGGGTCCACACAAGCCTCCTCATCTTCTTCATCTGGGTCCACAAAATCAAATTGGTCTGCCAAATAGACAGCCACATCTGGCTTTAATTCACGTTTGGCAAGAATCCCAAATTTCTTTAAAATCTTTTGGCGATTCGCTTCCGATACGTCCAGCGATAGTTCCGTGGCAGCATTATAATTCTCTTCCTTGGTGATATTGATATAGGTTGCCAATCGTGATTGAACCAGGGCATGATTTTTGGAACCCATTTTGTTATCCTCCTTGGAGTCTCGGTCTGTTTCAAACGATTCAGTCATGATGATACCTCCCAACTAGACAGAAAAATGATATTCAAATGGAAACAGGAACAAATTTATTTTTCATTTTTCATGGTTCCATGTTTCATTTTTAGGTAGTGATGCAATCTGGGTGAAATATCGCACGGTTTCGCATCGGTCTTGAACTCCGATTGAGATGATTAAATGAGGACTCTGATAAGGAGGTTTTACTAATCTAGGACTTACGCAACTATTTTTGTAACTCTTTGATTTTTCACAAATACAAGAAATAACACCCCTCGAAGGGGTGTTATCTCTGCCGCAGTTTTGCGTAAATCCTATAATCATAGTTCATCTGAAAATCATTCTAATCAGAGTTCAGACAGTACACCCACATTGCATCACTACCCATTTTTATGATAGCATATCATTTCATTTTATGAAATAGTCAAGTAGTGGGCAGGGTGTCCAAAATCAAAACCAGGAATCCAAAGTACAGCGAAGGACTCCTGGATTATGCTACGTTTTAGACTCCTGAATGACTATATTCGTTGCACAAGACATTCATTGACTAGGTCTGTGGCACCCAATCACCTATGCGAGTGTCACAAACGGCATGACTGACTGAGGCCCGCGGTCTTGGCAATTCAAAATAAAAACAACTCCCTTGTCCCAGGGTGCTTATCACGCCGACTTGTCCGCCCAGTTTTTCCACAATCTGGCGCACAATGGATAAACCCAAACCATGTCCATCGGCCCGCTTCTGATGCAACCGTGTGAATGGAGTGAACAATTTAGCCTGTTGGGCCGCCGTCAACCCCAGACCATTATCATGTACCCAGAACCGTATCATCTCCTCTCGAATTTGATAACCCAGTTTCAATTGCGGAGGTTGTCCGCTGTATTTTAAGCCATTGCTAAGGTAATTCATCCACACCTCCGAAAGCCACGGGGCATAACTTTCCACAGAGGGCCAGGTGGGAGGTAAAATCAGCGTGGCATGGTAGTTTTCTATCATGTCAGCCAGACGCTGCTGTATCACCTCCGTTACCACTTGGGACATATTAACCATGCGGGTTTCCACCTGCCGTCGCCGCGACACGCCGGCCAGCAGAAGCAAGGCTTCGATGGTGTTGATGGCCTGTTGACCCGCCCGATTAACCATCTGTAAGCGTTCTGCACACTTGGTATCAGGGGGTGTACCGTTGGCACAGGTCTCCACCAGCAACTCGGTCATGGTGACAATCCCAGCCAAAGGTCCTTTCAGATCGTGGGCGACAGTACGGGCAAACGCATCCAATTCTTGATTACGTTTTTCCAATTCTGTGGTACGCGCCTGCAATTCTGCGGTACGTCTGGTCAATATATTTGTGGTACTGTGCAAAACCAATTGTACCTGTTTGCGGAGATCAATTTCATCTTGCAACTCACGCCGCAATGTTTCACTGTGATGCAGTGCCTCTTCGGTTTGGGTCAGCCGTTGTTGTGTTGTGTACCCGTTGTTCCAAAGAGACAACCATTTGAAAAAATTTGGATTTTTCATAAACACCTCATCGAAAAGTTTAATGGAGGTGCGCTTAGATTAATTGGAGTATGTGACAGTGTGATGAATTTTTTGTGAATTAAATATGTCAACCTTCCAGAATCTAAGAGTGTGTTTTAAAAGCTCCTTTTCAGGCTAAACGCCGCAACCTAATGCTAATCCTGGCGACATAAATGAAATTTTCGCTGGTTTGAGGTTGTCTTTCATAATCCTTACTTAAACATCTAAAATGTTTGAGCCAACCGAAAGACAGCGAAACTAGGAAACCGACGGGTAACCCTTGAAAGCCCTTCGAACCTTTCTCACGCTTAACTATTTCCAGTTGTCGATTTGTCGTAAGTTCGTTGGACGTTTGAGGCATACTCGACACCAAAGTAGGCTTGGTCGGCACGAATTACTTTGAGCAAATGAAAATTATCGTGGATTTTATCGAAAATGGAGAGGACCCCATCACGGTCGGTCACGTAGGCAGCTGTGATAACTACAGCTAAGAATAAACCCCTAGTATCCACTAAAATATGTCGTTTGCGTCCTGTTGTCGATTTATGGACATCGAACCCCCTGGGTTCAACTTTGGCAGTCAGTTTTCACCGACAGACTTTCGATAATCCCCTTGGAAGGTTCTGTTAATTTCCCATCTTACTCTCTTACAGATTCGCGTAATTGTTGGTGAATGAGTTCCCAAATAACCTTCTTGTTTCCAACCGTTGAAATAACCAAACACGGTATTATAATTAGGAAAATCAGGGGGGAACAAGCGCCATGAACAACCCGTGGAAGTGAGATAGAGAATCGCATTGAGCACTTCACGAAGAGACTAAAAACGCGGACGACCGCCCGTTGTCGACATTTTTTCTCCTCAAATGAATTGATTAGTTGATTGATTAGTTGATTGAAATTAAATATAATAAATGAACTATTTATTCATTTTCAAGTCCTCAATTAGAAGGTTTTTAAAATTAATCATACAATATGCTTTTAAAACACCCTCTCAGAGTAGCTGATAACATGGGTTTTTCCGAATCAAATCGGAAATTTTGGTATCGTTTCATCAATCTTCTCCATTAATTCCCGCATCTTCTCCACCGCCGCCAGAATATACAAATACCGTGAACACTCCTCAAAACTCAACCCCCGCCCCTTTCTATCTTTCAACCATTTCTCACACACTTGATAACCACCAAGATGAAATTCCCAAATCTCAGGAGTCACCTGGTCAAAGTATTGACTCTTGTTGATATAGACTTTGTCCTCCTTGTACATCAATTTCTCGACCAGATTACTCCCCTTGATTGGGAAACTGCACTCGTTTTCAATCTCTGCTTCCATCAGATGAATCTTGACCAATTGACCCCCCAACTCAGCCAGGGATTGAAACAACTGTTTATCACGGGTGAGAGGCAACCGCGGGAAGTCCATCTTGAGAAATTCCGCATAGCGTTGCCGATAGGTCGGGCTATGGAAAATCGCGTACATATAATTGAACACGTCTAACGCACCGACCGTCTTCTGAAAGTCTCCCCGACCTTCGGGAATCAATTGCAAGTCAAGACGAGTTTCAAGGTCCTTGAGGAAGGCTTCGGAAAAGTTGGGCTTGCGGGCAGTATTTGGCTTTGGGGAAGCAAATAGGCCGGTTTTCTCGGTTGGGTAGAGGTAGAGAGGGAAGTTATAATTACCCTCTTTAGTTTTGGTCGACAAAGCACAACTTTCCGCCAGCAAATTAGACACTCCAACATGCCTCCAACCAATCACGCTTATTTGACGAGAGACAAGTAAACATAAATTATCTTTGCCAACCACATGATTCTGCAATTCACGTCTTGGATAATCTATTGCCACTTCACTGAAATAGCAGTAACGAATATCAAAGGGACGGTAAAGACAAGTTGTTATTTTCTCCTCCCATTGTTTGTCCTCTCGAAGAAAATTTCTGGATTTAGAGAGTTTCCAATCGCGATTGTCACGAAGATCATATTTTGCCGAAAATTCATAGTCGGTGATATTATCATCGCGCATCTCTTCAAGACGCCTTGTGATAATTTGTTTTTCAAATGCAATCGCAAACTCATCTCGGTGTGTTTGAAACCCAAGCACATTGACAGGCATCATTTCTGTCACCTTCCACCCTTGTTCATATTCCGCTAACAAGTCCACATTTTGCGGCACCAACAAGTAAAATGGCGACTGTGGCCGCAACGTGGTCCAAGACGTGGTCTTGAGGTCGTGTTCCATCAAATACTGATACTTGAAAGGTCGTGTGCCGTACAAATGGGCGTGATGAACGTTGCCCTCACCCCCGGCCCCTCTCCCAAAGGGAGAGGGGAGTAAGGGCCGATGCTTCACAAAAATCCCAATCGCCACTCCTTGTTGAATATCAAACACGTTTTGATCCACACTGCCATCGGGAGACTTCTCCTTCTTCTTACTATTGCCATGCAAGTCTAAAATGTAAATGTCGTCAAACGCTTGCAACAACGCTTGTCGCATTCCGCGAAACGTGGGATTGTCTAAATAACCATGATTGGTGACAAACGCTAACACACCATAACCCGTTTGTGTAATTCGCCATTGGGCAAAGCGAATAAATTTGACATAATCATCATTCAGCCATTTTGGATTACGTTCGTTCAGCGGTTTTCCATCCACCTGAAAATAATTGGCCTCCTCCCCAATGCCACGCAACAACTCATTAATCCAATTCCCCGTATTAGCCGAATGCCCAGAATAGGGAGGATTCCCCAAAATCACCATCACGGGCGCCTGTTGCTTCACCCCAGCGGCCGCATTGGCTTCCTCGGATAACCATCTGGCTAACCAGGAAGTGTCGCTGTGATGCGGTTCCTCTAACGTATTGGTTAAAAAGACCCGCAACCGTTCCTCACCTCCAAAATCATATCCTGTGGCTTGCAATTGCAAACTCAATTTCAAATGCGCGATGGTATAAGGTGCCATCAGTAATTCAAAACCATGTAACCGTGGCAACAAGTGTTTCTCAACATAATCCGACCACATCCCTTGATTCTTGCGGAAGCGTTCATAAATCTTGGCCACCACAGCATGTAAAAAAGTGCCGGTGCCAGTCGCGGGGTCGAGAATTTGAACCTTGTGAATCAGACTCTCCTCTCTCCCCCTGGGAGAGGGATCGGGGGTGAGGGTCGAGTTATCTGCCAACCCTTGTTTTAACCCAAACTTCTCCTTCAACACTTCATCCACGGAACGCACAATATAAGACACCACAGGTGCCGGCGTGTAATACACTCCTCGTACTTCTCTCAATTTGGCATCATAATGGGCCAAAAAAGTTTCATAAAAATGCACCACGGGGTCTTCTTGACGAGTCCGTTTCCCAAAATTTGCCAAAATCGCGGCGATGTCGACCCGATTCAAGACGGCCACCAAATGGTCCACCATCCACACTAACCGGTCATCCAGGTCAATGCCAGCGATTTGATTAAACAGATTTCTTAAAAACGGGTTGGTTTTTGGGACGAAATGACTCGCCGTTCGGCGCGAAAATCCCCTCACCCCCGGCCCCTCTTCCTCTGGGGGCGGGGAGAACACCATTTGGGCCGCCTTTCCCCCCTCTCTCTCTGGGAGAGGGGTCGAAGGTGAGGGAATCATGCTACACTTGGCCGCAAACAAGCCATAGCAAATCGTTTGCGCCAACATATCCGCAAATTGTTCTGGCGTCAAAGTATCAATTAACACCTGCCGAAAACTCTCATGCTGCCCATGCAACCGCCCCGTCTTCTCCTCTTGTTGATAAGCCGTTAACATCACGTCCCTCATTAACCGGGCTAGATGTGCCATCTTTTTAGCTAACTCTTCAGGACTGCGTAACGTCACCACTGGGGTCGTCACAAAGGTGTTTATTAACGTCTCAAAACGCGAAAATTGTTCCACCTGCGGTTTCAGTTTGCTAGTTTTATCAATTTTGGCTAAGATAACCGTCATCTCAGGTCGTGCGTCACCGTCCACAAACCAACGGAACTCCAAATAATCGGTGAGTAACAGATTATTTAAGGAGGGGAGATAACGTTTCAATTGTTCAGATCGTTGGACTTTATCTAAATCCACTCCAATATCTTTAGCTTCGAGATGTCCAATCGGTTCTTCGCCTTTGGCAATTTCAAAATCGGGAGAACCGCAGGCAATGCGTCGCGGTTCATTGGTTATCCGATAGTTCGGTAGCAATGTATTTAACAAAATTTGCAACGCGGGGCGATGCGTGTGTTCCGTGGCGTTGCCGGCTTGTAAGTGGGTGGCAAGGGATTGGAGGTAAGTTTGAATGGGGGAGGACATAGTGACCTGTTCAATTGATTTTAATTGAGTTTATTGATAATCCACTCGCCAATCTTCTTTGGAATAACCAAAATGTTCCATCGCTTGTTGACAGAAACGATAAATATGATCGGCACTGTGGTTTACTTCAACCTGATAGCCATTGGTCAACGCGGTAGAACGCCGCAGTGTATTGGCACTTTTGCTAATAAATTTGGGATATTCTACCGCCAATTTTTCAAACAATTCAGGTGCCTCCTCGTTAGCCAAAAAATTTAAAGTCTGGCCCAACACCTCCCGCCAAGTTTTTACAACAACCTCTTGATGTTTAATCATCAGGCGCGATGGTTTAGTCCCCGTGACTTCATGAGGGTTTCGTCTTGACACCAACTGATTTTTGTCGCCGAAATAGGGCCAGACCTTCATCAAGGCTATATCTGCCAGTCGTTCTGCCCGTTGTTTGATCTGTTCGCTACGCCACTCTGAAATTGAAGCAAAATAGCGATTCAATTCCAAATGACTGTTAGCTAACTCCTGTTGCTTCTCAGGGAAACTCTTATTAGACAGTTCACTGTTATAAGCTGTCAGTGTCAAATTGCCCAACGTATGCAAATGTAACTCATGCACAGTTTCCCAGTCTTCACCTAAATGACGTTGCCACCAGCTACCATTTTTGATGGTCTGGGGCATGATGTGTTCAATGGAGAGACCCTCAAAATCAACTTGTTCCTTATGTTGATAACTGGATTCTAGGGATTCTAAAATCAACTTGGTTCTTTCACGCCCTTCTAACCGGCTATAAAAATTGGTCGTGGTTAATGCCTCCTTAAATTCCTCATCATTGGGATAGCCCTTGCCTTGTAAGGTGCGAAACACGTCATCGACAAACTCTCTTGGAGAATTTGATTGTGCCTCACGATATACCGTGGCGAATAACTTATTAAGAACACCGCTGGGCAAGTTACAGACCGAACGACGAATCACAAAGTTTTCCACAAGATGCAAAATTTTGCCAAAATCCTCTTCGCCGAGGACACGTTGTGCATAATCATGGTAACATCTCAGCAAAAACGGATAAGCTACTGTCACTTCAATGCGCTGAATGCGTTGCAAGGCGCGTTGAATACTTAGAGGGTGTTTTAAAAGCTCCTTTTCAGGCTAAACGCCGCAACCTAATGCTAATCATGGCGACATACATGAAATTTTCGCTGGTTTGAGGTTGTCTTTCATAATCCTTACTTAAACGTCTGAAATATTTGAGCCAACCGAAAGGCAGCGAAACTAGGAAACCGACTGGATAACCCTTGAAAGCCCTTCGAACCTTTCTCACGCTTAACTATTTCCAGTTGTCGATGGTAAGTTCGTTGGACGTTTGAGGCATACTCGACACCAGAGTAGGCTTGGTCGGCACGAATTACCTTGAGCAGATAAAAGTTATCGTGGATTTTATCGAAAATCGAAAATGGAAAGGGCTCCGTCACGGTCGGTCACGTAGGCAGCTGTGATAACTACAGCTAAGAATAAACCCCTAGTATCCACTAAAATATGTCGTTTGCGTCCTGTTGTCGATTTATGGACATCGAACCCCCTGGGTTCAACTTTGGCAGTCAGTTTTCACCGACAGACTTTCGATAATCACCTTGTAAAGCTCTGGTTTACTTCCTTCTTGCTCTCTTACGGATTCACGTAATTGTTGGTTCACTTGTTCCCAAATGCCAGTTTTTTTCCAACTGTTGAAGTAACCGAAGACGGTATTCCAGTTTGGAAAATCATGGGGTAACGAGCGCCAGGCACCACCTGTGGACGTCAGATAAAAAATCGCATTGGACACTTCACGAAAAGACTGAAAACGCGGACGACCGCCCGGTTTTGGCAGTGGCAGGAGTGGTTCAAGAAGTTTCCATTGAGCGTAAGAGAGATTCCTAGGATAAGAAGTTGTCGACATTTTTTATCTCCTCAAATGAATTGATTAGTTGATTGAAACTAAATTTAGAATATGAACTATTTATTCATTTTCAAGTCCTCTATTAGAAGGTTTTTAAAATTAATCATACAATATGCTTTTAAAACACCCTCTAAAACCCAGAATCTAACACCCAGGAGGAAAAAGAGTAGCTTTGTGCGTGACAAAGTAAAACTGACGAAAGTGCCACAACTTTGCCTTCACCGGTGGCGGCTGTTTAGTTGACCCTATCAAATGATGGTACTAAACTCATCACCACACTCAATTGGTAATGTCAGGAGTCCAAAGCGTAGTTATAGTCATATTCCAATTAAATTGTACGACTCCCTCTGGAGCGCAATAAGAATTATTGCGCCCCCTGCGCCCGCATAGCGTCGGCGCGAAGCGCAGTCGAATGCCCCTAAACTTGTATGATTTATGCGGTCACGCCCTTAGAATGATTGCGCTTCGCGCCGTAGCATAGCGGGCGCACGGGCGCAATAATTCTTATTGCGCTCCAGAGGGAATGCACGGGCGCAATAATTCTTATTGCGCGTAAGAGAGTGCGCGTAAGAGAGAATGGTACAAGTTTAGGGGAATATCACTATAAGGTAGGGTGGATTAAGCGTTAGCGTATCCACCAGTTTCTGTAACTGGATAGCTTGACAATTATAGTAATATTCGTTAATTTCTGTACCTGACGTTTGAAGAATAACACCCCTAAAAGAGGTGTTATCCCCGCTTGTTGTTAACGTACTGTTGCAAAATTCATAACCCAGAATGTTGCATCAGTCCACTTCCACTTTACTTATTTGAGGATGCCCTACATGAAACAAAACTCGCGGCACAGTTGGTTAATAATCTGTAGCCTAATGTTAGTATGGAATACTCTGCTAACAAGTCATGCCGAAACCCCACCACCGTCACAGGAAGCACGTAGAGAGGCTTCCAATCAGGCATTATCGCGAACTTTGCAGATAGCTTCACCTGCGGGGGGACTGATACTCAAATTGCTACGTGCAGACCAATTTGCAGAACTTGATTCAATACTTGCGGAAGTCGAAAGCAAGTACAAAGAGGACATAGATTATGAATCTGCCTATGTCAAAGCGTATGATGTCATTATCGTTGGCATGCAGATGAAAGGCTTTATTGTTCACAAAGGTCACGACAAAGATGATTTGTTAGCCCACCTAGATAAATGGGTGAAAGACTCTCCCACCAACCACAGGGCCCTGTGTGCCAGAGGTATTCATAAAGTGTCCCTGGGATGGCGAGAACGTGGCACTCAACCGAAATCCTCAACTCCCGAAGACCAGTTGGTCAAGATGCGTCAACAATTTACGGAAGCCCTGCAAGACTTACGTAACGCCGTAAAACTTCAGCCTGGCCTGATACCGGCCTACGTTAATCTGATAGAGATTTCCAAACATCTTGAGAGTTTGGAAGAAACCACGCGATGGCTTAAACAAGCGATACAAGCTGACCCTCGTACCTATTATGTTAGAGAAGCCTATATGAGGGCTTTAGAACCTAAATGGCAGGGGTCGCTGGAAAAAATGGAACAATTCGGTGTCCAAGTCGCCGCTGAAGTTGCCGTCAATCCTAGATTATGGGTGCTACAAGGTGAGGTTTATGTTCAACGGGCCGCTTTATTAAGGCAACAGAAGGTGGCGTCTGAACAGACCGACAAGAAGTTCGAAACGGCTATTGAAATTCTTAGCCAAGCCTTTGAGTATGGTGACCGCCTGGCATGGTTGGAAGAACGAATTAACCTCTACCTAATCGTGAAAGATTATCAAAAGGCGTTGGCAGATATTGATAGATACCTCATCTATGTCCCTGGTGACCTGAAAATGCGGATGCTAAAACAAGGAATCGAGTGTAAAGCGTCTAACTCAAAATCCGGCTGTTCACAAGCAATTGGCCGGTGAGAGGGGAAATGAAGTCTCGTTCCCATTGCCCGTCACTCTCTCTGCTTCCCCCGCAGGGGAATGCTGGTTGACGACCGTGCCACCATTTTGCCTCCACCTTGAAGGAGGCGGCAAAGTTAGGGGCTACCAATAGATAAATTGACCTACCACGACGCGCCCCCTGTAGCAATCCCTTGTGGTTGCCCAAACCGTCGTCAGGGCAACCACAAGGGATTGCCCCTACCAATCTGGACCATCGATTGGTTGGTAGTCCCTAAACCAACTTATCCCGCGCCCGCATCAACATCTCTTTGGCTTCTTTGGCAATGGCTACCGCTTCTGGATTGTTGGTAAGTTCAAATACCGGTACCGGATCCATGAAAACGACTGTCGTGGTGCCGTCGGTCTCTTCCCGGACGACTACATTGCAAGGAAGGAGGACGCTAATATTCGGTTCTTTACCTAACAAGCGTTGCGAAAAAGAAGGGTTGCAGGCATGTAAAATGCGGTGTGGTGGGATGTCCACATTGAGTTTGCTTTTGAGAACCGTGTGGATGTTGATTTCGTTGAGAATCCCGAACTTCTCTTGTTGCAACGCTTCAGTCACACGTTTGACGGCAGTGTCGAAATTATCTTTCAGGGAAATGCTAAAGTTGTACATAAGTGAATGAATCTCCTTTAGTTTAGGAACGGTTTGTGATTACTGAGTGAACGGGAAAAACAGCCGCATGGGACTCGTGACGCGGTCAAGATTCGAAGTGATGATTCCCACTCGATTGTTTAAACCAGTGAATTGGTAACTCATGTTTTGCACGTCGATACTCATGGCGTCCACATTTTTGCTTATGAGTATCACGCTGTCATTCATATTTTTCATGTTGCCACTCATTGTTAGAATGTCCTCACTCATCTGAGTGATGGCCGTGTTCATCGGTGGCATTACGGCAATGTATCTATTCATGTTGTCAACCGATTGCCGCATGGCTTTCATATCATCGGTCATGGTCAAGAAATTGGTCTGGATTCCGGCCACATTTTGACTCATGGCGGAGACCGAAGCATTTATCGCCGGCATAACGCTGATATGTTGATTCATATCCACAACCGCTAACTTCATCTCTTCTACCGTCTTTTGCATAGCCTCCATATTTTTGGCTACCGATAAGAAGTAGTCATTCATGCTTTGCATGTATTGGGTAACATTGTTCATGCGTTTGGTGATGTCACTCATACTGGAGGTCAAGGTATAAATGAGATAAAACATGGCAGCCGTTATCAGTATCATCGTAATCATGCCAAACCGGATGATTTGGGTGGTACGTTTTCCAATTTTGAGAGTCAACGCATCTCGAAATCTCATTGCCGAATGAAATTCACGCATGGCGTCTCGAATCGTTTCTACTGCTTCGGTCAGATGGTCTGTGTCAGTGGCCATTTGTGGTTCTCCTTATGATGCAAGTTGGGTTAAAACTGGTTAAGTCAGGAGTCTAAAGCATAGCGTTGTCTAACAAAGCTATGCGGTTTCCTCCTGGTTTGATGAGTTAGGAACTTGGTTCTTGGTTACGCTTGCCAAACAATATCCAATTCTTTCGCCGCTTTGACTTCGTCTAATCGTCTGACAGGCAAATGTTGCGGGGCGTTTTTCAACTTGGTTGGATTCAGTTGGGCATCTTGTTGAATATCAACTAAGGCATTAATAAATTGATCTAACGTTTGTTTGTCCTCCGTTTCGGTGGGTTCAATTAATAAGCATTCAGGTACCAGTAATGGAAAATAAGTGGTAGGCGCATGGAATCCCTTATCTAATAACGCTTTGGCAAAATCCATCGCGGTGGTTCCAAATTGTTTTGCTAGTTGTTTGAGGGTGACAATAAACTCGTGACTGGCCCGTCGGTGTGGAAAGGCGAGGTCAAATCCTGCGGTAGCCAATCGGGCTTGCAGGTAATTCGCGTTTAACGTGGAAAATTCGGCTACTCTAGGCATTCCCTCGCGGCCTAATAAACGGGCATAGAGATAGGCGCGTAACAAAATTCCTACATTGCCCGCGTGGGCCAACAGGGGTCCAATGGTTTGAGGCATTTCAGTTTCTGTCAACCAATGATACATTTTTCCATTATATCCAACCATGGGGACCGGTAAAAACGGCAGTAATCGTTCACTGACGCCCACAGGTCCTGCGCCAGGACCGCCGCCACCGTGGGGAGTGGAGAAAGTTTTATGGAGGTTGACATGAATGACATCAAAGCCCATATCGCCAGGACGCACTTTGCCCAAAATGGCATTGAGATTCGCACCATCATAGTATAATAAACCGCCGGCTTGGTGAACACTTTCGGCAATTTCTACAATGTGTTTTTCAAACACACCCAAGGTGGAAGGATTGGTTAACATGATTCCTGCCGTCTTGGGTCCCAAAGCGGCCCCCAAGGCTTCGACATCTACGTCACCTTGGGCATTGGTAGGAATTTCTCTGACGGTAAAACCGCACATCGTAGCTGAAGCGGGATTGGTGCCGTGGGCCGCGTCTGGGACTAACATTTCGGTACGTTGAGTATCACCACGGGCGTCATGGTAAGCGCGAATCATGGCCACCCCGGCAAATTCTCCTTGTGCCCCGGCGGCTGGAGTCAGGGAGACACCTTTCATGCCCGTCACTTCTTTAAGAATTTCTTGTAATTCATAGAGGCAAGCTAACACGCCTTGACTATGTGAATCAGGGGTGGCAGGATGACGAGACAAGAAGCTGGGAAGTCGGGCAAGGGTGTTGCACACTCGTGGATTGTATTTCATCGTGCAAGACCCCAGTGGATAGAAATGCGTATCGATAGAAAAATTTTTCTGCGAGAGGCGTGTATAGTGCCGCACGACTTGCATTTCAGAGACTTCAGGTAAGACGGGCGGAGTCTTGCGCAAAAATTTCTCTGGAATATTGGTTATCGGTGGACCTGAAGTCGGATAATGAGTGACAGTGGTGCGACCAGGGGTGCTGAGTTCAAATATTAGCATAGTAGATGATGAGTAATCGGAATCCAAAACACGTTTTGGACGACTCCCGCCCAAAACAGGTTTTGGACTCCGACGGTTATAGGAATAGGTTCATGGTTTAGCCGTCGTCTTAACCAACAATTCGCGTAAATCAGCTAACAACTCGTCCCGATTATACGCCCCTTTTTGAAAGATACAATCGACTCGATGATTCAACCAGACGCGGTCCTCTGTCGTGATGTCTTTCGCGGTTAACACGACGACGGGCGTGGTCGCGCATAATTTATGTTGACGCAGATGGATGATAAATTCAAAACCGTCCATTTCGGGCATCATCAAATCGAGTAAAATCAAATCTGGTGGATGTTGGTCTAACAGACGTAGGGCCACTTCCCCATTTTCGGCCTCTAACACTTGCCAACCGACCTTGTGTAGCATTCGCACCATCATTTCGCGGGTGGTGTCGTCATCTTCGACAATCATAACCAGAGGTGCGGCACGAGTAGAACGATATTTGCCTAACACCTTCGTTAATTGATCCCGACTGATGGGCTTTGTAAGATATTCCGCGGCACCTAAAGAGTAACCAATGTCTTTGTCCTCCATCATGGTCATCACGATGACCGGAATATGGGCCAAATCCGGGTCCGCTTTCAATTCTGCTAACACTTCCCAACCATCCATCCCAGGCATCATAACGTCTAAGGTAATGGCATTCGGACGTAATTTTTTGGCCAGTTTAATTCCTTCCCGACCATTTTCTGCCAAGGCGACTTGATAGCCAATTTTGGATAAATAGGCATGGAGGAGACTGCGTACCACATCGTCGTCATCGATGACTAACACAATGCCACTTTCCATTTGAATGGTGGGTTTGCGAATCGAACCCTCTGGCGGTTTCTCATTGGTAGTCGTTTTTTGGACCGTTAAATGGGCCGGCAACCGCACGATAAAGTGGCTACCTTTACCAAATTCACTGTGGACATTGATAGCCCCTCCCAACATTTCTACAAAATGTTTCGTGATGGCAAGTCCCAATCCCGTGCCCCCGTATTTGCGGTTAGTGGCTGCATCCACTTGAGTGAAAATTTGAAACAAATTGGCTTGTTGTTCAGGCGTCATGCCAATGCCTTCATCTTTCACTCCAAACGTCAGAAAGTCCCCGTCGGCCTCTGTGGTAAGTTGAACGTGTAGCGTAACGGTGCTTTGTTCACTGAATTTGGAAGCATTGCTGAGGAGGTTCAACAGAATCTGCCGGACTTTGACCAAATCCGTGTACATTTGCCCTACCTGATCATCACATTCCAGTTGCAATTTATTGGCCTTGTTGTCTATCAGAGGCTGAATGGTATTGATCAGATGTTGAATCATCTCTTTGACATCAAACCTTTCTAGGTACAATTCCATTTTGCCGGCTTCGATTTTGGAAATATCCAGAATGCCATCGAGAAGAGTCAATAAGTGTTTGGCAGAAGCGTGAATGCTTTTTATATCTTGTGACAAGTCGCCACGTTGACATTCTTTAATTTCATCCTCCAACATTTCGGCATAGCCGACAATGGTGTTCATGGGCGTGCGCAACTCGTGACTCATATTGGCCAAAAATTGGCTTTTGGAACGATTTGCCTCCTCCGCTTTTTGTTTGGCTTTCTCTAATTCCAATGCGGCCCGTTTTTGGGCCGCAATGTTTTCCACATTCGACCACACATAACGTTCTCCTGCTTTCTCGATAATCAAAGCCGAGATTTTCACCGGTACCATGTAACCATCGCGGTGCCGAAACTCTTTTTCAGACGGCCCATACCGGTCCCCTGCTTGCAAATATTGAAGTTGCGCCTTTTCTGCTTCTACATCAGGTTCTCTGACGATGTCATTCCAATAGTTCAGTTTGAGGGTGTGAGTCACGGAACGTCCCATAATTTGGGCGAATGCCGGGTTGATCGTGACTAACGTGCCATCTAATTTCCATAACCCTAGACCGATGAGGGTGGCCTTGAGTAAATTTTGCGTATTCTGTTCACTTTCGGACAAATTTTTATAGGAACTTTGGAGGTTGACCTGCATCCGATTAATAGCCGTGACGACCTGTTCTAATTCGTCGGCACTGTTTTCATCACGAGAAGGTCGGTCTAGTTTTAAGACATTATCTAAATGTTCAAAGTCAATGTTTTCCGCGTATTTGGCAATTTTATTGAGGTGGCGGGCTACCATCGCATGAAACATCCAAAGGATGAATAGGGCCACCAGCAGAACTTTGGAGGCATTGGCACCAACCTTTTTTAGACCCTTTTTTAGCAAATTTTTATACACCTCTTTCAAATTCACTTCCAGATGCAATTTTCCTTGATGAGACGTGGTTTGAGAGTCTAGGAAATATGGGAAAGAAAACTCTGCATCCATTCGGTGTCGAGAGGGTAGCTGGCCATAAGACAAAATCTTACCGTCTTCCAAGGTAACTTGTAGATATTGCACAATGTCCGGTTTTGTCTCAACGGTGTTCTTTAAAAAATCTCGGACGCGAAGGGCAGTGTGGTCGTTCCATTGCCGATCAACTACCAAAAGATAGTCGTTATAAATTTGACTCAGACGTTGTTCTATGTCGGCAACGTCTTCTCCATATTCAGAATATAATTGCCAACTTGTAGAGAGTGAAATCACTAGGAAACTCCACAAGATAACGTAAAATGTGAAACGGTAAGCGATTTTCTTTTTGAAAGGATTATTTTTGAATAATTTCATGGTTATAAATGTGTGGTATGTAAATAAAGTAAAATTGTTCCAGAAATTCAAAGCGTAGCTTTGACAAAGTTGCGCTTTGAACTCATGGGTTATTGCGGTTACTCCTGGGTTGCAGGTTCCTGTAGCGTTTTGGGTTGACAAACGATTCCGTCTAACCAGGGAGTCTTCCAAACGATTCCCAGGAAGGTGACTATACATATCATACTGATTCCGAGACCGATTAAAAATCCGGTCCAAAAACCTTGGCCCCCGCGGCTACGAAACAAACGCGCCCGTTCCTTTTCCAACTGACTTTGTTTTTCCTCCGCGGCTGCCAATTTTTCTTTGAGAGAATTAATATCTCGTTCGGTCTGATAAGAATGAGTGTCCGATTCTCTTTTAAGGTTTTCGTAGCGAGATTGGCTTAACTCCAGTTGACCGGTCAGATCAGCAATTTGTTGTTGTAATCGTTCATTTGTGAAGTGACTTTGTTGGGCAACATGAATGGCATGTTTTTCCGCCTCTTCTTTTAACCGCAAGAGATCCTCTTTGACAACACCAAATTTTTGAAGTTGTTCACGGGTTTTCTTTTGAGAAGATTCAATCAGACTCACACGTTGTTCAAATAAAACAATATCCTCTGGCGTGGCACGTAGGGCACCACGTTTAGCCACGGCCGCTTTTTTAGCATCACCCGCCGAAGAATTTTCCGTCATCGCGGTGGCAGTCTCGGCAGGAGAAGTCCCCTTAGGTTTCGTTGTCACTTTAGTTTTTTGGGCGATAGCCTGTCTTTGTTGACTCTCTAACTTTGCCAGTATCAAACGTAAGGAGTTAATTTGAGACAATATTTGTTCAGATTCCGCAGTCTTTTTAACGATCTCTTCCTCATTTGAAATGGCTTCAATTTGAGTTTTGAGACGATTATACTGTTGCGTGAGTTTTTGAATTTTATCTTTGACTTCAGCTATAGTAAGCACGGTTGTAATCTCTTTTTAGTAGCCAGTAACTTTTAGTGGTTAATATCGATAATTTAAACTTACCCGGTGGCTTTCCCATCACTCATTTCAGAGTTCTCGAATCTTATCAAGATTGCAAGACTCTTGTCATAAGGAACTTCCCGAATGTCGCGGTGGCGAGTAGGCATGGATGGTTAACACTCAAAATTTGTGGACTTCATGGTGTGCCCCAAAAAATACCTCAATATTTATAATTAAGCCAAAAATTATCTAATTATTATAGAATAAATGCAAAACAGATAATCAGTATATCATAGTGAAAACCAAAAAAGTTGGTATCTTTCATGTAATCAATGGCATTTTTAGTATATTTGGTTATGACCTATTTGACAACTCTGTTAACCTATTATAGCATTATTGGTGTGAGTGAGTGAATAAAGTCAAACTTGGACCTTATTCTTTCCCATTTGTCAATGCCGATGGGGGAATGAATGATTGAGTTTGAGTTCACTTGCTGACTCTCAATGAGTATCATTTTCCATTGTGAAAAGAGAGTATGATTGGGTAATGCCTTACATTCTGGATGAAAGGTCAGGACGGGCAACATTGCCTATCTGAGTGGGCCAATCACCGGTATTTCAAGGCTACCTATGATTTTTAATTTATTTAGGTGGATTATTATGGAATCTCATGTCACACTTCGTTTTTTCAAGCCAAATCGGCCAATTGTGGTGGTAGGTTGTTTGATTGGAATGATCATTCTCAATGGTTGTACAACGTCACCCTCGCGGTCAGGACTTTACTCTGTGCAACCCGGTGATTTTCTCGAAAAGATTGCCACGACCTACAATCAAAACGTTCATGAACTGGCAGAGTGGAACAACATTTCTTGGCCTTATACGCTAACCTCTGGTTGGCAAATACGAATTGGCCGACCGGCGAACTATGTGCCTAACATAAAGTTTTATGAAACAATTCCGGGAGACACCTGGGAAAAGGTTGCGACTAAGGTGACTCAACCTATTGAATTTCTCAAAGAGTGGAACAAGGGACTGGCCCCCGAATGTTGTGCAATTGACCCCGGATTGAAACTGTTGGTTTCATCACCACAGGGTTATGTGTTATCTTTGCGTAAGTTGGGGCACCCCGCAACTCCCTTGACAATTTTCTCATGCCCTGTGAAGTGGGCTACAGTAAAGAGAGGGAAGATGATGACATGGTGGGACGTTGTGGTCAGACAATGCGATTGTTCTCCAAATGCTATTGCAGACATGCAGAAACGCAATGGGGGGGAGAGTCTTCGGCCTGAACAAAAAATTTGTTGCGATTGTGCAAAACCGTAGGGAAATGTTTGGCGGAACCAGACATCCAAAACGTAGCTTTGTCAGAAGCTGGACCAAGCTACGCCTTGGACGCCTGGCCCACTTTATTGGATTTCCTCTTCTTCTCGTTCCAACAATAATTCCAAATCCACCCGCAACGTTCTAGCCAATTTTTGCAACACCTGCAATGACGGTTCCCGTTGCCTCGTTTCCAGTTCAAATAAAACTTGAGGATCGATGTGACAAGTCAAGGCCAATTGCGGTTGAGTGAAACGACGATACTCCCGCCACACCAAGATTGGATTTTCCCCCTTGAGTAACCGGGAGGCAATTTCCATGGGAATTTTTTCGGGTGGATTGGCTAACGCGAAATTGAGGTCTTGAAGGTCTTCAAAATCCTCTTCTAACTCTAACAATCTTTGATATTCGTCATAAGGGATCACGACCCATTCTGGTTGGTTGTCTTTATTGATAAATTGCACGTTCATTTTTGGTATGCACCTCCGCGTGGGGAAATTTTAATCACTAGAATCTCTAATTTGTTATGGTGAAGAGTATAAATAACCCGCCAATCTTCAACACGCAGGCGATAACCAACTTGTCCCTTGAGTTTTTTAACATTTGGATTGGGGGCAACAGGGTCTTTTGCCAAAATATTTAGTTTTTGCCAAATCAAGTCCGCCATGTGTTTGGGTATTCGCCGTAATATTTTAAGGGCGACTGGTGAGATTATTAGTTTGTACATGATGAATGATTTTCAACGATTGAATTTAAATGGTGTAGCAGTGGAACTTACGCAAACCAGTTTTCCTAAACCTTCGAGGTTTAGGAAAGCCGCACAACACACCCCTGTAAAATCGTAAAATTACAAAAATTGTTGCGTAAGTCCTAGCAAGATTCACTATTAACCATTACTTAAATGTAATTTTTTGACGTGGCCGTATACCAGCCCATTTAAAAATTTGCATTATTTTACATTTTAGTCTATCCTAACTAAAATCAGAGTACAAAATTGATTTTAAACTCGCAACTATCACCCATTTATTATTTTTATGGAGACTCAAATGAATGATGCAACCAGTCAACCTGAAACGATGACAGGTGCCGAAATTCTGGTTAACAGCCTTGTGCAAGAAGGCGTGGACATCGTGTTTGGCTACCCTGGGGGGTCCGTTTTACACATTTACGATGCCATGTTTAAGCAGAAGCAAATCCGGCATATCCTGGTCCGCCATGAACAAGCCGCCGTTCATGCCGCCGACGGATATGCCCGTGCCAGTGGCAGAACGGGCGTCGTGCTGGTCACCTCTGGCCCTGGCGTGACGAATACGATCACGGGCATTGCAACGGCCTACATGGATTCCATCCCCCTGGTCATTATCACCGGTCAAGTTCCAACCAGTTTGATAGGCAACGATGCTTTCCAAGAAGTTGATTCCGTGGGGATTTCCCGCCCCTGTGTCAAACATAACTTTTTGGTCAACGATGTCAAAAAATTGGCGGAAACTATCAAAAAAGCCTTTTATCTGGCCGCCTCTGGTCGGCCGGGTCCAGTTCTCGTGGACATTCCCAAAGATGTGACCGCCCATCGGAGTGTCTTTGAATATCCCGGAAACATTGAAATACGGTCTTATAAACCCATCCTCAATGGACACCCCGGCCAAATTCGCAAAGCGGTGGACCTCCTGTTATCCGCGAAACGACCCATGATTTATACAGGGGGAGGAGTCGTCCTGGGCAACGGTTCGAAAGAATTGGTGGAATTGACCAAATTGTTCGGCTATCCCATCACGCAAACCTTGATGGGGTTAGGTTCTTATCCCGCCACGGACCCGCAATTTATGGGCATGTTGGGAATGCACGGGACTTATGAAGCCAACATGGCCATGCACGAATGTGACGTGTTACTTGCCATTGGGGCACGTTTTGATGACCGCGTGACCGGCGACGTGAAGACCTTTTGTCCACAAGCCAAAATCATCCATGTTGACATCGATCCCTCCTCCATTTCCAAAAATGTGAGAGTCGATATCCCCATCGTCGGCACGGTGGACCGCGTGTTACAAGACATGATTAAAGCGGTTCAAGAAAGTGACCGTAAACCGGATGTCGAAGCGTTAGCGGCCTGGTGGAAACAAATTGAGGCTTGGCGTGCCACCAAATGCTTGCGCTATGACCGTAAGAGTCCACTGATTAAGCCTCAATTCGTGATCGAGAAACTCTACGAACTGACCCAGGGCGACGCCTATATCACTTCCGATGTGGGTCAACACCAAATGTTTGTCGCCCAATTTTACAAATTCACCAAACCGCGGCGCTGGATTAACTCAGGCGGTTTAGGCACCATGGGCTTTGGAATGCCCTCTGCCATGGGCGTCAAATTAGCCTTCCCCAACGAAACCGTCGTCTGTATCACAGGCGATGCCAGCATTCAAATGTGTATTCAGGAACTGTCAACCTGCAAACAATTTGACTTGCCTTTAAAAATTGTCAACCTCAATAACGGTTACATGGGCATGGTGCGACAATGGCAAGAAATGTTTTACGACAAACGCTATTCACATACCTATTTGGAAGCCTTGCCCGATTTTGTCAAACTGACCGAAAGCTACGGCCATATCGGCATGTTGATTGAAAAACCTGGCGACGTGGAAAATGCCTTGAGAGAAGCCCTCGCCCTCCAAAATCGACTGGTCTTTCTGGACTTCAAAATTGACCCCTCGGAAAATGTCTATCCCATGGTTGCTGCTGGTAAAGGACAACATGAAATGATATTATCGCCATACCAAGAAGAACGGGAGTTAGCTTAACACTATGCGTCGTCACATTCTTTCTATTTTGCTTGAAAACGAACCGGGTGCTTTATCACGGGTTGCTGGACTCTTCTCCGCCCGCGGTTACAACATTGAATCGCTTGCCGTCGCACCAACGCAGGACCCTTCCATGTCACGGATGACCCTCGTCACCTGGGGTTCTGAGGAAGTCATTGAACAAATCACCAAACAATTGAACAAATTGGTGGAAGTAGTCAAACTGATTGACCTCAGCGAAGGATCGCATATTGAACGCGAACTCCTCCTCCTCAAAGTCAAAGTGGCTACCGCTAATCAACGTGAAGAAGTCAAACGTCTAGTGGACATCTTCCGGGGTCGCATTATTGACGTGGGCGATGCCACTTACACCATTGAACTGACAGGCGCCTGCGATAAGATGGATGCCTTCCTCAAAGCTGTGGAAGCCTCGCTGATCATCGAAGTGGTACGTTCCGGCGTGTCTGGCATTGGACGTGGGCAGAAGAGTTTGTATTTGTAAGAAATAACATCACTGTTCAAATCTGACAGGTCTCAAAAACCTGTCAGGTTTTCTTCTCCCTTTCCAAACTGCGAAAGGTCAGGTTTTCTTAAAACATTCTTGAAATAACATGATGAACAACTCTGCCACATTGTATGAACAAGATTTTTACGGCTGGATTCAACATCATATCCGATTATTGCAACAAAGGAAGTTGGCGGAACTGGAGATTGAACTGTTAATCGAAGAATTGGAAAGTATAGCAAAACGAGATAGATATGAACTGACCAGCTATTTTAGTCTTTTGATTGCGTACTTATTGAAATGGCAGTTTTCACTCAAACAACTGGACGAACCTTGGCAAACTTTCCATGAACACAGTTGGCGCAGTTTCATCCTTGAACGACGTTACCAAATCAACAGTTTGCTAGAAATGAGTCCCAGTTTAAAACCTCACTTGTTGGAAGCAGTCAACAAAGCCTATTCCAAAGCGGTGAAGTTAGCCAGTGATGAAACCGGTTTCCCCGTGAAAACTTTTCCTAGCACCTGTCCATATACGTTGGAACAACTGTTAGATGAAAAATTTTTTCCTGACCAGGAGACGATAGCGTAGCTTTGTACGTTTCAAAGCGACGCCTTGAAATCCTGGTCTTCCAGAGGTAAATTTGATATGACTAAAATTGAATGGACCGAAAAAACTTGGAATCCCATGACCGGCTGTCAAATAGTGAGTGAAGGCTGTAAGCATTGTTACGCTGCTAAAATGGCATATCGGCTGGCGGCTATGGGTCTTCCTCAATATCAAGGTGTCACTAAAAAGGCGAAGAATGGAACTATTCAATGGACTGGTAAAATTCAACAGATCAGATCGGCTTTAGAAGTACCACGAAAAACTAAAAAGAAGACACTCTTCTTTGTCAATTCCATGAGTGACTTATTCCATGAAGACGTTGACACGAGTTTCTTGGATGAGGTGTTTCAAGTCATTTCTGACACGCCGCAACATACCTATCAAATTTTAACTAAACGGGCCTCACAAATGGCGAGTTATTTTAAAAATCATTCGGTGTCTGCTAATGTTTGGCTAGGAGTGTCTGTCGAAAATCGCAAACAAGGAATACCCAGAATTAAGAAACTCCAGAAAATTCCAGCAACCGTGAGATTTTTGTCAATTGAACCGTTGTTAGAAGATTTGGGTAACATTGACTTGAAGGGCATTCATTGGATCATTGTCGG
Source organism: Thiotrichaceae bacterium (assembly GCA_011391085.1). Classification (GTDB taxonomy): domain Bacteria; phylum Pseudomonadota; class Gammaproteobacteria; order Beggiatoales; family Beggiatoaceae; genus JAABRD01. The sequence continues at coordinate 5,114 of JAABRD010000040.1, read as the reverse complement.
TGGTGAATCTGGAAACCAAGCACGTCCCATGAAAGAAGAATGGGTGCGAAATATTCAACAGCAGTGCCGCAAACAACGAGTGAGGTTCTTTTTTAAGCAATGGGGAACGTGGGGACCTGATGGAGTGAAACGTTCTAAGAAGGTAAATGGTGGTTTGTTAGAGGGTAAAATTTGGCATCAAATGCCAAAGATTAAACAAATAGGAGATACGTGTCGTATATGACTAAAATCACTTCTCATCAATTTGGTGGACCATGGACTGAAGAAAAATTAGAAGGGATTCGTAAGTATTTGGCCGCGTATATGACCATTTTCAGCAAAAATACACAGGCAAAATACTATCGCACTATCTATAGTGGATGCTTTTGCTGGAACTGGCCATCGTGACTCCATTGGGTCAAATGAACCCGTTGGCGGGTTGTTTGATGATGACATAGAAGAAGATATTGAAGTTCAACAATTCCTGAGAGGTAGTGCCGTAATCGCGCTAGAAAATCAGCCGCCTTTTAGCGAATATCTCTTTCTTGAAAAGAAGCCAAAATATGCTAAAGAATTAAACTTACTAAGAGACCAATATGTTCACCTTGGTTCGCCCATTCAGATTCACAATAAGGAAGCCAACCAATTTTTACAAAATTGGTGTCAACAAACAGATTGGAGAACAACGCGGGCGGTGGTTTTTTTAGACCCGTATGGAATGCAAGTCAAGTGGCAAACATTAGAAATGATTGCGAAAACCCAAGGTATCGATTTATGGATTTTGTTCCCGTTGGGGCAGGCAGTTAATCGTTTACTGACTCGCAAAGGTCTCCCTGATGAATCTCAGTCAAAGAGATTGACTGAATTATTTGGTACCACAGATTGGCAAAATGCTTTTTACCGAACCGAAATAGTTAAGGATTTGTTTGACATTAGGGAACAGACGAGTAAAATCGCCAATTTGGAAGCTATTGGAAAATTCTTTGTGGAACGGTTGTCTGCGATTTTTAAAGGAGTTGCTAAAAATCCTCGTCCACTAAAAAATTCGCGTGGAGTACCTATTTACTTATTGTGTTTTGCCGCTGCTAACCCCAAGGGTGCTTCCACAGCAATCAGAATTGCTAGTCATATTTTGGGTCATTGAGAACCAAAACCAGGAGGAAAAAGCGTAGCTTTATGCGTCTCAAAGCGACGCTTTGGACTCCTGGGGCTGGCATAATAAGTTCATTCCCCCTTTCCCAACAACGGTACCGGCTTCTCGGTCATAGGTAACAGCACTGTAAACATTGCACCTGCACCTTCTGGATTATTACTGGCCTTGACGAAACCACCATGAAAGCCTGCGATTAGACGCACTATATACAGACCCAACCCTAAATGAGGCTCCTTTTTGCCAGTTTGGGGACGAAAGGAGACCATTGAGTCAAACAATTGTTCTTGTTCGATTTCGGGAGGTAACGTTTTGCCACGATTGATCACATCTAAACGGGCCAATTGTTTGTCGCGATATAACAAAATTTTGATCGGATTGCTTTCTTCAGAGAAATCAATTGCATTGGCAATCAACTTGTCAAGCATTTGGGCAATCAGGTCTGGAACACCATTTAAGGCAATCGGAGTCCGTGCCAGTTCGGCTTGAAACAACTGGTCAGGAAAAGCCAAGCGATAGCCTGCGACACAACTGCTGACCAATTCAGTTAAGTTAAATATTTCACGGTCAGCATTTTGCAAGGCTTGTTCTAAACGGGTGGCTTCACTCAAACGAGTGATAATCATGTTCAAACGGTTGATGCCGTCTTTGGCCCGTTCTGTGTACACATGTGACTCACTATGTAAACGTCCTTCCTGTAAATCTAAGGCTTCCAGATTTTCTAAAGAAGATTTGACGACGGCCAACGGGGTTCGCAATTCGTGAGACAAGCGGCTGGCCATGCCTTCTAAATAAGTGTTATACTGTTTGAGTCTTTCTAGGATAGCGGAAAAACTGCGGGAGAGATCACCAATTTCGTCCTTTGCCGTGGAACCGATTTTAGTCGTCGTGACTCGTCCATTGGGGTCAATTGCGACTTCGGCTTGATTGCGTAACTGTTGCAAACGTACCGACAAACGGTTCGCAAAAATTAACAGTAACAAGGTGACCACGCTGAAGATAATCAGCGTTTTATTAAATAAACTGGCAATGGCTTGACGTTGCACGGCTAAAATACTATTGGTGGTCTCTTGGGCCACCACTGCGCCAATCACCTGTCCATCGGCAAACACCGGAAAAGCGGCGGAAACAATGACGGCTTGGGCATCTGAAGTGGCACTCCAACGGATTTCAGCTTGGCCTTTCAGGGCACTATTGACCTCTTCACCTTCTAAACGTGCGGCCCGCGCTTGATCATCTTTAAATTGTTCTGAAGCTGGGGGCAATAATAAACTATACAAGTTATTCAAGGGATGATGCGGAAATTCTCGTTGCAAGTCACCACTTTTGGCCAACACTCGTTTTTGTTGATCTAACACCCATAATCTGCGCCCCGGGGCGTCTCCTGAGAATTTAATAATTTGCTCAATATCTGGAGAGGGAATAAAGATTTTACCTACTGTTTCCAAATTTTGAATAGCAGAGGTGCCAATCAGCGTTTTGATGTCTAACTCGGTAGGACCGTCTATATCGGCAATGGCAAAGCCTAGCCTGTCGTCCACTTTGTTAACAGGAATGCGCAGTTCGATGGTGTAACCGCCTGGGACTATGTGCCAATCACCTTGAATCCAATTCGTTAATTCGGCTTTGGGGGAATCACCATGAATCGGAACTTTATATGCGCTGATCCAGCCTGGCCCTGACGGCGCTATGATATAACGATAAAATTGGCCATTGGGTTCTTGCGTCACCACTTGCAGATGATCACTGCGATCTAAGCGTAGGTTATTGGTTTCACGATAGATGATTTTGTCATCACGGACTTTAAACAAGGCGTATAAAAAGGCCCGGTGCTTCCCCAAAACATGTTGAAACGACAACGAATTGGGATCATAGTTGCCAGTATTTTTGAGAATATGCTTTTCTGCATAAGTCCCTATTTGCGCTACGATGTCGTTCCAATCCTCTAAGTCGCCATCTAGCTGAATGGGAGTCTTTAACGTATGCGCAAAGAGTTGTTCATCTTCTTTCACGGTATCTACCAATTTGCGGCTAAACAAGAGGGGACGATCATTTAAAACACCGGCTACCGTTTTAGCTGTTTCTTGGAGAGAATTTTCTAAGTTATCGCGCAAATATTTTTCCATTTCGCGCACGTATTCATAGCCAACATAGGGAATGCTAAAGAGAGTCAAGGAGAGTAATAAGACTTTGCTACGGATTGTCAGGGTCATCGTTATTTAGGATAATTGGTTTTGAGTGTGGTAGGAATTGGAATGATACTGGTGATTTGGAACAACTTCACTGGGTAGTTTATAGTAACATTTCTTCTCATTTGTACCCCCTGCCCCTGTACCCACCGCGTGTGGGGGGTGTACAAAAATAAAGGAATATCACTACATCATTATAGCAGGTTTGTTATAACCGATTTCAAATATTATACCGTTATAACGATTATAGTAAAGTTTCTGTGAACTCAACTTGATAGAATAATTCATCATGACTTACAAAATAACTTGGATCGAGATGAGACAAACCTTGCATCACTACCGAGGTAACTATAAAAACGCGGTCTTATCACAGATGACTCAAAGAGGTATCAAATATGATGTCTAACTCATTTTCGCCGGTGTCTTATCCACTTATCAAAAAATTGGTAGTGATGCAATGTGGGTGATATGTTTACCCTCACCTTAGGCCCCTCTCCCAGGGGGAGAGGGGCCGGGGGTGAGGGCGACGATTGAAAATACCGTAAAATTTCGGCTTTGGTACTTATCGATAAAATCACTGGCTTCCAGATGACCGCGGGATAAGTCAATCAAGACAGTGGTATCTAGTAAGTACCGAAGCACTAATTCGCAGGTATTTTAAAGACGGCAAATTAAGGTTAAAAGGTCTTTCCCAGAAGTGTGTCTAATAATCGCTTGACTAAACTAATTGATTGGTGATAGAATGAGACTAAATCAAACCTAAATTAGATAGTCTGAGGTTTCTCATGAAAATTCCCGTGAAATTTGTCAGTCCCCTGACGGCAGAACAACTCAATCAGTTAACCGAGATTTTGAAACACGGTGACAAACCCCGGCCCAGGCTTCGTGCGCAGGCCATACTTTGGAGTGCGCAGGCCGTTTCCATCGCGGAGATTGCCCAACGGTGTGCGGTGGATCGTGACACGGTTTCGGCTTGGATTGACCAATGGGAACAAGCAGGTCCCGCAGGTTTGATTGACAAACCGCGGAGTGGCAATCCCGGCCGCTTAACCACCGCCGAACAATCCTTGGTGTTAGAGTTAGCTAAAGAACACCCTCGTTCGATAGTCAGTATTCGTGCGGTTCTACTTGATCAAACTGGTAAACGTGTCAGCGAATCTACCCTCAAACGAGTTTTAAAGGCCGCCGGCTTGACTTGGAAACGAATCCGAAAAACCATGACGGATCGACGTGATGAAGACGAGTTTAAAGCGGCCCAAGAGTCTATTTTGAAGTATCGTACACAACACGACGAAGGGCAAATCGAATTATGGTTTTTTGATGAAACTGGCTTTGATTTGCAACCCAGTGTACCATATGCCTGGCAACCTGTTGGCGAAACTCTTGAAATCCCTTCACAACCCAGCCGACGTTTAAATGTACTGGGATTTTTAACGGTGGATAACCGTTATGAATCCTTTTGTGTGACAGGCAGTGTCAATACCGACGTGGTGATAGCCTGTTTTGATGCCTTTGCCAGTCTTCAGAGTACCTTACCCAGAGTCGTTTTGCTAGACAATGCCTCCGTGCATACCAGTCATTCATTTTTAAATCGCCTTCCGCTCTGGGAAGCACAGGGGGTTTTCATTAGATATTTACCTGCTTATAGTTCGTCGTTAAATTTGATAGAAATTCTCTGGCGTTTTATTAAGTATTATTGGTTGCCCTTTGAAGCTTATCTATCTTTCGATAATTTGGTCCGGGAAGTAAGTACTGAAGCAGTAATTTTGCGGTATTTTCCCTCACCCCCGACCCCT
>JAABRD010000003.1 GCA_011391085.1 Thiotrichaceae bacterium | reverse complement strand
TGCTTCGGCATTATGGGACACTTGCGCCGCGTTGGGGAAGCCAGAGAAATTGGATTTTCCTCAATTAATTGACCTTCGGCAACGGTTGCTATGCTATCAATGTCAAGCCCCTTGGCAACAACAACCATGTCAATTTGACTTTCAACCACAAGCCGAAGGTGACCCGCCCACGGGATTTTTGGAACTGTTGCGTCAGGAACAGGTTTTGGAATTGACTCAAGGCCAACCGACGTTACCGGGCCGCATGTTACGGGGTCGTTGTTATCCGATGCGCATTTTAGATTCCTACGTGTCGGATATAACGATATACAGCAACGATTCCTTTACCATCGACCAGTTACGCCACTTCAATCCGCATGGGGTGCTGTTACCTTCTCAAATTGCCGCCACGATTGGGCAAACGTTGCAATTATTCATCAAACCGTTGACCACTCCAGATGCCCAGTTAGCCGAAAAATGTGTCAATGCCTTGTTAGCCGATACCAGTGTCTCTCCACCAGAACTCATCAACCAAGGTAAATTATTTGGCAGTCCTATCTTTGAATTTGATTCGCCTCAAACCGCCTCTGGCCGGGTCGGTTCTATGGAACAATGTCATTTGCTAGTATGGTTCAATGACCATCCTGACACTCTCTCACGGATTGGCGACAGTTATTTCACTTGGTTGCATTTGTTAATCGCCAGGAGTAAAATTCTGTGGACTTATTATCAAGCCCAACAGGCGTATTACCAGGCATTGGAGTTATATAGCCAGTTAGAAGCGGTGGTGCAACAATTTGAACAGTTGGGAGGAGATACCACGCAACGTTTACACACTCTCAACACGTTGCTAGGTCAATTATCCAAGCAACTCTTTCCTTACGTGCATTGGATTCGCAATATTCAAGACCATCTGGAGTCTCTCCAAACCAACTTCATTAACTACCAGACGCGGTTAGCTGAGTTGGCTGACCTTTGTCGACGCGACTTCCCTGAAGACGATATAGCCTTTCTCCAACAATTTGAGGAGACCGCGTTACGTTTTAAGCAACAATTGAGTAGTTACTTGAGTTACCTAAATACTGGGACGAGTCTCTTTGACCGCACGTTAGCAACCATTCGGGGGATGGCCGCGTTAGAACAAGCCCAATTGGAACAGCAACGGGCGGTGCGTGATAAGAGTCTGACGGAGAATATTCAAGCCCTTGGTGTCGGCATTGGCGCGGGTGCTATCGTCGCTTCCAGTTCGGGGTTGATAACGCAACCGTGGCCGGCGTCAATGAGTTTCTCGCCGTTTCTGACGGCGATTGGATTCAGTTGCGCAGTAGCGGGTGGGGCTTGGTGGTGGGTCAAAAGGCGTCTCAAAAAGAAGTAGTCAGAAACTCAGTTTCTTAAAGAAACTGAGTTTCTGGAAAAAACTAAATTTCTGTGGTACACTTACATACAGTGAGTTGCCAGTTTAGGTGATTTTCTGGATTCCTGGTTGCTAATTCCAGGTTCTGTGTACTTTATTCCGGAGGAATTGTTATGAAATCCAAACTATCCGTTTCTATGATGAGTTTATGTGCATTTACCACCCTTCATGCAGAAGTCACGCTAGATGGGACCTTAGGGCCGCAGATGAACTTAGAAGGTCCCAATTATGCCATCGGTGCTGAATTAGGTCAGCAACGTGGTGGCAATTTATTCCACAGTTTTGCCAAATTGAATGTGAATACGGGCGATTCGGCTACTTTTTCTGGACCTGAGAATGTGACCAACGTGATTGGTCGAGTCACGGGGGGAACTGCTTCCAATATTGATGGTGCCCTGCGTAGCACCATTCCTAATGCGGATTTATATTTGATTAATCCGGCAGGAATGGTGTTTGGCCCCAATGCCACTTTAGATGTCCCAGGGTCTTTTCATGCCAGTACCGCAGACACGTTGCGTTTTCAAGATGGTAGCGAATTTAATGCCCGTTCTCCAACCAACAGTGTGTTGACGGTAGCCCCCGTGCAAGCCTTTGGTTTTGTGGGAGACTCGCCGGCCGCGTTGACGGTGGAAGGGAATACCAATATGACTGCTACCGCTGGGAAAACGTTATCATTGGTGGGAGGTCATCTCAAAATTTACCAATCCAAAGTAGCAGTCAGTGGTGGACGTCTCAATTTAGCCAGCGTCTCCTCCAAAGGGGATGTGACACCGCAACCAGCAGACTTAACCTCCTCCGCCTCACCTGGGGAAATGACGGTTCAAGAATCTATCGTGTCTGTTAGCGGTGGTGGAACTCAAGGAGGCATTTACATTCGGGCCGGGCGATTCACCTTGACCGAAGCCTCCGTACAAGCCAATGCCTCCAAAGAACAAGACGGCGGACGCATTGATGTACAAGCTGACTCTGTCACCGCCACCGGTGGGCGATTTTTAAGTAGCACCGCAGGCGCAGGCCACAGTGGTAAAGTGACTCTGAAAGTGAACGGTGCCACGGAATTTATTGGCGCCAATAGTAAAGGTGTGGCTAGTGGCATTATCACAGGGGCTGCTGAAAACAGTCAGGGCAATGCGGGCACCATTGAGATAGAAACGGGGACGTTAAGCCTAAAAGATGGAGCCAATCTCAATGCCACTACGCAAGGGTCAGGACAAGGAGGTAATATTGTGGTTCGTGCCAAAGAAGGAGTGACCTTGTCTGGAACCGACAGTGGGAAAAAGCAAGGCAGTTCCATTGCGGCCAACACTCGTGCGAAAGAAAACGGTGGCGCGGGTGGCACCATTGTGTTACAGGCCAAAGAACTGACCCTAAATGACGGTGCCGTTATCACTTCTACCACGCTAGGCAGTGGTGCAGGTGGTAGTGTCAATATCCAAGTGACCGAAGGTGTCAACCTCGCCGGTGCCGACCAGCGTGACCCACGTCGCACCTCCAGTATTTCGGCACTGACAGGTGGCACAGGTAACGGTGGCACCTTGACCATCAGTGCGCGTACCCTAAACGTCTCCAATGGCACCATGATTCGGGCTGACAGTGGTGGTAGCGGCAAGGGCGGGAATATCGCCATCCAAGTCAGCGACACCGTGAATTTAGCAGGCACTGACAGCACAGGATATGGCAGTTTAATCAGTGCCAATGCGTCAGGTCGCAATGCTGATGCCGGTGAGGGAGGCACACTGTTTTTGATAGCCAATCGCCTCAATCTTGCCGACGGTGCGCAAGTCGGCACCAGCACCTTTGGCCCAGGTCAAGGTGGTAAGTTGATAATTCAAGTCGCAGGAGAGACGAAATTGTCTGGTCAAGACCAATCCGCAGACCGGTTTAGCAGTGGTCTATTCACCGTTTCTCAAGGCGAGACGGATCCGGCCGGGGCTGGTGGAACGTTGGTGTTACAAACGGGAAATTTAATTTTGACAGAAACGGGAACGATCAGTGCTAAAACTTTTGGTCCCGCCCGTGGTGGAAATGTCCAAATTCAAGCGCAATCCGCATCGTTGACCAAAGGTGGATTGGTTACGGCCCGCAGTGAAAATCGTGGTGAAGCAGGACAGATACTGATGATGGTAGGTGACACATTGAACATGCGCAACAGTTCCATTCAAACCTCCGCCCTCAGTGCTGATGGAGGAGATTTAATTATCACGGCGCCCAATTACGTGTACCTCATTGGCAGTCAAATCTCCACCAGTGTCAGTGAAGAGTTTGGCGGAGGTGGCAATATTGTCTTCCAACCCAAATTCGTCATCTTAGATGGTAGCCAAATTTTTGCCAAAGCCAAAAAGGGCCACGGTGGGAATATTGGGATTGTCACCACGGGCGTGTATAATTTCACGTATGAATCCATTGCTAAGGTTATTAACGCCTCCTCCGAAATGGGCGTGGACGGTGTGGTGACGATTACCACTCCAGACCAAAGTGCTGTGGAAGGACTGTTTGCTTTGCCAGCCGGCATGTTAGATGTCACTGGATTAATGAAAACGCCCTGTGGTCAACGTGACAATTCAAGTAGTTTTGTTTTGTTAGAACGGGAAGGCACTCCGACGCCACCCAATGATCTGCTTGCCAGTGGGCCACGACTCACTCCTTCACCGCCTGTCTCCTCTCGTCCCGCAAAAATCACTATTCAACCACGGGTGGCGAATGCGGATCAAACGGCCAAAACACACCATCCAACAGCGTTGTTAATGGTGGAATGTAAAGCGAAGGGAAGGTAACGTGAGAGACACCATTCCGACTTCCCGGGAGTTCAAAGCGACGCTTTGAACTCCTGGTCATAAACAAATCTAGTAAATGTCCTACAGTGAATTTACTACCCTAACCATGGTCAAGAAAAACTTGGTAGTGATACAATTCGGGTGAAATATCGAGAGGTTTTTCTTCGGTCTGGAACTCTGATTGAGAGGATTAAATGAGGACTCTGAAAGGAGGCTTGACTAATCAGAGTCCATCTGAAAATCGGTAGTGATGCAATCTAGGTGAAATATCTTGCGGTTTCTCTTAGGTCTTGAACTCTGATTGAAATGATTAAATGAGGGCTATGAAAGGAGGCTTGACGAATCATAGTCCATCTGAAAATCATTCTAATCATAGTTCAGACAGAGAACCCACATTGCATCACTACCTGAAAATCATTCTAATCAAAGTTCAGACAGTGAACCCACATTGCATCACTACCAAAAAATTTAACTTGACCCTAGATGAAACTCGCAATCTCTTCACCTGCGTACCGGAGGTGAAAATCAGTGAGATATTGGCCACGATGCCTATAAAAAAAGGAATATTACTATATAGGTACTTATCACTATGGATAAAAAACAACTAGACTCATTATTATCTCTGATTAAACATTTACAACGTCAAAAATATCCAACCCTCGTTATTGTGGTCATTGCCATCTTCGCCTTATTTTTCAATACGTTGCCTAGCGCAACCGATGGTTGTGAGGTGTTAAATATTTACGATGGGGATACCATGACGGTGCAGTGTCAAGGGAAGGAAACTAAAGTGCGTTTATATTGCATTGATGCGCCTGAAATGGGTCAGACTCCTTGGGGCAAGCAGGCCCGCGATCATTTGCGTGCCATTGCCGGGAATTCCGTGAAATTGGTGCAAATTGACCAGGACCGTTATGGTCGGGTAGTAGGTGAAGTCTATCGCGGTGAAGTGAACTTAAACTTGGCCCAAGTCACCGCAGGTCAGGTGGCCGTGTACGATGCCTATTGTAAAAAATCGGAATACTTCCAGGCAGAACAACGGGCAACTCGTACTAAACTGGGTATCTGGTCTGCCGCAGGGATTCATCAAACCCCGTGGGAGTGGCGGAAACAGAAGTAGGGAATCGGTGGACTAGAGGCTTTAGCCGGTGAAAGGTCACCGGCTTCCGCCTCTAGTCCACCGAGATTTTTCCACGACTAAGGCACTTCTAATTAAACCGCAACCGTTTGTTCAAGCAGCCGTTCTGCTTCCCCCATTCGTTTAGCAGAAATCAAGGGAATCGTTAGTGAAGGTAGCTTTATCAAATCGATATTTTGTTCAACAGTCACTGGGTGAGAAGCCAGGATTGCTTGTTTGATGGCTTCTTGTAAATCGGTTTGACGGACTGGTTTGTTCAAATAGAGTTTGGACCGGTTGGTTGACGTTTGAGTGTGCAATGTGGAAGTTAACATCATCAATGGTGTATTGGCAAGACTCACACTGGCCGAAATCGCGTGTTCTAACTCTTCCATACCGGGCATCGTCATGTCTAAAATCACGACTTCAAAGGGCTTCTCCTGTAATTCGGCTGTATACAACTTATCCAACGCCTGGGTGGCATCGTTAGCACAGTCATAGAGAAGCCCGAAACGTGTGAGATAATCTCCCAACACCTGGCGTTGGGTCAGATTAGAGGCAACGATAAGCACGCACCTATCCGTGATAAGTTCTGTTGGTAAATCACAGGTGGACTGGGAAATCAGAGTATCAGTAGGTTGTAACGCGATCGTGAACCAAAAGGTACTACCTTTGCCGAGAGTGGATTGGACCCCTAAATCGCCACCCAATCGCTTCACCAGTTGTTTGCTTAAAGTCAATCCCAACCCCATTCCTCCATATTGACGAGTGGCAGAATTATCGGCTTGATGGAAGAGTTCAAAAATTTGTTGTTGCACCGCTTCAGATATGCCGATACCAGTGTCAGAGATGTCACAACGTAGCTGGAGTTGTTGCGAATGACAGGTGACGGTTTTGATTTGCACAAACACTTCTCCTTGTTCTGTGAACTTAATCGCATTGCTAACGAGATGGAGGAGAATTTGGCGAAACCGATTAGGGTCACCATGGGCCCCGTGGGGAACATCATCCTCCAGCCATAGTACCAATTCAATTCCTTTTTGATGGGCATGCTTGGCCAAAGACTCCACGGTTTCTTCGACGACCAGATGAATGTCGAACGGAACGCATTCAAATTCCAGTTGTCCGGTTTCGAGTTTAGAAAAATCTAAAATGTCATTCAACAAAGTCACTAACGTATTTCCACAACCATTCGCAATTTCCAAATATTCGCGTTGCGTGGGTGTCAAGTCAGTTTCCAAGGTGAGAGATAACATACCAATGACGCCATTCATGGGGGTTCGAATCTCGTGAGTCATATTGGCTAAAAATTCACCTTTCGCTTGATTGGCAGCTTCGGCAGCTTGTTTAGCGGCCTCCATCTCGCGCAGAATGCGTTCTCGTTCCGCAATTTTCTCGTCAATGGATTGTAAGAGTTGATTGGTAGAAGTCACCAATAGCCCCAGTTCATCTTCCTCATGGCCTGGGAGAGGTGGCAAACGCCCTTTTTCGGGTTTGAACGGGTCGATGGTGGCCAAAGTAACCGTCATATTGAAAAGGGGTTGCGTGACGAGAGAATGAAATAACAGTAGCAAAATACCTGCTAACAATAAGTTTCGTGCGACTCCTGCCATCAATGTCACCACTGCACGATCTAAAAAACCTTTGGCAACGAGATGAGTGTCCACGGTGACTTTTAAGACGGCGAAGCTGTTACTTTCATAAGAATACAATGGCGTGTCATAGTCTTTGTCTATTCCAAACAGCAAGTTAGATACCCAACGCCATTTCACTTCGGTTAAGGGTCTTTGACGTTCTGCCAAAATATGCTTTTTCTCATCTAGCAGTTGTACTTTGTAAATATATTGGTAGTAAAACAATCCTTGAACAACTTTCTGGGCTAGTTCTTGGTCACGAGTATAGGATGCTAACACAGCTTGTTGCTTGACAGTGTTGATAGTTTGTTGAAGATTCACATTAAACTCTTTTTGGGCCGAAAAGTAATCTAAGTAAATCTGCAACACACTGAATAAGAGACCCAGTCCTACGGCAATCAGCACCACTAATCGTGCCTGACGATAGGAGAGACGTTTAGAAAGAGGTAAGGTAGAAAGTGAATGATGCGGCATGAATTTATTCCTTTGGAGTGTAACGTCAAGTGGTTGGGGATTAGGTAGTGATGCAATCTGGGTGAAATATCGTGCGGTTTCTCTTCGTCTTGAACTTTGATTTAGATGATTAAATGAGGGCTATGAAAGGAGGCTTGACGAATCAGAGTCCATCTGAAAATCATTTTAATCAGAGTTCAGACATTTCACCCACATTGCATCACTACCTGGGATTATAGAGAGGGTGGTCAATGGTGAGGACATGAATCAGAATGAATAGAATAGGTAAAGCCAATTTATTTTGCAAGTTCTGAAATTCTTATGCCTATTTAGACCAATGTTGCAATCGTTCTGCATTTAAGGTATTCTGTCATCTTTTAGGAAAATAGCTGTTACATGAATGAGTGAATCAACCAATAAGATGCAAGAGTCTGTCCACTTTGATAAGTAAAAAACTCAAATCTGAAAAAATATTTTAATCGTCATAATGGGTAGTTGAAAAAAGATACCTGTTAACCTCATAGATGGGTAATTTGGGTATCATAACAACATTTCGGATTCTTTTGAAAGGAAAAATGTATGAGTACCGTAGCCCTTGATACCAAAACGGTTAGACCCCCTATACCAACCCTGTGGTCTCAATTTAGCCATTTGAGAACAGAGGCAGACACACCTGAATTATGGCCATCTCCAGATGACCTCTCAGTGGAAAACTTAGTAACGGAGACTGATGATCCAGTGGATAATATTTTTTCTGAGAAACAACAACGTTTATTGCCCGACAGTTTATACGCCTCCTGGACCGGTCCAGGTCCTGGACGTTCATTTATCGCGTTGGCAAACGTCGGATTATTTTACGCCCTTCGCTTGCCTCCAATCGTCCCAGATGTGTTGGTGAGTGTGGATGTCAATATGCCAGAAGACGTTTGGATTAAACGAAAACGGTCTTACCTGGTTTGGGAATATGGCAAACCACCCGACGTGGCCATTGAAGTGGTATCCAATGCGGAAGGGGAAGAGGATGGACGCAAATTCCAGTTATATGCCCAGGCCAAAGTGCTTTATTATGTCATTTTCGACCCCATTGAAGAATTAGGCAACGGGGTCTTGCGTCTGTATGAACGACGTGGCAACCGTTATGTGGAAATCCCAGACCGCTGGTTGCCAGGCCTCCAATTGGGTTTGACTTTATGGGAAGGATGGTTTGAGGATAAATATGACGTTTGGCTACGCTGGTGTGACAAAGACGGTCATCTCCTCTTGACCAGTGCCGAACGGGCCCAACAGGAACAGCAGGCAAAGGAATTGGCACAGTCTCAGTTGACTCAAGAACACCAACAATTGGTTCAGGAACGCCAACAAAAAGAGTTGGTGCTGTCTCAATTGACCCAAGAACGTCAGGAAAAGGAACAAGAACGCCAACAAAAAGAGTTAGCCCAATGGCAACGAGATCAACTGATTGCCCAATTGCGAAGTTTAGGAATTGACCCAGATAAATTGTTGAACAAATGAGAAACGAAGGGCCTTGAGTAGTGAGGCAATGTGGGTAAGGTAGGGGCAACCCTTGTGGTTGCCCACGGCAAGCATCCCAAGGGCAACCACAAGAGTTACTCTCACTAAGGAAATCGCCTACGTTGCTTCAAGACTGAAATTATTATGCCTATTTGGACCCATTTCGAATTTGAATATTTGACCGTCATGATGAGTAGTTGAAAGATACCTGTTAACCTCATAGATGGGTAATTTGGGTATCATAACAACATTTCGGATTCTTTTGAAAGGAAAAATGTATGAGTACCGTAGCCCTTGATACCAAAACGGTTAGACCCCCTATACCAACCCTGTGGTCTCAATTTAGCCATTTAAGAACAGAGGCAGACACACCTGAATTATGGCCATCTCCAGATGACCTCTCAGTGGAAAACTTAGTAACGGAGACTGATGATCCAGTGGATAATATTTTTTCTGAGAAACAACAACGTTTATTGCCCGACAGTTTATACGCCTCCTGGACTGGTCCAGGTCCTGGACGTTCATTTATCGCGTTGGCAAACGTCGGATTATTTTACGCCCTTCGCTTGCCTCCAATCGTCCCAGATGTGTTGGTGAGTGTGGATGTCAATATGCCAGAAGACGTTTGGATTAAACGAAAACGGTCTTACCTGGTTTGGGAATATGGCAAACCACCCGACGTGGCCATTGAAGTGGTATCCAATGCGGAAGGGGAAGAGGATGGACGCAAATTCCAGTTATATGCCCAGGCCAAAGTGCTTTATTATGTCATTTTCGACCCCATTGAAGAATTAGGCAACGGGGTCTTGCGTCTGTATGAACGACGTGGCAACCGTTATGTGGAAATCCCAGACCGCTGGTTGCCAGGCCTCCAATTGGGTTTGACTTTATGGGAAGGATGGTTTGAGGATAAATATGACGTTTGGCTACGCTGGTGTGACAAAGACGGTCATCTCCTCTTGACCAGTGCCGAACGGGCCCAACAGGAACAGCAGGCAAAGGAATTGGCACTGTCTCAATTGACCCAAGAACGTCGAGAAAAGGAACAAGAACGCCAACAAAAAGAGTTGGCCCAGTTGCAACGAGATCAACTGATTGCACAATTGCGAAATTTGGGAATAAACCCTGATGAACTGCTGAAAAAATAAGAAGCGACAGACCCTGAGTGCTTAATCACCCAGGGTCTAGTTACTAGAAAATATGCAAGATACTCATATCACTCTCGCCCATGGTAACGGTGGGCGATATATGCGCGAACTGATTGAAGACCTCTTCGCCCGTTACTTATCGCATCCGACTTTAGATGTTCATGCCGATGCCGTCTCTCTCCCTTGGGAAGCTGGCGAAATCGTGGTGACGACGGATGGTTTCACAGTTCAACCTCTGGAATTTCCAGGAGGCAACATTGGTTCTCTCGCAGTGCATGGAACAACCAATGATTTAGCAGTCGCAGGCGCCATTCCTCGCTATCTAACCTTAAATGCGTTTCTTGAAGAAGGGCTTGAAATTGCCTTATTGGAACGACTGATTGAAAGTCTTGCGAATGCTGCCAAGGAACTCAATGTGACAGTCGTTGCAGGCGACACCAAAGTCGTGCGCCGTGGCGAAGGTAGCGGAGTCTATTTAGCCACCACGGGGATTGGAGTACGTGACCCGCATCTAAAATTGGGTCTGAATAGAATTGAACCAGGTGACGCCATTCTCGTCAGTGGTCCCATCGGCGACCACGGGATTGCCGTTATGTTCGCCAGAGAACAATTTGGTCTCCGCGGTGATTTACATTCTGATGCAGCCAGTGTATTACCCCTGACAAAAGCCCTTCTGCCCCTCTCAGGCTTACGTTTTATGCGCGACCCCACGCGAGGTGGACTGGCTACTGTCGCCCATGAAATCAGTCAGGTGACGAGATATACTGTTTATCTTTATCAACCCCACATTCCTATTCGGGACCCGGTGCAATCGGTCTGTGAAATACTTGGTTATGACCCCTTCTATTTAGCTTGTGAAGGGCGCGTGGTGGCTGTGATTGCACCCACACAGGCACCAGAAGCGTTAGCCATTTGGCAAACTCTCCCACAAGGACGAGAGGCGGCCTTGATTGGACATATTCGGGCAGGTGCCGCACGGGTGATTTTACAAACGGAATTGGGGGGAGAACGGTTGTTAGAAGAGTTGGAAGATGAACCGTTGCCGCGGATTTGTTAAATGTGATCATATTAAGATGGCAAGAGTAAATCACTTAAAACAGGTTGGAGTAGAGGCTTTAGCCGGTGGCTTTTCCCATGAATTTAACTCCGTGCCACCCCACCGGCTAAAGCCTCCACTCCAACCTGTTCCACTGGTTTATCGTTATGACTGTAACGCTACTAAGATTTTTAACCAATTGTATAAAAGTTTGGGAATCGGATGTTCATCTCAGTTACTCTATTACACTTAACTCTATTCCACTTCTCTTGCGAATAACACATATTTATGGAAATACTCAGTCTCCTCTTACTAGGCATTTTCGCCGGCCTTCTCGCCGGTCTGTTAGGCGTAGGCGGTGGTCTCATCATCGTCCCTGTTCTCGCCTGGCTATTTCAAGCCCATCCCGATATACCTGCCAATAGTCTTATGCAAATCGCCATTGGCACCTCATTGGCCACCATTGTTCTCACCTCCACTTCCTCCATTCTGGCCCATCACCGACATGGTGCCGTACTTTGGCCCATTGTTAAGCAATTGACACCTGGCATCATCATTGGCACCGCGTTGGGTGCATGGGTTGCAGACACCCTCCCCAGCGACACGTTAAAGGTCATCTTTTCCATCTTTGTCCTCCTCATTGCCGCCCAACTGGGATTTGGTGTGCAACCGTCACCACACCGTACTCTACCCAATTGGTTAGGGATGAGTCTCACGGGCCTGGTGATTGGTAAAATTTCCGCACTGATTGGTATTGGAGGAGGTTCAATGACGGTCCCTTTTCTCGTTTGGTGCAACATATCGATCCGCAACGCTATTGCCACTTCAGCCGCTTGCGGTTTCCCCATTGCGGTGTTTGGGACCTTGAGTTTTATCGTCACCGGCTGGGATGTGAACGGTTTACCCAAATGGAGTAGTGGCTACATTTATTGGCCCGCATTTCTAGCCATTGTTCCTACCACATTACTCTTTGCACCACTGGGGGCCAAATTGGCGCATACGGTGCCTGTTAACGTATTGAAAAAATTCTTTGCGTTGTTTTTAGCTGTGATAGGGGTTAAAATGTTAATTGGTTGAGGTTCATCTGAAAAATGTTCAAGTCCATTCAAACTTGGGTAGTGATGCAATGTGGGTGATATGTTTCCCCTCACCCCTGGCCCCTCTCCCAGAGGGCGTGGGGAGAAAACCACGGATTCCGCCTGTTTCCCCTCTCCCCCTGGGAGAGGGGCCGGGGGTGAGGGCAACTCTATGAATATCACCCACATTGCATCACTACCCAAACTTGTACAATTCTCACTGGAGCACTTCTCACTGGAGCGCAATAATTCTTATTGCGCTCCAGTGGGAGTGTACAAATTTGTGGGAATGTGACTATATCACACTATTTGTTCACTCTCTCCTCTCTGCGCCTCCCATTTTAGCCGGTTGCCACTCTTTGGAAACCACCGACTGCTGTTGCAACATGGAAGTAGGAGGGACCCACTTCATTTCCGTAGATGACTTCATGGCGGTTGTCTTGACCAGGGCAACTTGTTCAAACAATGGTTTGGATACCACGACTGATTCTGCGGTGGTTTTGACCGGACTCAAGGCGTCCAACTGGGTCATAATCGTTTTGGCATGTTCCAAAAAATCGGCTTGATACGCCTGGGCAATCGGCATGGAAATGGGCAAATTCGCCTGTTGCGGGTTTTGATAGACGCCATCGACATAAAATTCATAATGCAGATGTGGCGCCGTTGCCCAACCTGTTTGACCGACGTAACCTATCACTTGTTCTTGCGTCACCGTTTGCCCCACTTCCAAACCTTTAGCATATTTTGACAGGTGACCATATAGTGTTCGATACCGTTCCCCATGTTCCAACATCACAGTTTTTCCATAGCCTCCTTTCCACCCGATAAACACCACTTTAGCATTGCCTGCCGCAGTCACCGGCGTCCCCCGCGGCGCGGCGTAATCGATGCCAGTATGAATCCGCATCTTGTGAAAAATGGGATGTTTGCGGAGGCCAAAATGTGAACTGACTTTGGTAAAATCCACAGGTGTCAATAAAAATGTCTTCCGTAAATTCTCCCCCGCGGGGGTATAATAGGCCGTCATGCCAGTTTTATCAGTATAACGTATGGCCCGATAAATATTGCCTTGATGCACATATTCAGCCGCTAAAATCTCCCCTTCTGGCTTCATCGCTTCACCTAGCAGATGTTGTTCATAAATCACCGTGAATTGATCACCGGGTTGACTATTGAGTACCAAATCGATATTCCAGCGAAATATCTTGACTAACTTAGACCACCAATAGCTTGACAAACCAGTTTGTTGAACTGTTTCCCACAACGACTGAGTGACGTGCCGATGCACAGACATCACTTGTATTTGACGTGGTCGGATTTCCCCAACCAAGTTTTGCGATTCAGCACGAATGTATAACTCTTTTCCAAATGGCAACGCCAAAATCAACTTTTGTAAGTTGCCCGCTTGGTCGCGCAAAATCAGCAATTCTTGTTCCGCAGAGAGTTGCTTCAACTGGTCTGAAAAAGCGCTGATACTCAGCAGTTTAGGGAGTTGTTGCGGATTCAGACCATATTTTTCAAATAATTGGGACCAATCTTCTCCCGGATTGACCGAAACTTGTAACCAAGGTGAGGGAGGAGAAGCTTCCAAAACAGGGATCACGGGGTCAGACATCCATTTTTCGGCCAAGGGATAGACTTGTGACCAAAATGATTCCACGGGTGAGTAGTCGGAAAAGGCACTTGAATTGTTGACTCCCCATAACAATGGTAACAGCGTGACAACACCAGCAATAAACAGTTTCAAACGTGTCCCTCTGTTTTGGCCCGACGACTTCACACGCCGATTGGGATTGACCTTCTGAAGAATCGAGTCAGCCTGATGAGGATGAATGATAGAATGACGTTGCGAATGAGATCGGCGCGGTTTTGAAAATTTCGCATGATCTGGTAACGTATTCATTTTAGCCTGTCCTAAAAAAACTGGACGCATCGAAACATTCTTAACTTGATTCTTTAGATTTTTGGGAATATTATAACTTTTCTTATAAACGGCTTGATGTCTCATCATTTTTTGTACCACTGGCTAGGAATTAAATAATTTGTATAGCATAAACAATCAGGTCTATTGAAATCAACCCCTTAAATAAATGGAAAATAGGCGGGACTAGAGGCAAGGCCCTTAAATTAGGGATTAACCAATTGTTCTGAACAGAGAATTTGGAGGTAGTGATGCAATGTGGGTGATATGTTTACCCTCACCCCCGGCCCCTCTCCCTACGGGCGTGGGGAGAAAACCACTGGTGCCGCCGTTCCCCCCTCTCCCTCTGGGAGAGGGGCCGGGGTGAGGGAAAATACCGCAAAATTACTGCTTCAGTACTTACCCTGAAACGAAACTGAGTTTCTGTGATGCGGTTGCGTAAGGTGAGTAATAAATCGGTCACGGTCTCACTTTCAATTCCTGTTTCAACAACGCCACCAATTCCTGCTTCCCCCAATCCATCAACATTTGACGAAACAAGGGAACGCAATAATGATAAATATTCTGTTGCCGTCGCACAATAAATGCCAATTCCAACCGCGTCAACGACTGTTTCAACTGTTCAGGAGTATAGGCGTAATGATATTTATCTAAAAACTGAATCAACGCCGCTAACTTAAATTGTCCCTTCTCCACCGTGGCATAAATAATGACCCGATCTAAACGACTCGCTTCTTCATCATCGGTCAACTGGCTAAACCCCATTAAAGATTCTTGCACTTCTTGACTGTTCAGGGCCTGGGTGAAGGCTTGTGCGGTCAGTTCACGTTGATGATGATCTAGCCCTTTTAACATCTCATCACAAACGGTTGCCACCAGATTCGCCCGTTGGCCCGTTTTTTCTAAAATGTCTTCCACTAATTCCGGGGACGCATAGCGCAAACCTAACAATGCCATTGGTTTCGTAGCCAACAATCGACAGGCGTCCTCTTCCAATTTGCCAATAAAGATGGACTCGCCAAAATTTTTGAGAGGTGATTGAAAATTTAACACCGCCTCTTGATATAAATACCAAAATCCTGCCAGAATAAAATGACAGCGTCCTTGTTCACTGAGACAACGGAAGTGACCTAAAATTGCGTAATTCCGTTCCACTTCTTCACGCACAAATTGGTCCGCTTCATCTATTAAAAACAAGCGATGTCGTCCTTTTGGCACATCTGCTAATTTGTCTAATAAGGTTTCAAATGAGGTCTTGATAGGTAAATTGAGAATCATTTTTAATCGGTCCGTTAACCCACCTTCCCAGAGAGGCAGATAATAACATTCCACTTCTGGGCGATTTTTTTGGAAATGCCTTTGCAATTGTTTCAGCAAACTGGATTTACCCAATTGTCGGCCTCCAATCACCAGATAATTTTTCAAATCGCGGTTCAAAATTTGGGCTAACAACCGTTCTCTCCCAAAGAAAACCGTTTCCTTAGTTACCCCACCTTTGGTTTCATACGGTGAAATCCGAGTGATAGCCAATTGATTGGCTAACAATTGGGCAAACACCAGAACAGGTTGCAGATGAAGTAACAACATCGTCAATTCTTGACGAGTGGGAACTATCCAAGGGGTGGTGCGATTCTTGCCATGGGAACGCAAAGCGGTCCGTTGCACAGAGTCGAAACTGATCACCAACACTTCATGTAGCCTCATGTCATCTTGTTGTAATCTCTGGATAACTTCAGTCACAGACCAAGAAGTGGGTGGAAAATAGACGAGACAGCTATTCAAATTCAGTGGAAACGTTTCACCCAGGTGCAAATTAAAAACCTCTTCCTTCTCCCCAGTTGAGTGTATTTGACAATGTGCCCCCAATCGTTTGGCTAACCATTCACAGCGAGAAGCATTGGGCCAATTTTGAAATGCAATCGCCTGATCTAGCCAGGTTAAGGTGACATCATTGTCGTTTAACACGGAGTGAAGACGCCCAGTGCGTTGTAAGAACCATTTCACCTGGTGAAGTTGTTCTAGCGGAATCACCAATAATGAAGAAGAGTACCGCGAGAGTTTTTGCACCAAGGGATGATGATATAGCCAAAAGTAATATGAAGCCAGGATGATGGCTAACAGTAAGAGGGTTAGGAGGAGGTAAGTGGTGATAGACATAGATGAAAAGTGGTGAATAACTCAGTTTCTTAAAGAAACTGAGTTTCTCCGGCAGGGACATAATCCACAATGATTATCGGGTGCTGAAAATCAGCAGTAGGTGTTGAAATTCAACACATTTAAATGAACCTCATATTGGCCGAAAAAAGTCCTCCATTTTAAATGGAATGACTTGTAAAAAATGGTGTAAATTTTGCATCGGACAGGAGACTGGAGTCCAAAGCACAACCTTGTCCTTGTCCTGGCAAAACGTCGCTTTGGACTCCTGAATTTAACCTGTTAGGTAGGATAACATATAGGTAGGAGAATATGCAACAAAATCAAGATCAAGACATAAACGCCCTTAGAAAACTAAGAGAACGCGTCGAAGAGGTTAGGAAGGCCCAAAAAAGGGCTGAAATGTTAAAGGCCCAGCAACGTTTGAAGCAACAAGCCAATTACGAACAGCTTAAACCGTATTTGGATTATTTGCAAAAGCATCTGACAGAACTTGCCGGTTTGTTGAATGAACTTCAACAAGGGGGAGGATTAACCGAGATGTTGAAAGACATCAAAGAGAAAGCTGCCCAACTCAATCAGCCGGCGCTTATCAAACAATCTCCTGAAATCGTCGCATTGTTGAAAGATATTCATCAGTCGGCTATTTTAACCAATGTGGCGAGAGAAATCCAGCGGCCTGGAGGTCAGTCAACCCTAACTTGTTTCATTGACAAAATGAAGCAAGAGGGTAAATTGGGGGTTGACCTCGTGGAAGAATTACGGAAGGGCGGAAAACTGGCAACATTTTTAAACGAAATCAAGCGGGACGGCAAACCTACTGAATTGTTGAAAGAACTTCAACAAAAGGTCGGTGCGGCGTGTGATTTACTCGAACAGACCCATCCCAAAGGGAAGACACTCTCTCTCTTGAAGGAACTGGGCGAAAAAATCGAAACGGCATGTTTGTTGGAAGAACTGGGACAGGAAGTCAGTTATACGATTTTTGAAGGTTCACTTCCTTATGAGGGACGCCAAACTCACTACCAAATCCAAAAAGTGGCTTGGAGTGCAGAACGAGACGGCAATTTTGCTTTATGTTGGGAGTGTGTGTCAACCTGTCAGATAGGACGACAGAAAACTTTCTTTCGTAAAGAAGGTAATGTTCGCGAACGCACCAATATCGAGGATTTTCTTCGTAACAACCAGATAGCCTTCACGTTGTACGAAGCCGGTCCCGGCAGGACCGGAGAAATCAAAATGACGTTTGACATCACTCCTGTGATAAAGATTCGCTTTGATTTTGCCGGCAATCCCGAGACCGGAATGCTTGAGTTAACCGTCCAGAATTGCGGAGGACTTGGAAAGGATGGACGGCTGGGGAAAACAAAGTTTATTATCTCCCCTTCTCAAGTGGGTCCCAAATTGGTGGAAGCGTTGATTCGATACGTGTTACGTAAACCCAATCAACTGGCCATGTTAGCCAATAGTTCTGAACAAACTGCCAAGGTTGCCCCTAAGATACAGAATTCTTTGTTGGATTTAGAAGAAGACCTGTTAACCTTGTTGACCAAGATTGCGCAAGAAGACAGGGAAATCAAGCAGATTGTCACGACTACGCGCAAGGAAACCAAGCAAGGAATAACAGACATTAAGACCCAACTGGGTGAAATGCAGAAGTTCAATGAGAAGACGGCGGAAGACATTGAGAAGTTTAATAGATGGCTGGCCGAACAACATGAACAGGAGGCCAAAGAACGGGCAACCTTGTTCCAATGGCTAGTGGGATTGGTGGGATTTAAAACCAGGACGGGCAGGTAGTCAAAAAATGGTTCAAGAATCCAAGGCGTGGCTTTGCAAAACTACGCTTTGGACTCCTGATTTTGTTATCATCCCACCCCATTGACCACCTCTTCCCCGATCTTCCTAATCACCTCACACCGCCACCAAATCAATTTCCCATCGGTATCTTTCACCAAATTCCGCCAATACAACTCTCGCAACACCTCGTTCAAAATGTAAGGTTGGGCAGGTCCCACCTCGTCCCTTTGTAACCATTCCCGAATCTGTTGTCTCGCTGTCGGTTTTTCTATCAACTGCGTAAACGCTTGCCAAATGTAATCTGGCTTGCTATCAATCAAGCACGTCTGATAATCACGTATGGTGAGGTCCGATTCGGCTTGATACAGATTTAAACACTCCATCAATAATTTGGGATGACCGCCACTCACATCTAACAATGCGTTAGCCAAATTCTTATTCATTTGAACCGGTTCCTTAAAGTGATGTTCCCACCACCCATATACTTCTCGAAGTCCCAATTCAGGCCAACGTTTGACCGTTGCTGAATTTAGCAATGACAAATTCCCCTGGCGAAATTTCAGTTCCGACAACTCTTTGCCTCCACAGAGAATGATATGACAATCTGTGGGATACATCTCACTAAAGCCACGAATGACACTGGCTAACGGCTTATGCACCGCCGGCGGAATTTGTTCAAAGCGACTGAATAACACAAATAAGATTTTACCTTGCTGTTTGACCTTCTCTAAACGTTCTTGAAAGGCTACGGTAAAGGTAGAAACATTGTCCACTGCGGCAAATCCACATTGCTTGCCAAATTCAATAAAGTAATGATTGAAGTCTTCATGGAATCCAGGCGGAGATTGAAGATGCAAGACATTTTCCCTGGCGTAATGCCGTTTGGCTTGCACCAAAATCGCTTCTCGATAAGGCGGTTCTCCCCAATGGGCTTGCGTCAGTAACAGCATGACTGGCGGACGCAATTGGCGCAGTTGAGTAAACAGGCTTGAAACAAAGTCAGTAAAAATAACTTCTGGTAATAACTCATATTCTTTTTCAAAACCTGCTGCTTCCAAAAAATCATTGGTTTGCGTTTCCGTCAAACCCAGGGCTTTTGCACAAGCTAAGACTTTGCAACGATGACGTGGCGGGTGATTCTTTTTCCAGTCTAAGATGCCTTGCGGGGTGATAGCACAATCCTTTTGCCTTTCAATCGTTTTAATTTTTTGTGCCAAGTTATTTGCCTTGAGTTCCGCACGTTCCATGTGTGAGTGAAGTAAGTCTGAAAAAGTTGACATGGTAGTAGTGTATTGGTCTGTGGAAAAATTGCAAATAAGTTTGCAAATTGAAAATAGATTTGCACACATCACATTGTAAAAATACGGATTTAAATTTTTTGTCAACCGATTTTTCAAGTGGTTGTGGACTTTTCAAGTAGTTGCAGAATTTTATCAAGTTGTTTGTTCTTCTGTCAAGTCGTTTTAAAGTACCTTCCAAATTGGCTTGAAGCTGGCACTATATTATGTCATTAGCCAACCAAAATTGGCACCATCCAACATAAACTTTTTTAAGGAGAAACAGACCATGAAAACCTACTCTCACTTGACCACACTACTTCTCATTGTCACCTTGTTTGCTAATTTGTCTCCTTCTGTCTCTCTGCCAGGGACCTTCGAACGCCCAGTGGAAGGCAACGCTAACGTCTTGAAGTGCCTCCTCGTGCCTTCTGAGAAGAACTGTCTGTAAGTTTTTCCTCTAACAACTAGGGATTGTTGACGAGAATGGATAAAACACCACATTATTTTATCCATTCATTGAGAATCCTTGACAAGGCTTGATGTAGGAACACATTACCAAAAATTTGTTGGGAAAAAACTCTGTTTGCAACGATCATTTAGGTAACTGACAAATAAATCAAATAAGGAGAATTTTTATGACCACTCAAAAGTCTTCACATCGCTATTTTTGGCTAGTTTTAAGCCTTCTGTTCTGTGTATATCCTTCCTCATGTCTGACTGCCACAGAACAGGTCGAATCTTCCACCAGCGTGGGTGAATGTTTGCTGAACCCCGTGAAGTGTTAAGTACCGAAGCAGAAATTTTACGGTATTTTCAATCGTCGCCCTCACCTCCGGCCCCTCTCC
The DNA here is from genome assembly GCA_011391085.1 of Thiotrichaceae bacterium. Taxonomy (GTDB): domain Bacteria; phylum Pseudomonadota; class Gammaproteobacteria; order Beggiatoales; family Beggiatoaceae; genus JAABRD01. The sequence continues at coordinate 167,843 of JAABRD010000003.1, read as the reverse complement.
CTACGGGCGTGGGGAGACAGGCAACACCCGTGGTTTTCTCCCCACGCCCGTAGGGAGAGGGGCCGGGGGTGAGGGTAAGGGCGTCATTATACCAGAAAATTTCTGCTTCACTACTTAGAAGCTGAGAGTATCAGTCTCAGATACCCGAATCCAGGAGTCCATAGCGTCAATGCCATTCAGTTAAGGAATTATCCATTTAACTGTCGGAGTCCAAAACATGTTTTGGACTCCTTAATTTGGTAGTGATGCAATGTGGGTGATATTCATAAGAGTTGCCCTCACCCCCGGCCCCTCTCCCAGAGGGAGAGGGGGGGAACGGCGGCACCAGTGGTTTTCTCCCCACGCCCGTAGGGAGAGGGGCCGGGGGGTGAGGGTAAAAATATCACCCACATTGCATCACTACCCTTAATTTAATGGCATTGAGTCCATAGCGTGGCTTTGTCATCTAAATTGGTATGACTCCCTCTGGAGCGCAATAAGAATTATTGCGCAACCAGACGCCTTCGCTATGCGGGCGCACGGCGCAATAATTCTTATTGCGTTCCAGCGAAAATCGTACAAATTTGAATGAAAGTTGTCACTATCTACTAACTAAGCCCTGCCCGCCCAAACCAATATCCATCACATCCTCCTACAGGCATCCATTTTTGTAACTGAACCTGAGATTCTTCTATTTGGTCGGGATGCTGTAAGCAGGTATGAAACAACTGAATGATTTTATCCGTATGTAGCGATTGCGGACTGATTCGCAACACTTCTACACCGATAGAAACCAGTTCCTCAAGTGCCCCTAAGAGGTTGAAAGTCAGCGCAGATTGGGTCTGAATCCCATTCAATACCAAAAATTTTTGGTCATCTTGAGTAGCCAATAACAGACCATCTGGATAATCTAAGCAACGGAACTGACAGTCATCTTTAGGCAAATTATGGGCGCGGGCGGTAAAACACCGGGCGGATAATGCCAAGGGTAACCGACCATACACAAAAATTTCTGTCTCCACCGACATTCCCATCGCAGATTTTTCTGCCAGAATATCGGTCAAAGTTTGACGAGACAATTCCACTGGCATCACCCAGCGTTTTAATCCCAGAGAAGCCAGAAATTTTAGAGTTCGAGTATTATACACATTGACGGTAGGACCCGTGACGAATTGAACGTGGTTACGCGAGAGTAATTGCACTGCCGCCATATCATTGGCCTCCACCAGAAACCGTCCATTCTCACACAAGCGTCGCAAGGTACTCAATTCCGATTCGGCTTCAATCAAAGCCAAACTGGAAAGTACCACTTGCTTCCCCGCTTGTTGTAAACGTTCTGCCAATTCTAACCAGTCTTGGGTTCGCAATAAACGTCGTTTAGAACAAATCGTTTCTCCCACATAGACAATCTCTATCGGCGTTTGCAGAATTTGGTCATAAAACGCTAACACGGTGTCACGCGGCCAGTAGTAAAGAATGGGACCTAAAGATAATTTAGGTAAGGAAGGCAGTGAAGGGGTTGTCATAATGAAAAATAAATTGAATGGTAATGTCTAAATCAATAAAGGGGAGGAGTCCAAAACTTGTTTTGGACTCCTCTTTATATCGGTGGTGCTACATAAATTTTAAAATCCACTTCCTGATAAGCCAGACGAAAGATTCCCGAACGTTCAATCGTATCAGTTTGCCATACCGGGTCAAAGCGGTCAACCAAAATGACTTTGACTTTGAGGTCGTCACGTACCTTGCGTAATGATTCCAAAGCAGGTTGGGTCGAGAAAATATTTTGGATTAACTGATACTGTTGTTGATTTTTAGCCTGGTCATAACGATACGCAAAGACCGTGGAATATTCCACATTCGCATAAGCCGTGGGACGGTCGGCAAAGAGGGCATAAGGCAAGGTGGCCGGCCACGGCGTCAACGTTGCGTAACCATCCGGGTTAGATTGTACTCTATCGGTAGGTCCCGCATATTCTCGCACTTTCGCCCAGGCGTGAGATTGACGGTAAAACCCTTGATGACGGGCCAACACTTCTGGCGGTGGCGGGGCATATTTCGGATCAGGCAAACGCCAAACTTGGACGGTACTCAATATTCCTATCGTGAGACCCACAACGGTCAAGGGTTGCACCAGGGGTTGAAAGCGTACTAACAGAGAGTGAGGACGCCATTTTGACAGGTTCGGAAGGTGGCAACTGGCCAATTCGGTCATTGCTATCGCACTGTATATCAAAAGCAGGAGAACTGGAACGAGAACCGCCCGCCAACCAAATGAGTTGTTCCAAAAGGTGCTAGGAACCAATTGGGTGATCAACAAGTATCCTAGTGTGGCACCCATACTGAGGTAGTGGAAAACTTTTTCTTCCATGAAGGAGGAGGTACGCGAGAACAGGGCAAGGAGACCCAGTATATAAATGATACCTAAGTTTAACGGCAAGAATTGAACCCAGAAGAGAATTGCATGCCCTAGCAAATCCCAGTGGGTCTCTCTGGAAAGAAAACGAGTGGCGGGGTAGAGTCCAATACCAAAAGGCAGTCTCGAATCGGCTAAGGAAGGACCAGAGGCTTGAGAAATCAGCAAGGGTAAGGCCACGAGAAGACAAACTAGAAAGGCGAGGCCGATAGCTTTGGAAGCATTCACATACGTTTGCGTAGGTAAACGTAGTCGCCACATCATCCATAACAGAACCGGTGAAACCATCACCAGTCCTATTCCACCCACCCAGGTGGAGGCACCAAAGGCCGCCGCCCCGGTGAGTCCTGTTACGACGGCAAGCGGAAGTGGCAGATCGGTGTTGCTGAACATTTGAGAAGCTAACCATAACAAGACAACGACGGCCAGGGCCGAATAAACGTGTTGGGGGACCCACATCATTTGTATCCATAACACTTCTAAACCATGTCCAGGGGGTAAGGCAAACCAGTTCTGTAAGTGCGGTCCGAAGAGAGGGGCTAAGAAGTCCGTAGGTGGCCCCCCCAAGGCAAAGAGGATGACTAAAAAACCGGCCAGTGGACGTTGCGTGAAACGTATTGCCAGGGCACTTAGAAAACTCAAGGTAGCGAACCCTGTGAACCAGTTAAACGCCACTTCCGCTTGCCACCCTGTGACTTCCACCAGGAATTTGAGTTGAGAGGCGAGAAAATGCCAAGTGTAATAATAAATCAGTGGAATCGTTTGACCTTCCGGGGCATAGTAAGGATTGATGGGAAGTAAGCCTTGACGGGCAATAGCATCCACGATGGCGACTTTGGCATGGTCAAAAATGGGAGTGTCGACAAAGAGACCCTCTTGTTCCATAAATGGATACAGGTGAATGGTGGCCATGATCGACCATGAAGCGGTACCTGCCAGCAACAGGAATATATGAAGAGGGGAGAGAGGAGAACCGTCTTCTGAAGCCTCGGAAAATCTAGCGTTTCGGCGACGCGACCAGATTCCAAAAAGGATCAAAAAGAGTAACCAAGAAGCAAATAGGCTAATCGGGGAATACCCAAAGAGGGTCGTGACTGCCAGGGAGAAGGGGCCATAAGTACAGAGACCCACTGCGGGGGCCAGGAGGAGTGTTGAGACGCTACGGGCGTGTTTCAAGAATCCTAGTAAGCGGAGGACGGTTAAGCCTGGCAAGATAAACCAGACACTGGCTACCAGTGCCGCCAGGACGCTGTGCCAAAAAAAGTCGGTGGTGAAGTTCATGTGGAGAATAGAGGATGGAGAATAGAACGTAGAATCGGAGTCCAAAACATGTTTTGGACTCCCTGATTAAATGGTATTATCGACTCACTACAAACCGATCATACTCATCCCCCGCCGCAATCGCATGAGTTTGTGTCACCTTATAATTCGTTGCCGAGTTATTGAAATGTTTCATATAAAAATCCCAAGTCAATGAAGGTCGGGCCCGAATATCAATTTTCCAGAGAAGATGCGCTAAACCAAGGCTCCCCCCCATGCCTAAAAAGGAGATATTTCGTTCTTCCGTAATGGGATACATGCGTAAATAGCCGATGCCTTCATAAGAGTTATAAACGCGAATAATCAAGAGGCTTTCGGGTTCCATCCGTTCGATACGCCAGGTACCCCAACCAAGACAATTCAGAACGGCTATGATGCCGTGTAACCAGTCCTCTCGTGTGCGACAGTGGGGCACCACGAGGTCATACCATTCTGGACTTTCCATGATACCGCCGGCGGTGAAGAACGCACAATACAATCCTGCTTGGACAAACAGTTCTTTGACATCTTCTTTCGGCACGCCTGACGTTAGCATTCCAAAGTAGGTTTCATAGGAAATCCGGTTGTAGTAGTCCGCAAACTGGTTGGTCAACACCACTCCAAAGGCTTCAATCAAACCGTTTTCAGCGGGATCGTCCCTACCATACAAAGGAAATTGGGCCACGGTTATCCGGATTTCGTCTTCATCCACTAACGTATCAAACGCTTGGCAACCCTCAAACGCAAACCGTGCTGGAACATGGCTAAGAGGTGGGTCATAGAGTAAATAACTGAGAGGTGGAAAAATCGGTTTTAATGCCACAAAGCGGTCCACTTCTCCCCCCATGATTTGACAAAGCACTTCTTCAATTTCTTGGCCTGTCAAACCTTGAATATATCCGGCGGGAAAGAAGCAATTATGATGCGGTCGATCTTCTAGGCAGATGGCTTCACTGTAATGAGAATGGGGCGTTTCCCAAGTGGTGGCGTTGACTTGGCGCAGTTTGCCAAAACCACAGAAGGTAAATTCTGCAAGCAGTTCTTGAGTCGAGTAACCGTGTTGTGTTAATTGATAGATGAGGGGTGTGGCCGCATCTCTTAATAAACGTCTCGGTTGACATTCTGGCATCCCTTCGGACAACAAAATAGTCATCTGGAGGAAAGTGTTATAATGGTTACAATGAAAGACACGGCTTAAATCACCGCGAAAAGTTTGTCCGCCGTTGCTACTGATTTTCATGTTTATGAGACTTAATTTTTGGCCAGGGTATGTTTGAGTTTTTCAGATAAAGAATGTTTAACCGCTATCATCGCTAATTCGTTGACCATGCCTGGCAGTTCGACATTGAATTTGTCACGACAAATGGTTTCAATTACGTCGGCTTGTACCTCCTCGATGTCGATCACATCACGTTTAAAATCTACCCATTGTTTGGTGTGGGCGGTAAATGACAAACTGAACATGAGTGCCATCATTTTGTCTTCAAATAGATGTTGATGAGTGTTAAGTCGTGCTTCATTGACTCGTTTAAACAGTTCTTGAGTACGAATACCTATCTTTTCCATTATGACCCTCTAGTCATTCTTTTGTACAGGAGTCCTTTTATACAGAAGTCCAAAGCGTAGCTTTGTCAGACAAAGCTACGCTGTTTCCTACTGGTGTTGGCGCCTGATTTTGGTGCCTGGTTTCAGGTACGATTACGATTTCCACTTAATATTACAACCCACACTGGGTTTCTGGTCCGCACTGATGGGTCGTCCTGCTAACAGGGCATCTAAAGCGGCCCGAATATCTTGACCCGTCACGGGGGCTGTATTTTTAGGTCTGGCATCATCTAATTGACCACGATACACGCAAATTAACTCTTTGTCAAATAGATAAAAATCTGGTGTACAAGCGGCTTGATAGGCTTTCGCAACGGCCTGGGTTTCATCAAATAGATAAGGGAACGGATAACCCAGAGTGTGGGCGACTTCCTTCATCTTGTCCGGCGAGTCTTCAGGGTAGTTGACGACATCATTGGAATTAATGGCTATCACAGCAATGCCTTTCGGTTGATAATCCTTGGCCAGTTTAATCAGTTCTTCTTGCACATGTTTGACATACGGACAATGGTTGCAAATAAACATAACCAGGGTGGCCTTATCCGATTTAAGTTCCTCAAGGGTCACCATTTTACCAGTGACCACATTTAGCAAACGAAAATCGGGGGCGACGGTGCCTAAAGGCATCATGGTTGAAGGTGTGGCTGCCATAATGAAATTTTCCTCGTTAAATGAAATGGATGTAAAAAGATGTACAAGACGAGACTTGTAATGAATGAGTATTCTACGTTATAGTTTCGTGTTATGCAAGAGGGGGAAACTAAGTTTTTTTAAGAACCAGGACTTACGCAACCGTTTTATGTCATTCGTTGACTTGATACCCCCCCTATCCCCCCCGTACACGGGGGGGAATCACTCCTTCGTTGACTTGATACCCCCCCTATCCCCCCCGTACACGGGGGGGAATCACTTCCTCCCTGCGGGTGGGGAGAGGTGAGTGCGTAAGTCCTAAGAACATTGCACTTGCAACATCTTTCTATGAGTCCAAAGCGTCGCTTTGCCATGGACAAAGCTACGTTTTGGACTCCTGAGTTTAATTATTATTAGAATTTAAAACTATGTTAAACCACCGTTTCACTTCGTCATTTTGGCACCATCCACGCTTTCGTGCCATACTGTTTCAAATTGTGATAGCCAGTGCCGTGATAATATTTTTCTCTTATATTATCCATAACACATTGCATAATCTTCAGCAACGTGGCATTACAACAGGCTTTGCGTTCTTGTCTTCCCAAGCTGGGTTTGGAATTTTGCAAACGTTAATTGACTACAACGAGACTTCCAGTTATGGACGCGCTTTTCTGGTGGGTTTATTGAACACCTTGTTAATTTCTGTGTTGGGAATTATGTTAGCCACACTACTCGGTTTTGTTATCGGCATTGCCCGCTTGTCAAATAACTGGCTAGTGGCTAAATTGGCGGTGGTGTATATTGAAATCGTCCGCAACATCCCATTGCTATTACAAATTTTTTTCTGGTACGTGATCGTGTTGCAAGCCTTGCCAGCCCCACGGCAAAGTTGGGAATGGGGGCAACTCATCTTTCTTAACATTCGAGGCTTCTATTTACCGAAACCCATTTTGGGGGAAAATTTTATCTGGGTAGAACTCGCCTTATTACTGGCCCTGTTTATCATTCTCCAATTAACTCGTTGGGCCACCCGTCGTCAAGCGGCGACAGGTCAACCTTTTCCAGTGTTTTACACGGCCTTAGTTCTCTTATTAGGACTCCCCCTGCTAACCTTTTTTATCTCAGGAAGACCACTGACTTGGGATCTTCCAGAACTCAAAGGCTTTAACTTTCGCGGCGGCATCACCGTGATTCCAGAATTGACGGCCCTCTTAATTGCCTTGTCAACTTACACCGCCGCATTCATTGCAGAAATTGTTCGGTCTGGCATTCAATCCGTTTCCAAGGGACAAACGGAAGCGGCTTACGCATTGGGGTTGACTAGAAGACAGACGTTACGATGGGTGATTCTTCCCCAAGCCTTACGAGTCATTATTCCCCCCTTGACCAGCCAATACTTAAATTTGACGAAAAACTCTTCCCTCGCCACGGCCCTGGGCTATCCCGACCTAGTCTCAGTCTTTGCTGGAACGACCCTTAATCAAACTGGTCAAGCCATCGAAGTCATGGCTATCACGATGGCCACCTATTTAGTTATCAGCTTACTCATTTCGTTAGGAATGAACTGGTATAACTCCTCAATGAAACTGGTAGAGAAATGAACCCCAACCCACTATCCACTATCCGCTATCCACTATCCGCTATCCGCTATCCACTATTCCACTGGTTGCACCAAAACCTGTTCTCGTCCGTGTTCAATACGCTTCTGACATTGGGCAGTCTCTACCTGTTATATCTCCTCCTCCCGCCCCTTGTGCAATGGGCAATTTTAGATGCAAATTGGCAAGGGACAACTCGTGACGACTGCACTGGTGGCGGTGCCTGTTGGGTCTTCATCAAAGTCCGTTTTTCGCAATTCCTCTATGGTTTCTATCCAGAAACCGAATGTTGGCGAGTCGACTTAGCTTTCCTCCTCATCGTGCTACTGGTGACAGCCCTTTTGATAGAACGCTTTCCCAAGAAACATTGGCTATTGGCGTTCACCTTATTGGGCTACCCGGTCCTCGCCCTCTACCTATTTCACGGTGGTAGTTATGGATTACCATTAGTCGAAACCGCACGTTGGGGAGGTTTGATGTTGACCTTAACATTAGCTTCGATTGGGATGGTCTTATCGCTTCCCTTAGGCGTGTTGTTAGCGTTGGGACGACGTGCGGATAATTTGCCCTTGGTCAAAGCCCTGTGTGTCGTCTTCATTGAAATTATCCGCGGCGTGCCGTTGATAACGATACTCTTCATGGCCTCCGTCATGTTACCTCTCTTCTTTCCAGAAGGCGTCAATTTTGACAAATTACTCCGGGCTTTGATAGGCATTGTTTTATTTCAATCTGCCTACATGGCAGAAGTGATACGCGGCGGTTTGCAAGCCATTCCCAAAGGACAATATGAAGCGGCTGAAGCGTTGGGATTGGGATATTGGCAAAGTATGCTACTGGTCATCTTGCCACAAGCCTTAAAAACCGTCATTCCTGGCATCGTGAACACGTTTATCTCCTTGTTTAAAGACACCACGTTAGTTTTGATTATTGGACTACTGGATGTCTTAGGTATGGTTCAAGCGGCCTTGGCGGATCCGCATTGGTTAGGGTATTCTACAGAAGGTTATGTCTTTGCTGGATTCATCTTTTGGATATTTTGTTTTGGGATGTCCAGGTATAGTCAGTATTTGGAAAGGAAGCTGCGGACGTAGTGGAGAGTGGAGAGTGGAGAGTGTGGTGACTCACTTTTGGAGTGGAGGCTTTAGCCGGTTGGAGTGGAGGTTTTAGCCGGAAAGTGCCGAACAGATATTGAAATCACCGTGCCCCCCACCGGCTGAAGCCTCTAGTCCACCACTATTTTAATTTTTTGGGCCACTTTAACTCCTTAACTGAAGAATATTGCAGCTAAAGCCACTCCAACAGCGTGTTCCTTAGCTAAAGACCTTATCGTAAATATCCAACACGGCCAATTGACATTGAATTGAAGACAATTGAATAATTCCGGCAAGGTCGTGAGTCTCCGTCAACGTCCACTGATTCCCAGGTTGTCGAACATAGTGTTCCACACGACATTCATGTTGGGCAATCAACACGTATTCTTGCAACGATTCCAGCGTCCGATAATGCTGAAATTTCTTGCCACGATCATATCCTTCAGTGCTGTCAGATAACACTTCGATAATGACGGTGGGGTTCAACAAAGTGTCTTTCTGATTATCGTCAAAACGCGGGGGGCCGCACAATACGACAATATCTGGATAAGTGTATAATCCAGTAGCACTGATTTTGACGCGCATGTCGTTGGCATACGCATGACAAGGACGTTTTTTAAGTTGAGAGTGAATTTCACTAGCAACATTGAGAGTTATTTCGTTATGCGCCCGACTGGCACCCGCCATTGCAAACATTTCGCCATCGAAATATTCGCTTTTATACTCGGCAAGACGTTCAATGGCCAAGTATTCTTGGGGAGTGAGATAAGGAATGGTTTGCGGTTGTGCAGACATTTGGGATTCTCCTAAGTGATTTGCAAGTCAAGAAATTTTTAAAGTTCTCCACAGAGGGAGAGTTGCTTAATGATACTAGATGGGTTAGAATAACATAAAGATTTGGGTAGTGATGCAATCTGGGTCAAATATCGTGCGGTTTCTCTTCGTCTGGAACTCTGATTGAGATGATTAAATGAGGACTCTGAAAGGCGGCTTGACTAATCATAGTCCATCTGAAAATCATTCTAATCAGAGTTCAGACAGTACACCCACATTGCCTCACTACCAAGATTTGACAATTTTAAGACTTGACAACTTTAGTTGTCAAATCTCTTCCACTGCGTTTCCCTCATAGATGAAAACACTAACGAATTTATGCAAACTGCTACTCTGTCAGAAAAACTACCGACTCGTTACGAACTTCCTGATTCACTAGACATCCCCGTGGACAACGAACTACAAGATTTAACGCCGCATCTCTTAAAGGACATTTTAAGTAATTATTGGAACACCCGTGACGACTGGTTTTTTGGGGTCGATATGGGAATTTATTATAACCTCGCTGGTCATCCGCCCACCGTCCCCATTATTCCGGATGGTTTTTTGAGTGTTGGAGTGGCCCGGCGTCCTTATGCAGACGGACGACTCAGCTATATTTTGTGGGAAGAAGATTACGTGGCACCGAAGTTGGTGTTAGAATGTGTGTCGCAAACTTACGGTAACGAATATGGCCGTAAAATGAAAAGTTACACCCAGTTGGGGGTGTTGTATTATGTGATTCATAACCCCACCTATTCTCGGCGTGACCAACATGACCCCTTGGAAGTGTATCGTCTCACCCGTGGTAAATATAAACGTTGTTCTGGCAAACCCGTCTGGATGCCAGAACTGGAGTTGGCGATTGGGCGAGACGTGGGGACTTATCAAAAATGGCGCCGGGAATGGTTGTACTGGTATGATTCGCAGGGCACCCGATTACCCTCTTCAGAGGAATTGGCCCATCAAGCCATGCAACAAGTTTGGCAACAACAATTACGGGCTAAACATGCGGAAACCTTATTGGAACAAGAACAGAACCGGGCTGATCAAGCGGAACGTCGTATCCAACAATTGGAGAAATTACTTCGCGAGAAAGGCATTGATTGGAAATAGATAACCGGTTGGAGTAGAGGCTTTAGCCGGTTGGAGTAGAGGCTTTAGCCGGTGGCTTTTCCCCGACTTTCGTTCTCTACCAACCCCCGCCGGCTAAAGCCTCTACTCCGGCGTTTTTTGGGTTCACTTCTGTCGGTAACTAAACTTTAAATTAAAACATTGCTTATGACAACCATCCACACCATTTTAGACCACTTCCGTCAAGCCGCCGACTCGAACCGCGAGTTAGGCGATAAATTCGAACGTTTGATGGCCACTTATTTCGTCACCGACCCCTTGTATCAGGAGAGATATAGTGACGTGTGGTTATGGCGAGAGTGGCCCGATCGGCCCGAAAAAGTCGATACGGGTATTGATTTGGTCGCCAAAGAACGAGTGACGGGGGACTATTGGGCCATTCAGTGTAAATTTTATCGACCCGACCATCAGTTGCAAAAATCCGATATCGACTCCTTTTTCACCGCGTCTGGGAAGAAGTTTATGACCAGTGAAGGGGAGAAACAATTTGACCATCGGTTGCTGGTGTCCACCACCGATAATTGGAGTAAACATGCCGAAGCCGCGTTGAAAAATCAGCAGATTCCCGTGACTAAATTGGGCGTGGCAGATTTGGCCCGCAGTCCGGTGGAGTGGGCTGAATTTTTGCGCAATCAGACGTTGCGGTTGAAACCGAAAAAGACGTTGCGCCCGCATCAGGAGGAGGCGGTGGCGAAGGTGTTGGCAGGTTTTCAGCAGGGAGACCGGGGGAAGTTGATTATGGCGTGTGGGACGGGGAAGACGTTTACGGCGTTGAAAATTGCGGAACAATTGCCCTCACCCCCGGCCCCTCTCCCCCTGGGAGAGGGGCCGGGGGTGAGGGCCAACGGTTTAGTATTATTCCTAGTCCCCTCCATTTCGCTATTATCGCAAAGTTTGCGCGAGTGGACCGCGGAAGCAGAACGTCCCTTGCACTGTGTGGCCGTGTGTTCCGATAGTAAAGCCAGTCAAACCGAAGCAGAGGATTTAAGTGTGCGGGATTTGGCGTTGCCCGCGACGACTGATGAGGCCGTGTTGAAGCAACAACTTGAGAAAATTAGGAGGACGCCACACTCCCCTCTCCCCCTGGGAGAGGGGCCGGGGGTGAGGGTGACCGTAATCTTTTCCACTTATCAATCCATTGCAGTCATTGCCAAAGCCCAGCAATTAGGCGTGCCAGCGTTCGACCTGGTGATTTGTGATGAAGCGCATCGCACGACGGGCGTGACGTTGGCGGGGGCGGAGGATTCGCATTTTGTCAAGGTGCATTCGCAGGAGGTCATCAAAGCCAATAAACGCTTGTATATGACTGCGACGCCGCGCATTTTTACTGATGTTGCCAAAAGTAAGGCGCAGGACAATGAGGCGGTGTTGTGTTCGATGGATGATGAGAAATTGTATGGGCCAGAGTTTTATCGCTTGGGCTTTTCGGAAGCGGTGAGTCGAGAGTTGTTGTCGGATTATAAAGTGATGGTGTTAGGGGTGGATGAACGGTATATTATTAAAGCCTTTCAAGCGCAACTGGCGGATAAAAATAATGAAATTACCTTGGATGATGCCGCTAAGATAGTGGGATGTTGGAATGGGTTGGCCAAGCGGACACCCGATGATTTGGGGAGTGATGTAGCCCCAATGCGGCGGGCAGTGGCGTTTTCGGGGCGTATTAAAGATTCGGAGAAGATGACGGGCTTGTTTGCGAAAATTATCGCCGAGTATGGTCAGCAGCATCCAGAGGAGGTGTTGTTGCAGTGTGAGGTCAAGCATGTGGATGGTAAGATGAATGTGTTGCAACGTAATGATTCATTGGATTGGTTAAGAAGTGAACCGGCGGCCAATACGTGTCATATTTTGTCCAATGCCCGCTGTTTATCGGAAGGGGTCGATGTGCCGGCGTTGGATGCCGTGATGTTTTTGAATCCACGGAATTCGATTGTTGATGTGGTGCAGTCGGTCGGGCGCGTGATGCGGAAGGCAGCAGGGAAACGATATGGGTATGTGATTTTGCCTATCGTTATCTCTTCCCATTTGCCGCCAGAGGAGGCGTTGAAGGATGATAAAAAATATAAGGTGGTTTGGCAAGTGTTGCAGGCGTTGCGGGCACATGATGATCGCTTTAATGCCACCGTCAATAAAATCGAGTTGAATAAACAGCGGCCTGATAATATTCAATTCATTGGGATTGGGGGAGAAGTAGGGGAGGTGGCAGGGAGTTATCAAGTGCAGGAGAAAGGCAAGGCGGTCTTGTTGCAATTGCCATTTCTGGAGGAGTGGCGGGAGGCGATTTATGCCAAAATTGTTTTGAAGTGTGGCGACCGGCGATATTGGGAGAATTGGGCGCAGGATGTGGCCGTGATTGCGGAACGGCAGATGACGCGCATTCGGGCTTTGTTGGAGGGGGCCAAGTCCGGGCCACGGCAGGTGTTTGAGGCGTTTTTAACGAGTTTGCAGAATAATTTGAATCCCAGTGTGACCGAAGCGGATGCGATTGAGATGTTGTCGCAACATTTGATTACTCGACCCGTGTTTGATGCGTTGTTTGAGGGGTATCAATTTACGCAACAGAATCCCGTGTCGCAAGCGATGCAGAAGATGTTAGCGGTGTTGGAAGGGTCGGCGTTGGAGAAGGAGACGGCGGTGTTGGAGAAGTTTTATGCCAGTGTGAAGAGTCGCGCCAGTGGGATTGATAATGCCGCGGGGAAGCAGAAGATTATTATTGAGTTGTATGATAAGTTTTTCAAAATGGCGTTTCCGCGGTTGGCTGAACGCTTGGGGATTGTTTACACGCCGGTGGAGGTGGTGGATTTTATTATCCGTAGTGCGGAGGAGGCGTTGCGGCAGGAATTTGGGGTGGGGTTGACCGATAGTGGGGTACATATTTTGGACCCGTTCACGGGCACGGGGACGTTTATGGTGCGGCTGTTGCAAAGTGGGTTGTTGCAACCGGCTGATTTGCCGCGCAAGTTTGCTTCGGAATTGCACGCCAATGAAATTGTGTTGTTGGCTTATTATATTGCGGCAGTGAATATTGAAGCGACTTATCACGAGTTGCTGGGAGGAGAGTATGTGCCGTTTCAGGGAATCGTGTTGACCGATACGTTTCAAACGGAGGAGAAGCGCGATTTAGGCGATGCCGGGATTTTGCCTGAAAATCATGAACGGGTGGTGAGTCAGAAGCGGCAGGAGATTCGAGTGATTATTGGGAATCCGCCGTATTCTGCGGGGCAGACTAATGAGAATGATAATAATAAAAATCTCAAGTATCCGCAATTGGATAACCGAATCCGGGCGACTTATGCAGAACATTCCACCGCGACTTTGAAAAACAGTCTTTATGATTCCTACATTCGCGCCATTCGCTGGGCTTCGGACCGCATCAAGGAGAAAGGGATTGTCTGTTATGTCACCAATGGTTCTTTCATTGATGGCAATGCCATGGATGGTTTACGCAAATGTTTGACCGATGATTTTAGCGCAATCTATTGTTTTAACTTGCGTGGGAATGCGCGAACATCAGGTGAACAACGACGCATGGAAAAAGGCAATGTGTTTGGCGAGGGGACGCGCACCCCTGTGGCAATCACGTTGTTGATTAAGAATCCTCGGAAAACAGGACCATGCGAACTCTTCTATCACGACATTGGCGATTATTTAAGCCGTGAGGAGAAGCTAACCAGCATTGCTAATTTCGGCAGTCTCAAAGGCATCCAATGGAATAAACTCACTCCCAATGACCAACACGATTGGATTAACCAACGCAATGAGGAGTTTGCCAGTTTTATGGTGATGGGGGATAAAAAGGATGACACGGAGAAGACGATTTTTGAGGTGTATTCACGGGGTCTTATGACTTCAAAAGATGTCTGGACTTATAACTTTTCAAAACATAGCTTAACTCAAAATATGAGTTCTATGATTGACTTTTATAATTCACAAGTTGCAACCTATCAAGAACGTTATGGCCACTTGCCAGCAAAGGAACGTCCAGCGGTTGACGAATTTATCGACACCAATCCCAAAAAAATAAGTTGGGATGGTGAACTGAAAATGGATGTTCTGAAATTTAGAAAGTTCACTTTCGATGTGAAATCGATAAAGTTCAGCACATATCGTCCATTTTGCAAGCAATGGGTTTATTTCAACAAGGACTTAAACTTGAGAACTTACCTATTGCCCAAAATCTTCCCAAATGAGAATCTGGGGAATGTGGTGATTTGTGTGACAGGGATTGGTGTAACGAAGGACTTTAACACGTTCATCACCAATTGCTTGCCAGATGTACAATTGCAAGCCAATGGTCAAGGCTTCCCTCTCTACACCTATGAAAAAGCAGAAAGCCAGGGCAAGGGACTCTTTGCCACACCTGCGGGCGAATACAGCAAAAAGGAGAACATCCCCGATGCCATTTTGACCGAGTTTCGGAAGACCTACTCTACCACCAAACTCAGCAAAGAAGACATTTTCTACTATGTCTATGGCCTCCTCCACTCCCCCAGCTACAAAACGCGCTTTGCGGCAGACCTCAAAAAAATGCTGCCCCGCATTCCTCTGGTCAAAGATTTTTGGGCATTTAGCAAAGCGGGCCGAGAGTTAGCACAGTGGCATTTACACTACGAAACGATAGAACCTTATCCGTTGCCAGAAGACTGCAACGCCCCGCAACTGGAGCCGAAAGCCCGTTACCGTGTCCAGAAGATGCAATTTGCCAAAACGGGTAAAACGGTGGACAAAACCACCCTGATTTACAATAGTCACGTCACTCTGTCGGGCATTCCACTGGAGACTTACGAATACATCGTCAACGGCAAAGCGGCATTGGATTGGATTATCGAACGCTACCAAGTCACCACCGATAAAGACAGCGGGATTCACAATGACCCCAATGACTGGTCGGAGGAGCCGCGATATATTTTGGATTTAGTGAAACGAGTGGTGCGGGTGAGTGTGGAGACGGTGCGGATTGTGAGAGGCTTACCCACTTTGGAGTAGAGGCTTTAGCCGGTAGCTTGTTGGAGTAGAGGCTTTAGCCGGTGGTTTTAAGTATCGCGGCGTTTTTCCCGGCTAAAGCCGCCACTCCAACCTACCGGCTAAAGCCGCCACGCCAACGAGAAAAAAACTTGGAGTGGAGGCTTTCGCCGGTGGTTTTTATATATCAAAGGAGTCTCTACCATCGGAAAAATGGTAGTGATGCAATGTGGGTGATATTCATAGAGTTGCCCTCACCCCCGGCCCCTCTCCCAGAGGGAGAGGCGGCACCAGTGGTTTTCTCCCCTCTCCCTCTGGGAGAGGGGCCGGGGGTGAGGGTAAACATATCACCCACATTGCATCACTACCGGAAAAATCAATAATGGGATACGACAAGAACATATCTTGTAACCACTCTTGACCTTTGGTTCTCCAATAATAATGATAAGTACCGAAGCAGAAATTTTACGGTATTTTCAATCGTCGCCCTCACCCCCGGCCCCTCTCCCAGAGGGAGAGGGGAGAAAACCACTGGTGCCGCCGTTCCCCCCGCTTCCTCTGGGAGAGTGGCCGGGGGTGAGGGTAAGGGCGTCATTATACCAGAAAATTTCTGCTTCACTACTTATAATGCAATGTGGGTGAGATGTTTACCCTCACCCTCGGAAAGAGGGAGAGGGGCTGGAGGTGAGGGCAACCTGAATATCAGCCAGATTGCATCACTACCCTTTTTTCCATGTTACTCAATCTCATTATGAAAAAATCTCCTCTTTCTTTAACTCGCAGAACTTTTTTAAATACTTCTGCCATTTTTACAAGTGGTCTCCTCCTGGCTGTTCAGCTTCCTGTGCCGCTTCTCAACCGTTTGGCAACCGCCACAGAGGGTCAAGTCACTCCCCTCAATGCGTGGTTGCGAATCGGTGTGGATGAGACTATCACTATCATCATGCCACATTGTGAAATGGGACAAGGTGTACATACCGCTTTACCGATGTTAGTGGCTGAAGAGTTGGATGTGCATTGGCAAAACATTCGGGTGGAAATGGCGCCAATAGATGAAATCTATGTGCATCCTACTTTGGGGCAACAAGCCACCGGCGGAAGTTTCAGTGTCGCAGGACGTTGGTTGACGTTGCGTCATGCAGGGGCCGAAGCACGCGAACGGTTGATACGGGTCGCCGCCATTCGATGGCAAGTCAAACCGCAAGACTGTTATACGGAAGCGGGAAAGGTGATTTTAACTGCGGATGTCAGCAAAACGCTTACCTATGGGCAATTGGTAGAAGAGGCGGCTAAATTGAATCCTCCTCAAGAACCTCCTCCTCTCAAATCGCCCAGTCAGTTTAAAGTCATTGGCAAATCCATCAAACGACTCGACACCCCTGCTAAAGTGGATGGCAGTGCCCAATTTGGAATCGATGTGCGAGTGCCTGGGATGTGGTATGCCGCGGTCAAACAATCACCCGTGTTTGATGCCTCCCTCAAAGCCTATTATCCGACCACTCTTGACGGGGTTCATATTGTTGAAATACCCAATGGCATCGCCGTCGTTGCTACCAGTTATTGGCAAGCGAAACAAGGGTTGGAGAAATTGAAATTGCGGTTTGATAAGACGGTGTATGAACAGGAAGACTCTGCCACTATCATGCAAAAATTGCAACAAGGTCTCACGGCCCAAAAATCGGCCCAGGTAGTGAGTCAAGGGGATATAAAAGTCTTTTTTGAAACCGCCAAAAAATTTCAAGAATCGGAATACAGCGTACCGTTTCTCGCCCATGCGACTTTGGAACCGATGAATTGTACCGCCGATGTCAAATCAGACCGTTGCGAAATTTGGGTAGGGACGCAGGCGCCAGAAAAGGTTCGCGAAACCGTGGCCGAGTTAACCGAATTGCCTACCGAGAAAATCACGGTTCATACCACCTATTTAGGCGGTAGCTTTGGACGACGTTTGGAAGTTGACTTTGTCACGCAAGCCGTGTTAATCTCCAAACAACTGGGCAAACCAGTGCAAGTGATTTGGTCTCGCGAAGAGGATCTGCAACATGATTTTTACCGTCCTGCGATGGTGGCCAATTTCAAAGCAGGTTTAGATGACAAAGGAATGCCCACGGTGCTGACGGCCCGCCTCGTTGGCCCCTCGGTTCTCAGCCGTGCGATGCCCAATTGGGTGAAAAAAGACTTAGACTATCTTGCTATCCAAGGCGTGAATGAGTTACCCTATCGCATTCGCAATCTGTATATTGACTATGTGATGCAAAATACTTTCGTGCCCGTCGGCTTTTGGCGTTCCCTGGGACATTCCTACAATGCGTTCTTTGTAGAAAGTTTCATTGACCAGTTGGCCCATGCCAGCCAACGTGACCCTTATGAATTTCGCAAAGCGTTACTCACTGACCAAGCGGATTTTTTGCAGGTATTGGACACGTTGGCAGAGAAATCCAATTGGAAAAATCCAGCCCCATCAGGACGTTATCGAGGTTTAGCGATTCACCAATCGTTTGGTAGCATCGTTGGACAAGTGGCTGAAATATCCGTGACAAATAACGTAGAAGTGCGAATCCAACGAGTCATCACGGTGCTACACTGTGGCATTGCCGTCAATCCGCAACTGATTGAGGCACAAGTAGAAAGTGGCATCGTGTTTGGACTGGGTATGCTTAAACAAGCCATTACCCTGAAAAAAGGCAGGGTTGCACAAAATAATTTTGACGATTATCCTATCCTGAGAATGGCGGACATGCCTCTGCTGGAAACCCATATTTTGCCTAGCGAAGCCGACCCCACTGGCATTGGCGAGGTTGCCACACCTCCCGTTGTGCCCGCGGTGACGAATGCGATTTTTGCGGCTACGGGGAAACGAATACGGGAGTTGCCGATAATAACGTAGGGTGCGTCCCACGCACCAGTTTGAAAACCGCATCGTGTCTGGGTGGTGCGTGGGACGCACCCTACCCATTTACCATTACCTCTGCAACACCACCCAAGCACCCACGATTTTATTTTTTTAGAGTGACGGAAGACGACCATGGAACACAAAATGCCCGTTACCATCAGCCGCTTTTTTGGCATCATTATATCCATGTACTATAATGACCCAAATCCGCCACCTCATTTTTATGTTCACTATGAGAAACAAAAAGCGGTGATTGATATTCAAACACTTTCGATTTTAGGAGGTAAATTAACGCCACGAGTTCATGGACTGGTGATAGAATGGGCTTCCCAATATCAAGCCTATCTGTTTAAAAATTGGGAACTGTCCCTTCAAAATGCACCTTTAGAAAAGATTAAACCTCTTGAGTGATAATGAATAATGAATAATGAATAATGACCTTGACCACAGATAATCTCAAACCTCAAATCGTTATCTTTGCGTATGGCAATCCCAGTCGGGGTGATGATGCGTTGGGCCCCGCCCTGTTGCACTTGATTGAGGAGACCTATTCTACTTGGGAAAATATAGAACTGTTGGAAGATTTTCAACTCCAAGTAGAACATGCGCTTGACTTAGAAAATCGTGATGTTGCTATCTTCATTGATGCCAGTGTAGCTTGTTCGCCACCGTTCACGTTTACGCCGTTGCATCCGCATCCAGACCGTAGTTATACGACCCACGCCCTGCATCCTGCCGCTATTCTATATGTCTATCAAGAACTCCATCAACAACCTCCTCCACTAACTTTTTTATTAAGTATTCGTGGGGAACAATTTGAGTTAGGAGACTCTTTAAGTGAGGTGGCGAAACAGAATTTGGCGGAGGCTTGGGAATTTATGAAAGGGTGGTTGGAGTCTAATTCGGTGATGGTTAATCTTTAGGGTAGTGATGCAATCTGGGTGATATTCATAGAGTTGCCCTCACCCCCGGCCCCTCTCCCAGAGGGAGAGGGGAGTGTGGCGGAACCAACGGTTTTCTCCCCTCTCCCTCTGGAAGAGGGGCCGGGGGTGAGGGTAAACATATCACCCACATTGCATCACTACCAATCATTTAGTTTTCAACCACTCCCCTAACTTGAACAGAACCGTATCTCATGTCAACCCAAGAAATTCTAATTCCTCGTATTTCCAAACGCGCCAGTTTACTTAACGTCAGAAAACTGGGATTTTATCCTAGTGTCGTCATTGACGTTGGCGCCCAGATTGGTACGCTGGAACTTTACGAATGTTTTCCAAAGTCAAAACATTTGCTAATTGAACCCGTGAAGGAACATGAACCTCAATTGTTAAATATTTGCCGGCAATTGCCGGATGCGGAAGTCATTATTGCCGCAGCCACCGGTGTGTCGGGTTCGGTCACACTGTCCGTCACTCCCAACTGTCAGTATGCTTCCGTGGTTGAAAAAGTCAATCCAAACGGGAGTCACACTCATAGGACCGTACCTGGATTGACTTTGGACGATATCTGTAGAGAACGACATCTCCAAGGGCCATGGCATCATTATTTGATTAAAATCGATGTCGATGGACGAGAGATAGATGTGTTAAAAGGGGCCACCCAGACCCTTAATCAAACCGAATACCTTGTCATCGAAAGCACCCTCTTTGGGCAACTCTATGACGTAATGGATTTTATGCGAGTTTATGGCTTTGTCGTTTATGACATTGTGGATCCTCTTTATCGGCCCGTCGACCTAGCACTATGGCAGGTGGACTTGGCCTTTGTCAAAAAGAATGGGCAGTTTAGAACTTTTAAGGGATTTGCAACCGACGAAATGGCAAAAATGATGACAACTCGCCCAATGTCCTAAGATTCAGTGGTGCGTGGGACGCACCCTACCTGTCACGTTTAACCTAAATGGCATGGAAGTTTCAGCCAGTCGCGAGAACACGCTGGACTGGCTTCAAACATCTCTGAATTATCTCATAGTCATGCTTCTTATGAGGATCATGTAAAACTTTCCACAGGTCGGTTTTGAGTTGCAATTTAAGCCAAAAATCCACGCTGGTGCCAAAGACTTTGCTGAGACGAATGGCCGTATCGGGAGTGACCGCACGTTTCTGTTTGAGAATGTCATAGACCCGGTCATTGGAAACGTTCATCATTCGGGCTAATTGAGAGGCACTTAGATTAAGAGGTTGCATAAATTCTTCTAGCAAAATTTCGCCAGGGGTAAAAGGTTTGCGAAGCGTGATAGTCATTCAGTCACCTGTTAATGATATTGAATCAGTTGAAGATCAAAAATATCGCCTTGTTTAAATCTGAAAATCAATCGCCACGGCCCATTGACGGAGATAGCCAGATAACCTTCATATTCTCCTTTCAACTCATGCAGACGATTACTAGGCGGATTTCTCAAGTCATCTAAAGTAGTGACAACATCCAATTGTTCTAGTTTCATCAAGACTCGTTTTTTTAACTCGGGTCTGAGTTTTTTACAATTACCAGTATACCAACATGTTTGTAGAGATTTATTTTTAAAACTTTTAATCATGTGTTGGGTTAGGA
The DNA here is from genome assembly GCA_011391085.1 of Thiotrichaceae bacterium. Classification (GTDB taxonomy): domain Bacteria; phylum Pseudomonadota; class Gammaproteobacteria; order Beggiatoales; family Beggiatoaceae; genus JAABRD01. Next base: position 146,876 of record JAABRD010000003.1, on the reverse strand, counting down.
GAGTGGTAAGTTAGGGTCAAACTGGACAGGTTTAACACCTGTCCAGTTTGAGGAGTGATTGTTAGACCCCGCGAAAACCTGACAGGTCTGCGAGACCTGTCAGGTTTAATGAGAATACGAACCAAACACTTCACAGCAACGACAACACCAACGACCTTATTTCAGATTCCTCCATCTCCCCCATCTGCCGCTTCACTATCTCCCCTTGACGATTGATGATCACCGTAAAAGGTAAGGCCCCCATACGATTCCCAAACTGAGTGGCAATCTCAATGCCTTTCCGGTCATCTACAAACACGGGATAATTGATTCTCAATTCTTTGATAAACCGTTGCACCGGTTCCACACTGTCAATGGCAATTCCTACAAACTGCAAACCGCGTTCTCCATATTGCTTCTGCAAGTCCACAAACATGGGAATTTCTTTAATACAAGGAGGACACCAGGAGGCCCAAAAATTGACCACGACGACTTTGCCATCCCATTCGGAATTGGCATGAGATTGACCTTGTAAGTCAGTCAGACGAAAATCCGGGCGTCGTTGTTTAGACGAAGTGGATGAATCTTGAGTAGAAGAGAACCAAGAAAAGGAAAATGAATCTTGGGTTTGTTGGGGATACCGATTCAATGAGTATCCCACCGTCATGGCGATACCAGCCACTAAAATAATTAATAAAAATAAACGTTCAGGTTTCATAATAAAGGTTCCTCTAAAATTTAGAATACGCCGGAATTTAGAATGCGCCGGACTAGAGGCTTTAGCCGGGGAACGTTGGACTAGAGGCTTTAGCCGGTAGGTGCAGAACAAAATTGAAATCGCAGTGCCCCCCCGGCTAAAGCCTCTAGTCCAGCGTTTCCCGGCTAAAGCCTCTAGTCCAGCGTTTTTCTCACGCCCCTTCGCGCAACACTAAGTCCAACTGTTTCCGAAATGTATCCGCAGGCATAAATCCCACCACTCGATAAGCCCGTTGTTCTTGCCCAGTCTTAGAAAAGAAGAGAATCGCAGGGGGACCATAAATGCCAAATTGTTTATACAACGCCTTATCTTGGTCATCGTTGGCAGTCACGTCAGCCCGCAACAACACAAAGTTAGCCAGCAATTTTTGTACCCCCGTCTCGGTCAGCGTGAACTGTTCCATCTCTTTACAAGAAATGCACCAGTCTGCATAAAAATCTAATAGCACGGGTTTGCCCTGGGCTTGGGCGGTTGCTATCTCCCGTTCTAACTCTGTCACCCCTTTAATCGGTTTAAAAGGCACCGTCAGGGGAGTTGGAGTGGCCGTAGGTGTGCCACTGATTCCCAGCGTCTCCAACGGTTGGAGGAGATTGAAATTGCCGCGGGCCGCCCCTACCATTAGCAAGATGCCATAGACCATGAATAGAATACCTATCCCTTTCCATAATTTACGCCAACCTGAGACACCCGCACTGAGGTTATCCAGGGCGCCCATATAGACTGCCGATATGATTAGCAAACTGGCCCATAATAACATCGTCACTTGACTTGGTAGGAAGCGGGCAATCATCCATATAGCAACAGCTAATAATAACACCCCAAAGACGGCTTGAACCACTTCCATCCATTGACCTTTGCGTGGTAAGAAGTGACCTGCGGAAGTGCCAATGATTAACAAGGGGACCCCCATGCCCATGCCCATTGCAAATAAAGCGAGTCCTCCTAATAACGCATTGCCCGTTTGCCCAATGTAAATCAAGGCGCCGGCTAACGGGGCAGCCACACAGGGGCCGACAATCAGGGCGGATAAGACGCCCATGATGGCCACTCCAGTCAAGGTGCCGCCGCGTTGTTGACTGCTGATTTGAGACAACTTGGTCTGTAAGCCACTGGGTAATTGTAACTCATAAAAGCCGAACATGGAAAAGGCTAACGCAACAAATATTAAAGCGAAGCTACCCAATATCCAAGGATTTTGGAAAATCGCTTGTAAATTGCTTCCCAATAATCCCGTCAACACCCCTGCTACTGCATACGTGAGGGAAGTGGCTAACACATAGACCAGCGACATGAAAAACGCTTTCGAGGTGCTAATATGCCACCCTTGTCCCACAATGATGCTAGATAAAATGGGAATCATGGGATACACACAAGGCGTTAAGGATAGCAAGAGTCCAAACCCAAAGAAGACCATTATCATGTACCATACACTGGTATTGGCAAACAATCTGGCAATTCGATCCTCTTCAGATTCTACAACGCCTTTCCCTACAACGATGTCGACACTCTTATGTGTCGGCGGATAACACAACCCTGCCAAAGCACACCCTTGATATTCAACGTTTAACGTAACCGTCTCGCGTCCTTGGGCGTCTAGGGGAACGGGAATGGATAGGGGAGATTGCAAATAAATTTCCACATTGCCAAATAACGGGTCTTTTCTAAACGTTCCCGTGGGAAACTGAGGCGTACCCAACTGACCACCACTGGCCAGGGTAAATTTAAACTTGTCCCGGTACAAATAATAACCTTCCGCAAGATTCCAACGCAAGATGAGACGTTGCCGGTCTGCTGGTGATTCCACCGAAAACACAAATGCCTCCTCATCCTTCAGAAAATTGTCAACGTCATCTCCACTTGGCCAATTGGTCATTGAAGAAGACGCATTTTCACCCTTTTTTACTTCCACCAGTGGGGGTGCCACTGATTCAGAATTAGTCACGAGAGGAGAGGGGGAGGCGGCGGTGGTTGCAACGTCACCAGACAACGCCACTTGAGTGGTTTTAGTCATGGGTGGATAACAGAATTTGTCTTCCGCACACCCTTGATAATTGGCGACGAGAGTCACTTGCTTACCTCCCTGTGTTTCTGTCAGAGGCAATTTCACCGTAACCTCCCGTTCATACACTTCCACGCGGCCATATTTGATATCCTCCTTGATAACCCCAACTGGGAATTGCGGTTTATCCAGCAAGCCACCGTCTTGGAGAGTGAACGAAAATTTGTCTTTATACAAATAATACCCTGTGGCAATCTCCCAATGGGCCACTAACAAGGTAGGAGTCTCTAAGGAGGTGGAGAAGATAAAAGCGGCATCGGGGTCTAAAATCTCCTGGGCAATTTCTTGACTTAACGACGAATCTTGGGTGGTCAACGCGGGACTCAAGACGGACTCTGACGGAGGACCACTGGAAGACAAGGGCGTTGGCAGAGTGTCTTGGGCGAAACCATGGAGAATGGAAAATGGAAAATGGAAAATGAATAAGGTAATGAGAAAGAGTCGGTTCATACTAATTAATGGAAAATGGAAAATGAAGAATGGAAAACACTAGGACGGACTAGAGGCTTTAGCCGGTGACAGGCCCCAACCACCGGCTAAAGCCTCTAGTTCGGCCTGGTTTATTTCATTATACATTATCCACTATCCACTGTCCATTATCCACTATCCCTTATCCATTACCCAACCACTTCATCAATCCAGGCCAAATATTTCGGCAATCCCTTCTCAATGGGAATACCAATCAATTCAGGCACTTGGTAAGGATGCCTTTGTAACACCAGTTGTTCAATCGCGGCATAATGTTGCACACGGGTTTTCATCAATAACAAGACTTCCGTCTCGGTAGTCACCTCATTTTTCCATTCGAATACGGAATGGATGGTTGGCACAATATTCACACATGCCACTAGATGGTTTTCCACCAAAGCACGGGCAATTTGATTGGCCACCTCTAAATTGGGACAAGTGCTAATCAGTAGTTGATAATTTGTCTGTTTTTCCATATATTTTTCCATTTGAATGAAACCCTCTTGGGACAATGAATAATGAATGATGTGTTTTGGATCCCAGCCTTTGAGTTTTTTTAGAACGGATTCGGTTTGCTATTGACTCAAATTATGAACAAGTGGCGGACCAGGCGGGACTAGAGGCTTCCGCCGGGAAATCTCTATCATCCCGCCCGGCTGAAGCCTCTAGTCCCGCCCGGCTGAAGCCTCTAGTCCCGCCCGGCTGAAGCCTCTAGTCCCGCCCGGCTGAAGCCTCTAGTCCCGCCCGGTCCGGCTAAAAAAAAACTTGAACATCGAGTGTTACACACTTTTCCACCAGCCCCACCAGCCCATCCCCATTAACCCGATCACGGTCACTCCTAATCCCCACCACGGTGACAAGAAGTTATCTATCAATAGCAAACTTATCACCATTCCGATATTGACGATTATCACCTCTTTCAAATGTTTCATCATCACCCATATACTAGAACCGGCCAAGTGCAAAATCCAGGAGATATACACTGTGCTGATAAGTACCCCAGCGGCAGAAAATAACTGAATGGCTAAATTCGCAGAGTGAAAATATGCACCAGTGCTCAAGGCGCATACACGTATGCAGATTTCATAGACCGTGAACCAAAAGGCTTGCCGTTGTTTGGTTTTGACCAACGCAAATGTACTTAATGGTGCCCCGATAAAGGATAACAGAAACCACGGGGCTAACCATTGTGCATAAACGCCTGCCATTTCCCACGCGGGTCCAAAAATCAGTTTAAATAACTCTCCTCCTTGTAAAAATATTAACGCAAATACAGGCATCCCGAATACCCAGAGTAACTTCGTCACTCGTTCTACCAAAGTTCTCACTTCGCCAGGTGACACGGTGTTTGCCACCCACGGATAAAATACTTGTGCCACTGCTTGACCAATCAAGGCCGCGGGCATTCCTAACACTCTCATGGTGAGACCATAGCAACCCGCTATTTCTACTGAGAAGTAAGAAGCAAACAACAGAGGTGGCAGTTGCCAACCTAACACGGTCAGTAATGACGACCACAGGGTATATAAAGGGAACTGTTGATAACTGCGGGCGACGCTACCCCACTGTGTCGGGTGGCTGGGAACTAGCAATGGTTTGAGATGCTTCACCAACGTCACGATGCCTACCCATTGGGCTACGACATAGCCAATTATCAAACCTACACTTCCCACTTGTGCCATTCCTAACACGATTTGCAACCCTGTTTGTATAAAAGATTGTCCCACTTGAATTATACTCAGGAGACGAAACTGTTGATGCCGATTACCAAAATATTTTAGGGCTTGATAACTGCCAGCACCTAGAATACCTAGCATGAACCAAGTCAGGGTTTCTGACAAATCGGGAAAGTGTACTAACTCTTCAATCTTAGGTGTCAAAAACCAGAGAGTCATTGCCACGGCACCACAAATTAGCACGACTAAACTCAACGAAAGGCTCAATAAATGGGTTGCCTCCTCAGTGTCTTTCGCTAAAGGAATGGCCATTTCATAACGTAGTGAGACAATGACTAACAAGATAGAAATAAACGAAATGAGGACTGCCAAGTGACCAAACTCATCTGGGTTGTATAATCGTGTTAACACGGGTGCCGCCAATATCAATAAACTTTGCGACAGAACTGTGCCACCGGCGGCGGTAAAAACGTGTTTGAGAAAATTATCTGTCATATTTGGAATGCTTTGACATTTGATTGATCAGGGCGGTATATCATAACAATATCTACATTTTAATTACCTCTGGAGCGCAATAAGAATTATTGCGCGTCGCGCCGTAGCATAGCGGGCGCACGGGGCGCAATAATTCTTATTGTGCTCCAGCGGATATGTACAAATTTAGGTAGTGATGCAATGTGGGTGTACGGTCTGAACTCTGATTAGAATGATTTTCAGATAGACTCTGATTCGTCAAGCCTCCTGTCATAGCCCTCATTTAATCATATCAATCACAGTTCAAGACAAAGAGAAACCTCTCGATATTTCACCCAGATTGCATCACTACCCAAATTTAGATAAATATTATTATATCTTTTTAAACCAGGAATCCAAAGCCATACTTTGGACTCCTGCTATTCTCAACGATTCGGAAAATCACAGCGAAACAAACTTCCCTGTCCAAGTTGACTTTCGATATGCAAATGTCCCTGGTGACGATTTAATACATGTTTCACTATCGCTAACCCCAGTCCAGTTCCACCTTGATGCCGAGAACGTCCCACATCTACTCGATAAAAACGTTCCGTCAACCGGGGCAAATGTTCTGGGGCAATGCCGTCTCCTGTATCGCTTACAGTAAAATGTGCCCCTTCTTTATCTGAATACCAATGTATGGTAATCTCACCACCCGCAGGTGTATAGCGTACTGCATTGAACACCAGATTAGAAAAGGCACTGCGTAACTCTTCGGGATGTCCATAAATGGTTAAATCTTTCTCCACGGACACAGTAATCCGATGTTTCTGTTCCCCACTCAATACGGTGGCCTCCTCATAAATATTCTTCAACATCTCGTCCACTTCCACCATGACTCCACCGTTGCCATTTGCTTCTGATTCTAACCGCGATAACAGCAACAGGTCCTCCACAATATTACGCATTCTCGCCGTTTGTTGGGTCATCAGTAACAGCGGCCGTTCAAACTCATGACAGGTTTGCGCATCTTGCAAGGTCTCCAGAAATCCACTGATGACCGTCAACGGGGTGCGTAATTCGTGTGAGACATTGGCAATGAAATCACTACGAATTTGTTCTAAACGATGCAGATGCGTAATATCCCGGGCCAGTAGCAGATGCTGTGTTTCGGCATACGGTATCACACTGACACTTAGCATCATACTAGGATTGTTGGGGGAGACAAATTTAATGGCAGTGTTTTCAAAATTGGCTTGAGTCAGATAATGATGCAAACTGGGATAACGAATCAGGTTGGTTATCGGTTGTCCCCGGTCGCGGGGCGATTGCAAACCCAGTAATTGAATCGCCGCCTTGTTAAACCATTCAATTTCATAACGGGGACCCAAGACCACGGTGGCATCTGGCATCGCTGCCGTAGATTCTTGAAAACGTTTCAGCATGTCTGCGAGTTTCCGTTTCCGCTTGCGATTGCGTTGTTGTAACCGGTAAAAATGATAAAACACGTCCCCCCAAATGCCTGGGGCTTCGGGAGGTTCAAATTTTCTACCCTGGCTAAACCACTGTTCTAAACGATACAGGTTGTACAAGTGCCAACTTAAATAAGTTAAGCAGGCTAAGAAAAAAAAGAGAAACGTTTGGCCTACCAGGAAGCCAATAAATAACATGCTTAGTGTTAAACCCAGCATTCGCCAAAATTCTTGTACCCAAGGAGCCATTTTCGTGTTACCCTGTCGTAAGTTGCCCTGTGGTAAATCGATACCCTACCCCGCGCACGGTTTGTACGAAGGAGTCATAACCATGCACTTCTAACGCTTTGCGTAAGCGGCGGATATGCACATCCACCGTGCGTTCCTCAATGTATACATTACTTCCCCATACCAAGTCAAGTACCTGGGTACGAGTATACACTTTTTCTGGATGTTGCATAAAAAATTGCAATAAGCGAAATTCGGTGGGTCCCAGATGTACTTCGGTTTCACCCACCTTCACGCGATGTTCCGCTATATCTAAATGCAAGTCTTTAATCACCAAGAAGTCATGGTCAAAATGGGGCGAGACTCGACGTAGCACAGCTTTAATTCGGGCTACCAGTTCGCGGATGGAAAAGGGTTTGGTGACATAATCATCGACTCCGACATCAAAGCCACGTACTTTATCTCCTTCTTCGCCACGGGCCGTCAGTAAGATGATGGGGATGTGTTTCATCTGCGGGTCATTTTTCAGTTGTCTCGCCAGGTCAAGGCCACTGGTTTCGGGCAACATCCAGTCTAACAAAATCAGTTCTGGTAGGTGATTGAAGAGAGAAGTTCGGGCTTGTTGAACATTGGCGGCTTCGGAGACGACAAACTCGGCTTTGGTTAAAGCCATTCGTAGCATTTCTCGAATCGCGGCTTCATCTTCGATGATTAAGATGTGTTGTGGTGACATAATTCGGTTCCGTTAGTTGCAAAAATGGGAGTTTTAGAATAGTGGAACTATGTTACAATTATTTTACAGTTCATCTGGTGTGCAATACTATTTGATTTGTGGTCATTCAAGAAAACTTTGCGGGACTAGAGGCTTCAGCCGGGGCATTTTTCCGGCTGAAGCCTCTAGTCCCGGCCGGTTGCTGAAACCTCTAGTCCCGGCCGGCTGAAGCCTCAATGCCCCTTCCGGCTAAAGCCTCTAGTCCCGCACTTAATTAATTCGCCCTTCCTATCTTCTCTAACCAAATCAAACTAGCTATCCGTCCCGTTACTTTATCCCGACGATGTGAAAAAAATCGGTCCGTTTCCTGAAAGGTGCAAAACTCTCCTCCATACACGGCTGTCACTCCTTGTTGTGTCAATCGTTGCCGGGCAAGGAGATAGAGATTGGCTAACCAATGTTGAGGACGAGTCGAAGTAAATGCTACCTCTGCTTGGGGGAGAGGTTTAATAAAGGTTTCTCGAACGTCGGCGCCTACTTCAAATGCCTGGGGACCAATGGCAGGACCTAGCCAGACTAAAATGTCTTGGGCCGGCAGTGATAAACGTTGTAACGTGGTCTCTAATACGCCGGCAGCCAGTCCGCGCCAACCCGCATGGGCTACCGCAACACGAGTTCCAGCGCGGTCACAGAAGAGGACTGGTAGGCAATCGGCGGTGAGAACGACGCACACTTGGCCAGGGGTGGTCGCATAAGTGGCATCGGCAACACAATCGGTTGAACCACATTCTGCCGCGATGGTATCGGTACCATGCACTTGTTTTAGCCAAAGAGGTTCTGAAGGTAACTTGAGGATTTCTTTTAACAGGGTACGATTAGCCCTCACAGTATTTGGGTCGTCACCGACATGATCGGCTAAGTTGAAACTTTGATAAGGTGCTTGACTAGCACCGCCTTGACGAGTCGTGGTATAGGCTTTGACGTTTGAAGGGGCAGGCCAATTGGGAGTTATTAATTTAATCATGTTCTGTTTCTAAATGAGGAATGGAAAATGGAGAATAGATAAAATTGGGGTGGAGTAGAGGCTTTAGCCGGTGACGTGCCACTCCCACCGGCTAAAGCCTCCACTCCACCTGGATTGATTTTCGGGGGGTGGAGTAGAGGCTTTAGCCGGTGACGTGCCACTCCCACCGGCTAAAGCCTCTAGTCCACCTCAGTTTTGTCCATTATTCATTCTCCATTTTCTATTCTATCTTGTGCCAAACTAGCTAATAAATTTTGCATATCCTCCGGCACCGGCGCACTCCATTCCATCCATTGGCTAGTGTTAGGGTGAAGAAATCCTAATTTTTCTGCATGTAAGGCTTGACGTTGAAAATTTTGTAAAGTCTTGATAAACTCTTGATGACTGGCTTTCGGAATGTGCAAACGTCCGCCATAAACAGGGTCGCCCAAAATAGGATAATGTTGATGGGCCAAATGAACCCGAATTTGATGTGTTCGCCCCGTTTCCAATTGAACCCTAAGATGAGTATGGTTGCGATAACGTTGGAGAATGCGATAATGGGTGATCGCCGGCCGGCCCCCTTTAACCACAGCCATTTTGGTACGCTGAGTCGGATGGCGTCCAATGGGGGCATCTATCGTGCCACCCGAAACCAATACACCAGTGACAATGGTTTGATATACCCTAGCAAATTGACGGGCTTGAAGTTGTTCCGTCAAATGGTTGTGGGCTATCAAACTGCGGGCGACCACTAAAATACCACTGGTATCTTTGTCAAGACGATGAATCACGCCAGCCCGTGGTAATTGTGCTAATTCTGGGGCGTGATGAAGTAACGCATTGACTAACGTGTTATCCAAATTGCCGGCGCCTGGGTGGACTACCACACCTGCTGATTTATTTACGACTAACACTTCTTCATCTTCATATAATAAATCAAGTGGTAAATGTTGGGGTTGCCAAGGGACTTCTTCTGCAAGATGAACTGCAATTTGCACTTGTTCACCCCCTTGCACTTTGTCTTTACCACGCCAGGAGGCACTATTGACCAATATTTGGCCATCGTGTATCCATTGTTGTAACCGTGCCCTGGAAAAATCAGGAAATAATTCTGTTAGGGCTTTATCCAAACGATAACCGGCTAGGTGAGTTGGAATAGTTGTGTTAAAATTTAACATAGTTTAATATAAGGAATAGTGAATAATGAATAATGAATAATGAGTTTCTCCTACTCATTATAGGTCACTATTTATTATTCATTATTCATCATTCATTATTTATTCTACTATGAAAACGACAGTCTCATTTATTACCTTATTGCTGTTATTAATCTTAACAGGTTGTGCCTCTGAACCCACCCATGAAACGGACGGTTGGACGGCAGAACGTTTATATTCGGAAGCCAAAGAAGCATTGCAAAACAGTGACTATGAGAAGGCTATCAAGTATTATGAATTACTGGAAGCCCATTATCTCTTTGAAAAAATCACTCAACAAGCCCAACTGGAGGCAATGTATGCCTATTATAAAAACGCGGAACCAGAATCCGCATTGGTGGCCGCTGACCGATTTATTCGGTTAAATCCCCGGCATCCTGATGTGGATTATGCCTATTATATCAAAGGACTGGTCAATTTTGAAAGCAGTCAAGGCGCGTTAGACCGCTTTTTACCGCTAGACCGTTCGCAACGTGATCAAAGCCGACTGTTAAAATCATTTGAGGATTTTGACGCCTTGGTCAGGCTGTTTCCAAATAGTAAATACAGCAAAGATGCTAGACAACGGATGCTGTATTTGCGAAATACGTTGGCCGAATATGAACTAAATGTCGCCAAATTTTACCTGCAACGCGGTGCTTACTTAGCGGCAGCGAATCGGGCCAAAACGGTGATAGAGTCTTATCAACGCACGGCGGCGGTACCTGAAGCCTTGACGATTTTGGCCAAGACGTATAAGATTATGGGAATCGTCGACTTATCCGAAGATGCGTTGAAGGTACTCAAATTGAATTACCCAGATTATCGGGGGGTGGCAGAAGTGGAGAAGTTAGTGGTTAAGTGAAATGTGGAGGAGGGTAGTGATGCAATGTGGGTTCTCTGTCTGAACTCTGATTAGAATGATTTTCAGATGGACTATGATTAGTCAAGCCTCCTTTCATAGCCTTCATTTAATCATCTAAATCACAGTTCAAGACCGACGCGAAACCGCACGATATTTCACCCAGATTGCATCACTACCTGGAGGAGAGTTGACAACTTTCCAAAAGTTGTCAAATTCTGTTTTTAACAATTCTAGTGGTACTCAATATGGAAAAATTGACTTTCTCTAAACTATCCTTGACCGATTTAAAACGTTGGGTGACCCTTCAAGAAGGTCCGATTGCATCCTACGAATGGCTTCAAATAGACTCCATTTCCTTGACCGACCATGAACAACGACAACTACAAGATATTCAGTCGCGATTACTCAATTATGACACTCAATTGATGAATGAAGCGACCATTTGGGCAAGAGGTATTTACCCCCTGTTATCGATAGCAGAACAAGGTTCCATTCAAGCCTGGGCACAAGTGGCCATGCAGGCGCAATATGCTAATTTTGAAATAGAAGGCATTGCTGATGGTGTACTAGGTAACACGGTGGCTGGCAGACTCGAATCACCTTATGTGGTAGTCGTAGAAACCAAAAAAGGGATAGAAGGTCAAAATCCTGTGTCTCAACTGTATGGTCAACTGCTGGCCGCGGCCCATCTCAATTGGGAACCTGAGAAACCCGCTAGGCAAGAAATCTTTGGTTGTTACACCATTGCAGACACTTGGAAATTGGTACGGGCCCAGATTGATGGAATCGATTCTGAGAAGCCTCTTATGCACATCGAATTTTCCAGAGAATACGTGGAAAAACTGGAAGCAGAAACGATTCTCAAAGTTTTAAAGAAAATGGTAAACAAATATGCGAACCAGGGGTTCCACGCCGGTGGAATCCATTAATATGTCGGAGTCCAAAACAGGTTTTGGACTCTTTAAATTTCGGGTAGTGAGGCAATGTGGGTTCTCTGTCTGAATGTCTGAACTCTGATTAGAATGATTTTTAGATGGACTATGATTAGTCAAGCCTCCTGTCATAGCCCTCATTTAATCATCTCAATCACAGTTCAAGACTGACGAGAAACTGCATGATATTTCACCCAGCTTGCATCACTACCAAATTTCGTTATGATTCCAAATTTTGATAACCTCATTTTGTTCTTAAAAAAAGTCATGCACTCATTTCATACAATAACCGATTGGACCTTTATGAACTTTGGCAATTCCAATGAATTAAGCACATTAGACCGGCCCGTGGTGGCACCTTTAAAAGTATCACCTACCCACCTTTACCACGGCTTCAAAGTGCGTTTAGGTCATCCCTCCGGACGGCCTTACCCATTTGGTGCTACCGTTGTTCCCTGGGGTATCAATTTCTCCATCTTCTCCAAACATGCCACCTCCTGTACCCTCGTCTTATTTGAAAAAGGTCAACTAGAACCGTTTATAGAAATTCCTTTCAGCAGTAATAAATTTGAAGACTTGCAAACGAAACGAATGGTCAAATGTGAATTTCGCATTGGCAATGTGTTCACCATTACGGTCTTTGACTTAGACTATAGAAAAATTGAATACGGATTCCGCATGGCAGGACCTGGGAAAAAAATAGACAGAGGACAACCAGGATTCCATCGTTTTGATTCCAGTAACATTCTCTTAGACCCTTATGCCAAGGCCATCGGTGGACGTGACGTGTGGGGAGTGCCACCACCGAAACAGGACTCCTATCCGCACCGCGCCCGGATTATTGGAGAAGACTTCGATTGGGGGGCCGATCATCCCCTGGAAATTCCGATGGAGGACCTGGTTATCTATGAAATGCACGTTCGCGGTTTTACCAAACATTCATCTGCTAAAACAAAAAGTCGACCAGGAACGTTTGCGGCCTTGCAAGAGAAGATTCCCTATTTAAAAGAACTGGGTGTCAATTGCGTAGAATTTATGCCTATCTTTGAATTTGACGAATTTGACAATCCGAACGTCAACCCCGAAACTAAGGAACGCTTGATGAATTACTGGGGCTATAGCACGATTGGCTTTTTTGCCCCCAAAGCTGGTTATGCTGCCACCGGCAAAACCAAAGAGGGCACCTTAGTTGCCAACGAACTGAAGGGACTCATCAAAGAATTACATAAACATGGCATTGAAGTCATCTTAGATGTCGTCTTCAATCACACTGCCGAGGGAGACGAACGGGGGCCTACCATTTCCTTCCGTGGCATTGATAACGTTACCTATTACATCCTCACCCCTGATGGACGTTACCATAATTTCAGTGGCACCGGTAACACTCTGAACTGCAACAACCCTCTCGTGCGTAACCTCGTCTTAGAAGCCTTGCGCCATTGGGTTGCAGAATACCACATCGATGGCTTTCGCTTTGACCTCGCCTCCATTTTAGGACGAGACACCACGGGTGAACCGATGGAAAATCCACCATTGCTTGAATTACTCTCCTTTGACCCCATTTTGGGCAGATGCAAACTGATTGCAGAAGCCTGGGATGCCGGTGGACTTTACCAAGTGGGTTCCTTCCCCAACTACGGACGTTGGGCGGAATGGAATGGCAAGTATCGTGATGATTTGCGTAAATTTATTCGTGGTGATGAAAAAAAGGCCAGTGCGGTAGCACAACGCATTTTAGGCTCCCCTGACTTATATACGGGACGTGGTACGATTGCTTCCATTAACTTTATCACCTGTCATGACGGTTTTACCCTCCACGATTGGGTTTCCTATACCCAAAAACACAATCATGCTAACGGCGAAGAGAACAAAGACGGTAGCAACGAAAATTATAGCTGGAAGGACAAAGGTGGCGAGGGTCCCTGCAACGACCCTAAAATTAACGAAATCCGCCGGCGTCAAATGAAAAATGCCCTGGCCATCCTCCTGGTCAGCCAAGGCGTCCCCATGATTCTGATGGGCGACGAGATGGGACGTACTCAAAAAGGGAACAACAATGCCTATTGTCATGACAATGAACTCACCTGGCTAGATTGGAGATTGTTAAGCAAGAAAAAATATGGCGACCAATTCCGCTTTGTGAAAAATTGCATTGCCTTCCGCAAAGCCCACCCACTCTTGCGCAACAAAGAACATTTACGTCATCAAAACGAAAAAGGTTGCGGCTATCCCGATATTACTTGGCATGGAGTTCAAGTGAACAAACCTGACTTTGCCCCTTACAGTCATAGCCTCGCCTTCATGCTATGTGGTTGCCAAGCCCAAACGACCCCTGAAGTGGAAGACTATATATATGTGGCGATGAATATGTATTGGGAAACTCTGAAATTTGAACTTCCCAAGTTGCCAAAAGAGAAACAATGGCACCTCTTTACCAATACTGGTTTACCCTCTCCTCAAGATAACTGTACCCCAGGCACGGAACCGCTTCTATCAGAACAACAACATATTCCAGTGGAAGCGCGGGCGATTGTCATTTTAGTGGGAAAATAAAAAATTAAGATTAAGGTGGATACGCTTCGCTTAATCCACCCTACAGGCTACAGGCTATTAAGTAGAGTGGATTAAGCGAAGCGTATCCACCACACTGATTATTCACTATAAGGAACGTTCATTCAACTCATGTTCTACACATTTGACCCCAACATGGTCAGGCACCTGAAAGACAAACTTAACCAACATACGGTCTATAGCGCCCTGCGGAATCTTGAAAATTTACGCCGCTTCATGGCACATCATATTTTTTCCGTGTGGGACTTCATGTCTCTCGTCAAATACTTACAAAGCAAAATTGCCCCCACCCACGCCCTCTGGGAGAGGGGCCAGGGGTGAGGGCAACATGAATATCACACACATTGCGTCACTACCGATTTGACAACTTTCCAAACATTGTCAAATCGGTCTAAACCACCCCATTTTATACCAACATTTAGAAATTATTTTATGAACATCAAAACCTTTTATTCCGGTTGTCTAACCTGTTTGGTGATACATTCCCTATATGGGTGTGTCTCTACCACACCCACTGCTACACCCACTGCGCCGCCAATGTCTGCCGCTACCGTGGCACCTCTGGCTAAAAGTAATGTGGAGGAGAATACCTTTACAGAAGAGGTCATCAATGCCAAAAAAATGGCCGTCGAAATCTATAACAAGCCTGGCAAAAATGTTGGCACGGCTTTTATTCTTGAGGTTCTCAAACAGAAAACGTATTTTTTAACGGCCTCTCACTTATTGGCAGATAAGCCGCAACCGAAACTCAATATCTATTTTCATGGCGACCAAGAAGCTAAAGTGGTCAAGATCGATGAGAAGCACAACTTGGCCCTGTTAGTGGTGGAAAATGACAATTTGTCCTCCCTTCAAGTCACTCATTACTTGGCTGAAAATGACTCCTTGACCATCGCCGATTCTTTTTTCACAATTGGTTTTCCCTCCTCTGGGAAACGCTGGGATCATCAAAAATTAAAATATTTGGGTCTCCACAGTGGCCATCTCCTCTTTACCCAAGAAAACCTGGAGATCGGGAATCTCGGCGGTGCCGTGATGAAGGGAAATCAAATAATCGGCATGTTGGCAGGCATTTCTGACAATGCCTATGTGGTACCGACCTCTGTCATTAGAAACTTCCTACTTAGTTTGGGGGCCGCAGGTCAAGACATCCTTGCGGCCCAAGACCTGCGGCGTTCTTCCATCAAGGCGGCTACCATCCAGTCTGCCTCAAAACTTGCGAAAACACCATCTGAGAAAAAGGAGGTTGCACCAGTCAATCCCCCACCCAAAACCGAACCACGGACTGCTTCCCAACCTAAGACACTTTCGGCCACCACTGCCGTCAAATCCGCATCACCATCGACGGTTACGACACCGGAGAAACAGGAAAAGGACAAAGCAACGAAGGTTGCCCAAGCCGATTCTTCACCACCCACTGACACCAAAACATCTCCTACCTCTCCTTCTGTTTCAGCTTCTACCAAAACTCTTCAGGAGAAAGTGACAACCACCAAGCCGAAGGATAAGGATAAACCGAAGAACAAGGACAAACCTAAGGATAAGGACAAGCCGAAGGATAAGTCGAATGACAAGCCGAAGGATAAGGACAAGCCGAAGGATAAGTCGAATGACAAGCCGAAGGATCAGGACAAACCTAAGGATAAAGATAAATCCAAGGATAAAGATAAATCCAAGGATAAGGACAAGCCTAAAGATAAGGACAAGGATAAGGATAAACCCAAGGACAAGCCGAAAGACAAGGTAAAGGAGAAAGACAAAACCCAGGAGAAAGCCAAGGAGGTTACCCAGAAGAAGAAAGACCAGCCAAAGGACAAGGTAAAGGAGAAGGTAAAGGAGAAAGCCACAGACGTTACCCATGACGATTCTGCACCTGCTACTGACGCGAAAATGTCTCCTGCTGCGCCGCCTGTTTCCACGGTCCAAAAAACTCTTCAGGAGGAGGAAACGAAGCCATTGGCGCCAGAACAACCCGTGAAGACCGTAACTGCTTTTCCGTCTCCTCCACAGCCGGTAACGGAGGCAAAGGACGACGACACGACGTCAGCAACCACAGACCGTTTTGTGGCAGAAGGAGAAACTCCTCTACAGTCAGAAATGACCACCTTGAATGCTTTATGCGTGGCCATTGTTACCGACGATTGGCCGACGTTTCGAAAGCAAGCCAAATTACTGCAAAAAGATAGTCGACTCTGGTATCCCACCAGCAATGTCACCGAAGCTTTATCACTCCAAGATAAAAAGATGGTGCTTGAACAAACGTTAAAGTTCCTATTTGAGGCTTTTCTGGCCTGCCGTGACGATCCTGGAACTCGTTGCAATCCGGGTTTACTAAAAATCAAGGCCGACGAATTGGAGGAGTTGACCAAATCCAAAAGATAGGTAGTGAAAAATAGGTAGTGTTAGAGTGGTAATGGTAAACCACTCGAATAAGTTGGAGTGGAGGCTTTAGCCGGCGGAAGTTGGCACCGAATTAAACTCCGGGGAAAAGCCACCGGCGTTAGCCTCTACTCCAACAAAGCCACCAGCTAAAGCTTCTACTCCAAAGCGTTAGCTTCGTCGGTAGTGATGTAATGTGGGTGTACTGTCTGAACTCTGATTAGAATGATTTTCAGATGGACTATGATTAGTCAAGCCGCCTTTCATAGCCCTCATTTAATCATTTCAATCAGAGTTCCAGACGAAGAGAAACTTCTCGATATTTCACCCAGATTGCATCACTACCGCTTCGTCAAAGTTAACGCTTTGAACTCCTGGATATTAGGATATAGGATATAGCAACCTTCTCGCACAGGTATTCATTCATCATGCACATGACATTGCGCCAATTAACGCTATTCAAAGCCGTAGCCCAGCATCTCAGTTTCACTCGTGCGGCTGCCGAATTGTCTCTCACCCAACCAGCAGTCTCTATTCAAATCAAACAGCTAGAAGGTCACGTTGGGATGCCTCTGTTTGAACAAATTGGCAAGAAAATTTTCTTGACGGAGGCAGGCCATCGATTATATTCTGCCTGTGAAGATATTTTTGCCCGTTTAGAAGCGTTGGAAACCTCCCTCAATGATTTACAAAAGAGTATCAAGGGGCTGTTAAAATTGTCGGTAGTCACAACGGCAGCCTACTTCACCCCCTATTTGTTTAAAGCGTTCTTAACTCAATATCCGCAAGTGCATTTGCGTCTCAACGTAACGAATCGCAACCATGTGTTAGAACGGCTGGCCAATAATGAAGATGACTTGGTGATTATGGGACAAGTTCCGGATGACTTGCATGTGCAAACTTACCAATTTTTAGAAAGTCCTCTGGTCGTATTAGCACCTCCTCCTCATCCCCTAGTGGGACACTCTCAAATTCCGTTAGCACAGTTAGCCAAAGAAATCATTTTAGTAAGAGAAGTGGGTTCTGGCACACGACTAGCTATGGAAAAGTGTTTTGCCGAACACGAATTGGAATTGTCCACCCAAATGGAATTGGGTAGTAGCGAAGCCATTAAACAAGGCGTGATGGCAGGCTTAGGTATATCCGTGTTATCCAAACATACCGTGGCCTTAGAATTAGCCGCAGGCAGTATCCAATTGTTGGATGTAGAAGGCTTTCCCTTGATGCGTCATTGGTATGTGGTTCATTTAAGTGAGAAGAAGTTATCTTTGGTGACCCGCACTTTTTTAGAATTTTTATTATCGAATACCAGTGAAGTCATACCACAGGCCGCGCAGAAATTGAAGGAAGCGGGGGAGAAATTATTAGCGGATAGTGGATAGTGGAAAATGAATTGTTCCTATGCAAAACTAAACTGGTATTTAGGGTCTGCATAAGGACTGGTATTTAGGGCCTGCATGTAGGGTGGATTAAGCGAAGCGTATCCACCAGAAGGTCTAAGCATGTTTGGTGGATACGCTTCGCTTAATCCACACGACAAACGACAAACTTAGTTTCTTCGCCATGTTTGAGACACCCCAGAAACTAAGTTTCTGTAAGAAACTTAGTTTCTTTTTAAGGTAGGTATACTAAGAAAATTGATTATGAGACACCCCATTTATGATAAACATTAACCATTCCGTCCCCTTTCAATGGCCCCAAATTCAAACCAATTACCCCAGAAATGCTTGTATCCATGAATTATTTGAACAGCAAGCCATTCAAACTCCTGAAACTGTCGCAGTCGTTTTTGAAGAATTGACCCTCACTTATGCACAACTGAATCGGCGTGCTAACCAACTTGCCCATCATTTACGGCTGTTGGGCATCGGGCCAGAATCGTTGGTGGGAATTTGTGTGGAACGTTCTGTCGAGATGGTAGTAGGACTCTTAGGTATTCTTAAAGCCGGAAGCGCGTATGTCCCGTTAGACCCCACATATCCTCCGTCGCGACTGACTTGGATGTTAGCAGATGCCCAAGTGCAAGTCTTGTTGACGCAAGCCACTTTAGCACATTTCATTGAACCTTTACAAGCGACTCGATCACCGCTAACCACCATTTATTTAGACACCAATTGGCCAACGTTGGCCAAGGAAAGTGAAGTAAATTTGGTGAATCAAACCACCGCCGAAAATTTGGCTTATGTGATGTACACTTCAGGTTCCACGGGGCAACCCAAAGGCGTCAGTGTGATCCATCGAGGTGTGGTCAGATTAGTGAAAAATACCAATTATGCAAACTTTACTGCTGACGAGATATTTTTACAACTGGCCCCTATTTCGTTTGACGCTTCCACTTTTGAAATTTGGGGCGCCTTGTTAAATAGTGCTAAACTGGTCATAATGCCTCCGCAACCTCCTTCGCTGGCAGAGTTAGGCAACGCCCTGCGTCGTTATCAAGTGACGACATTATGGTTGACGGCAGGCTTGTTTCATCAAATGGTCAATGAACGATTGGAGGACTTGCAAGAGTTACGGCAACTCTTAGCTGGAGGAGAAGCGTTGTCCGTTCCACATGTCAAAAAAGTGCTTCAAATGCTTAAAAATGGGGTACTGATTAATGGCTATGGACCAACTGAAAATACCACATTTACCTGTTGCTACCCAATGACCGAAGTCAGTCAAGTGGGGGAGACAGTCCCCATTGGTCCCCCCATTTCTAATACTCAAGTGTATGTTTTAGATGAACACCGGCACCCGGTGCCAATTGGTACGCCAGGGGAATTGTATATAGGAGGAGATGGGTTAGCCAGAGAATATTTTCGGCGACCTGAATTGACTGCGGAAAAATTTGTCTATGTTCCCATTTTCGGTGAACACACGGAACCTCTACGTCTCTACAAAACTGGCGACCTCGTTCGGTGCCGTCCAGATGGGATTCTGGAATTTATTGGTCGCATTGACCATCAAATCAAACTGCGCGGCTTTCGCATTGAACCAGGTGAGATTGAGACGACTCTGCAACAATTCCCAAACGTGCGGCAAGCCCTGGTCATCGCTAAAGAAATCTCACCTGACGATAAACGCCTCATTGCCTATCTAGTTGTCACTCCAATGGCGTTGGAACAAGCTGATTTTACGCGCCAACTTCGACTCTTTTTAGCAGACCGCTTGCCTCACTACATGTTGCCTTCGGCAGTGATCCGTTTAACCGCTTTTCCCACCACTCCTAACGGCAAAGTTGATCGCGACGCATTGCCTTTACCTACTTGGAAAGGGACTGAAACAGTGGGCGACTTACCGCGAACGCCTACTGAAATTCTCCTCCAAAAAGTTTTTGCCAATCTATTAGGTACCACTCAAATTGGTATTCACGATAATTTTTTTGACTTAGGTGGACATTCTCTGTTAGCCACGCAATTGCTGGTGCAAGTGCGCGATCTTTTTCAAGTAGAATTACCTTTGCCGGTCATTTTTGAACAACCTACTATCATAGAATTAGCAGAACTAATTGAGACAGAGAAAACCAAATGTAGCGAAATGTTGCCTCCTCTACCGGTGCAACCAGTTCCATTAACAGGTCATCTACTCCTGTCCTTCCCGCAACAACAATTATGGTTTGGAGTGCAGTTCAGTCCTGACGTACCCATGTATAACGAACCTATCACCTTGTATCTGGGCAGTTCGATTAACGTACCGGCGTTAGCCCAGAGTCTTCAAGAACTCTTACGTCGTCATGCTGCGTTGCGTACTCGTTTTCAAATGGAAGGTGGTCAACCGGTCCAAATTATCTCTCCTCCACCCGTAGTAGTCCAGGAGTCCACAGCGCAGCTTTGCCAGGGCGCGGACAAAGCTACGCTGTGGACCCCTGAAGTTGGGAAAGGGACTGAAGCCGCAGTTCTCCAATTGGCTACGCAAGAAGCACGGCGTCCTTTTGATTTGACCCAAGATTTATTAATTCGGGCAATGTTAGTACAATTGGGTGGCACAAACGGAGAAGAAGAGGACTATCGTCTCTATCTCACTTTACATCATATCATCTTTGATGGCATCTCCTTTTACACCGTCCTTCTGCAAGAACTAGAAACCCTGTATCAAGCCTTTTCCAAAGGTGCCCCGTCGCCCTTGTTAGAACCTACTTGGCAATATCCTGATTTTGCTATCTGGCAACGCCATTGGTTATCTCCTTCTCGGTTAGAACCGCAACTGATTTATTGGAAACAGCAACTAGCGAACCTCCCCATTTTGGAATTGCCTACTGACCACCCGCGTCCTGCCACGCCGACTTTTCAAGGGGCGATGCACGTTTTTGCGTGGTCTAAGTCATTGACCGACGCCCTTAAAGTTCTAAGTCGTCAAGAAGGCGTGACCCTTTCGATGACCCTCTTAGCCGCTTTTCAAACCTTGTTGCACCGTTACTCAGGGCAAGAGGACATCATGGTAGGCACCGTGAAAGCCAATCGCAACCGTCCCGAATGGGAGAGAATGTGTGGATTGTTCCTCAATACCTTGGTGTTGCGTACCGATTTTTCTGGTGATCCGAGTTTTCAAGAACTCTTAACACGAGTTAAAAAAGTCACGTTAGACGCATACACCCATCAAGATTTACCGTTTGAATATCTAGTCGAAGCCCTCCAACCCAACCGCGTGGCCGGTGCTAATCCTCTATTTCAAGTCACTTTCACTTTTGATCCGCCGGTGGCTAATCTGAACTCAGGTTGGGAACTGCATCATTTTGACGTGCATACAGGGACCGCTAAATTTGATTTAACCTTGGAATTAGATGAGAGACCGACAGGAATCATTGGGCGTTTTGAGTACAGCACCGATTTATTTGAGGCAACCACCATTGTGCGGATGGCTGACCATCTTGAGACTTTGTTAGAAAATGTGGTGGCCAACCCTCAACAACGTCTGTCGGACTTCCCTCTGTTACCTCCTTCTATAAAAACTTTGCCCGTGATTGACAGTGACAAAACTGACTTGTCCCCTAAATCGCCTCCAATCACTCGAAAGGATATTTCGGCAGAACCGCAAAATGTTGTGGAACGCCAAGTGGCCGAGTTGTGGGAAAAATTGTTGAAGGTGCAACCGATAGGTCGACATGACAATTTTTTTGAACTGGGAGGACATTCTTTATTGGCTGTCACGTTACTAGAACGCATCAATAAGACGTTTGGAAAAAGTATCTCATTGATAACGTTGTTTCAAATGCCTACCATTGCCCAACTGGCGGAAGTTCTGCGCGAAACCACTTCCCCCAAGACGCCCCGGGCGTTGGTGGCGATTCAACTCCACGGGTCTCGTCCAGCATTCTTTTTCATTGGTTCAACCAATTACGCCAGGGCACTGGCACCGCATTTGGGAAGTATGCAATCGGTGTATGGATTGAATTTATTTGGCTTGCAGGACTACAATAATCCAACTTATCTGAGTGTCGAAGGCATTGCCCAACGTTATCTTCAAGAAATTCAAACCGTGCAACCTCACGGCCCTTATTATTTGGGAGGCTTCTGCGGAGATGCCGTGATTGCCTTTGAAATGGCCCAGCAACTGCGTGTGGGAGGAGAGAAAGTGGCCTTTTTAGGTTTCATCGACTTGATTTGGGAACCGCAACAAGGGTATTCTCGGCATTGGCAAAATCTATTAGAATTTGGCCCCGGTTATCTGTTCCATAAGATTCAGCAAAAGTTGCGTTTTACCCAGGAACAATTGGTCTTGACTATGAACAAATGGAAGGATAAATTTTATTATCATGGAAAGACTGCCCTGATGCCTCCCAAGAGTCAAGATATGTTGTTTATTAGTGCCTTCTATGAAGCCTTGGAAAAATATCAACCACGTCCCTATCCAGGCCACGTAACGCTATTTTTGTCTCGCGAGTGGCGTGAACAAAATTCGTACTGGTTACAGAAATGGACAACGGGCGAGGTAGAAATTTACGAAGTGGTAGGGTATCATGACAATTTATTTTTATCTCCTCAAATCGAGGAGTTGGGACGGCAGTTAAGGGAGTGTTTAATAGTGGCTAATTCTACGCAACAATAGTAGGGTGCGTCCTACGCACCATTACCACACCGTATGGAAAATCACAATGTGCCATAGTGGTGCGTGGGACGCACCCTACAATTTAGCAACCCAACCATGAACATCGTTGACATTCTTTATACCTCCTTTCACCAACCCTTTTCAACAGAAAAGTGGCAATATTATTTAAACAAAGTGCCTCTCTCTTTTCAGACGCGGGCCCTTCGTTATCTCAGATGGCAAGATCAGCACTCTTCCCTTCTGAGTCACTTGCTGTTACAACGCGGCTTAGTGGAAGCGGGTTATCCAACCCATTGTTTAAACCTCCTCCAACATGAGAAACATGGACGACCTTTTATCGATTCCTCCTTAGATTTCAATTTATCCCATTCTGGAGAATATGTCGTTTGCGCCTTATTCAAAGGTGGCCGCGGCGGCATCGACATTGAAAAGATGCGACCCATTGAAGTATCAGATTTTCGCAGTCACATGTCTTTGGAAGAGTGGTCTGCCATTACCGTTCCCGAAGTGTCTTACCCGAAATTTTTTGACTACTGGACTTGCAAAGAAAGTGTGATGAAAGCGGATGGGAGAGGGTTATATATTCCTTTAGAATCCATTCTTCTGCAAGGTTCCCAGGCGTTGCTGGAGGAGAAGGTGTGGTTTCTTCACAAAGTGGAAATTGATTCTGGTTATGCTTGTCATTTGGCGACAATATGGGAGAGTCTGGGGGTGCAATTGAAGGAGATTAAATTTTAGGTATGTATAATGATATAATCGTATTTCCACGGTACGATTCCCGCTGGAGCACAATAAGAATTATTGTGCCACTTTGCGCTGTGCAATAATTCTTATTGCACTCCAGCGGAAAATGTGCAAATTTGGAGGAATATGACTATACTGCATAGCTTGACAATTTGAGTATCGGTAGCGGCGTGGGATAACACCCCACGAAGGGGTGTTATCCCTGTCAAGTTCAGATTGTTACGTTATGCAGTATATCAAATCAATTCGTAGCTGTTCTTCAGAAAAAACTTTCCTTAACGGTAATAATATCACCTGGCTGAACAAATGTGTTCAAACCAGCGGGAAGGGCTTTTTCTTGACCGTCACGAATGATATAAATGGCGGTCTTCGAAGCCACTTGAGAAAATCCACCGGCCAAAGAAATCGCTTTATTGACCGTTAAACCTGGCATAAACGCATAACCGCCGGGTTTTTGAACCTCACCATTGATGAAAAATTGGCGATATTCTAAGATGGTAACCGTCACTCTGGGATTGACTAAGTAACCTTCTTTTAACTTATTGGCGACTTTCGTTTCCAATTCACCAATGGTCAAACCAGATACCTGTAATTCGCCCAGCAGTGGGTATGAAATGGTGCCGCCATCACTCAGGCGTGTTTCGGTACTCAGGTCATTTTCACCAAAGATTTTAATACTGACCAAATCTCCAGGTCCCAGTTGATAGTGTGACAACATATTCGTTGCTGGAAAAGTTCCGATTCGGTTTGGAAGAGAGTCTTTTTTGCCGGTAGTGGAATTTTGACGAGGAGAAGTCGTGTTATTGTTACTTGGATTTGAACCACTTCCTAAATTGCTTTCAAATAATTCCTGCGTGGTAGTACATCCTACCACTAACGCATACAGCACGACAATTAATAATTTATACATTTTCATAACATTTTCTATCACTGAAAAATTTTAGAGTCCAAATTCTTTATCGAATTTGAACTCTAATTTGGTTCAGAAAGTGGCCCGTAAGTTCACCGAAAACACGGTTTTGTCATAGTCAAAATGGTCATTGTTAGAATCTCGGTGATTCATTTGCACGCCAGTTCCCACATTTAACCATTTGCGATATTGATAGGTCAGGTTAACTCCGTAGTTGTACAAATCATCGTTTCGAGAACTTCCACCATAATCAGAAGTACCTATGGAAAAGTTGGCAGAGGACAGGATACGTGGACTCCATTTGTGTTTCCAAGCCACTCCAACATTCTGTTGGGAAATATAACTGCCTATCCCTGTCGCATCATCTACGAATTTGCTGGTCGTCAAATCTAATATTGAGTGACTCAACGGTTTCCATTGGACCCCAGCATTCCAATAGATACCTGATACATTCTCTACACCAGTGGCATCATAGCTTCTGTTACGATACCCCAGTTCGATATTGGCACTGGTCTTTGCCGTCGCATCCCAAGTGGCACCGATGGAGTATTTCATTTCTTGACTGTCTACCGTCGAAAGTGAAGAGACATAATCGGTACTCGCATATTGAATTTTACCCAGTAGATACGTTTTTGGCAAGACTTGGTAAAACAACGTGGTATTGAGGTTGGCAATATTTTTATCGTCCAATTTTTCAGGGAGTCCAAACTGGTCATAACGCTTGAGAGTAAAATTTCCACCCACTTCTAAACGTGCCCGGGTCTCCTTGCGTCCATAACTACCAGTGACACTGATACGGCCAGAATGCCAGGTATTCGGTTCCCCCGCATCAGGACGGTCGGTTGCCCCACGAGAGTCATGTCCTCTCAGGTATTCTCCAAGAAATTTCAAGCCCAAACTACGCGGTAACTTCCAGTCCGCCTGGGCAGAAAATTGGCCATCTACGTAGTTGTCGTTAGAACTGTCTGCATAAATTCCGATGGGACTGGCTAATGCTAAAGCATAGTTACTACCTTGCCAATTTCTTTTCAATTTTAAACCAGGGTTGATAGTGAAGACCAAAGAACTTCTTTCATTGTCTGGAGACTGAAAAATATTGCTGTCATGCACCACCGTTGTCCCCACTTCAGGATATGCGAGAAAAGGTCCCACTTGGCGGCCCTTGTTTATCGTATCCTCATCTTTTCCAGACCCTTGTCCCTGTTGCCCGGAGTTTGAAGGTCCTGGTTCCGGTGAAGACGTTGGGGCACTCACTGCTTTGGGGAGAGAGGTCCGAACCGCTTTGACTTGCTTATCCGCTAACAAAGCTACCATGACCTGGGGACGGTCTTCTGGATAAGTCACTTTCAACTTGGTCATCACCAGTTGTTCTAGGTCTTCCGGTGTTAAATTAGCGACTCGTAACTCACCTAATTTAGGATGAGACACCATCCCAGTAGCATCTATGATGACCGTGGTGTTGAATGTATGTTTGCCGACAACATTGAGATGGACGGTATCACCTTCTTGAAAACGATACAGAGTGACATTGACTTTCGGCTTAGGTTTGGTTGCTTTACCTTGCCATTTTGAAGATAAAGTTTGAGACAGTTCAGCAACCGTTAATCCAGAAGCTTGCACCTCCTTGAAGAAGGGGGGGTAAGAAAGTTCTCCCGATTTACTAATTTGTAAATTGACTTGCTGACGAGTTTCAGACACCTCCACTTGGACCAAATCTCCTGCACTGAGACGGTAGTTGGGTAGTTCTTTGAGGTCTTTGCCAAAAAAAATTTCCACCGCGGCACAACCACTGATTAAGGTGCCGAACATGGCTAAAAATATTTTGTTGCGAGATTGTTTCATATATACTCCAAAAGTTAATTAAAGAAAGAATGGGTAGTGATGCAATTCTTTGTGATATGTTTACCCTCTCCCCCGGCTCCTCTCCCAGGGGGAGAGGGGTGAAAACCACGGGTATCGCAGTTCTCCCCGCGCCTGTAGGGGGAGGGGCTGGGGGAAGTGTCTATCACCCACTTTGCATCACTACCAAAGAATGTTATCATTATGTCATCTGATATTGTTTCAGGCAGACTTAAAACTTGCGCAACTCATCTGAAATCAACGGTGACCAGAAACCCTGTTCCTTTAAAGAAACTGAGTTTCTTTGACGTTTTTGCGGAAGTCCTAAAAATCTTCATTGAAGAATAAATCTCATTCATTCTTGAATTTTGAAAACTCTATTTAAAGAGAATAATCTTAATTAAAGACAATAACATAAAATAATCATTTTGTCAATAGAATTAATGATTTTTTACTGAGTTATGACATTTAGGTCTTTTTTTATCAAAACTTAGGATTTTGCCGAATTTTATGTAAAATATTCGGTAGTGATGCAATGTGGGTGAGGGAAACATATCACCCATATTGCATCACCATTAAATATTCTATTCGTTTCTCCTCTTATCAAAAGAGGCATAAATCTTGCGTAACACCTTGCATGTTTTATACCGTTTTGGTTGAAGAGGCTTGCCAAGCATAACTGTGGCGTGATGTTATCGCCTGGCACTGTCTTTAAAAACGACCTCGCAAACGCTTTATTGCTTTACGCACTTGTTGTGGTGCAGTTCCTCCAAAATGATGACGGCTTGCCACAGAACCTTCTAATGTCAATTTAACATATATGTCTTCCTCAATTAGCACAGAAAAACTTCTAAGCACATCGAGGCTGATTTCATCTAAATGACAGTGGGTGTCAATGGCATGACGTACCACTTTGCCGACCACTTCGTGGGCATCTCGAAATGGCATTCCCTTCTTCACCAGATAATCGGCCAAATCTGTGGCCGTGGTAAAACCTCTTCCAGCCGCTTGATACATGACTTCCCGGTTCACTCGTATCGATGGCATCATGTCTCCGTACACACGCAAACACCCTTTCAAGGTATCTATCGTGTCAAACAACGGCTCCTTGTCCTCCTGATTATCTTTGTTATAAGCCAATGGTTGAGATTTCATCAACGTCAACAAACTGATCAAGTGACCATACACTCTCCCCGTTTTCCCCCGCACCAGTTCTGGTACGTCTGGATTTTTCTTCTGTGGCATGATGGAGGAACCGGTACAGAACGCATCACTTAATTCAATGAAGTTAAACTGGGCGGAAGACCATAAGACAATCTCTTCTGAGAAGCGGGATAAGTGCATCATCAACAATGTTGCGCAACTCGTAAATTCAATCGCGAAATCACGGTCGCTTACAGCATCCAAAGAATTTTCAGCTACCGTCTCGAAACCTAGCAGTTGGGCCGTATATCGACGGTCTATAGGATAACTGGTACCTGCCAACGCGGCGGCCCCCAGCGGCAAACAGTTAACGCGCTTCCGACAATCTTGTAACCGGTCTCGATCCCGTAACAACATTTCACACCACGCCAACAAGTGATGACCAAATATGATAGGCTGGGCACTTTGTAGATGTGTGAACCCTGGCATAATGGTATCGGCTTCGCGTTCTGCGACTTCCGCAAGAATCTTGATCAAGCGTGTTATCTGGGCACCTAACAAATCAATTTCATACCGCAAATACAGACGAATATCCGTTGCGACCTGGTCATTTCTCGAACGACCTGTATGCAGTTTCTTGCCCACTGGCCCAATTTTTTGTACCAGTACCGTCTCAATGTTCATGTGGACATCCTCCAATGCCACCGACCATTCAAACTTCCCTTCTAAGATTTCTTGCTGAATGGCTTGCAACCCCTCTACAATGCTGTTACACTCCGTCCTGGTCAAGATTCCAACTTGGGCAAGCATTTTGGCATGGGCAATGGAACCCATGA
Source organism: Thiotrichaceae bacterium (assembly GCA_011391085.1). Taxonomy (GTDB): domain Bacteria; phylum Pseudomonadota; class Gammaproteobacteria; order Beggiatoales; family Beggiatoaceae; genus JAABRD01. Next base: position 118,624 of record JAABRD010000003.1, on the reverse strand, counting down.
TGTCATACTCATACAAACGTTTATCAAAATTCACAGACGCGGTAAAAGCTTCCACAAAGACATCCGTTGCTTGGGTGAAACGACCACCCCAAGGTTTATCAAAGTTGTTCATAAAATGATGAAAAATAAGTTACTAATAGAAATGAAACTGAACAATTTTCAGTGGCACTAAAATTTGGGTGAACCGTTAGGACAGGCAGTCCTAGTAGGTTCGTCACTCTCGTTTCGGCACTACCTAAGAAAATTGACTAAATTTTAAAAACATGATGACTACCACTTTATCCTTCCTAAAAAACCTCCGCCTACACTTCCGTCGCCCAGTTCTCCAACCTAGCACCGTGTTACTGGACCGCCCCCACATCTTTGTCCTCCCCACCCGTTCCGGTATCTTTTTTGGTTTTCTCCTCATTATCATGCTACTGGGTTCCGTGAATTACAACAACAGTATGGGGTATGCCCTTACCTTCTTGCTAAGTAGTATGACCCTCATCTCCATTTTACATACCCATCGCAACCTCTTAGGATTGCGTATCGAAACAGGTAAAGTGATGCCCGTCTTTGTAAGCGAAACTGTGCAATTTCAATTATGGATAGACAACCGTGGTTATCCTACCCGTTATGCCCTCATTTGGCAAGATACCGCATTTAAACCTTTTGAAAAAAAACCGATTCTCCTTTCTTTGATCCACAGTGGCAAATTAAACTCTCCTCTCTCTGCCAAAGATATGCCCTTCACGATAGACATTCCTGCCGATCAACGAGTGATTCTCACGCTTCCTGTGCTGGCGCCGCGCCGCGGCAAATTGTCGTTAGGACCTGTCACCGTGTATACAACCTTTCCCGTGGGACTCTTCCAAGCCTGGTCTTACATCCATCTGGATTTTTCTACGCTGGTTTATCCCCAACCGATTGGACATAAGGTCTTACCGAAAGGCAATCAAGCTAACCATACGGGTGAAGGCAATCCTCATACAGGCGGAGGAGATGACTTTATCGGTTATCGTAACTACCAACTGGGTGATTCACCACGTCATCTGGACTGGAAAGCGGTGGCACGCGGACAACCTTGGTTAATTAAACAATTTGGTGGTCTAGGTGTCTCTATAGTCTGGCTAACTTGGGAAGACGTAAGTCATCTCAATCATCTGGAAACCGCCTTGTCACAACTCTGTTTATGGATATTAATCGCAGACAGTCAAGGCGCCCTGTATGGTCTCAAAATTCCTGGCAACACGTTAGAACCTAACACAGGCGAACAACACCGGGAACAATGTTTACAAATTCTAGCTTTGTATGGCACTCTGGATAATGGATAATAAAGAGTGGATAGTGAAAAGTCTGTTGGACTAGAGGCTTTAGCCGGTGGCGTACCCCAATTTCCGGCTGAAGCCTCTAGTCCCGCGGATAATTTTGGCCATTGTCAACCTCTGCTATCCACTATCCACTATCCACTATCCGCTATCCGCTATCCACTATCCACTATCCACTAAAGTCCACTATCCACTATTTTATCTCAAATGTACCCTCGTTTACCTCTCCTCCTCTGGTTAATGACGACCCTCATTCTAGTCGTTTCGCCGCATCTGTTCCACCTCGCTTGGTGGGTCCCTCTTACCTTCGCCATTCTCCTTATATGGCGTTATTTTCTCACTCGTTATCAAAAACGACTCCCTGGGAATTGGATACAACTGACCATCGTCATTTTCATCCTGGCAGGTATTTTACTCAGTTACCGCACCATCTTTGGGAAAGAAGCAGGAGTTGCCCTTTTAATTGCCCTCAGTGGTCTAAAAATGTTGGAAATGAACCAGCAACGTGACGCTTTGCTGTTATGTTTTCTCAGTTATTTTTTGATTGTCACCAACTTCTTACATTCTCAAACCATTCCCACAGCCCTCTATATGGGGATCGTCACCTTAGTGACTACCGCAACCTTGATTAGTTTAAACGATCACAATGACAGTCTCTTTATCCGCCAACGGTTACGTCTTTCTTTCAAATTGCTGATGCAAGCACTGCCATTGATGATGGTCATGTTTCTCTTCTTTCCCCGAATCTCAGGCTCCTTTTGGGCGGTGCCAAAAGACACACAACGCGCTATCACTGGTTTAAGTGACCAAATGTCTTTTGGGAACCTTAGTGAACTGAGTCTTTCCGATGAGATTGCCTTTCGTGTCACCTTTGCAGATACCATTCCTCCTTCCAACCAACGTTACTGGCGTGGTCCCGTCTTCTGGTGGTCCAACGGACGGGAGTGGAAAATGACGACACGTCAATATTTTATAGAACCTCAACGCGCTTTTCAACCACTGGGGGAACCGTATGATTATACTCTCACTTTAGAACCGCACAATCAAACCTGGTTGTTTGCCCTAGATTTACCTCAACGGCTACCTTCGCAAAGTAAGATGACGGCTGATTACCAAATCTTAGCTTTCCTTCCCATTCAACAACGAATACGCTATGATTTGCGTTCTTACCCGGAATATCATGCAAACGTGATAAGTATGTCACTTTATGACCTTGCTTTACGGTTACCGCAAAGAAAACATCTGCGGGCCCGGGCGATGGCAGAACAATGGCGCCGTGAATTTTCGACACCAGAACAAATTATTCAACGTGCCCTACAATATTTTAAACAGGAATCGTTTATTTATACCTATACTCCTGCTTCGTTAGAGAAGGATACCATAGATGAATTTCTATTTGAAACTCATCAAGGGTTTTGTGAACATTACTCTGCGGCGTTCACCGTACTCATGCGGGCTGCTGGCATTCCCACTCGAATTGTCACCGGCTATTTAGGAGGCACTGTCAACCCTCTGGGCAACTATCTTATTGTTCGTCAACGCGACGCCCATGCTTGGACCGAAGTCTGGTTAGCCGATCGCGGTTGGGTACGTATTGACCCCACCGCAGCGGTAGCCCCAGAACGAATTGAAATGGGAATTGATACAGCCCTCCCCACCGATTTTTCTTCTCTAGGTCTCGCTTTTCAAAACGACTCCCTGGTGGTGCAACTTTGGCAACAACTTGGTAACGGCTGGGATGCTTTGAATAATTCTTGGAATCAATGGATTTTGGGATATGACAAGCAACGTCAGCAACAATTGTTAAGTCGTTTGGGGTTACCAAATTTAGATTGGCAAGGACTGGTGATGATACTCTTCATGACGGTTGCAGTGCTATTTTTGACGATTTCTACCTGGATGTGGCTACGATCTCGCTTCGTCACCCAAGACCCAGCGCAAGATATTTATCACCGCTTTTGCCAAAAATTAGCACGCCACGGGTTATCTCGTCACCCTTACGAAGGCCCTCTCACTTTTGCCCATCGTGTCTCTGCGATCCGTCCGGAGTTGGCGACATCAGTTCAAGAAATTGTAGAACTGTATATCAAAATCCGTTACCGTAGTCAACCTGTCTATCTTCCTCAATTTCGACAAAAGGTACGTTGGTTTCGAACCTAATTTAAGTGACCATACAGTCCAAAGCGTGGCTTTGTACGTGACAAAACTACGCTTTGGACTCTTGGAGTTGATTGGATTTCTGAAATTGATTGGATTTCTGAAGTTGATTTGGTATACTATCTCAGTATATTCAGAAAATTTGATAAAAAAAGCCACTCTTAGATAATTTAAACTTGTTAAGTACCGAAGCAGAAATTTTACCGTATTTTCAATCGTCGCCCTCACCCCCGGCCCCTCTCCCAGAGGGAGAGGGGCCGGGGGGTGAGGGTAAGGGCGTCATTATACCAGAAAATTTCTGCTTCACTACTTACCGATTCTGGAGACAACTTGTAAATCATGTTAACTAACCACCTCTTAAAACTAGTCGAGGCACTGTTAGAATGTCCTAGCCTCAAAGACCAACATTCACTTTCCGCGCTATTGAATCAGCTACCCAAAAACATGTCCAATGCCATTCCTCATGGTTCAACCAATCGAGACCAAGTCATAAAGATTGTTGAAACCTGTTCAAAATATCCAAACGGTTTAACTGAGTTGGTGGCAACTATTCGTGTCTTTGAGGGGGAGACTATTCCATTGCAACAAGTTGAGGAATTAATAGATAATTTAGGGCTGTCTAGTTATCAGACGAAAGATAAATCTAATTTGTCCCCTAAAAAAGCGAACAAAGGTTCATTGTTACCCTATTTGATTAACCGTGATAAGCAAACTACAAAATTAATTTCTGCAATTAAGACGATACGAAAATGTCCTGATAATACAGGTCCTCTGCTTTGTTTTATTCACAGTAACGAGAACCAATGTAGCGATACCTTTTTAACTCGTCTGGAAAAAGAATTAATCCCGGATTTTACCTTGAGTAAAGAGGGCGTGGCGTCCTATCATATTAATTGCAATATTGATAATCTGAATGACTTACATGAGAGTATTCGAATTAGTTTAGCAGAAGCCCTGTTATCTGATAGATACGCTGAAGTTAAAGTCACAGAAATTATTCGAAAAGTTGCCACTTATCCTTTTCCTGTGATACTCCACACTCACATGTACACTGAACATTGGCTAGACTGTGAGAAAGAAAAACTACTTGAGTCTTTCATTCGTTTTTGGAGTGATTGGAACTGTTCCCTTGCCCCTAACCAACTATTGTTGATATGTGTGTTTTTTCATTATCAAGATAATGTGAAAAATAGCTGGTTTCACCGTTTGTTCAAGAGAACATCAGTTAATCAAACTATCAGGGAAACGTTTGAAAATCTGGCCAAAGAAGATTTTCTCGCCAAGTTTTCAGTACCTGGGGTGGTGTTGCCAGAATTACAGGATATTAGAAGCCTCGATGTGGAAGAATGGGCGAGAAAGTATTTACCAGATTGTCGTCACCCTGAATTATTGCGAGAACTCCGTCAGATTTTCGCTGAGAAGGATAAACTGCCTATGGAACCTGTCGTTAAAGAAGTTGAATTTTTACGTGAAAAATACTGTAATGATAGAAATAAACCATGAACTACCCCTTTTACACCCCCCAACCTCCTCCGCAACGTCCAGCAACACCGGTAGCGTTACCCCCGTCACGCCACCTCTCCCAAACTCGTCCCGACGCCTACCTACCTGAGAAAGGACTGGTGGACGCAGTCAACGTCGCCCTGCTTTTGGGACAACCGTTATTACTCTCCGGCGAACCTGGCACCGGCAAAACACAACTGGCCTATAGTTTGGCTTATCAACTGGGACTAGAACCGCCTCTAAAATTTGAAACGAAGTCCACCAGCACCGCCCGCGATTTGTTTTATTTCTATGACGCTTTAAGTCACTTCCGGGCGATTCAAACGCAACCAGCGGGGACGGTCATTGACCCTCTTAAATATTTTACTTTCAATGCGTTAGGTACGGCCATTTTGTTGACTCAACCTGCTGAACAGATTCAACCATTTTTGCCGTTGGCAGAGACAAATTATCGTGAACCTCGTCGTTCCATAGTCCTCATTGACGAGATCGACAAAGCCCCTCGCGATTTTCCCAATGATATTCTCAATGAAGTAGAAAATTTATATTTTCGCATTCCCGAATTAGAGAACCGACTTATCCAAGCGGGTCCTCAGTTTTCCCCGATTCTGGTGTTAACCAGTAATTCGGAAAAACACTTACCCGATGCCTTCTTACGTCGTTGTATTTACTACCATATTTCTTTTCCAGACCGTGAACGTTTGGTCAAGATTGTGGAAACACGGTTGGGAGAAAATCTCAAACAAGGTAGTCCCTTTCTGAATGACGCATTAGACATTTTCGCACAATTACGACAGGCCAGTTTGCGGAAGAAACCAGCGACTGCGGAGTTGTTAAATTGGTTACAGGTGTTGCGAGACATGTTTAAAGAGGAAGAGAATCCGTTGGCTACTCGGCCTGCTGATAGGGTTAAAGAGACTTTGAGTAGTTTGGTGAAGACGCGGGAAGATCAAGAAATGGCTGAGAAATGGTTGAAGAAAGGTGATATTGTATCAGTAATGGTTTAAGCGGTTTTGGAGTACGGAATTTATTCCGTTGGCAACGGAATAAATTCCGTACTCCAAAACCAAAACGGAATAAATTCCGTACTCCAAAACCAAAACGGAATAAATTCCGTACTCCAAATTCTCATGGTTGACCACAACCCTGAATTACTTAACACTTACGGTCAATTTTTGACTCAACAAGGTTTCCAAGTCGACACCGCCCAAGATGGTTTAGAAGGGTTAGACAAGCTACGTCAGGGCGAATTTGATGTAGCATTAGTCTCTCTTCAGTTGCCAGGTTTAAATGGATTAGATTTGATTCGCCGGGCCGCTGAGGAGAAGATTGAAACGGATGTGATTGTTTTAAGTGGACCAGGAGAAGGCAATCGAGAAGATGTCATCACGGCACTTAACGCGGGAGTCAGGGCTTGGTTTGAAAAATCTGGACTGTTGCTGGAAGAATTACTGAACAAACTCAAAGAATTGACAGGCTTTCTGTCGCTGAAAGAGATTGAACAACTCTTGGCCGCACTGCCTAGACAGGACTAAAATCCAATGACTCACTCCCCAGAATCCAGATATTATTTTGATGCCAACGCACTGTTTAAGTTCTACCAAAACGAAATAGAGGACGCAGAACATAATCAAATCACGGGGAACGGCCCCCGGCGGAAGCCTCTAGTCCACCGTTCTGTTCCGCTGGACTAGAGGCTTTAGCCGGAGGGGCGCAGAACGGCGTCAAATCACCGGGAACGGCCCCCGGCGGAAGCCTCTAGTCCACCGTTCTGTTCCGCTGGACTAGAGGCTTTAGCCGGAGGGGCGCAGAACGGCGTCAAATCACCGGGAACGGCCCCCGGCGGAAGCCTCTAGTCCCGCCCGACCTGGCGGAAGCCTCTAGTCCCGCAGAGTTTTGAAAAAGAATTTGAACATCGAGTTGAATAATCCACTTAACTTTAACCTATTATGCTTAACCCTAACACTCTCACTCAAGACCTTCTCAATTTTATCGATGAATTACGCACCAGATTTGGCTACAACATCGGCCTAGAACAATTTATCACGGTGCAAAATTTAATTCTGGCACTCACTGCCCAAGGTCGCTTGCCCGCTAAATTAGCCGACTTGCAGACTTTCTTGGCCCCGGTATTATGTCATTCACTAAAAGAACAAGAAGACTTTGTCCTGCATTTCGAGAAATGGGTGAGTCGATTTGAAACGAGAATCGAAGTGAAGTCGCAACCTTCGTCTTTAGAAATTGAATTAAAATCTATCAGTCGAGGCATGACGTTTTGGAAATGGACCTGGCGACTGGTATTGGTATTGATGTTGATTTTAGTACCTATGGAATTATTCAAATTAAACCAAGATAGTTCTGAACTTAAGTCTCCTCAAGTAACCAAACCTATTGATGAAACAACCACTTCTTCACCTGCGCCTGAAGTGGTGAAACCGTCGGGATTGCCGCCAGAAACTTCAAAGATCGCGATACCTCCTTCCCAACCCACTCTTTCGCAAAATATTTGGGAATCCAAATGGAATATTGGGCTAACTTTATTACTCCCCTTGTTTCTGTTTTTGACCTGGTGGTTATGGTGGCAATACCAAGTGCATCGTTTTCTAGCCCGCAAAACGGTCTCCACGCAACCCGACCTCCAACAATTTTTGGTTCAGGGGCATCAACACCAGTTATTCTCCTCTGTACCGTTGCAACGGGTAGCCCAAGGGTTGCGCAAACATTTCACTTTGCCTACTTCTCATTTGGACGTGAAGACGACCTTGGCCAAAACGATTCAAGCGGGAGGATGGTTTACGCCGGTCATGGGCACGGTGCAAACCTCTCCTGAATATTTGGTATTGATAGACCGCACCACGTTTAGAGACCATCAAGCTGAGTTTATCAATACTTTGGTCAAACGGTTGGAAGCGGAGGAAGTGTTTATCACCCGTTATTATTTTGATGCCGACCCACGGCGGTGTTATCCAGAACAACCGCAATTGCCACCGCTGACTCTGCCCGAATTGGCAGGGCGTTATCCGCAGCATCGCTTGTTAATTTTTACTGATGGTCAAGGGTTCATTCATCCCATTACGGGCGAATTGGCGGGGTGGGTGACGCAATTGTCTGATTGGTCACAACGTACTTTGTTCACTTTGGAAGCGCAACCACAATGGGGCTATCGTGAGAAGTTATTAGAAGACGAAGCAGGTTTTCTCGTCTTGCCCGCCAATGAAAAGGGTTTAACTGTCTTGGTGGAATATATCAATGAACAGAGAAAAGCAGACCTTGCGTCTTCTCCAGAATCACCTTTTCCGGAGATGTTGATAGACCGTCCCCGTCGTTATTTGGAACGTCATGCACCAGAGGCTGAAACAGTGACGGAATTGTTAGCGCAAGTGCGTCAGTTTTTAGGTGCAACGGGCTATGATTGGTTCAGTGCCTGTGCGGTGTATCCCGAATTACGCTGGCAATTGACGTTGTATTTGGGGGAAGCATTGCAGGTTCTCAATGAGGAACGATTGGCAAAATTAGCCCGGTTATCTTGGTTTCGTTATGGCTACATGCCCAATTGGTTGCGGGAGAAGTTAGTGAAGGACTTGTCTTTGGCGCAGGAAAAGGAGATACGGGAAGCGTTGCAAGTGTTGTTGCTGACGGCTGTGGAAGGGGGAAAAGGGGAGTTTCGGTTGGAGGTGGCGAGAGAACAACAGAAGGGTTGGTTAACTTTGGTAAAAAAATTATTGCCGATTTTGTCTAAAACAGTTGACAAGCGGAGTGCGTTGCGAGATTATATATTCTTGACGTTTTTGGCAGATCCATTGAGTGTTAGGGTGCCAAAGGTGGTACTTGAAGTGATGTCGAAGTTTGTGACATCAACACAATTACCAAAATTGAGATGGGCAATGAGTATGGTGATGTGGGTTGGAGTCTTGGGAATTGTGGGGAGTTTTTTGTATGTGTTGGGGTTGCCTGAATCGTCTAATCTTCCTGAGATTCTTAATCCACAACGTGGTGTTTTTGAAAGTGCGCAAGAGTTTCAAGCGCGTCGTGAACGGTTGCTGGCGGAGTTTAATCAAGCCAGTTCACAAGGTGAGGCACGTTATCAAGTGGGGGTGGCTTCTCTCAAGAATTATAATGCGAAGGCTGAAAAATTATTTGTTACTTTGGAATGGCAGGCAACTTGGGTAAAGTTTTTGGGGTTGCTGAAATTGGGGAGAGTTGAGATGACTTCTCAAGTGGCTGATTCTTTTTGGCAGAATAATTCTCAAAAGCCATTGTATGTGCAAGTGGAAGTTGGGGGGGAACAATTAAAAATTAGTAGAGTGGTGTTGACAAGTGATGGACAGGTGTGGTATATTACTTTTCCAGTGTTGCCAGAAATGGTCACTATTCCCGCCGGTCAATTTCGAATGGGTGATATACAAGGAACAGGGTTTGCTGATGAACAGCCGGTTCATGCTGTTTCAGTAAAAAGTTTTGCAATGGGTCGCCATGAAGTGACGTTTGAGGAATATGACTATTTTGCTGAACAAACGGGGCAAGAAAAGCCTGGTGATAGGGGTTGGGGACGTGGTAAGCGTCCGGTGATTAATGTCTCTTGGGATGGTGCGACGGCTTATGCAGAATGGTTAAGTGAGTTGACAGGTGAGTCGTATCGTTTGCCGACGGAAGCGGAATGGGAATATGCAGCACGGGCTGGGACGGAAACGGATTATTGGTGGGGTAATGAGATTGGTGGTAATCATGCGAATTGTGATGGTTGTGGAAGTCAATGGGATAATAAATTAACTGCCCCAGTTTGTTCTTTTGTGTACAATCCGTTTGGATTGTGCGATACGGTGGGAAATGTTTGGGAATGGACTTGTTCAGAATATGAGGAGAAATATAGTGGTAAAGAGTTAGAGTGTGCGGGTGAAAATGATGCCAATAAGGATGGCTCTAGCAATAATCGTGCCAATGATGGCAGCCTTCGTGTGATTCGCGGCGGTGCTTGGTACTACGACCCGCGGTGGGTGCGTGCGTCCACCCGCGGCAGGAACGCGCGTGCGGACCGAGGCTACGATGTCGGTTTTCGCCTCGCCAGGATGTAAGCCTTTTATCTTTATTCTTTTACCCTTTACGCCTTTCCCTCCGCGTAAGCGGGGGTTCCCGTTTTTTTAGAAGAAGACATATAAAAATTATGGTTTATACTCATTTTGAAAACTTAAACTTAGAGAGGTTGGCTATTTGAATATTGTAATAGAAGTCAATGAGGAAGTCAACTCATTGTTATAGTCTATGTAGGGTGGGTACCCAATCTGCTGAATTATTGCGCAATAATTCTTATTGCGCTCCAGCGTAGAACGTAGAACGTAGGGTGCGTTAGCGTTAGCGTAACGCACCCCCTTGTATAAATTGCCACCAAGCCACCAGAAAGGGTGCGTTACGGCGCAAACACACGCGCCTAACGCACCCTACGCTCGCTTTTCTGGTCTGAATCGCAGATGACCGCAGATGACGACGGTGGATTTGCTTCATTACGGTTTCACCACGAATGCTGGAAAATGTGAATTAGGAAAGAGGGAAGGGTTGTATTTGCTGATTCGTGGTGATAAACTAATCCTCGTCCACATGACCATTGGAAAAACTGTTATGTAAAAAATTTACTTACTGAAGAGGGATTGAATGAGAAAACTGAAACTTTATTTGGAAACTTCGGTCTGGAATTTCTACTATGCGGATGATGCACTCGACCAAAAGATGAGCACCTTGCAATTTTTTGAACAGATTAAAAAAGGCGCCTATGAAATCTTTATTTCAGAGGTGGTACTAAAAGAAATTGCCAGAGCTTCCCACAGAAAAAGAGAATTGCTGTTACAACTCATTGCGGAATACCGACCTCAAGAATTGGATGTTAATGAAGCTGTGCTAGAATTGGCAGACCAATATCTTGCACAAGGCATTTTGCCAATGACTGCCGACGCCGATTCTAAACATGCCGCCGTGGCTACCGTCTATGAATTAGATGCGTTGATTAGTTGGAACTTGAAACATTTGGCTAACCTCAGAAAGATGGAAAAGATTAATGGGGTGAATCTCACCCAAGGTTATGTCAAGAAATTAGAACTCATCACCCCTTTGGAGGTCTCAAAAGATGATTGAAGAAGAATCCCCCTCGCTACTAGAAGTTCGTTCCTGGAAGGAACAATGTCGTCTGGAAGACCAATTGTTGACCAGAGAGGAATATCTAAAAAAACTGAAAACGGTGGTAACTCAGTTGAAAGCGGAATATCACTTGAATTTGCCAAAGGTGACATTCCCTTCGGTAAAACTGTAAACGAGTCTATGTGGGGTGGGCAACGTTTGTTTGATTGCCCACCATTGATGTCGTCAAGAAGTTGGAGGGCAATTACTTTTTTGGTCTGAATCGCAGATGACGCAGATGAATTGGGTTCATCACGGTTTCACCACGAATGATGGAAAATGCGAATGAGAGAGGAGGAAAGGGTTGCATTTGCTAATTCGTGGTGATAAACTTATTTCTTGTCAGAATCAGAATTTAAGAATTAACAGAATAACACTCAACCCATTCTGCAAATTCTGATTCTGTTCTGACCAAAATTCTTATTATGACAGCCTTATTAACACGCGCATTTAACAAATTAACTACCGAGTTATCTGAATCGGAACAAAACTGCTTTGCCCAGTGGTTGTTAAACCATGATAGTCACACCATTCTGGCCGACACGGTTCATTCGATAGCTAACTACAATACTAGCACCCAACTAGCCATTCAGGAGGCGGAGAACCGAGAAAATGTCAACCGATATGCTTCGGCTAACGCGCTATTCGACAAGTTGGGGTTATAAATGCTGACGATTGTTACGACTAAAAAATTTGAGTAAAGCCTCCAACGAATGCAAAAACGTGGCAAATCTCTCGTCAAGATAAAATCTGTCATTGAACAACTCGCTACTAAAGGCATCTTAGAATCAAGATATAAGAAACATCCGCTAGTAGGAAACTGGCAAGGTTTTTATGAATGTCACATTGAACCTGATTGGTTGTTGATTTACAAAATTGGGGACGCATTCGGATTTATTTTTTTGAAAAGCTTTCAATCCGAAAAGAAGTTGGAGTCTGGAATTTATTCCGTTTCTGAAGCAAGACGGAATCCCAACTTCTATAGTCGTCAAGGAGTTGGTGGGCAACGGTAAGGCACACGCCCACCCTACCTGGCTAACATCTTTAGGTTAATCAACTACATAAAAACTTGTGTATAAGGATGACCGCTGGCGCGTGGGAACGAGATAAAACTTACGCAACTGAAAGGATAAATGAATTAGTTTATCAGAAAATTATAAAATTCATTAGTCATTATCAAGTTCGCAAAAGGTCGTTTTCGAGTAAGAAATTCGGTTTCTCAAAATTAAATTTTGCTAATCGAGTTGAATATTGATAATGAATAATGGATAATGAGAAAATTCGGAACGGACTAGAGACTTCAACCGGATGATGTGCTACCACCACCGGCTAAAGCCTCTAGTCCGGTATCCATTACCACCGGCTAAAGCCTCTAGTCCGGTATTCATTATTCATTATTCATTATCATTCAGAGGTTCTAAACCTATGTCATTAACACTCCCTTCGAAGGGCGCTAAGATTACTGTTCAAAACCACCAACTCGTCATACCTGACAACCCCATTTTGGGATATATTGAAGGTGACGGCATTGGCCCCGATATTATGCGGGCCTGTTTGCGAATTTGGGATGCCGCCGTGGACAAGGCTTATGGTGGAAAACGCAAAATCCACTGGATGGAATTATACATGGGCGAAAAGGCCATGGAAAAATATGGTACCATCTTTCCTGATGAAACTCGTGATTTGTTGCCCGAAATCATGGTCTCCATCAAAGGTCCCCTGACCACCCCTGTGGGTGGCGGATTTCGGTCTTTAAACGTGGCATTACGTCAAGATTTAGACTTGTATGCCTGCGTGCGTCCCGTCCGTTACTATCCCGGCGTTCCCTCCCCCGTGCGTCATCCTGAAAAGGTGGATGTCATCATCTTTCGTGAAAATACGGAAGACGTTTACTCTGGGATTGAGTACAAATCCGGTTCTCCAGAAATGCGCAAAGTGGAGAAGTTCCTCAAGGAGGAGATGGGCGCGAAATTTTTTGATGACAGTGGCATCGGGATTAAACCTATCAGTCCGTTTGGCAGTAAGCGTCTGATCCGAAAAGCGATTCGATATGCTATTGACCACCAGCGCGAAAGTGTCACTTTGGTTCACAAAGGGAACATTATGAAGTACACCGAAGGCGCGTTTCGGAACTGGGGTTATGAACTGGCGCGGGAGGAATTTGGGGAGTATACCATCACGGAAGAGGAGTTGTACAGCAAGTATGGCGGGAAGCAACCGGCAGGCAAGATTGTGATTAAGGACCGCATTGCTGACATTATTTTCCAACTGATGTTATTGCGGCCCGAAGAGTTTGACGTGCTTGCCACCATGAACTTAAATGGTGATTACCTCTCCGATGCCATTGCCGCAGAAGTAGGTGGCGTGGGGATTGCCCCAGGGGCCAATATCGGTGATTTTGTGGCCTTATTTGAAGCCACTCATGGTTCGGCACCTAAATATGCCAATCAGGATAAAGTCAACCCTGGTTCTCTCTTATTTAGTGGCGTGAACATGCTAGAATACATTGGTTGGAAGGAAGCCGCCGATTTAATTTCTACTGCTTATCCCGAAGTGGTGAAAAAGAAAATTGTCACTTACGATTTTGCCCGGCAAATGCAAGGGGCCATTGAAGTGTCCACCAGCGGTTTTGCCGATGCCATTATTCGCACCATCGAGGGTGGTATCGATGTGGAATCGCTACGGGCGCAATATGAGAAGGAATTTGGCGGCAAGGTTCGCGAAGCCCGCGAGGCACTGCGTCAGTCGCCGACGGCAGAATTGGAATCTGGACGGACGCCGCATACGGTGGGTGACATTATGTCCACCACGTTGTTCACGGTTAAATCGGACATGACCGTGGAAGAGGCGATGCACGAACTAAATCAACATAATATCAGTGGTGTGTTGGTAGAACCAGATAGTCAGGGACAATGGGGAATATTCGCCCAAAATGATGTGGTGACGAAAGTCATTCTGGCCAACCTCTCGCCGGCCAATGTGAAGGTCAGTGAAGTGGCATCTAAACCGCTGAAAACGGTGCCAGTGGACACTTCATTACATGAATGTGTGACGTTGATGAGTCAAGCCAATATTCGTCGCATCATTGTGGAAAAGAATCAGCAACCGATTGGGATTGTCACTTACACTGACATTATGCGGACCGTCGAGAAGTTTGGGTGGGTGCCAATTGATTTGTAATCTAACATAATGAACCCATCTCAAAAATGACCAACTGAAACGGGCCCCGGTGGAGTGGAGGCTTTAGCCGGAGGGGGTTGGCACTGAGTTAAATTCAGGGGAAAAACCACCGGCTAAAGCCTCTAGTCCACCAATGCTTTAATTCCTTGGTAGTGATGCAATGTGGGTTAGGGTAACATGAATGTCACCCACATTGCATCACTATCCATTCCTTATCATACAATCACATCCATCACACATATCATATCCATCACAGTTCCACAACTTGACCTTTAAAATTATGAAAATGAACTTCCCCTCCTTTTCTATCAGTCCGTATATGGAACTGTTTGCGGTTTTTTTACTCATTTCAACGATGTTTCATGTCTTCACCATTTCCGGACTCAGTTTCGTCATGCCCCCTTCTGGCAAAGTACATGCGTTTCCGACGATGGACGTTATCTTGGTGCAGAAAAAAACGTCTGCGGTGCCTGAAAAACCCGATTTTTTAGCCCAAGTGACTCAAGACGGGAGTGGTCAAGGGGATCCAAAAAAACAAGCACGTCCTTCTACCCCCACGCTGGCCCCTTTCCCCGGACCAACGGCCGAATTAGTGGCCATTCCACCACCTTTGCAAGTCGCGGCAAATCCAATTGAACCCGAACTTATGCAATTGTTCACGTTGCAACCTTCTAGCTTTCAAATTGAGAAACAACCTCTTGTACCCATTCGACCACCTGAAGAACCGATAAAGGAGATACAAGCAGATGGAGAAGAAACAGTCATTTTTCCTGAGGAACTTCCTAATCTTGACACGTTGATATTTGCCGAATTGAGTCAATTGGCTAGTATTCAAGCAGAACTGAATGAACGATTTGAAAATTTCGTCAGAAGACCGGTACGACATAAATATGTTAATTCCAGTACCAAAGAATCTATTTATGTGGAATACATGGAAAATTGGCGTGGAAAAGCAGAACCGTCTGCCAATAAGGAATATCAGAAACTGGGCAAACGAATCGAGGGGGTTATTGTATTAGATGTGGCCATTAACGCCAACGGCACTATAAACGACATCAAACTTATCAAATCTTCCATTCGTTCCCCAGAATTAGAAAGAGTTGCCCGTCTCAGTATCCGTAAAGTTGCCCCTTTTCCCTCTTTTCCAAACAGCATTCGTAAGGAAAAAATTGAGGTTCTACACATTGTCAGAACTTGGGAATTTAGTTATAAAAACAAGAAAAAAGTGACGACACATTGAATAATGAAGACCAAACCATTATTATTCGTTATTCACTATTCATTTTTCATTAACCTCATCATGTCCATTGAAACCCTCAATTTAACCAACCACTTTCTCATTGCAATGCCCAATTTGGCAGACTCTAATTTTTTTCATACCGTGACTTATATTTGTATGCACAACGAAGAGGGCGCAATGGGCATCATTATTAATCGTCCCATGAAAGTCTCACTTGGGGATATTCTTGAACATCTGAATATTGACTTGGAAGAACCACGAGTGTCACGAGTGCCGATTTATGACGGTGGTCCTGTGGCCAAAGAACGTGGCTTTATCATTCATCAACCGGTAGGCGATTGGGAAGCGATGTTGACCATGAGTGATGATTTAGGAATCACCACCTCACGCGACGTTTTAATAGCCATTGCCCAAGGTAGAGGCCCTCAACGTTTTTTAGTGGCCCTGGGTTATGCGGGTTGGGCCGCAGGACAGTTAGAACAGGAAATTGCCGAAAATGCCTGGCTAACTGCGCCGGTGGACACCAATATTATTTTCAATACGCCTCCTGCCAAACGTTGGCAAGCGGCGGCGGCTTCTTTGGGAATCGATGTGAACTTGATGACGGGGGAAGCTGGGCACGCCTAGTATATACAGATTACAGATTCAGGAATCCAAAGCGTAGCTTTGCCAGAACATGGATATAATAATATTCCTTCAAATCTATACGATTCCGTCTGGAGCGCAATAAGAATTATTGCGCCGTGCGCCCGCGTAGCGCAATAATTCTTCTTGCGTTCCAGAGGGGTATGATTTAAAGCTACGTTTTGGACTCATGGGTTCGATACGCTCTACTCTCCCTAAAACTCATGGCCACTTTCCAAACGCATTTCACCACTGCCACCGTAATCAGTAGCATGTTAGCAACCGGTTTACTCGTCACGCATCTGACTACCCCCAAGGTCGCTTTTTTTTACACGTTGCTGGGGACACTAGGTGGTCTCTTGCCTGATTTAGATGCCCCCAAATCTATCCCAGCCCGACTATTTTTTTCACTCTCAGGCATATTAGTTGCCACCCTGGTCACGGTTAGCATACAGGAACGTTTTACCACCCTTGAATTATTGACGCTAGGTATTCTGATATACTTTGGTGCATACTATAGTCTCTACCAATGGATAACTAAACTCACTGTTCATCGTGGTAATTTTCACTCCATTCTAGCAGCCTTCTGTTTTGGTTTAGCCATTACCGCAGGTTCTTACCATTTTATCAAAGTTCCAGAATGGGAAGCCTGGATTGGAGGAGGCTTTGTCACAACGGGCTATCTTGTCCATTTACTGTTAGACGAAATGTATAGCGTTGATTTAAAAGGTCGAAAATTGAAAAAATCGTTTGGAAGTGCCTTTAAAATAATGAGTCTTAGATATAAAATGTCAAGCCTGTTATTGATGTTAGCCACGGTCTGGTTTTTTCTACTTACGCCTAACATCGACCACCATCAACGCGGATCATACACTTCCAAAGTCTTCACATTTATCCTCACTCTCTATAAACTGTGAGAACTGAAAACTACAAAAGGGGAAATAATTATGTCTCAAATCGTTATACTGGGTTCCGGTTTTGCGGCACTCACTGCCATTAGAACTCTTCGCAAACGTGGCTATCGTGACACCATTACCCTCATTTCACCACGTCCTGTCTTGTTCTATTACCCCAGCTTAATTTGGGTGCCGTCGGGATTGCGTAATGAACAAGATTTAACCGTTTCGCTGGACAAATTTTTTCAACGTTATCAAGTCACCTACCAGCAAGGCAATGTCATCCAGTTAGACCCTCAGGCGCGGCAGGTTCACACGGACTCTGGTACCTCCACTCCTTTCGACTCCCTCATCATTGCGACAGGCGCACGGTTCCTCAAAAAATTGCCAGGCATTGAACATGCGTTCATTCCCTGTGAAGGCTATGCCCCCGTACACGCCTACAGTGAACGTCTGGCGGCACTTGACGGAGGCACTCTGGCCTTTGGTTTCTCTGCCAACCCCCTTGAACCAGCCGCGGTTCGAGGCGGGCCCGTCTTTGAATTTCTCTTTGGAATTGACACTTTGTTACGTCAACAGAAACGGCGTAAAAATTTTGAACTTATCTTTTTCAGTCCTGCCCAAGAACCTGGCAAACGCTTAGGCGAAAAAGCAGTCAAAGCCTTGCTTGCGGAAATGGAAAAACTCCACATTCATGCCTACTTGGGTCATAAACTCAAAAGTTTCAGTGCCCACGCCATTCACACGGAAGGAAGAGACATTCATAGCGATTTAACTCTCTTCATGCCCGGCGTCACAGGTCCCGCCTGGGTAGCTAACAGCAACCTCCCCTTGTCTGAAGGCGGTTTCATCAAAGCCGATGCTTACTGTCGGGTCCCCGGTTTCAAAGGCATTTATGTCGCCGGAGACAGCGGCAGTTTCCCAGGTCCAGATTGGTTACCTAAACAAGCGCATCTAGCTGATTTACAAGCAGAAGTGGCTGCTGTCAATGTGCTTAAAGAACTCGACAATCAGCAGGTTGTACAAACTTTTAAATCGGAACTGATTTGTATTGTGGACACCTTCAACAGCGGCATGATGGTGTACCGCAGTCCCCAACGGGCCTTTTTGACTCCCAAAACGATCTTTTTCCATTGGGCTAAACGCTTCTTTGAATGGTATTATTTGCGGAAGTATCGGGGGTAAATAAAGTAGGGGGCGTCCCACGCACCATTGCAGAAAGCGCACCACATCTATTCGGTGCGTAGGACTAAAGCCTCAATGCCATCCCATCAAGTTAAGGTAGGGTGCGTCCTACGCACCATTTTAAAAATCGCACCACGTCTATTCGGTGCGTAGGGCGCACCCTACCCATTGCACTTAACTTAATAGCATGGAGGCGTAAGCCTCTAGTTCTCCGTCACTTCTGACTAAAGTCTCTAATCCGGTACCACTGAGGTAAATTGTAATCTTCTCATGTCAATAGCTTATCTAAATCATCGACATGCTCTATTTCAATTAATTGTCCCGTCGCAATTTGTTGCTTCGCCAGTTGGAGACGTGCTATTAATGCCGTTGGAAGTGCAATGACATGGTCTTGAGAATAGTTGATGATAAAAGACATATCATACATCAAAAATGAGAGTGGTTGGCAAAACTTCAATCGTTATTCTTTGCTTTATTCTTTGCTTTATTCTTTGCTTTGAAGCGGTTATAACCACATTTTACCAGTTCCATTTTAAGTTAAAGAGTCAAAACCCAGGCGTCCAAAGCATAGCTTTGTCTGTACAAAGCTACGTTTTGGACGCCTGACCTGGCAAGTTTTTTTATTGGAGCTGAATAATTTTTCTTAAATCCGCAATCCGCATTCTGTTGCCTGAGTAGTTCGATTTCTTTGTCCTTCTGTTCGACCAGTAAGCGCGATTTTTCAAGTTCATATTGGATGGCCGAAGATGGTGGAGAACAAGAATTGATTTGTGATGAATTTTCAAGTGTGCAATGATTTCCAACTTGAAAAATATTTTTGTCATTGAGGTCGAATAGTTCGGCCAAACTGATCTCAAGTACCTTGGCAATGAGTAGTAATCTGGACAAGGTCACATCTGTTTCACCGCGTTCAATGTCTCCGTAACCACTCGGTGACATATCTAAGTGACATGCTATTTCTTGTTGGGTCCAGCCTTTTAACTCTCGTCGTAATCGGATTTTTTCACAAATTTGCATAGAAAAACGGCCTTGGCGGTAAAATAACGGTGTTAGCGGTTGAGGGTTGTAAATGAATAAATAATAACCATCGTTTCGCGTGTCAACTCAAAAATTATCATTTCAAACGGAATGATAAATTGTGTTGTCTAATATCACTTTCACTGTCTGTATGATAGCAGAAAAGTGGTTAACTTTCCAATTCGAGGAGGTACTTTTTATGATGGAACTATTGAATATTCGGTAGTGATGCACAAGGTAGTGGTTTAAATCTGACAGGTCTTTAAGACCAGAAGGCTTTGGTGATCATCACCACTACTTTGTGCATCACTACCAACCATTACCAATGCAACACTACCTGCCTCACCACCCAAACCATAATACTGAAGTTATCAAAACAGACCTTCGGAATCCCTCCAAAGGTCTCCTCCATTTATTCCTCCTCAAAAACCCGTTCCAACCGTTGCGCATCTAACACACGCAAACTCCAGCGTTCCAATTCTTGCACACTGGCTTGTTGCAATCGGCTATTGGCCCAGGCGGGTAACTCACCAAAACGTTGGTACAACAGGCGTGACAGCAAATCGGATTTTCCTTGCTTGTGGCCATCTCTCAGTCCTTCAGTACGGCCTTCGGCCCGGCCTTCGGCCCGGCCTGTCGTTTGACCCTCGCGCCAACTCGTTTCCCGCATCCGGCGTAGAAAGGGGGTGTCTATTAACAAATCTTCTTCTGGGTATAACATTCCTTCAATCATAGTGGCTATTTTCTCCTCTTCAGCTAACGAAATTAAAACAGTGAATAACTGTTTGCGTACAGTGACATCTGTCACACTCCGGATTTTTTCCACCACATAAGGAATAACCTCCTCTGGGTGGTCAATACGGGTCAATCCAACCAACGCTAATAGGGGGATTTTATCCAAGTCCAACAAGACTTTAGCTGGCGTTTGCCATAATCGTATCACCCGATAACGCCATTCCAAGGTCACTAGACCAGTGGCAGGACAAATACGTTGGTGGTGTCCTTCATCTTTACTGCCAGCCCAGCGTCCTACATAAATTACGACGCTACAAACTGGATTTTTGTAGGTTTGGTCAAGGCGAGTCAGATATTCCAACATTCGGTCAGGGACCGGCAGAGGGCTACGACGGCCTTGAAATTCAACATGTAAATGGATTTGGAGTTGATTGGCCAACGTGACCAAACTGACTCGATCTACGAAGGTCTTCGGTTGTGCTGGCAATTCTACATTCAATAGCGTGGCACTTTGAATGGGCTGGGATAGTAGCCAGGCGCCAAAATCAACGGTAAAGTCGTCAAATAAATTTTTTAGAAAATCATCGTTTGTGGTCATAAATAATGGGGGCGGTTTAGTAAGGTCAGGAATTGGCTTCAGAACATATTATATGGGATAGACGGCAGTGATGCAATGTGGATTATGGGCAAGGATTGATAGCCTTTGGAGGACTGCCGGTCCTGATATTTCTATACACCCACATTGCATCACTATCGAATAAACGAAACAGGGAGGAGTGATGTAACATGTGCTTTAGACTCCTATTAAGGTTGTTTTGGACTCCTGGATAAGGGTCATGGTGCCCCTACAAATCCCACTAACACGCCCACCGGTTCCCTAGCTTCTTCCCGATCACGTACTTGCACATCTAATCGTCGTAATTCCTTATCCATCGTTTCTGATACTTGCAATGTCCAATACCAATCTTGATTAGCCATTCTGGCTTGGCCTTTCGTCTCTCCCAAGTCAGGCCATTGATTGCGCACTTGAAGGTCCGTGATAACATTCCTGGCTACCCACTGGGCCAGTGTTTTGTCACGTAGATAGCGGAGATTTTCCGCATTTTCGGTCGTCGACTTAATTACTGCTGCAAGGGCAATGGCTAGAATAGCCAGTGCCACTAGCACTTCAAGTAGGGTAAAACCAGCGATTCTTTTATTGAGAATCATCATGTTGTATAATTATTTCTCCCGTTGCTGTACCTGTGAGTTGATAGCTAAGAGAATTATCTACAGGCACCGTGAACATCACCGCAAAGGGGGTAAGTTCACCACTAGATAAAAGTAATAGTTGCGGCAAACATGAGGAATTTTGGCATGTTTCGCCCAAAGTGACCGGGGCCCCCTCGATACGCAATTCTAAGTGTAGGCCAGAAAGTAAACTATGGGGGCGAAAAATATCCTCTTGAAGTATTTGCCAGGCTTGACCTTGCAATTGATAAAAGCGATACTCATCCTGGTCAAAAGATACTCCAAATTCTTGGCCATGCAAGATGGCCTGCTGGCTGGCTAACCGCAATAGGGAGGCTAACCGTTGCGCCTCTTGTTCCAATTGGCGGGCGGCACCACCTTGATTTATAGAAAGTGTGGCAAAACTCAAAATAATGCTTATAATGATGACAACCACTAAAAGTTCTATAAGAGTAAAACCTTTCATTTGATGAAGGTAAATACCCAAAAAATTCCTTACTTGACGAGTCAACCTAGAATGGGGTATCATTTAAAATGCTATTAAACGGAAAAAACGTCCATGGTTGGACTGGTTATTTGGTAGTGTTGTAATGATTAATGGTACCATACCCAGGAGTCCAAAGCGAAGCTTTGTCATGGCTTTGGACTCCTGAACCATTACGTCTATAAACACCACCACATTGGGTAGCAAGAGATGAATATGTCGTGAAGTTTGACCCTTGAGGTGTTCAAAACCGCAATGGTCTGGCTAACAGAGTCATCTCTACTACCTTGTTCATTACTACCATCTTTATGCTATTTTATACTTGAAACACAGGAAACTCAAATTATGAAGACCATGATTCGGAAATTATCCATTCCCATCGTTATTTTTTCGGTCAGTTTGATGACCGTACCAACAGGTGCTGCCGAGGGAACGACCAGCGGTGAAATGTCTGGTGTGATCACGACGGAAAAGGGAGGTAGTGTTAACATTCGTGCCGGTGATGTTGTTAACTCAGAGTTGATTGGCAAAGCGAAAACAGGGGACGCCGTGCATATTTTAGGAACCTCTGGCGAGTGGTACAAAGTCGACTTGGGGAATGACAAAGTCGGCTATATCCGCAAGGACTATATAAAATTAGGCGCGGCGGATGCGGGAGATAAGGCGACAGACAAAGATACAGACACTGGCAACAGCCAAGACAAGGATGGTGAAACGGGGGTGGTGACGGGTACCTCAGTCAATATTCGGGCCGGCAAGGGTACTGATAGCAAAGCTATTGGCAAGGCCAAAAAAGGCGATAAACTGCATGTACTAGATAGTTCCGGCGAGTGGTACAAGGTCGAACTAGACGACGGCAAAGTCGGTTATGTTCTGGGCAGTTACCTGAAGTTGGGGGCTACAGACGCAACGAAAGAGGACGCTTCCGATGCGAAAGCGGCCGCCGACGACACAGAAGAAACGGGGGTGGTCATCACCAAAACGGGTGACTTGAACATTCGTGCCGGCATGAGTAAGGACGACAAGGTTGTAGGCACCGCCAAGAAAGGTTCGAAAATCCACGTTTTGAAAAAGACCGGCGAATGGTATAAGGTTCAACTCGACGATGGCACCACCGGTTATGCTAACCGTAGTTACATCAAACTAGGTGGTGAAGAAGCAGACAGCGAGGCAACTTCCGCTTCCAAATCCGATAAGAAAGAAAGTGCCACTAAGGCTGGCGAGAAAACCGATACTGACACCCAAAAACCGGTTAAGGAAGACACCCTGAAAGGCGAAGGAGTCGTAGCTACCAAAGGTTCACCCGCCAATGTACGTGCTAGTGGCAGTCTCAAAGCCGAAGTCGTGGCTAAGGTCGACAAGGGCGCCAAAGTACAAGTGGTAGCAAAGGCCGGTGATTGGTACAAAGTCCAACTCGATGATGGTACGACGGGTTATGTGCAACGTAACCTAATCAAACTGGGTGGCAGTAGTAAGACCCTTCTGAGTTTGCCAGCAGACACTGATAAAGCCACTCTCAGCAAGCTGGAAAAAGCCGCGACAGGAGGTGGAGAGGGCGAAGTTGTGACTCAAGGTTCACCGTTGAATGTTCGGTCCGATAAAAGCACCGAAGCCAAAGTGGTGGGCAAAGTGGCTAAAGGTTCAAAAGTACGCATCTTGGGGAAAGAAGGCGAATGGTACAAAGTGCAATTGAAAAACGGCAAAACTGGTTACGCCAGTAGCCAATTCATCCAACCTGGTGTAGCTGAACAAGAAACTGCCGCCGGTGCGGCTGACGAAGAAGGAAGTAAAGGGAATTTAGGTAAAGGAAATTCTGGGATGGTTGTGACGAAAGGTTCTCCTCTCAATATCCGGTCCGGCAAGAGTCAATCCGCCAAAGTTGTTACCAAAGCAGCTAAGGGGTCAAAGGTACGAATTTTGGAAAATGCCGGCGAGTGGTACAAGATCGAACTGGAAGATGGCACAACGGGATATGCTAAACGAGAGTTCATTAAGTGATGAACACTTGGGGAGGTGAACGAGAGTTGACAACTTTACGAAAGGTTGTCAATTCTTTGTTGAACCCATCCCCAAAATTTAGTCTTGGAGTAGAGGCTTTAGCCGGTAGCGGTGTTGGAGTAGAGGCTTTAGCCGGTAGCGGTGTTGGAGTAGAGGCTTTAGCCGGTAGCGGTGTTGGAGTAGAGGCTTTAGCCGGTGGCGGTGTTGGAGTAGAGGCTTTAGCCGGTAGCGGTGTTGGAGTAGAGGCTTTAGCCGGTGGCTTTTCCCGGCGTTTAACTCCATGCTAACTCTCGCCGGCTAAAGCCTCCACTCCAGCATGTCAGACAGTGTCGTCCAAAACGTGTGTTGGACTCCTCCCTTCCTGACTCTACTTCAAAAATCCCCCTTGTTTAAGAAAACTGGCACGTACTTGAAGCAATTCCTTCTCTTCTGGCCGCTTATCAATCAGTTCTGACAAACTCGAAAGGGCGTCGTACCAAAAACCCATTTCCGCGTAAAGATAAGGCAACTGTGATTGAGTTGCCTCCTTTAACATCGTTTCCATCTTAGCAGGACGTTTGACGCGCTTAACCCTGCCCGTGTCAAAAATGTTTAGAGAAGGTTCCTTGGTGGAACATACTAAAGACACCGACCATTCATACTCCTTGTTTTCTTCTAAACTGACGTCATACTGTTTGAGAGACACAGATTGAATCCCAGCTTTCACAGACAGTTCAAGGGTTTGTTCAACCACCGCGGGTGGAAATTCTACTGCACCAGAAGCAGAAGCGATGGTAGCTGGTTTCAAGGTGAAAATAAATTGTCCTGTCAGAGGTTGCGAAATGGACCAGTAGAGAGACGGTTGATCAAACAAGGTATAACCGTTGCCAGGTACTAAAACACGCAAATCAAAATCGTCAGCAATGGTTTGGCAAGCTGTGGTACTGCGCGAGGGCCCCCGTGAGGGTCCCCGCGAGGGACCTCGTGATTGACTGACACTGTCACGATGAACTTGGGCAATCTCTGGGGGTGGATTGTAAATTATCTCAGCGGCTTGCACTGGCAGACTGAGTGTTGGGAGAACGGTTGACATCCCTAAAGCAAAGCTAAAGGCAAGGTTAATTGGATTGAGTTGATTGCGATTCATAGTGTTCTCTACATAAATGCTTAGGTAGTGAGGTAAGAGGGGTGATGCGGCAACCCTTATGGTTGCCGGCGGTGGTTGGGTGGTGATGCAATGTGGGTGAACTATTTACCCTCGTGGGCAACCATATAAGGTTGCCCATTCGATTTCTACTGCAACATCTTTCTGGTATTTTTACCCACAGGGAGGCTGAAATCGTAAGAACCTAAAATCACGCTGTCTCTCGTGCGAATGAGTTTAGCCGTGACATAGACGACTTCAGGCCCTTTACCGTAGGTACCCACCAGAACGGCGTGGGCGTCGTGTTGAAAACTCAAGTCTTGAAGTTCTCGCGACAACATAAATTCACCTTCATCAGAGTCTTTCGAACCTCGCACGAAGACGCTGTTAGAACGGAGTTTGAGTTCTATGACCTTATAGCCATTTTGCGTAAATTTGGACCCCATTTGTTCTGCCAAGGTGCGTCCTAAAGTGGAAGATTGTTGCACATCGTCAATGTCGACAAAGCTGGCAACCAAAATGGGTTTGTTCGGATAAAGTTCCATTTCCTTAGCACTCTTTAGCAGGGCATCCGTAGCCCGGTAGCTGGCTTTGACCAAATCGGTGTCTTTCACTTCCTTGGAACATCCTGCGGTAAAGAGGAGAAGGAAGAGGAAACTTAGAGTTAATTGGGTTAGTGTCGGTTTCATCATGTTATTCTCAATAATGGATACTCAGTTAATTAATACCCAGGTCACAAAGCTACGCTTTAGACTCCTGGATATGCGTACTGGATAATTGGGTAGTGATGCAATGTAGGTGATATGTTTCCCCTCACCCCTTCGGCCCCTCTCCCTACGGGCGTGGGGAGAAAACCACTGGTGTCACCACACTCCCCACGCCCTCTGGGAGAGGGGCCGGGGGTGAGGGCAACATGAATATCACCCAGATTGCATCACTACCGATAATTGCATACAGGAGTCTAAAGCGTAGCTTTGTGCTTTGGTCCCCTGAACGCTTGACTCAGTAACGGCAACTCCCAGGCGGCGTTGGACAACCAACGACTTGATAGGTTTTGCCTCCTTGTTCGTAATGGTCAGCATCACCGGTGTTGACATAATACACATTGGATTCCTGAAACACATATTGTTGTCCCAGACTGGCCGAAGTCGTGATAACAACCTCGGTATTGGTTTCCCCAGGCAAGTAGTATTTAGCCGCAGTATAGGCTTCTGCACCTGCCACCAAGGGATAGACCGCTAAAGTCGCATCACCCCACTTGTCGATGCCACGGGCGACTAGCCAAACGAGACTGCCTAAGACAGTGTAACTTCCCAGAGGTGGATTGAAACGGCGCCGGTCTTTATGTTCCACCACTTGAACATCATAGTCGATCATCAGGGCGTTACTGGCATCGGCATTATTGACGACAACGAGACCCTTTTGAACCAGTTTACTGGTTAGCATGTGGAAAAACGCCCTAGCAAATGGAATCTTTTCTTGTTCTTGCGTGTACCGTATAAACAGGGCCGGTTTGACAACAGCATTGGGGAAAGTGACTTCTAGGGTTTGGGCAAGTCGGTCCGCCGAATGTTCGGCAAGCACATCCCAATGATGGGCCGCTTGCATACGATTTTGAGTGCTGAGAGGGTAAGAAACCGCCAGCGGGATGGCACGGTAAGCGCAACCTGTGACTAGCAAGGTTGTCAGGGTTGCCATTATTAGCAATAGTGTTTTCATGTTGGAAACATATCCCATGTTAAGATAGTGAAATTGAAATTGAAATTATTTTTGAATAAGATGCGAGAGTTTTTTAAAGTATTTCTGTAACTAAAAACGCTAGTTTAGTGTTATTTATAGAGTTAGTCTAGTGACATGAATAAAATAGCGGTGGTAAATCACTTCTTTATTATGCGATATATAATATTAAAATACTGAAAAATAAGTAATAACCTAGTTATGAAAAAATTTTCTTAACATTGAAAAAATAATCTCTGTCACCTGGCAAAGCACCGTCATGCCCAGGAGTCACCACCATACCCAGGAGTCCAAAGCGAAGCGTTGTCCGGCGCCGGACAACGCCTCGCTTTGGACTCCTAAAGAATAACTTCGAAACGATTACCTCATCCACCATTCACTAAATTTAATACCCATACCACTTCTATACCTGTTGGTCTATTATCTTCCAATCTAATTTGAGAGTCGTGCAATTTTGCGACAGCGACTACCAAACTCAGTCCTAACCCGTTGCCTGGCGTGTTGCGACTCCGTTCTAAGCGAAAAAAGCGTTCAAACACTTTTTCTTTTGCCTCCTCTGGAATCCCAGGACCTGTATCAACTATCCGAATCTCTGCAACGTTCTCTGGCTGAGTTAAGGAGAGATGAATGTGACCCCCGCTGGGCGTATATTTGACGGCGTTATCTAACAAGTTGGCCAATGCCTGAAACAATAAATTACGGTCTCCACACACCCTGATGTCACCTCTGGTCAACTGGGTAGTGAAGGACTGATTTTTTTCATGTGCTAACACTTCGTACAATTCTGCGGCGTCTTGAACTAAGGTGACCAAATTGACTTGGACATGACAATCGAGACGACTACCGGATTCAATTTGGGCAATCCGTAACAAGGCATTGAAAGTGGCTAACAATTGGTCCGCTTCGGCAATATTTTTCTCAATCAATTCCTCACATTGTTGATTATCAGTCACCTGTCCTCGTAACTGTTCTAATCGATTCCGCAGTCGAGTCAAAGGCGTCCGTAAGTCGTGGGCAATATTGTCAGCCACCTGGCGCACCCCTGCCATCAACGTTTCAATCCGATCTAACATGGCATTCAGATTATCGCCTAATTGGTCAAAATCGTCCCCAATTCCTTTGTTCGGAATGCGACGAGTTAAATCACCAGTGATAATATCACGACAAGTTTGATTAATCACTTCCACTCGCCGCACCGTACTCCAACTCATCATCAGTCCACCTAGCAATGCCAATCCTACCGTCATCGCCAGTCCCCATCCCAACGCATGAATAATCATGCTTTGCGTGGCATTCAATTCCCGAACGTCTCGTCCCACTAACAAGTGATAACCACCGTCAGCTAAACGAAAACGACGGGCACGAATTTGATGGTATGAATTGGATTTCCCCATCACGTTTGTCAAGGAAAAGTTTAACCACCCCCCTGGCGTGTGTGGAACCAGTGGCCATTCCTTTAAGTTTCCTATTAAAGGAGTATAGTTTGGCATGGTCAGTAAGTACACTGAAGAATCCTTCGGATTTTTGCTGATACGTTCCTCAATCACGGCTATCAAGCCTTCGATTCCCACGCGCCGATATTGTTCCCCTAACCCTTCCGTTTCCGCTTCAATGGTTGTTTCGATTTGCATGGCCATATAACCGACCATCTCCCAGTAGATAAAACTAAATAAAATAAAGACCGAACTGCTAAACAAGACCATGTATAGCATGGCTAAACGAAATGTCGAAGTATGCAACAATTTAACCGGGTTCATGGAGAATATACCCTGTGCCGCGGACGGTGTGTAACATAGACTTTTCAAAATTTTTATCCAGTTTCGACCGCAAGCGACTGATATGAACATCAATCACGTTGGTCTGCGGATCAAAATGATAACCCCAAACCTCCTCTAATAACATAGTACGAGTGACCACTTGCCCTGCATGTCGCATCAGATAGTCTAGCAACATAAATTCACGCGGTTGCAAATCCAACAATTGTCCCGCCCGTCGGGCCTCTCGGGTCAACAAATCCAGGTTCAAGTCACCCACTCGTAGGGTCGTTTCCGTCTTGGCAGTCAGCACCCGCCGCCGTTGCAACGCCTCGATTCTAGCCAACAGTTCACTAAATGCAAAAGGCTTAGTGAGATAATCATCACCACCTTCCTGTAAACCACGGACCCGTTCGGCCACTTGGGATAAGGCACTTAAAACGAGAATCGGCGTTTGATTACCGTAGGCACGAAGAGTTTTAATAATGGTCAACCCGTCGATTTGAGGTAATAAACGGTCAATGATCATGACATCATAGTTTTCAGAAGTAGCCGTGGTTAACCCGGTTTTACCTTCGGTAACCTGGTCAACCAGATGCCCTGCTTCGGTTAGCCCGTTGGCAAGATATTTTGCGACTTCTTGATCGTCTTCAATAATTAAGATACGCATGAGATAAGGATAATAAATTCTGCTGAATAATAAATTCCAATGAATAATGGGTAGTGATGCAATCTGGGTGATATGTTTACCCTCACCCCCGGCCCCTCTCCCAGAGGGAGAGGGGAGAAAACCACTGGTGCCGCCGTTCTCCCCTCTCCATTTGGGGGAAGGGCCGGGGGTGGGGGAAGTGTCTATCACCCACATTGCATCACTACCAAATAATAAACAATGAGAAAATCCAGACCGGTACTAGGCGAACACCCGGTTCCTGTTATTCATTATTCATAGGACTTATGCAAAAATGTCAAAGAAACTCAGTTTCTCGTTGCCATTGATTTCAGGTGATCTGCGTAAGTCCTAATTCATTCTATTTTACCAGAAAACTTTTGCTTCGATACTTTATGATAACATTATTTGGGGGGTGATGCAATGTCGGTGATGTCGGGGTGACATGGATGAAAGTTGCCATAACCGCGGGCAATCACAAAGGTTTCCCCCTACTAGGAAAATCACCCACATTGCCTCACTACCCTTACAGTAATAATTTTGACGTGAAGTTGACTCTCACATTTGAGTCTGATAAACTCATTAATTGTTACATTTTTTATTCAGTAAAATTTTCGTAATTAGTTTATAACTATTTGATTTTAAAAATTTCCTATACTAACCGAGGACAGCGTTGAATAATTATATCTAAAATATATGGTAATTGTCCCAGCCCCAGGGGGCCAAGGCGACGCTTTGGACTCCTGAATCATTACTACCGTTATTTGCCATAGAAATAGAAATTTGATATAGAATATGCTAACCTTAGCAGACAAAAAATAGCCGAGACCTGTCCGTTTGTTTACCTATTGTTACCTTACTCATATCGACATAGTTAAGGAGAAATACCATGGTTAACATTGACCCCCACCATTCTCCCAAAGATGAAGCGACTCGAAAACGAGAAGTTGCCACCGCAAAAGAAAAATTGGCCGCCAAAGCCAGGGCGGAAGCGGCAGTCGCTAAAATGAAGGGAAAAAATCTTGTTAATAACAATCATAAATAATCGACCATGCAGATACTCTGTTGTTAGATGTGATAGTATCTGTTTCATTTAACACAATAACAGGTGGGAAAGGAGGAATTTATGCAAATACTGTATAACAGATTGCTTGTACTCGTGTTTCTTCTGATATTTGCGTTGTTTTCGCAAACTGCTGTGCCCTGAGAACTGCAACAACTTTGTGATAGATTTAAACTCTGGATTTTTCCAAAATCACATAACTCAATAATATACTAGACAAAAATTCAATAGCAAGAAACTCTGTTTTTGGGAGAAACAGAGTTTTTGAAGAGGAGAGAAATGATGACCGCTTTACAAGAATTCGTTGAACAAAAGAGACAACTATTTTTCAAAGCACGCCAAGAATCAAATTTTGATGAAACACATTGGGAACAGAGGGTACAGGAACTCTATCAGCAAATCATTGATTGGTTAACTCCGTTGGCTGAAAATAACCTGTTGATATTTAGGCATGAAGCAGTTCCATCAGGCCGCTATGTAGCAGTTTCCACAAACAGAACAAATGGAAAAGTTAACTTTTTTGAAGAACATCTAGCAGATAGTTTGGTCATCCAATTTTTCAACGGTGAAACCATCAAATTTATTCCTGTCGGTGCCAATATTATAGATGCCTATGGGCGTGTAGATATGCGGTTGGGATTGCGTACCGTGATGTTGGTCCTCCAAGAGAAAGAAGGAAAATGGTTATTGGCCGAAAGATACTCTCGTACTCATTTGGAGACTTATGAGTTTAATCGGGATAATTTTGAAGAGATTATTACTGAATTTGTTGAGAACTTTTGAGGGTCGAAGAATTGAATTTAAGGGAGTTTACTTGCGAGACTATTGTGGCAGATTTCTTATTATTAAAGGTTGCTGTTACAGAGTTGAATGACCATCATTTTTTCTTCAAATTCACCGAGACCGACAAGATTCAAAAAGAAAAATGTTCTCTCATTGAAGAACTACAATTGGATGCGATATTCAAACTATTAACCAAATTGGAGGCCAACATTCGACAGGATTATAATGCAACGATTAAATTCAGAAGAAAAGATGGTCTGTCTAAAGAATACTTATCCTTGTGTGAAGATTTCAGAAAACGTACCGGTGAATATAACAAACCATTAGAGTCTGTCTGTAAAAAAGTGCGGCTAGAGGACATTCTGGATACGGTCAAAGGGTATTTCAAACATATCGATAAGAATTTCTCTAAAAACTGTTCTGAACTCACAGGATATTTCTCTCAGATTAGACACTGGTACGCCCATGGCAGATATTTTAAGCAAGTTTATCCAAGGGTCATCCCTGACCCTGACGCATTAAGAATCGTTTATCATCAATTTGATACTCTGATATTTACCAGGCAAAAATAACCAACTACTAAGGAGATTGAACCTATGCGCGTCATCAAAATGACCGACCTTGATTTGAAAGGCAAACGAGTCCTCATTCGTGAAGACCTCAACGTCCCCGTGAAAGAAGGCAAAGTGACCAGCGATATTCGTATTCGCGCCTCCTTGCCCAATATTCAACATGCCATGAAAGCTGGTGCCAAAGTCATGGTCATGTCTCACCTGGGACGACCCACAGAAGGCGAGTTCAGTGAAGAAAATTCATTGGCCCCCGTCGCCCAACACATGAGTAAATTGTTGGGTAAACCTGTCAAACTGGTCAAAGACTGGTTAAATGGTGTAGAAGTGGCCGACGGCGAAGTGGTCCTGTTTGAAAATGTGCGTTTCAACAAGGGCGAAAAGAAAAGCAAGGATGACCTTGCCCAAAAGATGGCAGCCTTGTGTGATATTTATGTGATGGATGCGTTTGGCACCGCCCACCGTGCCGAAGCTTCTACTCATGGCGTGGGTAAATTTGCCCCCGTGGCTTGCGCTGGCATCCTGTTGGCGGGTGAGTTGGACGCATTGGGGAAAGCCTTAGAACATCCAGCCCGGCCACTGGTTGCCATTGTGGGTGGTTCTAAAGTTTCTACCAAACTGACCGTCCTGAAATCTCTTTCCAAGGTGGTTGATCAACTCATTGTGGGAGGAGGCATAGCTAACACTTTTCTAGCGGCTTCGGGTTATAAAGTCGGCAAATCTCTCTATGAAGCCGATTTGATTGATACCGCGAAAGAGTTGATAGCGGATGCCAAATCTCGTGGTGCGGATATTCCTATCCCAGTGGACGTGGTGGTAGGAAAAGCCTTTGCCGCTGACACACCGGCGACTACCAAATTGGTCTCAGAAGTGACCGATGATGACATGATTTTTGACGTGGGACCCAAGACGGCGGCACAATATGCAGAACTTATCAAGAAGGCTGGTTCCATTGTGTGGAATGGACCCGTGGGCGTCTTTGAGTTTGACCAATTTGGCGGTGGTACCAAGTCTATGTCCGATGCCATTGCGGCCAGCCCTGCCTTCTCGATTGCAGGTGGTGGCGATACGTTAGCGGCGATAGATAAGTACGGTGTGAGTGATAAGATTTCCTACATTTCCACCGGTGGCGGTGCCTTCTTAGAATTTTTGGAAGGCAAGAAGTTGCCGGCGGTGGAGATGTTGGAGAAGAGGGCGGAAGAGAAGTAAGTTAGGTTAAGCTGGAAATTGGGGTAGTGATGCAATGTGGGTGAAATGTCTGAACTCTGATTAGAATGATTTTCAGATGGACTATGATTAGTCAATCCTCCTTTCATAGCCCTCATTTAATCATTTCAATCAGAGTTCAAGACCAACGAGAAACCGCACGATATTTCACCCAGATTGCATCACTACCGAAATTGGAAGAGAAACTCAGTTTTTGGAAAAAACTGAGTTTCTTAAATCAAAGTAAAGTATTCGAGGAAAACGTATGACACTAACTACATTAAACTCTAAAAATCTTGAAGAACAACTGTTGACATTGGTCCCTTACAATGTTTATTATCAGAAATTTCCGAAACGTCTGGATAGTGGGTTACGCAACCGGTTGGCGGTGCTACAAAAAATGATTCAACCCAACAAACGGTCCTCCGTTTCCACGGTGATAGTGACCGAGATGACTAAGGATGAAGTGACGATGTATGCTTTTGGTAGTTTTAGGAGACCGTATTCGGCGAAGAAACAGTTGGCTGAAGCACTTGCACCGTTTTGTATGGAAACTCTGATGTTGCCTATCGTTAAACCGATTTTGGCAAAGGATTGGCAAGTTCAAAGCCAGAAACGAGGGCAAATTTATACGGAAGTGCAAACGCAGGGTATTCTCGTGTTTTCTAAGAATGATTTGACCCAGGAGTCCAAAGCGAAGCTTTGCCATATGACTGACAAAGCTTCGCTTTGGACTCCTGAACTATCCCCAAAATATATTTGGAGGCTGATATATGAAACCAACTACCTCATCTAAACATCTTGAAGAACAACTGTTGGCCGTGGTGCCCTATAGTGTTTACGAACAGAAATTCCCCAAACGTCTTGACGACCAGTTGCGGAACAGTTTAGATTTGTTACAACAAGTTATTCACAATGGGAAACTGAGTTCGGTTTCGACGATTATCGTGACAAAGATTGCCAAAGACCAGAATGAGGTGCCTATCTCTATCACGTTGTATGCTTTTGGCAGTTTTAGAAGGCAGTTTTCCGCCGTGACCCAGTTGGCAAAGGTACTTGTGCCGTTTCATTTAGAAACTCTCATTTTACCGGTCATTCAACCCATTTTTTCAAAGCTTTGGGAAGCAGAAAGCCGGCTACGAGGTGAGATTTATGCAGAGATACATAGACACGGCATTATGGTTTTCTCTAAAACGATGGAAACTCATCATGGAACTTAAACATGCTTACGTGGATATTTCCAGACGCGCCCTGCTTGCGGCTGACCTTATGCTTAAAGCGGGTCTTCCTGAAGCGGTGGGCTTCTATGCGTACCATGCGTTTGAATCTATAGGAGGTGCTTTATGTGCTTCTGTGGGAGAGGACTATCCTATGGGTCATGATAGTAAAATCCATCAGTTTGTTGCTGTAGCCATGAGAAAATGGTTGTATAAGAGAGTTACCGATGTTTCAGAAGTGGCCCAATCACTCACACATCTTAGAAATAAACTTCTCTATCCACGATTGATGGGTGATGAAATTATTTTGCCGAGTGAAGTCATCAGTCAAAAAGAAGCTGAAACGTTGTTGAAGAGAGTCAAGGGAATCTGTAAGAAAGTGGAGAAGTGTGTTTGAAAAATTCGTTTTCTTAGTTCCTCTGTTACTGGTGCAAGAACATTGTAAGCAACGCCCCAGCGTTCCGACTACCGCATTTTATTTACCCATAAATTAATTTGGAGGTTATTCAAATGAGAAACCGCACGGTGTCAAAGTGGTGCGTAAGGCGCACCCTACCAAACCTGGTGGTTAAGGTTTCTTTCATTATTCGGTAGTGAGGTAATGTGGGTTCTCTGTCTGAACTTTGATTAGAATGATTTTCAGATGAACTATGATTAGTAAAATCTCCTTATCAGAGTCCTCATTTAATCATCTCAATCAGAGTTCCAGACCGACGAGAAACCGTGCGTTATTTCACCCAGATTGCATCACTACCCATTATTCATCACACCATTATGAAACTCTGTCACTTTGAAATTGGTTCACATAATCCCTTCTTTCTCATCGCCGGCCCCTGTGTCATTGAATCTGAACAATTGGCTTTAGACACGGCGGGGCAATTGAAAGAAATAACAGATAAATTAAAGATTCCGTTCATTTATAAATCTTCCTTTGATAAAGCCAACCGTTCTTCTCACCAAAGTTTTCGAGGGTTGGGAACTGAAATGGGGCTGCGGATTTTGGAAACAGTTCGGACCCAAATCGGTGTGCCAGTGTTGACCGATGTCCATGAAGATACCCCTTTACAAGAGGTTGCCAGTGTGATAGATGTATTGCAAACGCCGGCGTTTTTATGTCGGCAGACGGATTTTATTCAAAAGGTGGCCCAGCAAGGGTTGCCTGTGAATATTAAAAAGGGTCAATTTCTGGCGCCTTGGGATATGGTCAATGTCGTCGAAAAAGCGAGGGCAACGGGTAATTCACAGATTATGGTCTGTGAACGAGGCATCTCTTTCGGTTATAATACGTTAATCTCTGACATGCGGGCCTTGGTGATTCTGCGTGACACGGGGTGCCCTGTGATATTTGATGCAACTCATTCCGTACAACAACCGGGGGGGCTAGGTCAGTCGTCGGGAGGACAACGCGAATTTGTCCCTGTGTTAGCCCGTGCCGCTGTGGCCGTGGGGATTGCAGGTTTATTTATGGAAACGCATCCGCAACCAGACCGGGCGTTAAGTGATGGGCCAAATATGTGGCCGTTGGGGGAGATGGAGACGTTGTTGGAGAAGTTGAAGAGGATTGATGAGTGTGTGAAAAAATAATGGATAATAGATAATGACGAAACTCTGGTGGACTAGAGGCGTTAGCCGCAATGCCATTAAGTTAAGAAATATCCTAACCATGTAGGGTGGATTAAGCGTCAGCGTATCCACCAGTGTCGGGGATGGTGGATACGCTGACGCTTAATCCACCCTACCTTAACTTAATGGCATTGCGGCTGAAGCCTCTAGTCCACCAGAGTTTTTTCATTATCCATTATTCATTTTAAGGAGACAAATTATGTCTAGTATCGTAGCTGTTTACGCCCGTGAAATTCTTGATTCACGTGGCAATCCCACCGTTGAAGCAGAAGTCTATACCGATGACGGTGCCATAGGTCGGGCCGCTGTCCCTTCTGGGGCTTCCACAGGTTCCAGAGAAGCCATTGAATTGCGCGATGGTGATAAGAAACGTTATCTGGGGAAAGGAGTGCTAAAGGCCGTAGGACATGTCAATGGGGAGATTCGTAATGCCGTTGTAGGGTTGGAAGCGACCGCCCAGACAGAGATTGACCGGGCAATGATTGAGTTAGATGGAACCCCTAATAAAGGTCGTTTAGGGGCCAATGCGATTTTAGCCGTTTCTATGGCAGCGGCCAAAGCGGCTGCGGAGGAGACTGGGTTGCCCTTGTATCGTTACTTGGGTGGGGCCGGTCAGTTACAATTGCCGGTGCCTATGATGAATATTATCAATGGCGGCGCCCATGCCGATAACAATGTTGATTTGCAAGAATTTATGATTTTGCCCGTGGGTGCGCCCACGTTAGCGGAAGCAGTGCGTTATGGGGCTGAAGTGTTTCATGCGTTGAAAGGCGTGTTAAAAGGCAAGAAAATGAATACCGCCGTCGGTGATGAGGGTGGTTTTGCACCGAATTTGTCTTCCAATGAGGAGGCTATCGAGGTCATTTTGCAGGCGATTGAGAAGGCAGGTTTTAAAGCCGGTAAGGATATTTACTTAGGTTTGGATGCCGCCAGTTCCGAATTTTACAAGGACGGTAAATATGACATTGCCTCGGAAGGGAAGAAATTGGATTCGGCCCAATTCGCCGATTATCTAGCGGCGTGGGTGAACAAGTATCCGATTCTCTCCATTGAGGATGGGATGGCCGAGAATGATTGGGAAGGTTGGGCAATTTTGACCCAGAAGTTGGGTAAGAAGGTGCAAATTGTCGGTGACGATTTATTTGTGACCAACACGGCGATTTTAAAAGAAGGGATTGCCAAGGGCATTACCAATTCCATTTTGATTAAACTGAATCAAATTGGAACGGTGACAGAGACGTTGGCGGCGATTGAGATGGCCAAGCGGGCGCGGTATACGGCGGTTATTTCGCATCGTTCTGGGGAGACGGAAGACAGTACGATTGCGGATCTGGCAGTGGCCACGTCGGCGGGTCAAATTAAGACCGGTTCGTTGTCGCGTTCGGACCGCATGGCGAAGTATAACCAACTGATTCGGATTGAAGAAGAGTTGGGGAGTAGCGCAATTTATCCAGGGATGGCGGCGTTTTATAATTTGTTTTAGGTAACAACGGAGTACGGAATTTATTCCGTTCCAGCCGTTGGAGTACGGAATTTATTCCGTTCCAGCCGTTGGAGTACGGAATTTATTCCGTTCCAGCAGTTGGAGTACGGAATTTATTCCGTCTATCGAAACGGAATAAATTCCGTACTCCAACGACGGTATAAGATTATGTCGTTATTTGAAATGCCTTGCAAAAACATTCTGCTGGCCAGTCATGGCACCCCAGGCGCCTGCGCGGCAGAAACAGTGGCTATTAACTTATTGTCAGGACCCATTCGGTCCTTATATCATTTGATTGTCGTCCCTGACTTATGGAAAGGCATGTTAGGAGATGATTGGTTAAATAATGCTATCACTCAAATTCGTTTTGGCAGTTATGTAGAAGGGGAGTTGACGAGAGAAATTCAAGAAAATACACAACGAGTTAAAGCCCTGGCGGAGGGGCAGGCGATTGCTTATCGTTTTGAAGTGAAAATGGGTAAGCCGGCGGAATGTTTGTTACAGGTGGAAAACCTTCAGCGATTTGATTTAGTGGTCATGGGTTCCCCGCGTCCGAAAGACCAACCGGGACTTAATTCGCGTATGAATTGCGACATGTTGTCGCGTTTTTTGCCGGTGCCTTTGCTTGTGGTGCCTTATCCATAAAATATGAACCTACACCTTCAATCTTCTCAACCTTCCACATTTTCTCATCTGCCTAGTGACGATTCTGCTTTGGTACAAGTCTTTACGCCTTTTTCAGTGACATGGCTACGTGAATTTTGCAGAGATGTCGAACGTCTCTACCGAATCAATCCAATGCTGGAATTTGTTGAATGGCGGCAATTGGATGCCCAAACTTATTACATGCGGGCGCGTAATTTGAGTAATGACCAAGAAATCGATACCGAAATTCATGTAGAAGAGATTGACAGCGGTTTGAAAATCACTTATGCTAAGGGACTCAAGAGAACGACATGGGTCAAAATTGAAGCGTATGCCCAAGGCACAACGTTGATTATTGCTGACGATTACAGTGGCTTATCCGTGGCGGAACGAAAACGTCACTTGGCAAAAATTGACCACAGTTTAGAATCTTGGGGACGCGAGTTATATCGCTATTTCCAATATTGGAAACGCTGGTCTTGGTTTCCACCGTTTCGCTGGTACACGCGCTATTTATGGTTGAAAATGAAACCGACAGCGAGACGGGTGGCGTATATGCTAATTATTATTAGCTTGTTTGAAATAGTTGTATTGTTGGGAGTTGTCGGTTTTTTTGTGCTATTCTAAAAGAAACTCAGTAAAGAAACTCGGTAGTGATGCACAAGGTAGTGGTGAAACGTTCGGCCAGACCGCCGCGGTCGAAAAGCACCTCGGCGGTCTTAGTTCACGAACACTTCATCTATTGGTGCTGTGACTACCTCCTTGACTAGGGGGACAACAATCCCACCAAAATCATTCCCCCATTAATCAACAAATCAGCCTCCGCCGGTGGAATGGTTTTTTCTCTTTGTGCTACTACCTCGTTGACAAAGGCCCTGATTTTATGGTCGGCAGAAGTCTTGTCCTTTTCCAAGGCCGCTTGCGTCCCCAACAGTTTCACTCGCAAACTGTTTTTCAGTCCCCGGTTGAGATTGAGGGCATCTAACTGTTTCAGCAATCGTCCCAACAGGGTTTTAGGGTCGCCAGGGCCACTTCCTACAAACTGAGAATAAGAATAAGGTTGTGTTGTTCCCAATTGTTTTGCCCAGGCCGAAGCCCGTGTTTGGAACAGCGGATAAACCAACACCCCATTCAAAACATAAGGTCCATTCTGACCTGAACGACCTATTTTTTCTCCAGAGAAAGCTAACGTAATATGGTGGTTGCCACGCGGTAGATAAACCGAGGTCAGCCCAGTGTTATCCAAGTCGGTATTTCTCGGCTGGTTGGGTAGATCAAGCGCGGCAGAAATGCCATAATAACCGCTAATCAGTACATCTACACCGAAAACCACTTCCAGCCAATCAAATAACCCATCACCATCCACATCCACCCCGCGGTCTGCGTTCAGTGGACGTAACAAAGTATTTTCTCGTTCCAGGGCATCCAAACGATAGGCATTGGAATCACCCAAATTCTCTAAACGACTTAAAAAACGGTGATCATGCGTTAAGGTAATAAAGGTCAAATGGTAGGGACCATCCGTACCCAGTTTCTTCAACTCTTCCGCAGGAAAGTTTACCGACAAGGGTGCTACAGAGTCCGAGATACGTCCTACGGACCCCACCTTGTTGCCATTCGAGGCTTGCAGATGAAGGTGTATATAGTAGGTACCTTCACTACGTGGCCCTTCCGCCTCAAACAAGAACTTAACAAAGTCGAAATAACCATCACCATCCTCATCAACACCTTGGTCATGAAAGACCCCGTTCAACTTAACCTCAGGAGGATTCACTACCAACCGTCCTCCTTCATTGGCTTCAAAAGGTAAGCCTTGAGAAGTGGTACCTTGTAGGTTTGCGGTAATCAAGTAGCCACCTGTCTGTGCTGGTTCATAGGAAACCGAGTACAGTCCATCATTGGCACGGGCATCGCTACTTTGGCCATTATCAATAAAACTCAGAGAAGCCTCTTCCAGCAAACTGTCATTCACGATTCTCAATACTTTGCCTTGTACGGTGGCATTGGTGAGGGGCCGATTCTGTTCAAAGACGACCACCGCGATGGTTACTTTTTGACCAAGGAGAACCTCAAACTCACTCTTCCCCATAATGATACCGGTACGCAAACCACTACCGACCGTAGTCACTTGCACGGGCACGACCGTGGTAGCGGCGCCTTCGGCCTGCAATTCATACGAACCAGGGGACGGGTTTCGCATCTTGATGAGTTGCATGGCTGTGGGTGACACCAAGATTTCTTCTTCGGCAGTGGTTGGACTAAAGACTTCAAAACTCACTCCAGATTGAGAAGCATTCTGCTTATCCAGCACGGTACCGTCAGGTAGTCGAAGTTTCAGGGTAAGGGCGTTGCTTGCGGAATGCACATTGATGGTTAACTCGTTGCCACTCACGACCGGAAACGTCAATGTCTGTCTTAGTTGACTCCGTAGATCGATTTGATAATCCGCGGTAAGCGGTTTCAGTGTCACCTGGTTTGGTGCCGCTGATACTGAACCCATCAGAGTTGACGAAAAAAAACCTGCCATCGCAGACATTACAGCATAACTACATATTTTAGTTTTCATCTGAACCTCCAAATCAGGGCACTGATCATGCCGGCCTCGATGACTAAATTTGGGGTAGTGAGGCACAAGGTATAGTGATATTCCTCCGTTTTTGCACTCTCTATCCATCCATCGTAGGGTGGATTAAGCGAAGCGTATCCACCAAAATCTATAAAAGGTGGTGGATACGCTTCGCTTAATCCACCCTACGAGTGAGGTACAAGTAGGTGGCTTGACTAAGCAGAGGTGTTTGTTCTATGGGGAAAGTTTTTCTACCTTCTCTCCAAAAGCCAAATCAGAAATAGCATAATCGTGATTGGCACCTTGGAAACTTCTTATTAGCACCCCGCCTGCAGTAAAGAGACGAACCACGCGGCCACCTTTGCGACTGACGATAATCTCGGCTTTGCCATCGAGGTCTATATCACCTGCGGTAAGAACTATGCCACGATTATAATAAGAAGTACAGCCGGCGGCTTTCTCCTCGTCTGGGAGTGAGGTTCGGAAGACACTGACTAAAGTACCCGCGGCCGTATAAATCGCTATGGTATCTTCTTTAGCCTTTTCAGCAGGTCCCACAATGATTTCGTCAACGCCATCACCGTTGACATCGCCGGTAGTGACCACCACCCCAGGGGCTTTACCTCCCTTGGATTCCGTTAACCAGGCCGTCAAGGAGGTTAACAACGTTCCCCCACCGTTGAAAACTAAAACATTATTACTTGGGGTTGAGGTCGCTAACGAGAGGATAATTTCCTCACGGCCATCGTCCATGATATTTCCTGTGGCCAAGTTAAACTCCCTCTGACTATCCAACACGGTCAGGTTCTGAAGCCAAGTGCCATTAGTTTGATGAATCGATACCCGGTCATCTTTCGCTTGAGAACTGGTGACCAGTTGAGGACGGTTATTCCCTGCTAAGTCACCCGTCGCTAACTTAATTCCTTGGTTATTTCCGCGTACCTGAAATGAAGCCAGTGGGGTGCCTTTGGCAGTGAAGATGGCAATGTTATTCCCTTTGGCCAGGTCACTGACCATTATATCAGTCAACTGGTCTTGGTTAACGTCGGCAGCACTCAGGTGGATTCCTTTGCCAGTAAACCCGGAGTCAAACGAATGTATCTCTTGTCCTTCTTCAGTCAAGAGAACCACACGATTGTGACTGACGACGACACTGTTGTTCTCACAGGATTGGGTACCTATGAGAATCGCTGGCGACGACGGTTTAAAACTCCCCGTCACCGTCACGGTCGCCACCGGTTGGTTCTGGTTCAGGGTAAGACTGACAGACTCAAAGATATAGCCCTCTTTACGGGCGGTAACCGTGTAGTTTCCGGCGGCCAACCCTTTAATCTGGTAGTAGCCTTTCTCGTTGGTCAGTGCCGTTTGTCCATTAACCTCTACTAAGACGTCGGCCAAAGGCTTTCCCGCGTCATCTAAGAGATAACCTGAAACACTGTAAGCGGAGAAAAATTGAGTGACTGGAAAGGCAGGGGTTTCTCCCGCTCGTTCGACTATCTGGAAAATGGCAGGACCTTGGAGAACTAAATCTCTTAGAAGATAGGGACCATCGGCCCCAAACTGTTCCAGCGTCGGCGCGTCAAAATTCACGACCATCTGGTTAATTCCTGCATAGAAATAGTCTTCACTGGTGGCAAAAGTAATCATCTCCTCATTCGAGTCGGTGAGATTCACCGTCCAGGTATAAAAACCACTTTGGGCCACTTCAATCTCGATAGCTACACGCAATTGTTCAAATAGACCGTTACCGTCGGCATCGATACCTTGACTGGTGGTGACACCTGTTAACGAAAATAACGGTTTTTCAAATTGGTCTAGGTGGTAAGCCTGAGTGGTCCCAACCTGGATTAAGTGGTCACTCTCAATCGCACCATCCTCTCCATAGTAAATTAACCCCAGTCGAGTAATTTGATAGGGACCCTCTTCTCCTAATTCGCGCAGGGCCTCGATTTCAAAAGCCACGGCAATCTCTCCCAGCCCCGTGGTTAGGGTAGCCGCATTAGAACGGAATAATTGTTGCCCGCTGGCGGTTTGAAGATGCACAAAAGCGCGATATTCACCCGCTTTGACGGTATTCGTTGCCACCCGAACGAGGACTTGGTCGGGTCGCCCGTCACCATTACTATCTACACTCTCGTCGTGTACCGTGCCAGTCAGCCGGCTGGTTGGTTCGAAGACGGTGAAATGAGTACCGGCTTTGCGGAAACAGGGGGTGCCTATCCAGGTTGGTGCCTGAATTTTAGCTGCCACTTCGTAAGTACCCACTTCGGTAGGAGTGAACATTCCCGTATAGAGACCATCCCCGGTTTCTACATCTCCCCTGTCACCATCATCCAATAATGTTAATTCCGTGGGAGAAACATTTTTCCCCATAATAGTAACTTGGACATTAGCACCTATCATTGGAACTTGCCCATTGAAAAACGGCACTGTTAGCAGGACTGATTTACCTAACGTTAGTTCTGTGGGACTAGCTAACACATTGGTTGCGATTCGACTATCGGTCACTACCTGAGTGATAACTGCAACCTCTTCGGCCAAAGCGGGGTTTGCTTCAAATTCGACAGTATATTGACCAGGACCCAGCGATGGAAATTTAAACAAGTAATGAAAACCCTGAGTGCTGAATGGCAAAATTGGCATTGCCACGTCATCGAACACCAACGGGTTACCAAAGGCCTCAAATTGACCACCAAATAAACCAATGGTAGTAGCATCTAAAAGCTGATTGGCAGGGCTACTCACTCTAGTAAAGAGGTCATCCACATTGGAAAAAATTTCCAAGCTAATCGAGTTATCTGCGTCGTCCACACAGAATGTTTTCTCTCCTGTCGTTAAGCCAGGGGCTAACCGGTCCACCTCAAATTGGGCCGAGAACAGTGCCACGGTACCTCGAAACGTTTGAGTTTCCCCAGTTAGAGGAAACCATAGAAACCATAGAACCACAAACTTGAGTAAACCTCTTCGGTAGCGAAAAATACAATTTCTCATAAAACACCTCTGTCTTGATTGACACGTATGATTGCAATAAGGATATCACCTCGGTTTTCTTTTTGTCGTTGGTAAGCCAGATGATTCTCAGCGAAAGGCTTATCACTCTCTGGAGACTCCCCAAGATATGAATATGAGGTCGTCGCTGTTTTTAATTTTAATTGGTTGTAGATAACATAATTATTGTCAGGTGACCAACAGATTTCAATTCCATCAAATGGATGTTCTAATTGAAACGGCAGACGTACTGGAGGACCCAGTGGTTGAAGGGGGGTGACCGAAAATAATTGGTGATAAACCTGACCTGCCAACCACGACAGATCGCCAACGGTCAGAAAGGGAGGAACACCTCCTCGTCTAGGTCCATCTACCGAAAGAACTGCAATCTTATTCACCGCGTAATTTCCTTGACTAGCCAGAAATTTCTGCCCAGCTAGAAGCGGCTGAGGCGGGTAGTATCTTCCTTGGAGGAAGGAACGGTCACCACAAGCCACAATTCCTCCCATCGACGTTTCCCATGCCTGAGAGAACGACATTGACCACCCAGAGAGTTCAGGAACATAGCGATAAACACCCCCAGGAGAAGTTGAATCACTCAATTTGAATAACAATTCGCCACCAGGATTTTGCCGTACCAAAAGCTGACTCTTCCAGGTGGCATCGGGGATTTTAAACGATTCAACGTCCGAGGTGATGAAAATCGGAAAAATACTACATCCTTTCATTCCCAAACAGCCAAACAATAATCCCATTCTCACCCAGATCAGAGGGGTCAAGTGACTGAAGACCATGATTATCGGAGGTCTCCATTCTGTTTCTCAGTTTCAACAATCCATTCAAAGACTTTCTCTGCTACCCCACCATCCGCCACACTAGAATGATTTCGGCCATCTCCCCCAAAGAGAACACTCGCATTAACCACATGATTTGAGAAAGTATCTGCGACATAGCCAAATCCGAGACCGCTGGGCACAGTTACCAACACATCATT
Organism: Thiotrichaceae bacterium; assembly: GCA_011391085.1. GTDB lineage: Bacteria > Pseudomonadota > Gammaproteobacteria > Beggiatoales > Beggiatoaceae > JAABRD01. Next base: position 74,482 of record JAABRD010000003.1, on the reverse strand, counting down.
TCCTTCACGGCTGACTTCCCCATTCAAGTTACGATGAGGAAAACCAACCACTGTGGCACGCTTAGTTATGCAATGATCATGATCCCCGTCACCAGGCATCATACAATTGTTGAACTCTTCAAAAGTAACTTCAACACTTGCGGTACCACTCAACACTTGATAAAAAGCATCGATTATTAAACGACCTAACCCTAATAAATCCGCCGTGTCAAGCATAGGTTGATCTTTTCTAAGCTCAAGATACTCATCAGGGTTATCTCTATCTATTTTGCCATTCAGGTTTTTGTCCGCATCTGCGGCTACCGTATTAAAAACCGTTTTCACAGGTAGATGAGGCAAATTGACCTCGTTAAAAGACGCCACTGAGTTGGTAGAAAGATCCTGTGCAGCCTTGGTCATTGCCATAAACGACGCATACTGTTGATCCATGGTTTCGTATTGTTGACCACTTATTTGGGTAAGTAGGTATGCAAAGCCAGGCAAGTTATCGAAATACAGTTCATACTCGGCCTTTATAGCTTTGGAACGGGCTTCTAGCAAATCAGAAAGCACTGAACCGTTATGGGGTGTACTAAGACTGGTGTATGAAAGCACCTCAAAGTCTTTTGAGTGGGCGGGATAATAATTGGCAAGATAGCTTCTAACATCAAGTCCACCCTTGCTATGGGCAACCAAATGAACGCTATCAACCCCATATTTTCTAACCATCGGGGGAAGTTTCCGGTTTAATTCACCAGCGGTATGTAAGATAGTATTGGACCAAACATAGATTGAATCATCCACCTGTAGTCCATTGTCCCGTAATACCTTAACGAAGCCATGATTTTGAAAAAAGTGTTTTGGTGCCGCGAAACCATGCATCAAAATAACCGGGGAAACGGCCTTGAAACTTAAAGCCGCCCAATCCACTGAGGTACACCATGAAGGAGTAGATGAGGCCGTGTCAATATTGATAACCACTTGATTCATTGCCGGTGATGGTACCACCGGTGATGGAATGTTAGGCAGGATAGAGGGAGGTGTGGGAAACTTAACCCGTTCAATGGGAACCAGAAACGTATTTATCCTCCAAGTCTCATCGGCACCGGTCAATTGGGCCAAAGGAACCCCGTTGAACTCCACCTCATCCACCTCATCAGGAAGGTCTATGTCGTACATTGGTATTCTCAAGGTGGCTTTGGCAGACACCACCCCCTTGGCAATCAGTTGTTGAGGATTAACGAGATAGCCGTCATTACCCACTTCACCGACCACCCGCGTTATGGGTATTTCAATGGTAATGGCCCCCTCGTCACGGAACCGACAAGAGGTATCGAGAGTGGCACCTTGGTCAACTAAAAAGGTGGTGTCACTGACTGCCACTGGTTGTGGACCTGAACCAACACGCGGTGGTTGAGTGTTAACCGTGGCACGTTGGGAACTTTCGACTCCTCGCATGGGAGGAGAGTGAGAAGGTCTCGGGTCTCCTTTCAGCGAGAAGGACGGCTTCGACTCTTGAACCTCTGCTGAGACCGGGCCCACAGTCAGCCCGATAAGTAAAAACGTTCCATATAATGGTAATGGTGTCATAACTTCATCTCCTCAAAATTAACCAAAATTAAACGCCGATAACATCAGCCATGTTCACGGCAATTTATCTGCCACACTCTAATCAATTGCAGTTAACCATTTGATTATAATAAAAAATAGTGCAAATAAAGAATTAATCATTCAATATGATTATTGTAATTTTTATGACATTATGTCATGTATGATTGAATCAAATTCAAATAATATATTGAATATAAAGATATTATTATATATGACAAATTGTCATGTTTGATTTTGATAAATTCAAGTAATATATTGAATATACACGTATTATTATATATGCTAAATTGATATATTCACTTTAATTGGTATCTGTTAAAAACTAATATATACGTTAAGTGAATTTTGCAAAGATGTCGAACGTCTCTACCGAATCAATCCCATGCTAGAATTTATTGAATGGCGGCAGATAGACGCCCAAAATCATTATTTGCGGGCGCGTAATTTGAGTAATGAACAAGAAATCGATACAGACATTCATGTAGAAGAGATTGACGACGGGTTAAAAATCACTTATGCTAAGAGACTCAAGAGAAAGACATTGGTCAAAATTGAACCGTATGCCCAAGGGGCAATACTGATTATTGCTGACGATTATAGCGGTTTATCGATGGCCGAACGAAAACGTCATTCGGCAGAAGTTGATCGCAGTTTAGAATCGTGGGGACGCGAGTTATATCGCTATTTTCGACATTGGAAACATGGGTCTTGGTTTCCGCCGTTTCGCTGGTATACGCGCTATTTGTGGTTGAAAATGAAACCAACAGCGAGACGGGTGGCGTATATGCTAATTGTGATCACTTTATTTGAAATGGTGGTATTTCTGGGAGTTGTCGGTTTTTTTGTGTTATAGTCACCTCCTCTGGAGCGCAATAATGATTTTTGCATTCCAGTTGTGTGAATTTTTGTTGTCATGGCGTGACGGTGATGACGAAAGGTGATAAAATCGATCTTTTGAAAAAATTTTGAATTTTTAAAAAAAAGATATTGTAAAAACTTATGGCATACCCCATATTAGTTAGACATTGTTAAAAAGCCGGGGTGGCGGAACTGGTAGACGCGCTAGACTCAAAATTTAGTAGTGGTGACACTGTGTCGGTTCGATTCCGACCCTCGGTACCAATCTTTTTAAGATAGTGGATTTTAGTGGGTAGTGGATAATTGCTGGTGGGATGGTATTTAGGTTTAGGAAAGCTAAACCCGTAACGTTTTCAAATATGGTCGAAATTTCAGCTTTCCTAAACCTCCTACCCATTATCCACTATCCACTATCCACTAAAGTCCACTATCCGTTATCCACTGCCCCGCTGAATATCAAGTATGTTTATTGAGTATACTTTTACCATGGATGACGGAAAAGTGTTGTATTATAAAATACAATTTGATAGACCGCGTGAAAATATCTTAGATAAAAGTCTTTACCCGCCTTGGACTCAATTGGATTTTCACCAATGTCCCCATTGTCCATTAAAAAATGAAGAATATTCCCATTGCCCGGTTGCCATTGATGCCCATGAAATATTGATAGGCTTTGCCGAAGTATTATCTTGCAAAGAAATGGATATTCATGTGCGTACCCCAGAACGTGACTATTTTAAGCGTACTGATGCCCAAACCGGTCTGCGGGCATTAATTGGGTTTATCATGGCCAGCAGTGCCTGTCCCGCGTTTTCAAAAATGCGCGGCATGGCGTATTATCACCTACCGTTTGCCTCCCTCCATGAAACCGTGTTTCGTGTGACCTCGTCTTATTTGTTGCGCCAATATTATATTCATAAAAAAGGTGGCAAGTTTGATTCAGATTTTGTCGAATTGAAAGCCTATTATAAGGAAATGCAGACTTTAAACTATCACTTTTTAGAACGTATCCGCGCCGCCTGTGAAGCAGATTCCAATTTGAACGTATTGGCGACGTTGTTCACTATTTCTTCGATGTTATCATTATCTTTAGAAAGGCATTTGAAAGAGATCGAACATTTGTTTATTTAAATAGCCGAGAGAGATAGTGATATTCCTCTACTCTTGTACCCCTAACTCTCCCCATGTACGGAGGTTGTGGGGACACCAGAGTGAAGGAATATTACTATACAAAGCAACGCTTTTCGCACAAGTCATGACAAACAAAAAAAACCTGCTAGACAAACCCGACATGTTCATTGAATATATTTTCACCATGGACGATGGCAAGGTGTTACATTACAAAATCAACTTCTCCAGACCCCGGGCCTCCGTGCTGGAAAAATCCGAATACCCTGAGTGGACTGAACTAGGGTTTAAACAATGTGGCAACTGTCCTTTAAGCACCAAACAATTTTCCCATTGCCCAGTTGCCATTGATGCCAAAGAAATTATTTTGGGATTTCGAGAAATCTTGTCTTGCAGTGCCACTAATGTGCGCGTGATCACCCCTGAACGGGAATATTTCAAACGTTGCGATGCGCAAACCGGCCTACGGGCCCTCATCGGATTCGTCATGGCCACCAGTGCCTGTCCCACTTTATCTAGGATGCGTGGTATGGCCCATTATCACCTCCCCTTTGCTTCCATTGACGAGATCGTATTTCGAGTCACTTCTTCCTATCTACTGAGTCAATATTACATCTTTCAAGATGGCGGTCAGACAGACTTAGAATTGAATGGTTTAAAGAAACATTTCAAAGAATTGTTGACCCTCAATTATGATTTTCTACAACGCATCCGGGCAGCCAGTGAAGCAGATTCCAACTTAGATGTCCTTTCCACCCTCTTCTCGATTTCTTCACTGCTATCGGTCAGTTTAGAACAACATTTAGTGAAACTGAAACCCTTGTTTGTGGACATTTCACAACAATGGTACTAAACCCTTGGAGTCCAAAACCTGTTTTGGACTCCTCTAACCCAACTGCGCCCACCGACGTTCCAAAAAGCGCAACGTCATAAAAAACAACTCTTGAACCGGCCGCTTCGAAAACCGAATGTAAGGACGAGTGATATAAGTGAATTGCACCTTAGCAATACAAGCCGCCAATCCTCCCGTCCATAACCGATCATCGACTAACATCAACATCGCCGCGGGTCGTCCTGTCAACCTCATCACCTGTTCCAACCCCTGTGGATCCGGCTTCTTTTTCACCCCCGCAAGACACCGCACTGTGGCAAAATGTTGGTGAAAATAAGCAATCCTATCGGGCCGCGGCTGATTTGACAAAATAAACACCTGTTCCGCCCCAAACGTTGCCACACAAGACTGTAACCACGAATGCAATTCGGGCGTGAGAACCGTTTCACCGTGGGCTGCCAACACTCCATCAAAATCCAGGACCAACACCTCAATCCCCTGTTGTTTAAGACTCTCAGGCGAAATATCTTGAAGGCGTAACCGAGGCTGTCTGTGCGCATAAATCTCTGCCAGCGCATGGCGATGGCGTCTCAGCATCTCAAAGGTAAAGGACAAATGTGGTGGAAAGTGCATAAAATAACAGTTACGAATGTTTTAAAGGGCGACCGGAATAATGACCAATGAATTTTATAATGTCCTGATAAGGCAACTTATCTAACCTTTCAAACATTGCAATCGCTTGACTCACCAAAGCATGAATATTGACCACCTTGATCTCCGAAGCCAAATCGGGAAACACGGCGGCCTGTAAGCCCAACAAGCCACCACATTGCACTTTCATCTCTTTCGTATGTGGCAACTGACCAAGCACCTGTGATACTCTTAGGGTAAATTTAGCGTTTTCACGTAACTCCTTGACCAATTCTGCACACGGTACCGCCCCTTGAGGAGATAAACAGGCGGCGCCTTCCCGTTCGGCCAGATAAATGCGTTGGCAATGAATGCAACCACAACGGCTACTGAGAATCGCCTTTTCAAAGGCACACGGATAGGGATTTAAAGCCTCATAAGTTTGTTTATATTCAGTTTCTTCCATAGAATAACACAATGAATAATGAGTAAGAATATCGATTTACATTGGATGCGTCAGGCCTTTGACTTGGCTGCCCAGGCGGCAACTTGTGATGAAATTCCCGTCGGTGCCATCCTTGTGCAAGCCAATCAATGTCTCGCCCAAGGTTGGAATCAACCTATTACAACCTGCGACCCTACGGCCCACGCAGAGATTGTGACATTGCGACAGGCGGCCCAACTCTTGCGGAATTATCGGTTGCTTGACACGACGTTATATGTCACCTTGGAACCTTGCATCATGTGTGCTGGGGCAATTTTGCAAGCACGAGTGAAGCGCGTCGTATTTGGTGCGTATGACCCCAAAGCAGGCGCGGCTGGCAGTCGGTTTGATATATTACGCGATACTCGACATAATCATCAAGTCGAATGTGTCGGTGGCGTGTTAGCAGAGGAATGTGGGAAGGTGTTGACAGAGTTTTTTAAGACTCGCCGCCACATAGAGACTCGGTAAGATATAGTAATATTCATTCAAATCTGTACGATTCTCGCTGGAACGCAATAAGAATTATTGCGCGGTGCGCCCGCTATGCTTCAGCCGGGCGGAACAATAGAGATTTCCCGGCTGAAGCCTCTAGTCCCGCCGGTCCCGGCTGAAGCCTCTAGTCCCGCCGGTCCCGGCTGAAGCCTCTAGTCCCGCCGGTCCCGGCTGAAGCCTCTAGTCCCGCATAGTTTTTCTATATTTCCATTAATCCATTATCATTTGCAACTTTCCCGCATAACTTTCTATATCCGCCAGCGTCCGCATTTCCGTTGTACATACTAACAGACTTTCACCCAATTCGGGATAAGACTCGGTCAGGTTGTAACCTCCTAAAATATTTTGGGCTGCTAACCCTTGTAAAACTTGCTTAACAGGTTTATTCAAACGTAAGACGGTTTCATGGAAGAAAGGACCTTCAAAAACGCTGGACACGCCGGGTATTTGAGTTAATTTATCTATGAGAGTCGTCAAGTTCGCATGACAAGTTGAAGCAATTTGTTGTATTCCAGTGGCGCCTAACAAGGCTAGGTGAATGGTGGCCGCGACGACCATCAAGCCTTGATTTGTGCAAATATTAGACGTGGCTTTGGAACGACGAATATGTTGTTCTCTGGCTTGCAAGGTTAAAGTGTAACCCGTTTTGCCTTCTAAGTCAACCGTGCGTCCAACCAAACGTCCTGGCATTTGGCGAATGTAGTCTTTTTTACAAGTGAGAAAGCCGAAGTAAGGGCCACCAGAGGAGAGTGGAATACCTAAGGGTTGTCCTTCTCCGCAGGCAATATCAGCCCCTTGTTGTCCCCATTTGCCAGGTGGGGAGAGGAGGGCTAATGACAGTGGGTTGACTTGGGCAATGACAAAGAGGTCATGGGCATGGGCCCAGTCGGTGAGTGCATCCACCTCCTCCAGTCTGCCAAAAAAGTTAGGTTGCGGAATGACCAGGGCCGCTACCTCAGTCAGGGGATATTGAGAGAGATCATCTATGGAAACGGTTCCCAGTTGCCGATGATATGGAATATCGATTAACGTAATGCCTTGGTTTTTAACAATCGTCTGCACGACCCGCCGATACATGGGGTGAACCGTGGAGAGGAGAAGAATTTGTTTAGCTTTCGTTTTGGTCAGCCGCACTGCCATGAGGATAGCCTCGGCCAACGCTGAAGCACCGTCATATAACGACGCATTGGAAGCGGACAAGGCGGTTAAATTGGCCATCATGGTTTGAAACTCGTAGAGAAGTTGTAACGTACCTTGACTGGCTTCCGCTTGATAAGGGGTGTAAGCTGAATAAAATTCTCCGCGAGTGGCAAGTTCCCAAACGGCGGCGGGAATGTGGTGTTCATAGGCACCGGCGCCCACGAAATTAATCATGGGATGATCTTGATGCGCCCGGTGCCGCATTAATTTGGTAATTTCTAGTTCGGTCAACCCTGACGGGATGCTTTCTAGTTTGCCACAACGTAACTGTTGCGGTATTTCATCAAATAAGTCATCTATATGATTGACGCCAATGGCAGCCAACATGTTGGTGACATCTTCGGGGGTATGGGGGATGTAGGGCATAATTTTTGGTTAGTGGATATTGGTTAGTGGATAGCGGATAGTGAATAGTGGAGAGTGGATAATGAAATATGCTGGACTAGAGGCTTTAGCCGGTGGTCGGGGCACAATAATCTGCGGGATTAGAGGCTTTAGCCGGTGACGTGCCCCGCCTTCCGGCTGAAGCCTCTAGTCCCGTAAGTTGTCATTCTCTGCTGGACCAGAGGCTTTAGCCGGTGACGTGCCCCGCCTTCCGGCTGAAGCTTCTAGTCCCGCACGTTATCATTTTCCACGGTCCACCATTAGCTATCCGCTATCCACTTTCCGCTAACTCTTAGCAATTACTCATTTTGAATCTGTTCCTTATATTGTGCCGCACTCAACAATTGGGCCAGGTCCATTTTTAAGTTCGTTGGTTTGAGTTTAAACAACCAACCGTCATCATAAGGGCCACTATTGACCAATTGTGGGGAATCATTTAGGGAAGAGTTGATGGCAATGACTTCGCCTGCCACGGGGCTGTAAATATCGGAGGCAGCTTTCACAGATTCTACCACGGCACATTGTTCTTCCGCCTCCACTTCTTGACCTTCGTCGGGTAATTCCACAAAGACTAAATCTCCTAGAAGTTCCTGGGCATGGTCGGTGATGCCGACGGTGATGGTGCCATCTTCTTCAACGCGGGCCCATTCGTGCGTTTTGGCATATTTCAAGTCGGCAGGGATGTTACTCTTACTCATTTTCAGTGTCCTCAAGTTGTTTTGGTAATTCAATGTTAGCTTTGCCAAATCGTACAAAGGGTGGCTTGACCACTCGGGCAAGGAGTTCCTTGTTACGGATGACGACGGTGACTTGTTGATGATGACCGACGGGCAAACGGGCAAAGGCAATGGAGACGCCTAATGTGGGCGAGAAAGTACCGCTGGTAATATATCCTTGCCCTCCTCCCTGCCCATATACGGTTTGATGGCCGCGCAACACTCCTTTTCCAAGTAAGACTAGACTTACCATGACGTCATGATCGCCGCTGTCACGCAAGTTTTGTAAAGCATTGCGACCAATAAAATCACGATTTTCTGGGGTCCAAGCCACGGTCCAGTCTAAACCCGAATCTAGGGGAGTGTGATTCTCGTCCATATCGGCACCGTATAATTTTAGACCCGCTTCCAGACGCAATGTGTCTCGCGCCCCTAAGCCTGCGGGAGTGACTCCAGCAGCAAGAAGGTTGTCCCATAAAGCGGCGGCCTTGGGATGTGGTAGGATAATTTCAAAACCGTCTTCACCCGTGTAGCCAGTGCGTCCCACAAACATGTCTTCATTCCAACAAGCATGAAAAGGTTCAAGCGTCATGGCAGACTCTTGCAAAGATTCAGGCAATTGTGGCTTAACCCGTTCTCGTGCCTGGGGACCCTGTATTGCCAACATAGAAAGGTCATGACGTTCGCGGAGTTTAATACCTAATCGATTTGCGTGTTGGCCAATCCAGGCTATATCTTTTTCTCGTGTCGCGGCATTGACCACGAGACGAAATTGGGTATCGTCTAGGTAATAAACAATGAGGTCGTCAATCACTCCACCGTTTTCATTTAACATACAACTATACAGGGCTTTGCCAATGGTTTTCAATTTTCCAACGTCATTAGCCAACAAAAAGCGTAGAAATTCACGCACACGTTGGCCCGTCAAGTCAATAACCGCCATGTGGGAAACATCAAACATGCCTGCCTCACGACGGACTTGATGATGTTCGTTCATTTGCGAACCATAATGCAACGGCATTTTCCAGCCGCCAAAGTCAACTATTTTGGCATTCGCTTGTAAGTGTTTCTTATATAAGGATGTTTTCTTTAGCATAAGTAAAATGTAGGAACTTAGCAATGAGTTAAGTTTATTATAACTCAATTGGTGGTCAGAAGTATAGAATAAGAATTATTGCACATTGCCCGCAGAATGTGCCACCGTCTGGCCAGATACGGGCGTGTGGCCTGATGAAATCTATCTCAAATTCAATCTCCCCTTGGCCAATTGGAATGCACAACGAATGCACGAGGTCGCCCAAACTTTACTCGAATTTTGCGGCCTCATGCCGGCTTTGGGTCAGCATTTATCCACCACTATGGTCAAATCGGTATCCGTAATGGAGGGCAAATCAAGGGCCGCTATTGCTTAACTGAGGAAGACCTCAAATTAGGGTAACGGACTGCCACAGGAATTAAATGAAACCAGTCACTTAAACAACAGCAACGAAATTCGGATTTGCTTTTTTAAGCTGCTTTCACCAGAACCAACGTATGTCGATGTTTTTACGAAGGAAGAGGCTTCTGGCAAGTGTTTTCCCAAAACAACGGCAAAACCATTTGAGGCCACAAAGGAAAATAACTGTTTTCCTCCCGCCCCAAGTGGAAAATCAATTCAAGAACATGCACACCGACTAAGCGAAGAACAATCAGGAAAGTTAACGATTATTGTTCGTGCCACTAGAGAACGTCAGACCATTAGTGGTAAGGATGGAGATAACAGACCCTGTCCGACAGAGAGTTCGGAGAGTTCGGGGAAAGAGTTTATCAAAAGTTTAACTTTTGAGTATAAATCACTTTATTTACCGTGAGAAACCGAGTATGAAGAAAATGAAGAAAACCATCTCCCGGCTTGAACCGAACGGCCATGGCTGTCAAAACGAAGTGACGGAAGGGCCTACTGATGGGGCCACTGAACCGATTCTATTCCCTGTGGGTAAGATAAACTCCGAGTTTCTCTCTAACACCGCAAAAAAAAGCCTTTAGCTTTCCTAAACTAATTTTACAGTTTGGGAAAGCAATCTCTTTAAACCTCTTTTAGGAGAAATATTCCGTATGAAACCAACTAAGAAAACCACGGGCATGATTGCCCTATTCACTCTTTCAGTAAGTTTGAGTAGTCCCGCGTTGGCAGGACTTTCGGGTATTTACGAACCAGGCTGTAATGCTTGTCGTGAAAATCCTGTGGACTACTGTGATTTCAGCAGAGAACATGCCATCACCGTGTTTGGCATCACCGAACTGACAGATCAAAAAATCAACGGCATCAAAGAAGGATGCTATAACAATCCGTTAGATTACGGCCTGGACAAGCAGTGGGCAATGCGGTTTTTTGGGTTAATGGAAGTGAATAACTGCCGTGAAAATCCCAGTGCGTGTGGCCTGGATGGCGAATTGAAAATTCTCAAAACGGGTGACGGCACCGTGACCGGCAAACACACTGGTGTCGATAGCGGACCTCCTTTTCCTCTGGACTGTGGCGAAAACTGCACGGCTAAATTTCCTCTTCATACGACCGTCACCCTCACGGCGACTTCCGCAAATTCTAAGGTAACCTGGGGTGGAGACTGCCAACATGCTACCGGGGGTAACACCTGTGACCTCACCATCGACACCCATAAAGTGGTTGCCGCGGCCTTTGAGACTTCCGCGCCAACGACCACGGCTGACAAGAAATTTGCGTTGTTCGTCACCAAAATTGGAAAAGGTAATATCAGCATCAATGACCAAACTTGTGAGGAAAAATGTGGCATCACAGAATATCCCGAAGGTGCAACTGTTACATTAACTGCAACCTCTACAGAAGAATCTGCGACTCAGATTACCTGGGATGTGGTTACTTGTCAACCCAATCAATCTAATTGTCCTATAACAATGACTCAACATCAGGCGGTGACGGTGACTTTTACCGTACCATAAACTTTTGGGTAGTGAAGCAATATGGATGATGGGTAAGGAAGGGCTACCAGTCCTGATATTTCTATCACCTATAGTAATATTCCTTCGAACCTGTACCATTTCTTCTGGAGCGCAATAAGAATTATTGCGCCGTGTGCCCGCGTAGCGTCGGCGCGAAACCGCGCAATAATTCTTATTGCGCTCCAGAGGATAAGGTACAAATTTAGAATATCACTATACATCGCTTCACTACTCTCTTTTCTAACCTACAACTCTTGTCGTTTTTCAGAAAAACCGCACCGCTGAACACCACCTAAATTTTCTAAGCAGTCCAGGTAGGGTGGGCAAGTGTTTATTTGCCCACCTTCTAACTTAAATCGGCGAAGTGGTGGGCAACGATAAACCTGTTTCCCACCCTACTGACTACTGACTAATTGTCAGTTGTTGAGATTGATTTGAGGTCATCTGATTCTCCTAGCCAAGTAGGGTGGGCAACAGGTTTATCGTTGCCCACCACCTGGGGGTAGGTTAGTTAGGTGGGCTGATAAACACTGGCCCACCCTACGTTTACTGCGTTATACTTGGCCCACTCTATATTTAATCATAAATGGTTCCATGTTTGCATGTCACCGTTGTAACAAACAATTATTCAGGGTTCCAAAGCGTTAGCCTTGTCCCGGACAAAGCGACACTTTAGACTCCTGATTCTTGGAATAGAATACAAGGGATAAATATTATGCCAACTTACCTGATTCAAACTTTAAAAGATTTTACTAAACTACATGGCTTTTCCGCGTCTCAAGACCATAAACGTTGTGAATCCTTCCTCCGAGATAAATGTGGCGACGACTACAAACGGGAAGTTTCCATTCTTATCAATGCAATTCGAGAAGGTGTCACGAAAGAATTATTAAATCCACCCACTGGTTTACCTTTGGAAACGGTATATAGCCGGTTGGTGCGGCGGCTCTATGATAATTTAGGAATCGATAAAAGTCTTGCTGAATGGGCCGTCCAAACTTGGGGAACCGTATTAGATGTGACCCTCTCCTTTCAAACCTCAACCAATGAAGCGTCTCCTCCTGTCGTGTCCACACCTAAACTGGCGCCGTCTAACACATTGGCAGAACCGCCGCCATCTCCTGACAGTGATAATTTATTATACACGTTACAAGGGCATCAAGATTGGGTTGTTTCAGTGGCTTACAGTCCTGATGGCGGAACTCTCGCGTCTGCTAGTTTCGATACCACCATAAAATGTTGGGATCCCCAAACAGGTCAGTTACTGCGTACCATGGTCGAAGATAAGGTGGAGTCTAAAAAAGGTCATCGCGAAGGACATAATGATTGGCTTTTTTCAGTGGATTTTAATCCCAGAGGAGGTACTTTGGCTTCGGCCAGCAGAGATAATACGATAAGACTGTGGAACACGAAAACTGGTAAAAATGTTTTTGTTCTCAAACAGGGCGGGCAAATGGCTAAAACCGAAGTCTTTTCCGTGGTTTATAGCTATGATGGACGCACTTTTGCCTCCGCCAGTAAAGATAATTTGGTTCAAATTTGGGACAACTTCACGGGTACGAAACTTAGCACTCTGAGAGGGCATACTGATTGGGTATTTCATGTTGCCTATAGTCCAGATGAACAGACATTGGCATCTGCCAGTCGAGATAAGACTATCAAACTTTGGAAAGTGAGTACAGGTGAACATTTACGCACCTTAACAGGCCATGGTAGTGGTGTGTTAGGCTTATCTTATAGTCCTGACGGAAACACATTAGTCTCTGTTAGTTATGACTGCACCATGAAATTTTGGGATGTGCAAAAAGGTAGAGAGATACGCACTATCGAGGGTCATGGCTCGGTGTATTCTTTAGCTTATAGTCCAGATGGAAACAACTTAGCTTCTGGTCATACGGAGGAAACGGGCAGTACCATCAAACTTTGGGATGCCCATACGGGCAATTTGTTACACACTCTGTTTGGACATCGGAGCCGAATAGCGGCCCTGGCCTATAGTCCAAATGGGCATACGTTGGCGTCGGCTAGTTATGACAAAACGATTAAATTGTGGAAATTGTAATGAATGTGATGAACGTGATAGATGAATGCTCGGTTAACCAAGGTAGGGTGCGTCCTACGCACCATTTTAGAACCACCCCTAATCAGTGCGTGGAACGTACCCTACTAACGCCTCTAATCCCGCGGGGGGAGGTGTCGCATTTGATTTTTGTGACAAAGCCAGTCTATACTAAAGATGGTCAAATTTACTGGTAGTGATGCAATTCTTTGTGATATGTTTACCCTCTCCCCCGGCCCCTCTCCCAGGGGGAGAGGGGTGAAAACCACGGGTACCGCCGTTCTCCCCACGCCTGTAGGGGGAGGGGCTGGGGGTGGGGGGAAGTGTCTATCACCCACATTGCATCACTACTAATTTACTCTTTATCATTCACTACTGAGGAGGTGACACTATGGTAAGAAAAACTTGGATAGTTACGTTCGTTTCCCTATTGCTGATAACCAGTTGTGCAACCCAAACCGTCAATCTATCTGATTATCAAGGTACGGGCGAATTCACGACTCAGATGTTCAAAAATTTAACCTTTGACAAGGTGGGGCGTCCAGTCTTTTCAAACGCCTTAGAAAAGCGGCCCACGAAGTTAGGAGAACAATTCTTTTTAGTCGATTTCGTGGCCAACAAGCCCATCAGAACCTTTCAAATTGCAATTGTTGACAATGAGACGGCGACTCTAAAGGCACCGTTGGCCATTATTTTTGAATGGACTGGAACAGGAATTGCCGTGGGTTTGCAAACGGTGATGGATTTGGAACCCTCAAGCCGCACTGTTGGAGAAGGATTACTGGTCATTATGACCGTCCCTTTGATAACCACCGTGGGCGGTTTAGCCGCAGGCATTGTGGCCAGTATTCCCGAAATGGCTACGCAAATGAATCGAGTGTGGTTTTCGCGCAAAGAGGTGTTGGTTTCTTACACCACTTATGACTACGATGAAGCTGGCCGATTGATACAAATGAAAACCCAATCGCCTTCACCAGATGGGGAGGAAGTGTCGGTGACGACGGTGTTTTCGTATGAGACCGAAGGAGAGACGCCGATTAAAACGGAGGTCATCAGTGTCCCTGAGAATAAGACGCGGCGGATAGTGGATAGTGGACTTTAGTGGATAGTGGATAGTGGATAGTGGATAGTGAAAAAAACAGGGTGGACTAGAGGCTTTAGCCGGTGGGGGGCACGGCGATTTCAATTCTGTTCTGCCCCACCGGCTAAAGCCTCTAGTCCACCGCTATTTTAATTGTTTCACCACTTCAATTCCTTAACTGAATGGCATTGCAGCTAAAGCCTCTAGTCCAGCAGAATTTGTTCTTTGCTATCCGTTATTCACTCTCCGCTATCCGCTATTTGGCATACATTGTGCTGACAACCCCTTTAAATTATTCACTATTCATTATTCATTATTCATTCACAAATGGTCTCTTTAGAAAATATTTTGGGAAGTGATAGTTTAATCGGTTTAGCCGTTGGCGGAACCCTGCTAATAGCAACCTGGTTTAATGTTTTATCACCCATAGAAAATCTCGCAAATGATTGGGTGATCCGGGCGATGCCTCACGATATGGGGCAACAAGTGGCTGTTATTGCCATTGATGATAAAAGTCTGGCTAAATTGGGCGATTGGCCCTGGTCGCGGTCAATGTATGCAACATTAATTGACTTGGTCGCACCTCATAGTAAAGTTGTGGGAATGACATTGGATTTTAGTCAAGCCCAACAATTTGAGAAACCTGTTGAAATGGACAATTTTTTGACAGCTTTCCCCAAGGAGTGGTTTCTTGAAGAAATTGCAGAATTTAAACAGAGGGTATCAGAGATGAGTAAATTACAAGGACGGTCTATGAATGAGAGGACAACAATTAGGCAGTTTATCGAATTTTATAAACATTCGCCCATTTTTTCAAAATTATATGAAATGTTCCTTATTTTTTCAAAATATCGCGAAGGAGAAACAAGTTTTCTGAATCCTGACGAAAAATTCGCAAACAGTTTGAAAAAATTTGATAATGTGATATTAGGGATGCCTGAATTGTTAGAAGAAGTCTCACCTAAATTAGCACCTCAGTTACCAGAATATGTCTCAAAATACAGTCTGAAAGTCATCAGTGACCATTTTGAAAAAAATTCACCACCGTTATTCAAAATTCATCGTGTCAACCCACCTCTTGAAAGTTTAGGTAAAAGTGTGTTGGGAATGGGTTATGTCAATCTATATCGGCCCTTAAATGCACGCTACATGCCTTTAGTAGTCAAATATAACGATATGTATCTTCCCTCATTAGCATTATGGCTAGTGGCTAAAAATCTGCGTTTAGAAAAGACTGATATAGAAGTGCGGCTAGGCAAAGGGATACGTTTAGGCGAGTTGCGAATTAACACCGATGCTAATTTGCAAATGCAACCGTTCTTTTATCAACCATCCGCCTTACAAATAGACTCGATAGCTGACGTGTTGACCGGCCAAGTGGCGCCCCACTCTTATCAAGATAAAATTGTTTTAGTCGGGATGACGGCAAAACCTTATAGCGTGTTGCAAGACACCCCTGTAGGTCCCATGCCCGCAGTGACAGTGTTAGCCCATCAAGTGGCCAGTCTATTAAATCACGATTTCTTTAGTCGCCCCCAATGGCTAATAGGAATCGAAATCAGTTTAATATTCCTGACACTGATTTACCTTTGTCTCTGGTTGCCACCATTACGAATGCGACCAGCCTTGATATGCAGTGGTGTATGGCTAAGTGTATTGATAATAATTCAAATTAATCTCATGAAAAACCATTTTTTGGCACAAATTATGCCAGGAGTTTTACTCTTGCTAGGTGGCCATCTGGTATTATGGGTAAAACGTACCTGGGTAGCCTATCAAGAAGCCTTACGGTTACACCCCGATGCCGTCGAAAGTAATCGCTTATTGGGACTGGCATTTCAAGGACAGGGGCAGTTAGACATGGCTTATGAAAAATTTCGGCTATGTCCACCAGACGACTCGATTCTCGGATTGCTTTACAATTTAGCCTTGGATTATGAAAGAAAACGTCAATTTCGGCGGGCCCGGGCCGTGTATCGCTACATGATTGGCCAAAATCCAGACTTTCGTGATATCGAACAACGGTTGCGGCAACTAGGAAATTTACGCAAACCCAAACTGCGCAGTCGGGCGATGTGGCTAGATGAATGGTTAAGTGACGACAGTGGCGAAAAACCGCTGATTGGACGCTATCAAATAGAAAGAGTGTTAGGGAAAGGGGCGATGACAGTGGTATATTTAGGACGAGATTACAAATTAGACCGCTTGGTGGCGATTAAGACATTAGCTTTATCGCAAGAATTTGACGCCGAAGAATTAGAAGAAGCCACTGCCCGTTTCTTCCGGGAGGCGACGGCGGCTGGTAGGTTAAAACAACCCAATATTATTTCTATTTACGATGCTGGTGAGGAACAAGACTTAGCTTACATGGCAATGGAATATGTTAAAGGAGGAAATTTGGAGCCTTATACAAGGGCGGAAAATTTGTTACCGATTACAACCGTCATCAAAATTATCATTGATATTGCAGAAGCCTTAGACTATGCCTCTAAACAAAGCGTGGTGCATCGAGATATAAAACCTGCCAATATCATGTATAATCCAGTCACGGAACAAATTAAAATCACAGACTTTGGAATTGCCAGAATTACCGAAGACACCAATAAAACGAAAACAGGAATTATTTTAGGCACACCTTCATATATGTCCCCAGAACAATTGGAGGGTCAAGAACTCGACGGACGCACAGATTTATTTTCTTTAGGGGTTATGTTATATCAATTACTGTCAGGCCAACTGCCTTTTCAGGCGGACACGTTGGCCACGTTAATGTTTAAAATCGTCAATGAATCGCATATTGATATTCAAACGGTGCGCACCGATATAACATCATGCCTAAAACAGACTGTGGATAAAGCTTTGCAAAAAGACAAACTGGCGCGGTTTCAAACCGGTTGTGAATTTGCCAAAGCCTTGCGTGACTGTCAAACACGAGGAGAGGTCCAGTTATGTCCATAGAAATTGTATGTAACACCGATACGGGACGAGTCCGTGACCATAATGAAGACAGTCTCGCCAGTGATAAAGTCTTAGGACTGGTAGTCCTTGCCGACGGGATGGGAGGGTATCAAGCCGGTGAAGTCGCCAGTCAATTGGCAGTGGACACCATCAAAGAGGAATTGAATAAGACGCTAAAAAAGACGGTTCGTTATAGGCGTGACCATCATCGCCATTATCACTATACCACCGTGTGGCTTGAACAAGCCGTTGAGAAAGCAAATTTGTTAATTTATGAGACCGCCGAACGAGAAGCCTATTATCACGGGATGGGCACCACCGTTGTCACCGCGCTGTTTCATGACAACCAGGTCAGCATTGCCCATGTCGGTGACTCGCGCATGTATCGGTTACGGGGAACTCAATTGACTCAATTGACCAAGGACCATTCGGTACGCCAAGAGTTAATCGATTGCGGATTTTACACCCCCGACCAAGCCCGTCGTTCACCTAATAAGAATTTAGTGACCCGTGCTTTGGGGGTAGGGAGTAAAGTGACCGTAGATATTCAGGAACGGGATGTCGTGGCAGGGGATATTTATTTATTGTGTTCAGATGGTCTAAATGACATGCTTGAAGACAAGGAGATGCAAGCAATCATCAATCAATATTCTCATGCGCTGGGCCAGGCCGCGGAGAAATTAATTGAAGTGGCTAATGAAAAAGGCGGAGAGGATAATATCTCGGTAATTTTGGTGCGTCCATTGGAAGTGTCAAAGCCTGCGCTGGGGTTGTGGCAGAGGTTGCAAAAGTGGTGGCAATGAGGATGAGGGTAGTGATGCAATCTGGGTGATAGAAGGATTGGCAGATTCTCTATGGTCTGTCAGTCATGGTACTTCTTATCAGTTAGATTGCATCACTGCCTATTTTTTTCTCACACTTTAGAATTACTGTCGTGATAAAGAGGTAGTGGACAAACCAATGGACGTTTGTCCTCAACTCCCGACTTACGGCGGTTACTTTCCTCAATAATTAGGTCACTGGTCGATGGACCACCAGCCAATAATGTCCCACCTGATCTGGCTAAAGCCTCTAGTCCCGCCCTCTCTTCTACTGGAATTTTAGGGGCAAGGGTAGTCATTTTATAAATCTCCTTTACGATGTCGGAATCCAACTGTGAAAAAAAATTTGGACCCCCGTTGACCTGGAGTCCAAAGCGTCGCTTTGTCACGCAGGCGCCTGTGTCTTAAACCGCCGCAAATACAACTGGTCTGAAGGCACGGTCAACTGACAAGTCGCATGACACATTGGGCAAATCTTGGTCACGTTTAACACCACAGAACCCGACTTATCGGACAGGTCTGGGGTATAAAGATAAGGGAACTCCGCACCACATTTCCAACATTGCAGTTTGAATTTCACCGTTTTGGGCGACTTTGAATTTGCAGGACCTTGATGTCCACCACGATAAGCCAGGACCAAATCGGGATGGGGACGCTGGAAAGAAGGAAAAGGGATTCTGGTAAACAGTGACCGATTGCCCGTGGTTGAAAAAACCTGTTTGGCTAGATAGGCATCGATGTTCGCCTTGAATTGGCGGTATAGTTCGGATGGCACTAAAAAAATCGTAGCCAGAATGAGACCTTGCGACAACGTCTGTTCCGTCAAGGCATCGGCCCAGACAATGGGAATGAAGCACAAGAAACTGGCCATCAACAGATTCGTGATTAACCAGAGAGTCAGAGAGTTGAAGGAAAATGGGATGATTTTGGACATAAGAGTTGTAGTCTAACCTTTGGTTTTGGGAGTGTGAGAGTCATTATATGGGCATTCTGGATGTTCACAAGGGATTGGGTGATGTTGCTGCCACCAGTGATGTTCTTGCCAAGCCTTCATCACGGTGGAAATGCCAATGATGCTAATGGTCACAATCGCTACCGTGTCTAACACAGTTACGATGGCGGCCACGATGTCAATGTGCAGATAAGAAGGTATTGACGAATGGTCAGATGACGATGTGCCCAAAATAGAGTTAAGCCATCCAATGGCCTTCTCCAGTATCCTCACGCCAAAAGCTGCGCAAAAAATGATGAGAAGGTCTCGGAAAAAATGAATGATATAAGATAATGAGTGGTGCATGTTTGATGAATGTCTCTGGAATTGAATTGGACTATTATGATAACATGTAGTATAGTAAATGACAAAGTGCAACTTTATCTTTTACCAACACACAGCTTTGGACTCCTGAATTGCTGAATGATTAATTATTATGTTATATTTAAGTGACATTCTCATAGAACATTACGAATTAGAATCGTTTGAACAGCTAGTAACATTAGTAGAACAGGCCAAACAGACTGGCGAACGTTTTTTCCGAATGGATGTGCGTCCGCCGTTTCCTGATACACCAGACAACTGGGAAGACCGTTTAGAAGGAGCATTTTATTAATATGTTGTGGCAAGAAGAAGAACAGCAACCGAATACCTTGACGAAGCAAACCGTCATGGACGTGGCTTACGAGATGACTTGTCGTTGCTTACCCGTGGACCATGCGTATACCTTATCCACCGCGATTCAACAAGCACTCCCGTGGTTTTCCACCGAACCCTTGGCAGGGTTGCATTTGATTCATGGAGGAGAATCAGGCCATGGTTGGCAACGTCCCAGTGGCCCAGACAGTTTATTGTACTTTTCCAGACGCACGAAGTTGATGTTGCGCCTCCCTCACCATCGCCTCCCAGACGCACAAGCGTTGACTGGCATGGCCTTGGACGTGGCTGGCCATGCCCTACAAGTAGGGAAGCTATCCGAACGCCCCTTGGTCGGAATGCCAGCCTTATTGGCGCGATATGTCGTCATGTCTCCTCAAGAAGAGGAAGAGGACTTTTTACAAAGAATGGTGACACAGTTACAACAGAAGGGAATTGCGTGTCGCAAGGCACTCTGTGGAAAAACGGCGACCTTTCAATTCCCTGAAGGGGAGTTATGGACGCGCAGTGTGATGGTAGCAGACCTCAAACCTCAAGATTCCATCTTGTTACAGCAACACGGATTAGGACCTGAGAGACAGAGAGGATGTGGATTGTTTGTGCCACAGAAGGATATTAAGGCGGTAAAGCAGGGGGAGAATGAATAATGAATACCGGAGTAGAGGCTTTAGCGGAGTGGAGGCTTTAGCGGAGTGGAGGCTTTAGCCGGTGAAAGTAGCACATCACCAGCATTAGTCTCTAGTCCACCACGTAATTGAGAGGTAAACATATATGCCCGGCCACTTTTTACGCAGGCAACCGCGTTTTTACAAAACCGAATGTTTAAGTTGCGACATGGTCATCAAGGTCAGTTGGGAACGAGACGTCCCTGACCAGTGGGTTAACACGAAACGCCCGCCGTTATTCTCCTCTGACGTTTGTCCTCTTTGCGATACCCCCCGGTTGCAAACGTTTCCAATTAATGAGAAAGAATACCTAGACATTAATCAAAAATGGGACTTGGTAGATTCTTCGAAGGAAACAGAAGATGGGATAAATCGTTGGTTGCAGGAAAATACATGAACGTATCTTTAGAGACAAAACTACGCTTTGGATTCCTGGTTCAGATTCTTCAAATTCTGGGTAGTGATGCAATCTGGGTGAAATATCGTGCGGTTTCTCTTCGTCTTGAACTTTGATTTAGATGATTAAATGAGGGCTATGAAAGGAGGCTTGACTAATCATAGTCCATCTGAAAATCATTCTAATCAGAGTTCAGACCTTTCACCCACATTGCATCACTACCAAATTCTGAAAGGGTCCAAAGCGTAGCTTTGCACAAGTCTATCTTATTTTACACAGAGGATTTTTATCATGTTCGATTTTTTCACTACTTTATCGGACGCCCTAATAGAATTTTTCAATAACAAACCAGGCATTGCGATTGCGGCCATAATAACCATTATCGGCACTATTGCTGGATTATTGTCCCTATATTTCTATCTTCGTGACCGCCGTTTAACAAAACAACCGGATATGTTGGTCAATGACCCGCCCCCCACTCGCCGTTTTATCACCCAACTCGGCCACCCAACCCACCCCGGTTTCTTGCCCCAAGACCAACGTCTGCAACAAATTCAATTAGGGCAAAATCCATATTGTGCTGGCACCGCGTTACCTGGTAACTCGTCCGTGTTTTATGGCAGAGATAACGAATGGAAAGATATTTTGAACCGGTTACGTTCCAACAAGCCTGCCAATGTCAACATTTTAGGCGAACGTCGGATTGGTAAATCGTCATTGCTAAATCAAATTTATCAAGCCCTCGCCGCAGAACCTGATTTGGTCAGTATTTATGCCACTGCCCAAGAATGGAAATTGGGTGAAGACAGCCAAGCGCAATTTTTCAGTTCCCTTCAGCAAGCGATAGCAGAAGCGTTACGGGTGACTCCTCCTCCTGTTTATAATTATGAGGGGCTTCGTGATTTTATCCGCCAGTATGCCCAGAAAGGTTATCGTTTCGTCTTGTTGATAGATGAATTTGATAAAATGACAGGAAATGCCCATTTTAACACCTCCTTTTTCAGCCAACTTCGGGTTCTCGGTTATCAACCTGAATACCAATTTGGTTATGTGTTAGCCAGTCGTTCCACGGTCTCTGACATCTGTCAACAGGGTAAAATTGACGAATCTAAGTTTCATAATATTTTTGGCCACTCCCCCACGTTGGGACTATTGTCTAAAACGGAGGCTAAGGAGTTAATTCAAGAACCCATGCAACTTAGTTTAGGACCTGGTTTCAAAAGCGCGAAGGAGATTTTTCACTATGCCGGTTATCATCCCGCTTTTATTCAAATTGTAGCCGCGACCTATTGGGATGCCCGTTATTCCAAATCGGAGGTCAATCGTTACAACATTGAACAAGCCCTGCGGGGGCAATATCGAGATTTATGGGAACATCAGTCGGAGGACGCCCAACAAGTGTTATTGCAAGTCGCCCAAGGTCATGTGTTGACTCAAGATAATTGGCAAATCAGTGAGTTACAACATCGTGGTTTGTTAGATGAACAACGGCAGGTGTTTTCTAAATACTTTGCTAAACTGATTTTGGAATTGACTCAGGAGTCCAAAGCGTAGCTTTGTACAGGTAATGTTTATAGCTTTTGGAGTACGGAATTTATTCCGACTGAAACGGAATAAATTCCGTACTCCAAAACCGCTGAAATTGGAATCAGCGTCTGGATAACTCTCCATTCTACACGGGTGCGTAGGTAACGGTAGGTAACGAAAAAACGGGAAGTCAGGAATCGCACGGTTTCGCGTCGGTCTGGAACTCTGATTGAGAGGATTAAATGAGGACTCTGATAAGGAGGTTTTACTAATCATAGTTCATCTGAAAATCATTCTAATCAGAGTTCAGACAGTCCACTCTCGTTCCCACGCGCCGGCGTGGGAACGTCGGGGTCGCGACGCTGGCGCGTCGGTACGGCATTCCCACGCTGGCGCGTGGGAACGAGGGTAACTACACTTAACCAATTTCTACATAAGACGACAGACAACGTGGTTGGGGAATATCGTACCCTTCGACCCGCAAGCCGGCGAGATGAAATTCTATGGCTTCTTGCATATTGTTTTTCACTGTTTCCAGGGTTGCCCCCGTGGTGATACAACCTTCTAAGTCCGGTGAATAAGCGGAATAACCCGTGCTAGTGGGTTCGATGATGAAAAGATATTTCATGGCTTTAAACCTGCTTGTTTAAGAATATTATTAATTGTGCTAGTGGCAAGACTTCATTACCGAATTTTCTTGACATAATTCTATATTGCATTTCAAACTGTCAACAAATACAATTGAGTATCACTATATAAAAGAAACTTAGTTTCTCGCGGCACGACTCATTCTGAAAATTCTAAAATTCTGCAAATTCTGATTCAGACAACCACCAAACTATATCACAGACATCACAATTCCCATGACCCCCTCTCAATTCCTCTCTCACCTCCTCCGTCATGCCTGGCTATGGCCTCTGGAATTTTGGTTGCGGCCCGTGACAATCAAAAGAAGAATCAACGCCGATAACCAATGGGCCGAATTGTTTGCCGCCTTGTTAGGAGGGAGTTTATGGGGCGCATTAATAGGGACGGTGCTTTGGTTAGGAAATGGTGATGTTAATAGTATTTGGATAATGATGATGGTGGTTGCGTTTGCGTTTGCGTTTGCGTTTGTGGTTGCGGTTGTGGTTGCGGGTGCGTTTGCGTTTGCGGGTGCGGGTGCGGGTGCGGGTGTGGGTGTGGTTGCGGTTGTGGTTGCGGTTGTGGTTGCGGGTACGGGTGCGGATGCGGGTGCGTATTTGTTATTCATGGGTACACTTGGCATCTTCTTAGGCTTATGGTTAAATTTAACTACTCTTTCCTATTTATTGGCAACTATTGACATTCTTACTCTCCTTTTGTTCCTAATTTGGAGGCTTGCTAAAAGTGGTTCATGGTTAGAACAGGGAAGTAAGACGGGACTCGCAATGACTTGGGTTATCGGTTTCCCCCTAGTCGGTTTCGCCTTTTTTTCGTCCGTTCCTATTGAACAAACTCACTTATGGGGAATCACCTTAGTTATTTCTTTAGGGATGGAAATAATTACTGGTTTTGTTAATGAGTGGTCAAACAACCGTCTAACAGGTCAAGCCAACTTTTTGCAAATCTTCTATCTCCTTTTCCTCCTCTTAGCTTTAGGCACGACTCTGGGCACCCTCGACCCTTCTTCACTCAGCGAGAAACTCAAGATATTGTCTATCTATTTTGCCATTGCCCCTTTCATTTGGACCGGCTTCTTTTTCTATCCCTTCACCGCATTAATAGCCTTCTGGCAATATCGTGAGAGTCAAGTTCATTCATTCACAGAAGAAGGTTTTCAACTGACAATCCCCTTCCGTTGGCAAACTTTTGCTTATCCCTTGCCCAAATTGTCTTCCTATTTGGTTAACCTAGCCAAACAACACGATGTCAAGACCGCCTTGACAGCCATTCGTATCCTCCAAGACTGGACTCTCCAAGGGCATGCCTCCACTCAAGCCGCTAAACAATTAGCCACTCATCCAGACACAGCCGTAGTGTTTTGTGGAGAGATTGCCATCCAAACCAATTCTGCCACATTGCTTCCTTTCAGTCTCACCGGTGAGATAGGACGTGCTGTGGCCGTGTTGACCAAACTGCAAGAGAAAGAGGACGAACAACCATTAGTTATTTTGGTAGATAATTTTCCAAAGGAGGAAACCTCTCCTCAAAAAACTCTGCTTGGCAATTTAGGGTTTAAATCACAACAGCTAGAATGGTTAGCCCCTTTCAAAGCCACTCGTCAAGCCCCCTTATCGGCCAGAATTGACTACGCCCAACAACAATTACAGGCTTGTACCCATTATCAAGGCTACGACAATTTTCAATCATTCTTAACCCTTCTCAAACACTATGCACAAGTGCAAACGGTAGATGAGATATTGGCCTTACCCGCCCTCTCTTCTGACAAAATAGCCACCTTTGCGACTACTTGGTTAGCTGGTGGTAGCCAGATTTTACAAGACTTGGCCCCTGTCGTGCGCGGTTTAACAGATTACACGCAATTACAAACCCTAGAAGCCCGTCGAGAAGTTTTGAAGAAACAAAAAGCCGTGTTGGACAGTTTATGGGTACAGTGGCAATGGCAAAAGAAAGAAGGGTTATCTGCTTATTGGCAAGCCATAGGTCAAGAATTGGTGACACACTGGCAAACCGTGTTAGACCAAGAAGCCGCGCAGGCTAAGGACCAGTTACGGTTAACCCTTAACTTCCCCCAAACCAGCTTATTAGTGGGTCGCCAAACCGTGACCGTGCGAGTCCAAAATATCAGCACCGTGATAGCCAAATCGATATGTGTGGAAGTGCAAGACACCGACGGGATTTTTTGGACTTCTAAACAAGTGAGACACCCTTTGCTAGAAGGCAACCGGCAGACTGAATTACGCCTAGAATATCAGATTGACCAGGCGCAACGTTATGTGATTCGGGGAGAATTACAAGCATTCAACTATTCTACGGACCGCGTCTTTAAACAACCCTTTAGTTGTGACTTAACCGTTGCCGAAGCGGGTCACGCTTATCAAGAACTTGACTACCAACCCTATGAGACAGGCGCAGGTATCAACGCTGACCGCACCTTTGTCGGACGCGGTGACTTACTCGCCTGGCTACTGAATCGGTGGCGGCAACCTGACAGCAAACCGACCCTCGTGTTAATTGGCCAACGTCGCATTGGGAAGACCAGTTTATTGCATAAAATTCAACGGGCTGTGGCCGACCCAGTGCCATTGATGCCACTGTTCATTGATGTGCAAGGTATCACTTCCGAATACGATTTCTTAACCACGACCAGCCAAAAAATGGCCGCGGCACTCTCCTTGACGCCACCTTCCCTGGACCGTCAAGAACCGTATGTCGATTTCAAACAATTCCTCGCCTCACTCACCACACCCCTAGCAGGTCGACGTGTCCTCCTGTTGCTAGATGAAGCCGAAAAAATCCCGGCGGGACGCTTAGGAGACCGCCTCCCCGATTTCCTCCGTAGCATGATGCAAGGCCATGAGTATCCCATTTTGCTACTATTTTGCGGCACGCACGCCCTGCAACGCACGGCTTGGGATTACTCCTCCATTTTATTCAACACCGCCCAATTTAAAACGGTCAGTTACTTATCTAAAGGGGAGTCACAAGAATTACTGCAAAAACCAGCCAAGGACCTGTTAGAATTTGACCCCTACGTGTTAGAGACGGCCTACACTTGGACTCGTGGCCAACCATTATTGTTGCAAAGTATTGGCGCCAACGTCATTGACCAGTTCAATCACACCTTCAGAAGTGGCAAACCGCGTAGCAATTATGTTAATTACAACGACTTTGAACAAGCCGTTGACACGTTGGTCAAGGGAGAAGACAATGCCGCATTTAAAGACCATTGGAAAAATAACGACGCCGCCACTCATCGCGTCCTCTCCACCTTGGCCTGGTGTCTGGACGACGCTTATCCCCAAATCGATTTTGAAGGGTTGCTACGGAAAATGACCGAAGCCCGTTTAGAACTGCCCCAGCGCAAACAGGTCGCAGACATTGTGCAACGGCTGGTGGAGGAGGAGATTTTAGACAAAATGGAACTGACGTATCGTTTCTCTGTGCCCTTGTATCGCCGTTGGATTGCGTGGCGGTGGGATATACGAAGGGTGAAAGAAGAGGGAATATAGTAAATATTGGTGGACTAGAGGCTTCAGCCGGTGGGGGCAGAACAGAATTAAATGGCCGGGAACGGCCCCCGGCTGAAGCCTCTAGTCCACCGCTGTTTTAGTTCTAATGCCCTGTCCTCTCCGGCTAAAGCCTCTAGTCGGGCACACATCATCGGAGTATTCGTATTAATAATCAATGGCGGATTTGTTTTGAATGGCATGACGGTGATGCCTATAAGGTAGAAATTGTTGATTATCATTAAGGTACCTAAATCATGATAA
This sequence comes from Thiotrichaceae bacterium, assembly GCA_011391085.1. Taxonomy (GTDB): domain Bacteria; phylum Pseudomonadota; class Gammaproteobacteria; order Beggiatoales; family Beggiatoaceae; genus JAABRD01. The sequence goes on along the minus strand of JAABRD010000003.1, from coordinate 47,636 downwards.
ACCAGTCAAAAAGATTACAGCCCATTCATCCAGGAGAGGTTCTCCTAGAAGAATTTTTGAAACCGATGAGTCTCAGTCAAGCGCGGTTAGCACGAGGAATTCAAGTGCCTGTACGTCGTGTCCATGAGATTGTTTCAGGTAAACGTCGCCTGACCGTGGATACCGCATTACGTTTAGCGCATTATTTTGGAATGTCGGCCCAGTTTTGGTTGGGATTACAATTGGATTATGATCTTGACGTGGCTATGGAGGAACTTCTTCCACAAATAGAAAAAGAGATTTGCCACCACCGGTAACAGCCTCAATGTCTTTCAGTTACTGCACCACAGAAACTAAGTTTCTTGAAGAAACTTAGTTTCTTACTAAATAGTGAAGCAGAAATTTTCTGGTATAATGACGCCCTTACCCTCACCCCCGGCCCCTCTCCCTACGGGCGTGGGGAGAAAACCACTGAGGTTGCCGGTCTCCCCTCTCCCTCTGGGAGAGGGGCCGGGGGTGAGGGCGACGATTGAAAATACTGTAAAATTTCTGCTTCGGTACTTACCATTTTCCATTTTCCATTTTCCATTTTCCTTTGTTCAATGAATCCACTTAACAATACTCAAACCCTTGTTCAAATCCGCGACCTTTGCTTCACTCGTGGTACGCGACGGATTTTTGATCAAGTTAATTTAGATATTCCACGCGGCAACATCACCGCTATTATGGGCCCCAGTGGCACTGGCAAAACGACGCTTCTCCGCTTGATTGGAGGACAATTGAAACCCGAAGCGGGGACGATTGCAGTGGATGGTCAGAACGTCCCGACACTGTCGACTAAGGAACTGTATCTCTTGCGAAAACGCATGGGGATGTTGTTTCAAAGTGGGGCGTTATTGACCGACCTTACCGTATTTGAAAACGTGGCGTTTCCATTGCGAGAACATACGACGTTACCAGATTCCTTGATTCGTCATCTCGTGTTAATGAAACTGCACACCGTCGGTTTACGGGGGGCACGAGAGTTGTTAACCCACCAATTGTCTGGCGGCATGGCCCGTCGAGTGGCTTTAGCGCGGGCGATGGTGTTAGACCCGATGATGATTATGTATGATGAACCGTTTACCGGACAAGACCCCATTTCAATGGGCGTCCTCGTGCGCTTGATTCGTACCATCAATGATGCGCTGGGATTGACCAGTATCATTGTGTCTCACGATGTGCATGAAACTTCCCAAATTGCAGACTTCATTTATATTATCTCCAATGGGAAAGTGATGGGTCATGGCACCCCCGCGGAATTGAAAACGACGGCTTCACCGTGGGTTAAGCAATTTATGAATGCCGAATCCGATGGCCCCGTGCCGTTTCACTATCCTGCTTCAGATTACGCTACCGATTTATTAGGTGAACGCCCATGTTAACTCAATTGCAACATTTAGGTCATACCATCTTAACCGTCTTTGAACGCTTAGGCCGTGCTTCGCTGTTCCTCATGCACGTTTTAGCAGGCGTTCCCGGTCTTCTCTTACGTCCCTATTTAGTGATTTACCAAATTTACTCAGTGGGAGTTCTCTCCTTGACCATCATTTTAGTGTCTGGCTTGTTTGTAGGCATGGTATTAGGTCTGCAAGGATACAACACATTGGTAAATTTTGGTGCAACCGATATGCTAGGCGTAGTGGTCGCGTTATCCCTCGTCCGCGAATTAGGACCCGTTCTCACCTCCCTTCTATATGCAGGTCGGGCCGGTTCCGCCTTGACAGCAGAAATTGGGTTAATGAAAACGACGGAACAGTTATCAGCGATGGAAATGATGGCCGTCAATCCACTGGGACGAGTGGTTGCACCGCGCTTTGTGGCAGGCGTTCTAGCCATGCCGGTGTTAGCAACGATTTTCAGTGCTGTGGGGATTTTGGGAGGACATTTGGTGGTGGTGGAATTGTTAGGCATTGACGCTGGTTCATTTTGGTCACAAATGCAAGACAAAACCGAATTTATGGAAGATGTCTTCAATGGTATCCTCAAAAGCCTGGTATTTGGTTTTGTGGTCACTTGGATAGCCGTGTTTGAAGGCTATGACTGCGTTCCCACTTCGGAAGGAATTAGCCGGGCGACGACGCGCACGGTGGTACATTCGTCGTTAGCAACGTTGGCGTTAGATTTTATGTTGACGGCCTTGATGTTTAGTGATATATAAATATAGTGGATAGTGGATAGTGGATAGCGGATAGTGGGTAGTATTGCATCACTATCGAAAATTGATAAATCATTATGTTTGAAAATTTACGTGAAGATTGGCAAACTTATCACCGTGACCTCAGTCGTCAAGGTTTTTGGGTGATGGTCGTATATCGTCTTGGACAGTGGCGTTACACCATCAAATCGAGATGGTTACGAATGCCATTTTCGCTTCTGTATAAGATATTATTTCTACTGATTCAGATTCTAACCAGTATTGAATTACCTTGTGAAGCGAAAGTGGGACGACGTTTCAAGATTGAGCATTTTGGTGATATTATAGTCAGCGGAGATGCTGTATTTGGGGATGACGTGGTCATTCGAAATGGGGTGACAGTAGGTTTAAGACACACTGGTCACCGTGGGTCCCCTACGATAGGGAATCGAGTAGATATTGGGGCAGGTGCCAAGATTCTGGGGCCCATTCAAATCGGTGATGATGTAGCGATAGGGGCCAACGCCGTAGTGATTGAGGATGTGCCTAGCAACAGTATTGCGGTGGGGGTGCCAGCGCGAGTGAAGCCGAAGAAATAGTGGATAGTGGATAGTGGATAACGGATAGCGGAGAATCAATATATGCCGGACTAGAGGCTTTAGCCGGTGGTTGTGCCCCTGCCACCGGCTGAAGCCTCTAGTCCACCCTGATTTTTTCGTTCTCCACTCTCCACTAAACCCGCTAACTCTCTCACTTATATTCAATTAACCGTTGCCTTTCTCCCAGCCAGCGATGATAATAATAAGACAATTGTCCAAAGGCGATGGGGATATGTTGGAATTGGCTATGCACTCCATAGAGTAGCAAGGTCAACCAGTCGTTCGATTTCCAACGCGCCTTCCAAGCACTGCGCAGACAGAATAGAGTTAAGAGGATTAGACTGAGAAACAGTGGCCAGAGAGAGGGCAACCAGAAAGTGAGAACGAGGCCGACAAGGAGTATATCTAACAGGACGTTGGCATGAAGAAAATTTTTGCGGGTCTCTCGTTGCCATAAGGGAGTAGCAGTGTTGCGTAACAGGTTGAAAATTTCTGCATACGCATGTCCTGTTCGAGTCGCCCGCCGCCAATATGAAGTCCAGCGCGTAATGGCCAAATCATGTAACGTCATTGGGTGGTCTATATGTAAAATCGTGTAGCCGCGGGCCCGAATCCGGGCACACATTTCTGGTTCTTCGCCGGCAATCAGGAGAGGATTATAACCATTCACTTCTTCTAAAACTTGCCGGCGCATCAGGGCATCTCCTCCACAAAACTGGGTCAAGCCAGGGGGATAGATCCAATCTAAATCTAGGAACCGTTGATAGATGGAAGCGTATGGAGGTGATTCACGACGATGACCCCAGACAATAGCAAGTTCAGGATGGTCTTGAAATTGTTGCAAAGCAACTTTGACAAAGTCGGGATGTAGAAGAGTATCACCGTCCAAAAATAATATGAACGGGGCTTTGGCAACTCGCCAGCCGGCATTGCGTCCAATGGCAGCCGCTGGTCGTTGCGGGTGAACAATTTCGACACGCACTCCTAAGGCTTGCGCACGTTGCGGACTGCCGTCGGTGGAGTCAGAATCCACGTAGATAATTTCCATTTCAGCGGTTGGATAGTTCATCGCTTGAACCGATTGAATACAATCGACCAAGCGTTGTCCTTCGTTGCGTCCAATGATGACAACTGAGAGTTGGGGGGACATAATGGGTTAGTGAATAATGAGTTAATGAATAATGATAGACAAGGTGACTCACATGTAGGGTGGATTAAGCGAAGCGTATCCACCAGAAAGGGGTAGTGATGCAATGTGGGTTCTCTGTCTGAACTTTGATTAGAATGATTTTCAGATGGACTCTGATTAGTCAAGCCTCCTTTCAGAGTCCTCATTTAATCATCTCAATCAGAGTTCCAGACCGAAGAGAAACCTCTCAATATTTCACTCAGATTGCATCACTACCCAGAAAAGTAGGCGGTCCGTCAGGTGGATACGCGCAGCGAAATCCACCCTACCGATGTTCGGTCAACTGCCCCACAGTAAACGCGAAATCCAACTGGGTGGCAGTTTGGCACCAGTGTGATGTTCTTTCAACAGATCAGCAAAATAGCCTCCTCCCTCATAAACTTTGACACGGTTGAGGAGGGCGCCGACGACGGGTGGATTCAAACGTTCTAACAAATGGGCCGCACGTTTGAGTTCACCTGGGGTAATTTGACCCGCTTCGATGACTAATAAGACGCCCCCCGCAATCTCTCCTAACAGTTCCGCATCTGCTGACAGTAAAATAGGTGGCGTATCCATCAAAATCAAGTCATAGCGGGTATGTAACTGGTCAAGTAACGTGGGAAGTTTACCATGAGTGGTAAGGTGTCGATGGGGTGTAGGTCCAATCGGCAAACGGGCCGGGAGAGTTTCGGTGGCCGGCAGAACCAGCGTTTCAGGGGCCAGACTCCGCGGTGTAGTGGGGTGCAACAAAGTGGTCAACCCAGCCGCAGAGGAGGTAGCATTTTGGTAACGCGGGTCAGGTTTGAACGCATTGAGTTCCATTGCTAACGCACGTATACCCAGATGACTAAAGATATTGGCCAATTCTAAAGTCAGGGTGGTCGTCCCTCCCCCAGGTTTGACAGCAGTGAGAACAAAATAACTGGTGTGATGGGTTTGCCATTCTCTTGCCAGGGTGAGGGCCAGACGACGTAAATGGTCCTGGGCCAGTTGTTCGGTACTAGGATTGATACGTTCTAAAATCCATGCCATCGGTGCAAAACCGAGAATTTTGTGAATTTCACCTGGGGTCCGCAGACGGCGATCTAGCATGTCAATCAAAATGGGTATGGTAGTTCCCAAACCCAGGGCAAGAACAATGAAGATGAGGAGGATTTTTTTACGTCCTCCGCTAGGTAAGGGGTGACTAGCAGGTGTATCTAGGCGAACAAAGCCTGGTGCAGTGGATTCCATCGTGAGAAAATCCATCCGTTCATCAATTTTGTCTAGTTGTTTATAGGCCCGTTCGATCTCTTTGTTGAAGATGAGGGCTTGATTATACAAAGTTGAATAACGATTAGCTTGGGCACGTTGTTTTTTGATTTCTTCAGACAAAGCCTCTTCCAAACGCCGGGCCTTCTCTACTTCACCTTGTTGTTGTTGGAGGAGGCGAGTGCGGATTTCTTCAGTCAATTCTGCGGTTGCTTGTTGGAGGTCATGATCAATTTTGGCAATTTCTTGTTCGATTTGTTGACGGGTGGGATGTTTTGAAGTCAGACCCAGAATTTGGGTCGTGAGATTGGTTTTTTGTTCAATCAGTTTCGCTTCAAAACTTTTCAGGAAAGAATCATTGGCCACCATTTCGCGTACCTGGGTATCCAGTAATGTGTCACCGGGATTACCCTGAGTAAGGACTTGTAAGCGTGTTTCTGCCTCCACTCGAGTACGGCGTGCTTGTAATTGAATTTGAGTGCTTTCAATCAAGATATTATCATAAGGATTTAAGTTATCTTCTTTGAACGTGGTGACCCCCAGTTCATCGGCAATTTGGCCACGCAATTTTTGACGTTGCGAAATCAGTTCCAATAATTCATCGCGGCGTTGTTGAAGAACTTCAATGCGTTCACCACTGCCATAGAGATTTTCTTCTTGAGATTTTTTCAAATACACTTCCATGAGTTTATTCAGAATCACATCTAATCCTTCTTCAAGGGCGTCGGTGATGGCTACACTGATAAAGGGGCTTCCACGTTTGTTACCCACCATGAGGGAACTGGCCAGCCGCGCCACGCTGTCCTCTTCGGTTTCCTCAGCACGTAACCAGAGGGAACGGATTTCAGGACGTTGCAAAGCTTCTTGCAAAACATCTTGACGGGTGATCATACTACGTTGTTGTTCTATATACAGTTGATAGTTATTCCGATCTAGGTCCATGCCCTTTTCCGCGTCCAAGTTAGGAACAAATTGGGGAGACACCAGGAGGGTGGCCATCGTAGTATAAGTGACTTTACCTTTGAGAATGGCCACGGGAATACCGGCCAGAGTGATAACAATAAAAATGAACAGGGCCAACCATTTGTGGCTTTTGAGACTGACCAGGGGCTTGAAACGTCCTGTCGGAATAGTTTGCCCATCGGCTACGGTTGCAACTGTAGTTGTGGAAGTTTGCATGAAAGTTGAGATTGTTGGAGTTATTCTAAGCCAGAATTGGTTTCTTTGTCTTTTTCAATGGCCGCCTTTTCCATTTCAATTTTAGCCTCTTCTGCTTTAAGTTGTTCCTCTTGTTGATCCAATTGGCGATTTTGTCGATCCGCCCGAATCGATTCAATATCAGCGTACATTCTTAGCATCGTGGTAAAGGGCGTCAAAAATTGTATGGCATAATTCAGTTTAGCAATCGTGTTAGTGGGGACATAAATAATGTCACCTTCTTGAACGGCGACGTTAATTTTTTGACGTGGTGTAATGAGGTCACGCAGGGCCAGAGATTGATTAATTCCCTTGGTGGGACGAATGAGGTTAATCCGGTTGGGGGCCGCATCTATGGTAGGTCCACCGGCTTTGGCAAGGGCTTCTAGGAAAGACATGTTGGGGGTCAGACGGTAGGCACCAGGACGATGCACTTCTCCTAACACATAGACCAATTGTTCTTCCAATTGGGGAACATAGACTATATCGTTGCGTTGTAATTTGAGATTGACAGAGAGGTCTTGGCCGGTAAACAAAGGTTCTAATTCAATCCAAACAATTTGGTCTCGTCCGCGAAAGATGGCACAACGGGTAAACGGTAGGCTTTGACCGCCTTCTAAACCAGGGGCATCTGCAACCCCCCCGGCCAATGAAATGGCTTCCAGTAACGAGGGTGAGGTCATTCCAAATTGCACCTCGCCAGGTCGATTGACACGCCCCAATACTAGGATACGGTTGGAAGCGTAGCGTTCTACCTTAACCGTAGTGGAGAGACCCAAATAATATGGCCCCAAGGTAGTATTAACCGTTTGGGCTGCCTGTTCACGCGAGAGGCCTGTGACGCGGAGGGGGCCGACCAGGGGTAAGGTGATTTTGCCGTCAGGACCAATGACGTGTTTTCCTGACAGTTCCGCATGTCCCCAGACGTCGATAGTAATTTCGTCACCTTCTCCCAAATGATAATTTTTTTCGTCTTCCATCTTGATCGCGGTTTGAAACTCTGCCAACGAGTTGGACGGTGTGGTACGAATGTCAGGACGCGCCGCCGGTAATACCAATTGGGGAGATAAAGGGGCAGAGGTGCAACCTGTTAGCAAACTCAAAAGGAGTCCTATCTTTATCAACGGGAAAGAGTGATGAGGGTAAATCGTTTGTTCAATCATATTATGGTCTGATTCACTTCCTAAGTAGCTTGATTGATGGATTGCGTACAGTGGGCAATAGCCGCGGCTTCATCTGCATAAATACTGAGAGTTTGTTGTAGGCGAGTCAATTCAATCAAGGCACGCACCACAGGAGTAGGGTTGAGTAATAACACTTCTCCTTGGTATTGTTGTGCTTTCTTGAGTGCAGAAACAAAGACCGACAAGCCACGGGCATCAATGAAGTTTAAATGAGATAAATCAAGTATTAGGTAAGGCGAGTGCTTCATGATGATTTCATTGAGTTGTTGTCGTACCGAGGGCGCATCTATACTGGTTAGGCTACCTGATAGCGTGACAACTTGTATATCTTTAAGTGAACGAAAAGTCAATTCCATAATATTAAATCCTTTATCCAATACTTCCAGAAGATATTTTTTTAATAATCAAATCGTTAGTGAGTTGCTATCGTGTCTTTCAATTATCATTGTCTTAACTCCAGGAGTCCAAAACGTAGCTTTGTCTGGATCACGCACAAAGCTACGCTTTGGACTCCTGAATCTCTTGTTTTGAACTCCTAAATTATTACCACTGTTAAATGACTACGAATTTAGATTATTCCCACGCAAGGTACTGAAAAAATTGACTATCTTTTAAAAATTGTCAAAGTTCACTCACATTTTCAAAATAATTAACACTAATTTAGCGTGAATATCAACTGATTTGATTGAAACATTAGCTTGGCAATAAACGTGCTAATTTAACCTTGTTATAATTCAATTTTTGAATTTGATTTTTGTATGATAGCATTATAAACATGATGTTTATCAAAAAACTCCGTTTCTTACAACCCGTTGCAGGGGCTAAATATATAATAATAGTTATATAGTTATTTTATTAATTATATGATTTTAAAGAAATAAGTTATTTAGCATTCCTAAACTACGAAGGTTTATGAAAGTTGATTTGCGTAGGTCCTAGTCTATAATTTTGGGGAAACCTGTTAAATTTTTTTGACGGAGAGTTGACAAGCAGATCAACTTAAAATATTCTACCTTTTTATTAGCCTGTTTTTCTACCATTTAGCATTTATGAAAATCATTGAAAGCAAGTCATTAGCCATTCCCTCCATAAAAGTTGTTCGGTTCGGACGTTTTTGTGACCACCGCGGTTATTTTACGGAGTCTTTTCGAAAAAGCAGTTTATTCAATCATCCACAAACCGATTTTATGAAAGGTGTGGAATTTTTGCAAGCTAATGAAAGCCGATCTAAACCAGGTGTAGTCCGAGGCTTGCATTTTCAGTGGAATCCATACATGGGCAAATTTGTGAGAACCCTGGTTGGTAGAATGGTTGACCTCGTCTTAGACATTCGTAAAGGTTCCCCTACGCTGGGTAAAATCATTGCCTATGACATGCCTGTCGATACCCAGGCAGATTACAGCGAATGGATTTGGGTGCCGCCCGGCTTTGCCCACGGCAATTTTTTCACGGAAGAATCCATGATTGAATATTTTTGTTCAGGTGAATATAGCCCAGGGTGTGAGGCGGGCATTTCACCTATCGCCACTGATTTAGATTGGTCATTGTGTGACTCTACCTTAAAAAGGGAATTTGATGCGGTAGTGTCTTCTAGCAACTTGTTAATGACGGATAAGGATAAAAACGGTTTTCAACTAAAAGACTGGTTGGCCGATCAACGTTCTAACCATTTTTTGTATGATCAGTTTAAATATTCTGGTTAATGCAAGATATTTCGGAACTTGATATACTGCATAGCTTCACAATCTGAACTTTGACAGGGATAACACCCTTCGCAGGGGTGTTATCCCTCGTAGCGAACAAAACTCAATTTGTTAAGCTATGCAGTATAAAACGTCATTTTTGTTTTTGTGCAAGGTGAACTGTGATGTGTGTTGAGAATAAGGGATAAGGTTGTGGAAGTGTACTTATTTTTTCATTGCCTATCATTCTCATCATAAACATCACATTCATCATAAACATCTCAGTTCAAGCCCACATTGCATCACTACCATTTCTTGATAACAGAACTTTTTTGAGGAGAACTCCCTTCATGTCTTCTACTACCCCAACCCCACCCCTCGATCTATCTATCATCGTCGTTGCTTGTAGCATCAAAGAACTCGTGGAAGAATGTATAATTGCCGTGAAACGTTCCCAGGACCGCTTACACAAAGAAATTATTTATGTTGACAATGGTTCTACCGACGGCACCGTGGAAATGATCAAAGAAAAATTTCCCGACACCGTTCTGATTGAAAGTCCCACCAATTTGGGCTTCACTCGTGCCAATAATTTAGCCTATCCTAAAACCCGCGGAAAATACATTCTGTTGTTAAATGCAGATGCGTTTGTTGGAACGGACTCCCTCCAACAAAGCTACGATTTCATGGAACCACATCCTGAATGTGGCGTCTTAGGTTGTCGTCTTATCGTCAGAGATGGCACCATGCAACCTTCCGCCCGCTACTTTCCTACTCCTTGGAAATTTTTTTTAACCCAAACCGGACTGGTTAACAACCGTATTCCAGGATTCCATGGCATTGATGACATGACCCAAGATCATACTCGCATCATTGAATGTGACTGGGTCCCCGGCTGTTACCTGTTCACTCGCAAACAGATCATAGATAGTTTGGACTTTTTTTTACGCGACGATTTTTTCATGTACTTTGATGACTCCGACGTATGTTTGCGGATTAAACGTCAAGGTTGGAAAGTCTATTACTATCCCAATGATGTCATTCATCTGGGCGGCGCCAACAGTGCCAAACTCACGGAGGTCACAGAAAAGGGCCAAATGACCGAAAAGTACAATCTGGAAAGCGAATTTATCTACTTCCGAAAGAATTATAACTGGTTGTATGTATTGGCAGATTTCCTCTTGATTATACTTCTGGCCACGGTTCGAACTTTGAAAAAAATTTTGCTATTTCGCAAAGACCCCCCACTCAAAAAGATTTGGGGAAGAGTTTCTCTAGCGTACCATATTTTAGTCAACACCCGTTTTGGCAAACAGGCAATTCACTGAATGCCGAACCTACCCAGGAATCCAAAGCGTCAACTGGTGGTGATGCAATGTGGGTAGTGTAGAGGCAAACCATGGTGGTTGCCCAAGGTGGGCAACAATGACTATCCACGCGGGCAACCACCAGGGTTGCCCCTACCAAGAAAATCACCCACATTGCATCACTACCCGTCAGCTTTGTACGAGTCCACGAGTCCACAGAACTTCCACGAAATATTATACCAGGGTGCCACGCAGATATGCACCCTTTAAAGTGTTCCAGAAACATAATGGATATTGCAACTCTCCAATCCTTAATCAACGACGACATGCAAGCCGTCAATGCTTTGATTCGTAAACGTTTACATTCCCAAGTCGCCCTCGTCAATCAACTGGGTCACTATATCATACATAGTGGCGGGAAACGCTTGCGCCCCATGTTATTGCTATTAAGTGCGCGTGCCTTTGGCTATCAAGGCACCCACCATATTGATTTGGCTACTGTCGTAGAGTTTATTCATACCGCCACTTTGTTACATGATGACGTTGTGGACGTTTCTGAATTACGACGTGGTAAGCAAACGGCCAACAGCATTTGGGGAAATGAAGCCAGTGTCTTAGTCGGAGATTTTCTCTACTCACGGGCTTTTGAAATGATGGTAGAAGTACAAAATATGCGAGTCATGGAAATTTTAGCGTCGGCGACCAATGTCATTGCCGAAGGTGAAGTGTTGCAACTCTTGAACTGTCATGAACCCAATACGACAGAACAAGAGTATTTGCAAGTGATTCGTTCCAAAACCGCCAAGCTATTTGAAGCCGCCGCCCAGTTAGGTGCAGTGATTAGCCAACAACCACCGTCTTATGAACAAGCAATAGCCACTTATGGCGTTCACTTGGGAACCGCTTTTCAACTGGTTGATGACATTTTAGATTACAGTGCCAACTCTGAAGAGATGGGCAAAAATGTCGGCGATGATTTGGCCGAAGGAAAACCCACGTTGCCAATTATTTACGCGCTACGAGAAGGTTCGCCGACTCAACAACAAGTTTTACGAGAAGCCATTTTGCAAGGTGGTAGAGAACACCTCACCGAAGTGATTACGGCAATTCATTCCACTGAAGCACTCATTTATGCCAAACAGGTTGCCCAACAAGAAATAGATTTGGCTGAGGCAACATTAGCAAAATTGCCAGAGTCGCCTTACAAAGAGGCATTGTATGCGTTGGCGCAATTTTCGATGCACCGGAATTATTGAATCATTCAAATAATCATTCAGAAGTCCAAAGCGTAGCTTTAACAAAGTTGTGCTTTGGACTTCTGGATTTTACAGACTGTTTCTTAACTGACTCCAAGGCATCATAATTTGTGCTCCAGCGGACATGCGGAAGCGAAGATGCGTTCCAGCGGAGAGATACAAAATTATAAGAACATGTTCAAAAACTGAGGCCACTCTAAGTTTGTCCCACCATACTGATGGACTGGTGAAAGAAGGGATAATGGCGACAACCACTCATGGTAAACCGGTAGCCGTGCTAGTGCCTGTGGAGGCACCAATAGATTTAGAAACGTTGTCGGCGAATCTGAATCCCAAATTTGCGGAAGTGACTAAACGTTCCCGATTCCGAGATAAGACAAAAGGGCGGGTCGGAAGTGAACAGGTTAGAAAGATGTTTGAGGAGAATGGAGGATAGTTTCCGACCTCGAAGCCGGCAAAACTCTTCGATATCTGGTCATCCTTTAAACCGGCAACGCCACTCCTGTCATCTCTCTCTCGCCCCTGCGATAGTCAAGTGAAATCTCCTTTGGAGATAGCAGACTGGCGGATAAATATTCACCAGCAAGGGGCAACCATTCCGCAGGCAAATGTTGACATGAGATACTTTCGACGGTATCCAGTGAAGTGGCAGAACCGGTGATGACTTTAAACACTCGGCCCTCTTCGGCTTTGATATAGGCATCTCGCAACTCAAGTTGGCCGGTACGTAACCGATGTAACCGTGGTTTAGACAATGCCACATATAACCAGAGATGAGAAGAGTCGTTTTCTTCTACCGATAAAGCCAGATAGTGTTGACCAGATCGATGGTGACATAAAAATAATCTCGGTAGGTCGTAAAATTCATATATCTCAAGGAGTTTGAGGGGGCCTAAGAGAGTGGTTTGGGGTAAATAAGACATGATGAGGATTCCTTTAAAAATTTGATTTGACCTTCACCAAATGATAAACTTGACCTTATTTATTATCAAGCACAATGGAACCATCGAGTAGGGTGGATTAAGCGTAGCGTATCCACCAATTCCATCTACAAGTAACTACAAGAAAGTTGGTGGATACGCTTCGCTTAATCCACCCTACAAATTGACAAACTAAACTCTTTGTTTATAACATGGAACCTTTCAAGATGACCAAATTTTATGAGTCAATACCGTCGACTTTATTGCCCCTGGTTGTTGCTATTTCTTTACGGTAGTCACTTATCAACGAAAACCTTTGCTAATCGCAAATATCTCACGATTAAGAGAAGCATTTCGTTATACAATGTCTAAACAACCTTTTACTATAGACGCAATCGTTGTTCTCCCAGATCATCTGCATTGCCTTTGGCAATTACCAGCAGGGGATACGGATTTTTCTGGACGTTGGCACCTGTTGAAAAGATATTTTTCAATTGGCATCGAAACCCTGGTTAATGACCGACATGAGAAAGAGGTTTGGCAACGACGTTTTTGGGAACACCTAATTCATAATGAGGAAGATTGGGAAAAACATTTAGATTATATTCATTATAATCCGGTCAAACATGGATATGTAACAGGTCCCCTGGATTGGCCATATAGTTCATTTTCGCGGGCGGTGGCTAAAGGATGGTATCAGAAGCAATGGGGAAGTTTAGAAGTTCCAATTTTAGAGATTGAAACTGGTGACGTTTAAATGTAGAGGAATAGATTATCTAATTGTAGGGTGGATTAAGCGAAGCGTATCCACCGAGTTCCGTTCCGTTTGGTGGATACTGTAGGGTGGATTAAGCGAAGCGTATCCACCGAGTTCCGTTCCGTTTGGTGGATACGCTTCGCTTAATCCACCCTACAGGAACTCTACAGGAACTCGGTGGATACGCTTCGCTTAATCCACCCTACAGGAACTCTACAGGAACTCGGTGGATACGCTTCGCTTAATCCACCCTACCGGAACTCTACAGGAACTCGGTGGATACGCTTCGCTTAATCCACCCTACAGGAACTCTACAGGAACTCGGTGGATACGCTTCGCTTAATCCACCCTACAGGAACTCTACAGGAACTCGGTGGATACGCTTCGCTTAATCCACCCTACAGGAACTCTACAGGAACTCGGTGGATACGCTTCGCTTAATCCACCCTACAGGAACTCTACAGGAACTCGGTGGATACGCTTCGCTTAATCCACCCTACGATTTATGGTTTAAGTCTGGCCTTTTCCATGACAAGTTCACTGTCTAAAAGTCTTTCCAAACTGTGGCGCCGAACTTTATGAAGTTCTTCGTCAAAAAATTGGTTTTGAAGGTATTGGGCAAACTCTTTCAGGTTCATGGTAAGGAAATTCTCTAGGAAACCGCTAACCGACTTTCCGAAACCGCTAATAATCTCGGTCCTACCACCGGTGACCATTCGATGACCATAAAATAATCATCTGGATATAAATAATCTTCGCCGGAGTCATCGATCACTCTTAAATAACCTTCAGTGGCCGCGGTGTGGTCTGGTAAGATGGAATAAATTTTCAAGAGTTGTAAATCTTCACAATCTGGGTTAGAGGTGCAAATGGCAAAGGAGATGAGATTCAGTTTCATTAGGTTTAATCTAAAAGATGAAAAGACCTCAAAGCCGTCAAAATTCTTCGATATCTGGCCCTCAAGGAGTTAACCATTCTCGCCAAAATTCTTCATGTGGAATACCTTGACCGTCTGTGATTTGTTGTTTGGCAGAGGTTAAGATAGCTTGGAATTTAGGGGAGTAAGACAGTAACAGTCGTTCTAATTCTTCCTCATCAGGAGTGGCTAACAACACGGCTATGGGTTTACCACTCAAAGTGATAACGACGGGACCTTCTTGACAATCTTTCAAGTATCTATTGAATTGTGCTTGAATTTCAACAACGGCTACTTTTTTCATAATTAGGTAGTGATGCAATGTGGGTGATAACCCTAGACCTCCGAGGTCTTCGAGACCTCGGAGGTCTGGCCAAAATTACAATCAGCTAGTACCTCTGTTATCACCCACATTGCATCACTACCCTCGTTTCTACGGCTGGTTCAAGCCGCAATTGTTCTTCAATCGTTTTGTATATCAAAGGATAATATCTTTTTTCAATGGTCTGCAAGTGATGTTTGACCTGTGGGCCATAAATCAGGCTAAAGTTGGGTTTTGACTTCATGTTGACCTTGAGAATAGCAGAGAGAGAGAAAATTTGTCAAGGAATGTTGCCAACGATTTCAAAGTACATGGTGATAGTTTGGCAAATTTTTAGGTGGGAAGCAAGGGGGGAGGAAAATGAAAAGACCTCGAAGGTTTGGGGGACCTTCGAGGTCTGTGGGAGGCAAGGCATATTAACATTAGTGTATCAACTGCCAATAACCATTCGATTGGCGGCAAGCCGTACCTTGTACTGTTTCTGGTTTTCCTTCAACAATGGCTACCGTTTCAAAATTACGACACCATTGACCGTTGTTGTCTTGGAAAGTTTGGGTGGGCACTACCTGATAGCCAATTTTGGTGTTAGGATTTGTCCAATTGGTAGCATAGCCTGAAGGTTTGGTTTCTAAACTTTGAGATACCTTCATTTGGTCCACTTGGTCCATTGTTGCGCCTATTGAACTGCCAAGTAACGCACCTATTAACGTTCCTACTACAATAGCAGCGGTTTGCCCTTTACCTCCTCCAACTTGTGTGCCAAGGGCACCTCCTATAACACCTCCGAGTGCGGCACCTCCAGTCTGTTTAGAAGGCATCGTACCAGGGGCACAACCTCCTAAAAAGAATAACAAACTCACAATAACCAAACAGTTGAAAAATTTGGGGTTCATATTAGTTCCTCTTCATGGTAAAAAAATGGAGAAAATCAACAGTAACAGAATCAAATGTTTGCCTCTATCGACAGGTAATTCCAGTGGGGCGTCGGCAACACAAAACCCCGCCTGGTTTCATAAACCATCCGCCGGCCGGACATTCTTCCTCTGTAATCTTAGATTGTTCGCATGTTGTTCCACTCGAACTTCGACAGCAAAGTACGCCTCCTGGTTTGTAAAAGTAATAACAGGCATCCTCGGTCGGTTGAACAACACCCTCTTTGGCAGGTTGAATGTTCACTTTAGATTGAGGATTTTGTACAGTATTGTTGATTTCAATAGGGGCCTCAGCCCGTTTCAAAATGGTATGCCAATTGGGATTAGCGGAGGCCAGGTCTTTATTTAGGCTATTTAAAAAAGCCTCAGTGAAAAAACCGCCGTGTTCAGAATTTCCCCAAGAAGACTGTCCTGGTTTGGCGCCAAAGGCAAAGACATGACCCCGATAATTTAAAAATAGCTGGCGATAACTTTCAGATGAGGGGGTGCCTCTGCTTGAACTGCCTCCTCTACTCCAAACGGGGCTAAGGGAATCATCGAATTTATTACAGGTGTCTGCTAAAATGATAAGAAATCGTGGTTTCTTGTTTTCTAGCGTGATTCTAACCTTGTCTAAATCTAAAGGACCTCCATCGATGTCCATAGATGGCCAAGGACTTGATTTGTTTGAAGCACGTCCACCGTGACCCGCATAATGAAAAATGACCACATCATTTGATTCCACCGAGAGTTTTTCTAAGGTAGAAGTGACTTTATTACGAGTCAGATGATTACCTGAAATTTCGTAAAGTTTGAGCGTTAGCTGTGTGTGTCGAGAGATAGCGTTTGCCAATTCCTTTATACGGCTTAAATCTTTACTGAAACTCGTGCCAGTTTGCCAATCACTTGTATTTGCGACGACGACCGTATGAAGTGTATCGGCCATCGGCGAGGGTACAATCACCCATAGTAATGACCAAGTCACGAACAGAAAAGCCTTTTTCCGATACATTGGTGTTTATCCTCTTCAGTGTATTTGTAAAAAGGGGGAATCTACAGAACACATTCCCCCTCCTTCATAGTTCCACGTCCTTGTTACTTAGGATTCCCAATCATCCCAACACTTTTTCCCTCCACCTTCCGTTTTACAACACTCTTGTTTTGTTGCTTTATCCTTGTAGTAGGAATCTTCTACGCATTTACCGTTATCTTCCCTAGGCGGATTTGGTGGTTCAGGTCTTGGTGGTGCTGGGGCGCCACAAATCCGTTGTCGTCCCGTTTCATCTACCACTCTACAATCATCATGATCACCAGTTGTTCCACCCCCATCGATTGTTCCACCCCCATCAGTTATGTCAAATTGGGGCTGTTGAACTACGCCAGAACCCACGTTAATAGGCGTATTCGCACGTCCCATCAGCGTTTTCCAACTTGGTGTACCACTGGAAGCCAATTCTTTGCTTAAACTGTTTAGAAAGGCACTGGTGTAAAGTCCACCCGTTTGGGTGTTTCCATACGAATACTGCCCTGTTATGGAACTGGACGCCAGAATGGTGCCACGATAGTTTAAGAAAAGTTCCTTGTAGTTTTCGTCCTTTTCGCCTCTCGCTATTTCCTCTCCTCTGGAACCTCCCATCGGCTTGTTACAAGTGTCCCCAATGACAATTAGCAAACGTGGCTTTTTCTGTTTAAGCATGTTTGCAACGGATTCTAATCCCAGTGTATTTTGCCAATTACCAAGATGCATTGTGGGATATTTTGATCTTGAACTTGAACTCTCGTCATTAAACCCGTGACCACTCCAAAAGAAGAAAATCACGTCATCTGAACCAACATTAGAAACACTGTTGATTGCCAGTTCCACATTGGCACGGTTCAGTTGATTACCACTAACATAATGAGGACTCAAGGTTATTCCCGTATATTCTGAAATACTTTTCATCAAACCTTGCAATTTTTTCTGGTCCACTTGTACACTTGTGCCAATACTTGCATCGTTAGTATCACTAACGAGAATGGCGTGAAGCGTAGCAGCCAAAGAGAAAGTAGGGAAAACAAACATCCCTACCAATACCAGTAGCCCCAAAAAGCTACCCTTTTTGTTCTGAGTACACATAATTACCTCTTGACAAATTGTTGATAAAGTTAACGTTGAGTGGGCGTGTTATAACGTTGGGAATAAGGATTTATGCAAATCCTTCAGTTGTTTACGCACTGGATCGAAATCTTCCAGTTTTGGTTTTTCTTCACCTTTGTGGATGAATAACCACAAATCACATTCAAAAGAGAATAACACCTCTACCGCATCCCGTCCTTTGACAAAATGCAATCCCATTTCCGGACGGAAAAAACACCGTTTTTCAGCACCAAAGACATAACTTTTATCGGAAAAAAGTATGGATTGGAGTTCCTTTAGCTGTTCGGCACTTGGTTTAGCCCCCTCACCATTGGGTACTATCGGATAATTCCCCAATCTTTGATCTTCAGGAACTGAAAGATCGGAATCAGGTTTAACCCTGAAACTCTGCACCAGATCAGGTTTTGCCAATATTTGAATCACTTTACAAGTGAGGAAATCTTGAACACGCGGAGACACTGCATCAGCGGCCATTCCCTCGCAAGGTTGTGGTCGGGGTTGGTTTTCCGCAGGTTGAGTTTCTTCACTACCAACAGGTGGACGTGGCACAGCCTCCCCCATTGACGCACGAGGGGGCGACTTTTGTACTGCCGGGTCCGGGGCAGTCTTTTGAGGTGGCGGCACCGGGGACGTTGGTGATGGCTGATTTTCAGCCGGCGGTAGCGGAGTGGTAGTATTAGAAAAAACTGCTGGTTCTTGTGCAGTTTTTCCGTCCACAGACCCTGTAGTCGAAGGTGCTGGTTGGGCATCCAGCAGGGGCACCGGTTTAGATGACATGCCACCCTCTGAACCAGACGGTTGGGCACTACAAGCAGACATGAGGAGTAACGACATGCCTAAAATAAAAAAGAAATGTTCACTTCGCATTGATTTTCTCCTAAAATAGTAAATGTAATGCTTAAACTAAACCACACAATTAAGCGGTTTGACTTGCGCTTTTAAAATGCAATATCATTCCCGCATGTGGTATTTAGTCAGCATGACTTTATTGTAAAATGAATAATTTCCAACAGTATCCTATCCATCACTAGCGACTTTACACTAGGATTTGATTAGCAACCCCTAAACCCCACTAGCACACCTTATCCCCAACCATGACCGACGAACACATTGACACCCGCTTCACTTCGGCCCAAACTGAATGGGATTTAGACCGTCTCTATCAAGACCTAGCCAATATCAAAGGTAAGCCACTGAGTCCGATGGAAAAACTTCACCTTCGTGGCTTACTTTGTGGTCATAGTCCAACTACAATCGCCAAAATTTTGCGTAAGAACGCCAAAGGGTTACATGTGGATTTGGCAAAAACGTTATATCCTTATCTCAAAGGAGTTGTCGATAAAGTTGATAAAGATATGGAAGATTGGCGAAATTTTCGGAAATGGGCAGAGGAGGGGGGGTATAAGAAAATACCTTCTCCTTTTCAATTACCACAAGGTGCAACAGTTTTTGATATTTCAAGCATTAATATTGGTAAAATCTGTATAGAAAAATTTAGTATTGAAAATATCTGTATCGAAAAGATACACTTTGAGGAAAATGGAGTTGTCATGGACGTTAAATTTAGCCTGTTGGTGACTCCAGTTTCCTCAAAGTTTCCCAGAAAAGAGTAGGCTGTCACTATCACAATAAATGAATGAACACCACTTATTTAACTATGAAACATTTGAAGTCAAATAGTTTGAAACCTTCGGTTACGGATTTAATTGTCTCACCGAATCAGAAGCCCGCTATCTCATCAAGAGTGGTCAGGGCGTTGACCGCATCCGAGATAGAATTTTTGCGTCAAGATATGAAACGGGCGAATGACATTTTGGAGAGACTCCTACGTTCAATCAATCAGGGAGTCTGAATCCCATTACACTAGCCTTTCACTAGCAACCTCTAAACCCCACTAGCACACCTTAATTCCCAACCATGACCGACGAATACATTGACACCCGTTTCACCGCCGCCCAAGTCGATTGGGACCTAGACCGTCTCTATCAAGACCTAGCCAATAACAAAGGCAGACCACTCAGTCCCATGGAAAAACTTCATTTGCGTGGCTTACTGTGTGGTTACAGTCCCAATCAAATCGCCAAAGTGCTTAGGAAAAGTCCTAAAGGGGTTCATGTGGATTTGGCAAAAACTTTATATCCTTACATGGCTGCCATCGCGGGTCAGGCAAATGAAGGAATTGGGAATTGGCGAAATTTTAGGTTATTGGCAGAGAAAATGGGATATAAGAAAACGCAACCTTCTCAAGTTGGTCAATCTTCAAATACAGGTCAATCTTCAAGTATTATTCAATCTTCAAGTATTGTTCAATCTTCAAATACTGCAAGTCCACCTCTAAATACAGTAACCATTGTCAATATACATTCTGCTAAAGTAGTTGAGATACATGCCCATGCAATTCATGTTGGGGAAAGTGAATATGTTGATATTAATTTTCGTGTCGGACCTTTTCCTTCTACCAGTCCATCAAAGAAAAATAAACAAGATTGAATCATCAGTGGAGTTACGATTCATGCCACCGTCAAATACACAGGAACTTGAGACTGCCCATACGCCTTTATTTGGGATTTGGCGGGACTGAGAAAGTAGGGTGGATTAAGCGAAGCGTATCCACCACGGGTTATAGAATTTGGTGGATACGCTTCGCTTAATCCACCCTACGAAAGGAACAAATGAATAGGAATATCACTATATATATGAAAATGCCTATTTAGAGATTATCGCCTCATCTTCATGATTAAAACTTTCAAGTGCAAAGAAACAGAAACCATTTTTCGTCGACAACAGTCCCTTAAACTACCTCAACGTATTCAAAAGGTGGCTTTACGTAAATTGGGCTACTTAAACTCTGCTAAAGACCTTAAAGATTTACTCATACCGCCTGCCAACCGTTTAGAACAATTAGTCGGAAACCGTCAAGGTCAGCACAGTATTCGCATTAACGACCAATGGCGAATTTGTTTTGAATGGCATCAGGGTCACGCTGATCACGTCGAAATAGTTGATTATCACTAAAGGAATCTCGCTATGAAGAAAAAATTTGCCCCCATTCACCCCGGCGAAGTGTTACTGGAAGACTTTTTAAAACCGATGCACCTCAGTCAAGCGAAACTGGCTAACGGTCTCCAGGTCTCGGCCCGCAAGATTAATGAAATTGTGCGTGGCAAACGACCCATCACAGCAGACCTTGCCCTCCGCCTGGCACAGTTCTTTGGTACCTCTGAAGAGGTTTGGATGAACTTACAAACTCACTTTGACTTAGAGGTGGCCAAGGACCGTCTTCAAGGGAAATTGTCTAAAGACATTCGACCTTACACATTTACTCCTGTTGATTCTGTCGTTGCCTGTTAACCAATTATTGATTTTCTCAATACTCTGTAGGAGAAACTCTCATGGAAATTTACGAATTAGTCATTGACATGAAATGACTGGAACGCCGACTGACCCTGTGGGAAGAAAAATATGGTGTCCTCAGTGAAGATTTTTACGCCGCACTCAGGTCTGGTAAACTTGCCCGGTATGATGAGTATGACGAGACTCGTGCGGATTTTAGTCGTTGGAAAGGCATTTATGAGACTTGGCAACGACGTAAAGAAGCGTGTTGCCAGAAGCGTGTTACCAAATGAAATAAGGTGATAACATCATGGAAAAATTAATCCTATCAAAAATCTCTTTAGCAGACTTAAAAACCGTCGTTCAACTTCAAGAAGGAACGATTGCATCCTATCCATGGACGCTGGTCGATTCCATCTCTTTGAATGACCAAGAGTTGCGACAACTACAAGATATTCAATCGCATCTCTGGAATGAGGATACGCATTTGATGAATGAGGCTACCATCTGGGCCAGAGGTATTTATCCCTTGTTGTTGTTAGCTGAACGAGGTGCCATTCGCGCCTGGGCCGCGGTGCCCTTACAGGCACATTATCGTCAATTTGAAGTTGATGGGATTGCCGACGGTGTCTTAGGAAAAGTGGTGGTTGGCAGAATCGAATCGCCTTATTTGGTCATCGTGGAAACTAAAAAAGGAGTAGAAAACCAAAACCCGGTGTTTCAACTATATGGACAACTGTTGGCCGCGGCCCATCTCAATTGGGAACATGATAGTCAACCAAAGCAAGAAATCTTCGGTTGTTACACGATTGCCGATGTTTGGAAGTTTGTGCGTGCGGAAATTGAAGGAATGGATACCGATAGACCGGTGATGCAATTGGAATATTCCAGAGAATATGTAGAAAAACTGGAGTCGGAGACGATTTTGAAAATTCTGAAAGGGATTATAACCCGTTTTGTCAGCGATAAAACGAATTGAGAAATCCCCCGTAAGACAGTCGTGGACAATCAAACCAAGTTAACGCTTTGGATTCCTGAGAAGAAGAGGTTTGGATGAATTTACAAACTCACTATGACCTAGAGGTGGCCAAGGACCGTCTTCAAGGGAAATTGTCTAAAGACATTCGACCTTATACGTTTGCCTCAGTTAATTCTATCGCTACCTAAAAACCCATTATTATGTCAACCGCCATTCGTGAAATTAAAATCCCCTTACCTTGGGAAATCCTCCTCTCAATCAGCATCACAGATGAACAACTCATACAAAAAATGCGTCAAAGCCTGGCCTTTAAATGGTTTGCCGAAGGACGACTTTCGACAGGCAACGCCGCTAAATTGGCCGGTATGTCCAAAATCGCGTTTATATTGGAATGTGGGCAACGCCGAATGGATATTTTGCCGTATAGTGAAGATGAACTGAGAAGAGAATTAACTCCATGAGACCCGTCATCTGTAATAAGTACCGAAGCAGAAATTTTACGGTATTTTCAATCGTCGCCCTCACCCCCGGCCCCTCTCCCAGAGGGAGAGGGGCCGGGGGTGAGGGTAAGGGCGTCATTATACCAGAAAATTTCTGCTTCACTACTTACCACGCCGTTGATTGCCCTTGCAGCTATTGATAAACTGGAACTGCTACCGAGGCTTTACACGTCCATTATGGTACCGCAAGCCGTGGTTGAAGAAATTGACCAAGGCGGAAAAATCTATGTGCCTGAGTTGACCCAGTTAGATTGGATTTCGGTAGTGCCTAATGATGCGGGTCCAACCAATCATCTTCTGTTTCAGTGAGACTACGGGGAACGACATGTTATTTTAAATGCGCTTAAAATACAGTCACCTTTGGTATTGTTAGATGACCGTATGGCTAGGAATATTGCCGAATACTTGGGGTTAACCGTCAAGGGAACGCTTGGGGTATTAGCAGAAGCCAAACGAAAAGGGCTGATTATGTCTTTTAAAGAGTTAGCTATGGCAATGAAGACTCAAAAGATTTGGTATTCTCAAACGTTGATTGACGAAATAGCTTTACGGCTGGGAGAAAACTGAAAAGATTGGAGTCCCAAAACACGTTTTGGGCATCTCACCGTCGGAGTCCCAAAACACGTTTTGGGCAACGGTGGTCCAAAACGTGTTTTGGACTCCACCAGTTGAAACTTCTATTCTACTATATTATAAATAAATTGCACCCAACACCACGGCTTGTCTTGCCCCTGTGACCGAAGGTAAATTGCTGGTCTGATGTTCCAATCGTTGTTTGGCAAACCAAGCAAAGCTGACGGCTTCTACCCAATCTGGGTCTATCCCATAAGATTGAATCGATTCCACCACGCATTCCGGTAAACCTTTCGCTAGTCCAGCCATCAAGAGTGGATTGTGAACCCCTCCTCCGCAAACTAACAGTCGTTGTGGCGTATAAGGCAACACGGCTTGGGCAATACTGTCAATCGTGAGTTGACCCAAGGTGGTTTGAATATCGACGGGTGAAGGAGGAGAGGAGAGGGAAGAGAGATGTTGATTTAACCAAGTCAGATTGAAATAATCTCGTCCTGTGCTTTTCGGGGCCAAGCGAGTGAAATAGGGGTCAGTCAGTAGAGAAGTTAACAAAGAGGATTGCACCTGACCACGGGCAGCCCAGTTCCCGTTTTCATCTCGCCGCGTGTGCAAATGTTGAAACGCATGGGCATCTAGCAGTGCATTGCCAGGTCCTGTGTCAAAACCGATCACAGGAAGTTGCGGATTGGCAGGTAGAACGGTAATGTTGGCAATCCCGCCAATGTTGAGAACGATGCGATTTTCTAAAGTATTTCGCCACATCGCGGCATGAAACGCGGGCGTGAGAGGCGCCCCTTGTCCTCCTGCGGCCATATCTCGTCTGCGAAAATCTGCCACGGTGGGAATCCCTGTCAGTTGCGCAATCACATTGGGGTCCCCAAGTTGCCAGGTGTAGGGAGGATGGCCATCAGGATGATGATATAACGTTTGACCAGGACTGCCTATCGCTTTGATTTTCGTGCGAGGTATCTGAGATTTTTCCAACAAAGTCAACGTTGCTTGCGCAAATAGTTCACCTGCTTGCACATCTAAGGTAGCCACTTCATGCAATGAACTCTGGCCACGAGTGTGTTGACTCATAGACAAAAACGCTTCCCGCAATGGCAAGGGCCAAGGGTGACTATGGGTGGCGTGAACGATGACTTTATTTGAAGTGGAAAATTCGACTAAAGCGACATCAATAGCATCCACGCTGGTGCCGGACATGAGACCGAGGTATAAACACATAATGAATAATGAATAATGGATAATGGATAATGGATGATAATAACTCATTATTCATTAAAAATGACGCCTCTTGTATTTTGCTGTGAAGACTCTATAATAGTAAACGACATTATTCATTATTCATTACCCATGAGTACATTTGCCGTAGAATTAAGAAACATCGCTGAAATTATACCTCACACGAATGCGGATAGACTCGCTTTGGCCAAAGTGGAAGGGTTGGATTACCAATTTGTCATTCTTAAAGAAGTTTATCAAGTCGGTGAACCCGTCATTTATTTTCCGATTGATAGTTTATTGCCGGCACCCTTGATAGAAAAGCTGGGGCTGGTAGGCCGCCTGTCGGGACCCCAAAAAAACCGAGTGAAGACCGTCAGATTACGTGGCGAAATTTCTCAGGGGCTAGTTTGTAAAGTGTCTGACATACAGGAATGGTTGCCAGCGGGTGCGGAACTGTTGCAATTAAATTTGACAGAAGTATTGGGTGTCACTAAGTATGAACCAGAACCAATTACTTGTTTAGATGGTAAATTAATCCCACTTCCTCATGGCGTCTCCGCCTATGATATTGAAGGTTGTGACCGATTCATGGAGGTCGTCAAAGATATTTTAGAAGTCCCTGTCTGGATTTCAGAAAAATTGGAAGGCACTCATTTTTCTGTCACCGTACAAAAGGATGGTCATATTTTTGTCAATCAACGCAACTATTCAATTATCGAAGTGGAAGGCAAAGAACATGATTTTTGGCGAGTGGCAAGGAAACAAGGATTAATTGACCTGGCCAAGAATATGTTACGTTCTCTGAATGTGACTCAACTGACTTTGCGCGGTGAATTATTGGGGCCGAAGATTCAAAATAATTTGTATCGTTTAAAGGACCATCAAGTGTTCATTTTTGATATACTGATGAATATGAATTATGTGGAAGTCACCCGACTGTTCAGTCTCGCAGAACAATTTGGGTTCACCAACAGGTTAGTGCCTACCATTGCTTACAACGTCATCTTACAAGACTGGTTAAATGGTCAAACGTTAAAAAATGCCAGCAATGGTGACAGTCTGATAGCTAAAACTATTCGCGAAGGGATTGTCATTAAGCCTATGCAGGAGATGACTTCAACTGTGTTAGGTGGACGTTTGGTGTTAAAACAACGGTCACCGGTGTATTTAGCAAAAACGGATTTTTAAAATATCATCAAGTTGAGAAAAATGCCGGTGGAGACTTTAGAATGGAGGCTTTATCCGCAATATCATTAATTTAAGTTGAATAATTAAAATGGCCAAAAAATTAAAATAACGGTGGACTAGAGGCTTCAGCCGGAGGGGGGCACGGTGATTTCAATATCTGTTCTGCACCCTCCGGCTAAAGCCTCTAGTCCACCTGGCGATTCATTTCGGGGGGACCTTTTTTCTTAACTTAATGGCATTGCGGCTAAAGCCTCCACACCGACGGAATTTTAATTTCCATTAGTGAGAAACTTAATTTCTTCCAGAATCATTTATTTTTTGAGAACACACTATGCAATTTCATAAATCACTCTCTTTATTTAGCATGGCCTTGACATTGACTCTCGGTCTCTCCCAGACAACTGTCAACGCCTCCGAAACCTCTCCCTTGCAACAGGCGCAAGCACTGTATGACCAGGGTAAATTTGAGGAAGCAATAACCATTTATCAGAAAGAAGCCCAACAAGGTGATCCAGAAGCCCAATATCAATTGGGTGAGATGTATCGAACTGGCAAAGGGGTGGAACAAAACTTTATGGAAGCCGCGAAATGGTACCAACAAGCGGCAACCCAAGAACATGCCGAAGCCCAGTTGAGTTTAGGTTTGCGCTATCTTCAAAACGAGGGGGTCGCAAAAGATGTCAGTCAAGCAGCCCACTGGTTTCGCAAAGCTGCTGAACAGGGTCATAAAGATGCCCAATATAATTTGGGATTGACGTATTATCATGGTCTGGGGGTCACCAAGAGTTTCACCGAAGCGGCCCATTGGTATCAAAAGGCTGCCGAACAAGGACAACTTCAGGCCCAAGATAACTTGGGATTGATGTATTACAAAGGCGAAGGAGTCACCCACAGTTTGACAGACGCCGAAAAATGGTTTCGCAAAGCCGCCGAGAAGGGTTTAGATGATGCCCAATATAATCTGGGAGTTCTGTATTTCAAGGGTGAGGGTGTTGAACGAGACCTAACCGAAGCGGAAAAATGGTTTCGCAAAGCCGCCGAACAGGGTCATGCGTTGACTGTCAGTACATTACAACAATTGGTGCAAATTCAGGAACAAGAGAAGGCTGACCAGTCTAAGGAACAGAAGTGACTGGCTTCACACAAGATGCGCCGGACTAGAGGCTTACGCCTCCATTAAGTTAATGGTAGGGTGGATACGCTAACGCTTAATCCACCCTCCCTACATAGGATGAATATTCCTTAACTTAATGGCATTGAGGCGGAAGCCGGTGGGTGATGGCATGTGATTAAAGTTAGGACTAATCCTCCGGCTGAAGCCTCTAGTCCCGCACCACTCCGGCTGAAGCCTCTAGTCCCGCACCACTCCGGCTGAAGCCTCTAGTCCCGCACCACTCCGGCTGAAGCCTCTAGTCCCGCACCACTCCGGCTGAAGCCTCTAGTCCCGCACCACTCCGGCTGAAGCCTCTAGTCCCGCACCACTCCGGCTGAAGCCTCTAGTCCCGCATCACTATCCACTATCCACTACCCACTACCTACATATTCATCAATGTTACGCTACCTCCTCCCCCTCAGTCTATTTGCTATACTCGCCGTTTTCTTAGCTATTGGTTTAACTCTCAATCCGCGGGATATAGGCACCACTCGCTTGAACAAACCTGCACCGACCTTTACGTTACCACAATTGCAAATTCCGTCTCAAACTTTGAGTGACAAAGATTTTTTAGGGAAAGTTTCTCTCCTCAATGTTTGGGCTTCCTGGTGTGTCACTTGTCGTCAAGAACACCCGTTGTTAATGGCACTCGCCCAACAACAGAAAGTGACGATTTACGGTCTTAATTATAAAGACAAAATCGCCGACGCCAAAGCTGTCTTAGAACGCACTGGCAATCCTTATGCGGCCAACGGCTTCGATGAAACAGGGCACGTGGGGATGGATTGGGGGGTGACTGGTACACCAGAAACGTTTGTGATTGATAAGCAAGGAGTGGTGCGTTACAAACATACGGGACCGTTGTTTGAGGAATTATTACAGGAAAAAATTTTGCCCTTGATTCAGGAGTTGGAAAAGAGTTAATGGGCAATCATCTGGTTGGGGCCCCGACGCAAACTCACGGAGTTCCAAAATTGGAGTCCCAAAATACGTTTTGGGACTCCAGCGGCTGTTCATCATCCGCTACCTGCTAAAAACGATACGACATTCCAATTCGAGAGGAAAAAATCTGTTCCGAAATGTCCCAGTCAAATTTGTCAAAGTTTTCATAGTAATAGTCATGGCGTATCAGTGACACATCATAATAAAGATTTTCGGTGAGGGCTGACTTCCATTGAATGACTAAACTGGTTCCTGAAGCATCTCCTTCCGCGGTTCCCAAAGCCAGGTCTTTATAAAAAGTCACCATCTTCGCATAGGCAGCACTGAAAGATAAAAAGCCCCAATCTTTCACTCCCCAACGTCCGCCGGCCCCCAGAAATAATCCTTTCCCTTCTAAACTGATTTTGGCACCCTCGTAAGGGGAAGGTGAAAGGGCCGTGATGGTCGATTTTCCATATTTGTATCCGCCAAACACGCTGATCGAGTTATCTATTGCATAACCCAGTGTGGCCGTGAAATCGCTACGGTCAAAGGCGACTTTATTGGTAGATAACAAGTTCGTGGTGGATTCTTCACTGGCCACGATGTTGGTTTCGCCCGATAAATCCAGGTAAATGGGTTGATAAACGGCAGTCACACTGCCTCCTAATGAGTTAATCGTGCCATTGACACCACCTGTATAAACTGAATATTCAAACAGTCTGGAGGAGAAAAAGAGGTTGGGAATAATCAAAATGTCTCCTTCTGCAAAGGTGAGTGGTGTACCAAAGAGAAAAACTGTTAGGATAATAAAACGACTGATAATTTTTTTCATAATATTCTCAAAAATTTAAAACAGGAGTCCAACACAGAAGTTCAAAGCATAGCTTTGTCCGTCCCTCCCTACTATCTCTCGTTAAAATGACGGCGTAAAAATAATATTTGATGACGGTTTCGCCTCTTTTGGTGGGGGAGGAGGTGTTTTCTCTTGTCTCAACCGATTCACTTCTTGTTGTAAAGATAACAAACTGACATCGCCTGGAGAAGTGGTTAATCCTTTGTCGATAAAAGATAAACTTTGCGACCAATTTTGTTGTTGAACTTGTTGTCGTGCTAATTGTTCATAAGTCCGGGTCACTTGTTGTAATCCCAAGCGGGCTTCTCGATTGTCAGGTGCTTCTTTTAACACCTGTTGATAAGTTTCTACCGCTTTTTCCAATTGCTGTTCTTCCAGCAATTGTTTGGCAAGAATTAATTTTTTATACAACTTATCTTCAGTAGCAGAGAATTGAGAAGTGGCAGTAGGCAATGGAGAAGTTTTCTCAGGGTTAAACTTCGCCACTGGTGGTTTTTCCGAAGAAATTTGTTTGTCTCGCGGTTTGGGTATCGTTTCCACAGTGACCACGGAAGAACTGGACGCCGTCGGTTGTACTTCTTTGGGCACAGAGGGCACCACCGTCCGCGGAGGCATCTTATCACCTGAGAGAGAAGGTTCGCGAGGTACTGGCCAAGGAGGTGCTTGTTTCACCACTGGTTTAGGTTGTGTCAACGTGTGACGTAGCGCAAGTAGTCCTGCATGAGTCGGTGACACGTCTAACCCTTTGTCAATTAAAGCTAAATTGTTTTGCAGACTCTCTCGTTTGATACGTGCTAATCGTTCATATTCGTCAGCAATTTGGACTAATCCCCTGTTAGCTTCTTGATTATCTGGTACCAACTTTAACACCTGTTGATATGTCTCATAAGCGTTGTCTCCCGCAGGTTCTGTCAGATGCAAGGCTTGCAATTGTTGTGGTGCCTGATTTAATAGATTGGACAAGTGACGTTGTTTAGCCAACTTCTCCTCCTTCTCACGTTGAGAGGCTACTCTTTTCTCTTCCAAGACTCGCTTTAACGATAATAAACCTTGGTGCAACGGTACTGCCGCGAGTCCTTTTGCCACCCAGGCTAAACGGTTTGTGACATCTTCTCCCGGCTGGGTTGCTAACCTTTCATACTTCTCTGCCACTTGTTGCAGACCCGTTTGGGCCGACGGATTAGGGGGGTCTATTTTTAACACTTCTTGATAAACTGTCACCGTTTCGGTCAATTCTAACTTGGCTAAATGATGTGCGGCTTGGTCAAGCAATTGCGACACTTGTTGGGCACGTTGTTGTTCTGCTAAGGAGGTTAATAACTCTTTTTCTAAGCTAAGTAACTTGACATGACGAGGCGCCACTTGTAATCCTTGCTTCACTTGTTTTAAACTGTCGGTCAGATTGCTTTTTTCCAAAGCCTGTTGCGCTACTTGATAAAAATGGTCTGCCACTTTCATAATACCCGCTTGGGCTTCTACATTGTCTGGGGCGATTTGAAGAATATGTTGATACGTTTCATACGCATTATCTCCCACAGGGGTCACCCATTTTCCGCCGGTCCACTGCGTTTCAGCTTGTTTCAGTAAAGGCGCAGTGACAGGTGGTAGCAAATTTTCTTTTATCCAAATTAGGAATGTGACTAAACCGATGCTTAAAAAAATGCCCATCACCCAGATTAGGGGACGAGATTTTTTCGCCACTACAGAGGGTTCGGTCTTTACCAGAGGAGTGAAATGGACGGTTTTGAGGCTTGCCTGTGTTGGCCCTTCCAAGGCTACTTTAAACTCTGAAACGGTTTGAAAACGTTCTTCTAAGCGAATTGCCAAGGCTTGCATGATGACCTGGCTAAGATTCACGGAAATATTCACCCCTGTTATTTCCACGGGTGCGGTCAACGTATCTTCGCAAAAGCGGTCCGTTGCGGCAGGTGGCAGGGAACCTGTCACCATTAAATATAACAGGGCCCCACAGGCGTAAATGTCGGTCCACGGTCCAATTTTGCCTTTTCCAGAATATTGTTCTAACGGTGAATAGCCATGTTTAAGCACTAAATCTAAAGTACGACTTTGTTCGCCGACAATGTGTCGGGCCGCGCCAAAATCAATTAAAATCGGCCCCCCCGTCGGCAAAATTCGTATGTTTTGCGCAGATATATCACAATGATACAGATGATGACTATGAATTTCTGTTAACGCTTCCAAAATAGGCAACAGAATGGCTACCGCCGCCGCCGCCGGCAAACGTCCGCCCTGTTGTGCTAAAATATATTCTGGACTGTCGCCTGCTAGATAGTCCATGACCATATAACCCGTTTGATTTTCTTCAAAAAAGTTAATAACACGGACAATATGAGGGTGGTCAAATTTGGCCAAATGTCGGGCCTCATTAATGAACAATTGTAATCCGTGATTAAACGCATCTTCATGTTTTTTAAGTGGTAAAATAAAAGAGGTCAAAAAATCACGGGTAGCCAGGGCCGAAGGTAAATATTCTTTGATAGCTACTTTTTTTTGCAACCACTGATCGAAGCCAACATACGTGATGCCAAAGCCACCTTGCCCTAAAACTTGACCCACCATATATTGATTTTTCAACAAGGTCCTGGGTTTCAGGTATAACGGATGGTTTTGATGTTTATGTTCATCATAGCCACAATGCGGACATAGCGCATTTGCACGGCCCTTGTTTTGCAAGCAATGAATACACATTATGTCAAATTGTGGAAAAGTTGCTGTCATGTTATTTACTTGTTGGTGTTAGCTAAGGGTTGTTTATGATTTTATCAAAGTTTAATTTGTTTTTGAACGGTGATGGTTCAGGAGTCCAAAGCTACGCTTTGGACTCCTGAATTTATGACTCATTTATTATAACCAAAATTAACCAGTTATCGATTTCTCTATGTTTAAGATACTTGTACTGCACGGCCCCAATCTCAATTTATTAGGTGACAGAGAACCGAAACATTACGGCAAATCTTCCCTGGCCAATATTAATCAAGACTTGATAGATCAAGCCCACAAGGCAGGACATACTTTGACTACGTTTCAGAGTAATGCCGAACATGAATTGTTAGAACAAATCCACGCAGCACGTCTTCATCAGATTGATTTTATTATCATCAATCCTGCTGCATTTACTCACACCAGTGTCGCTTTGCGCGATGCCCTCCTCGCAGTGGCCATTCCATTTATTGAAGTACATCTCTCTAATGTACACGCCCGCGAACCGTTCCGCCACCATTCCTATTTTTCCGATGTTGCAGTTGGCGTCATCAGTGGACTCGGGGCGCAAGGATATAGCTTGGCATTGCAGGCGGCACTCTCTATTTTATCTTCGAGAAAGGTCAATGGACATTCGTAAAATCCGAAAACTCATTCAACTGATAGAATCCTCCGGTATAGCTGAAATAGAAATTCACGAAGGAGAAGACTCAGTACGCATCAGTCGTTATCCAAGCACGACGGTGACGATGCCGACGGCACCGCTACCTCATTTTATGGTGCCGTCTGCACCACCGTCTTCGCCACTTGCCGCGGAGGTGGACACGAAACCCAAGGGACATATTATTCGTTCTCCTATGGTGGGTACTTTCTATCGCGCCCCTTCGCCTACGGTTAAACCATTTGTGGAAGAGGGACAAAAAGTCAATGAAGGGGATACGTTATGTGTGATTGAAGCCATGAAAATTCTTAACCAAATCACTTCTGATAAAGCAGGCACCATCACCAAGATTTTGGCAGATAACGGGGCGCCTGTGGAATATGAACAACCCTTATTTGTGATTGAATAACCCACGTTGAACAAAGATTTGGGAGAAATTTAGGTAGTGTTGAAATCTGGGTGATATACTTTCCCTCACCTTAGGCCCCTCTCCCAGGGGGAGAGGGGCCGGGGGTGAGGGCAAAACACTCTAATCTCCCCAAAGTCTTTTCAGGAAAATCAAATGTTATCGAAAGTTCTTATCGCGAATCGAGGAGAAATTGCCCTTCGCATTCTACGTGCCTGCCGAGAATTGGGCATCAATGTCGTGGCGGTGCATTCGACCGCGGACCGCGACCTTAAACATGTTCGACTCGCAGATGAGTCCGTTTGCATCGGCCCGCCTCCCTCCAATCAAAGTTACCTCAACATTCCTGCCGTCATCAGTGCCGCAGAACTCACCGATGCCGTCGCTATACATCCTGGTTACGGCTTTCTTTCAGAAAATGCAGACTTTGCCGAACAGGTGGAAAAAAGCGGTTTCATCTTCATCGGTCCCCGTCCTGACACCATTCGCTTGATGGGTGATAAAGTGTCTGCCATTGCGGCTATGAAGAAGGCCGGTGTTCCATGCGTGCCCGGTTCTGATGGTTCCCTGTCTGACGATATGGAAAATAATTTCCAGATTGCCCATCGATTGGGTTACCCCGTCATCATCAAAGCCTCCGGTGGTGGGGGAGGACGGGGAATGCGAGTGGTGCATAGTGAAGCGTCCTTGCACAATGCTATTTCTCTTACCCGTAGTGAAGCGGCCGCCGCGTTTGGCAACGATCAGATCTATATGGAAAAATATTTGGAGAACCCGCGCCATATAGAATTTCAAATCTTAGCGGACTCTCATGGCAACGCTATTTATTTGGGAGAACGCGATTGTTCTATGCAACGTCGTCACCAAAAAGTCATTGAAGAGGCGCCAGCCCCTGGGATTACGAAAACTCTCCGGCAAAAAATTGGGGAACGTTGTGCCCAGGCTTGTTCTGAAATTGGCTATCGTGGCGCTGGAACGTTTGAATTTCTCTATGAGAACGGTGAATTTTACTTCATTGAAATGAACACGCGCCTGCAAGTTGAACATCCGGTCACCGAACAGGTGACGGGAATTGACATTGTTCGTGAACAACTGCGGATTGCATCTGGTGAGAAACTCAGTTATCAACAGAAAGATATTCACATTCAAGGTCATGCCATCGAATGTCGAATCAATGCGGAAGACCCAGAAACATTTCTTCCCAGCCCTGGTTCTATCAGCCTTTACCATGCCCCAGGCGGCCCAGGGGTACGGGTCGATACGCATATTTACACAGGCTACCAAGTGCCTCCTTATTATGATTCCATGATTGGGAAACTGATCGCCTACAGCGACACTCGTGACTCGGCTATGGCCAGAATGAGAACGGCCTTAGATGAGATGATTATAGATGGGATCAAAACGAATATTCGTTTGCATCAAAGTTTGTTGACGGATGCAAATTTTTTGGCGGGGGGAACGAATATTCATTATTTGGAGAAGAAGTTGGGAATGAGTTAGGGAAGAGGTTGACAACACTAAATTGGTCGTGTTACAAGGGTAATGGTGAAAACCGACACTGGTGGACTAGAGACGGAAGCCGGTGGAGACACTGGTGGACTAGAGGCGGAAGCCGGTGGGATTGGCACGTAACTCTGGGGCAACTCTCACCGGCGAAAGCCTCTAGTCCACCTGTTCAGCCTCTCACCGGCGAAAGCCTCTACTCCAACGTTCGAACCTCCACCGGCGAAAGCCTCTACTCTAACGTTCGAAATGGTTTTACGTGAATTTCAGTGCGTCTATCACACCACCAAAACAGGCGTTGCACACAAGGTATTATTCATTTGGCATAAATGCGTAAGACGCACACTACGCCAACGATGAGGTATCAAACAGATGAAAAACTTATTTATGGCTTTTACCTTTTGGCTATCATTGACCACTTCTTGCCAAGTTTTGGCGACTCGAGACCATCCTGAAAAATGGTATCAGATGCAATGGTGCCAAGAAATTTATGGTCAACCGGAAGTGATCCTTCCCGATCGAACTCGCTGTGATTGTCTGACAGAACATTATGCGGTAGAAGTGGAATTTGCCGATAAATGGGCCGAGGCAGTGGGTCAGAGTTTGAATTACGCACTGGAATCTCACAGACAGGCTGGAATCGTTCTCATTCTCGAATCTCCTAAAGATCGCAAATATTTGATGCGTCTCAACGCTATTATAAATCATTTTGGTTTACCCATTCGAGTGTGGACCGTTGGGGTGAGAAACACCGATTAAGAGAGTTAAACCGCACAAGGGGACATCTATGATTTGACAACATCATAACGTGGCATCTGCTATAATATATATTAACATATACAACATCTTATTTTAATGAGATTCTTATGAAGAATAAACAACTTTTTATAGCCATACAAATCGCCATGTTAAGTATGGAAATTGGAACTGTCTCTGCGGTTTTCGCACAAACGACGACGCCCAGTGATTCGACTACAACGACGCTAACCGATGGCACAGGCACTGCGTCAACCAGTGACGCCAGCACACCTCCTCAAAATATGCGAGAGATTGCTGGCCGTCAAGACCAACCATTCACCGTGATGTCCACCTCCAAAGACCTCGCCGATTTATCTGACGTGCCTCGTGGCGAGTGTGTCATGGTGGGAGAACAAGGAGAAATACTCTTATCGATGACTTCTGATTTGCGCAGTCATGCTAAAATCATAGAAGTGGTCATGTTTGATGAGGTTGTTAAACCCGCCCCAACGGATGTGTGTAAGAAGACGGCAGACGGTGAAACTCTCTGCGATTTTGAACGGGCGGACCACGACGAACAACCGGGGATTCACGATCTGGAGGAGAATACCCGTGCAACACCTTCTTTGCTACAACGCAAGAAAGTGGTGTATTCCGACGGCACTTCGCAAATCGTCTATCCCACCGTCCTGTCTCCTCAAACGTTTATAGAGGAAGGACTGAAATTAGCCGGTGTGGAAGAAATAGTCTTTCAAGCGAATGGTACCTTTAAGATGACCCAAAACGGTATCCAATATCTCGTCTATCCCAATTTTCATCCCAGGATTCGTACTGTGGAGGCCCCGAAGTCCGTGGCATCCAGCCTGGTGCAAATCGACAATCGGTTGATTTACACAGTGGCAGTCAATTGTTCCACTTGGTCAACCACTGAAGAAAATGGCACGACTCGTCAGACACGTTCTCCTATCAGATCGTCTGGGGATGCCCATCAAGTTCTCGATTCCGATTTGATCATAGAACCCATTTCTGATGCTTGCGAAGAGATCGGTGGAGAGACCGTTTGTGGAGACACCAATCTAAGCCCCGACTCTGCAAAGACCGAAATGGAAATTGCTTCTACCTCAGACTCAGAAAAACAACCAGCTACCTCAGAACCTTGCGAGGATATGGATGGGCAGGCCGGTTGTGAAGGAAGTAACGTCATCATAACGGGAGACGTAGCGGCAGGCCCCTTAGTCCCCCCTGCTGGGTGCGAGAATATAGAAAGGGAGATAGTTTGCGAAGAAAGTGATACCGACCGCGGCACGATTGATACACCTTCTGCCAAAGAAACAGTGTCGTTTCCCTATTCTCCTGCTGTAGAATCAACAGCTTCAACCTCCATACTCACCAATCATTCCGTAAGTGCTTCTCTCAACGCCCGTGGTCATGTTTTTACGCAGGGGATAACGGTTGAATCCACAGGACAAATTGTGGAAGGAAAATTTACGGTGCCTGTCGAAAACTATGGTGTGATTTCTCGTTCTACCTTCCACCCCGTCAAGACGACCAGCGAAGTATCGTCCTCCCCCCTCATCAATTATGGCAGTATTTCCCAATCCACTTTCAAGACCACTGTTGAAAACCACGGTCTGATTTCCAATTCGGTTCTAACTGCACAAGGAAGTATCGATGGTGGAATGATAACTGGAACCCTGACCAACCAGGGAGGTACTTTGGCCAACTTTGAATTTGTCGGAATCCGCCTAAGTGGAGGACTTCTAAAAGGGAAAGTCACTAACAACAGCAAAGTCGGCGGCATCATTCAAGATATCCAATTAGCCCCGCAAGCCATTCTGAAAGGTGGTAAAGTGGGCGGCACCATTAAGGCAGCCTCCGATAGTGTTCTTCAGAATGTGCGATTGGTTGCCAACACTCATATTCAAGGAGGGGTACTAAAGGGTAACATTCAAGGAGAACGCCACTCTCCTGCCCAACTCACGGACGTTAAATTTACCCCAGGCACTCGATTATCTTATGTCACTGTCATTGCGCCTGAGGGTCTTCCTGATGACGTGGTGATTGGCCCAGGTGTTACGGTTCTAAAGACACCTTCCCTGGATGAGAAGACCATCAAATAAGTTAAAAATAGCGTTCGTGAGGCAATGTGGGTGATATGTTTACCCTCACCCCCGGCCCCTCTCCCAGAGGGAGAGGGGAGAAAACCACGGATTCTGCCATTCCCCCCACGCCCGTAGGGAGAGAGGCCGGGGGTGAAGGTAACATGAATATCACCCAGATTGCATCGTGGGCGATATGTTTACCCTCACCCCCGGCCCCTCTCCCAGAGGGAGAGGGGCCGGGGGTGAGGGCAACTCCATGAATATCACCCAGATTGCATCACTACCAATAAATACTTGCCCACTCTACACTGACCCTGTTACTCGATTCCCGGCAACCCCTTGACAATCTCCACCGTCTTCACACTCACCGTCACCACCTGCCCAATCAGACGCGCAATATACTGTTCGTCCGCCAACCGATTTGGATCATTGACAATCCCACTGCGCTTATCTTGACTGACTTGGTATTGGTCAATCACCCAGTCTAACGCACTCCGATTCCCCAGCCGATACTCAAACGCTTCCGAAGGGATTCCCGTCAAGGTCAAGGACTCGTTATAACTCAAACGGGTCTTGTCCTTCGACAACTTCAGTTTCGCGACACGCCAGTTCAAGGGTTCCTTGGTCACTAACCGCAACGGATATTCGGGTTGCGTCTCATAGTGTAAATGCAGTTCCGCTAATTGTTGCCCCGCGTTGGCAAAGGCCCAAAAGTCGGGGGCATAAGGGACTCGCGGCAATTCTCGTTTCAGATTCGCCGCGTACTTCTCCCGATAACCAGGATGATGCAACAGGCCATAGACGTAGTAGAAAATATCCCATTTGGTGAGTTTGCGACTCCGATAGTGTTGGCGAAACGTCTTTAAAGCCCAGTCAGTAATGTTCTCTTGACGGTGAGTGCCGTCTTCGGAATAGGTGTAAAAGGGGAAGCATTGAGTCGCTTCAATCAGTCCCAAATCTGGCAAACAATTGACCATCAATGGACTCAATGGTTTATGGCCGCCAATTCCATTGACACAAATCACTCGATTCTCGGTTTCGGTGACAGGAATGGGAAAAATGGCAGGGAACACATAAACTTCCTCATTCATCATCCTATCCAAAAATAGATTTAACTTGGTAAATGGACGATATAAAGAGACTCTCACTTTGTCTTCCTGAAATTCCGCAAACTTACCGCGTTGCAAATCTAATTTTAAATCGCGACTCCAACTCAGTTTGGTATCGTCATAGACCACAAAATCATCTACCCTGATTGGCTTCTCGCCACGGCGGGACCAGCGAAACACTTCTTGATTATAAAACTCTATCGTGCGTTGCATGTTTTCGGTCAACGTCTCACGAGTGAAGTTATAAGCCCAGGCATCGCGGCTGGTTGCGACACCACGACTGTAAATTTTGAAAATCACTCCCTCAACTTCCTGTTTCGACGCTTTCTCGGCTTTCAGCCCCAATGGGATAAAACTCTCAAACTCAGCGTGTAAGCCTTCCGTCAGCCAAGTGTAGTTCTTATCCACATTGGCGAGTTGAAAGGGCACTTGGCTAAAACTCTTAGCCTTGACCAAAAACTCCTGTTTATCATTGACTCCTAAATAATCGGGGATAGAATAGATCCAAATGTCGGCAGGTTGGTTATCTGGTTTTGGTTGTTTCACCAAGAACGTAATACCCACTCCCACACGAATTTGATCATTGAAGATATTGCCCGCTTCCTGCCGCCTACGTTCACCAGAGGTGCGGGCGTTACCTTTTAAATTGAGATGGTAAATTTTGGCAAACTGGTTCGCCAGGTGTTTTCGCATCCCATCAAACGCAACACCATCTAAAAAACCATTATTCGTCACAAACGCCACCATTCCTTCTGGGCTATCCCGCAGGCGCCAGGTAGCCCATTGAAACGCCTTGACATACGCATCTGACAGCGCGTTTTTATTGGTAGCACGTGAATCCTTCGCATACGTTTCCGCAATCAACTTCGCCAATGTCGGATAGTGGCGATTTTTGTTATTGTCATTTTCGTTCTGTTGACCGACGTTATACGGTGGGTTACCGAGAATGACAAAAATGGGCGCTTCCTGTTGACGGAACACTCGCTGGGTATTGGCCGGGCCAAACAATTTTTGTTGCTTTTCCTCCACTAACTCGAATGTATCCACCATGCAAATCCCTTCAAAGGGCAGATACTTGCGCGTCCGTTCATAAAATGCTTGTTCAATGTTCATACAGGCAATGTAATAAGGCAATAACATCACCTCATTGCAATGCAACTCTGCGCGATACTTGTGTTCCAATTGTAACGGGTTAATTTCCCGAAGCACTCGCATAATGAAATTGCCTGTACCCACAAACGGATCCAAAATCTGCACGCCCGGACTAGACAGGGAACGATTAAATTCCTGCTGTAAAATCTCCTCCACCGACCTGACCATAAACTCGACAATCGGTTGCGGGGTATAGACAATACCATGTGTGTCGGCCACTTTGACGGCAAAGCCTTGGAAGAACTTCTCATAAATGACATTGAGAAATTCTTGCTTGCGATGATATTCTTCAATGGTTGCGGCGGCCTGTTCAATGGCCAAGTAAAAATGGTCGAGACTCTTGAGAAACGCCTCCCGACTAAAAGATTTCGCGGTCAACTTCGCAATGACCGTCTCAATCTCTTTGGCAATGACATTCTTCTCCCGAAAGTCCGAGTTGTGAAACACGGTCCGAAATAATCGTTCGGTCAACAAATGTTGTACCAACATTTCCAGAATGGCCGCATCGGCCAAATTTGGATTGATCGAATGGTGGCAGAGTTTCCGAAATTTGTCAAACGCTTCTTGAAACGGTTTATTGGTCTGTAATTCCTTGGTAATGATACCGACCAACGCCGTTCCCAACTCGGCCACTCGTTCTTTAAACTTGACCATCGCCTCCTCCCATTGCTGATACGCAGGCGGTTGATAGTCAAAAAAGTGTTCCACGCCCTCAATCAGTTTGGCAGGTGACTGACTGATGTCGGCGTCATAAATCAATTCGCCATGTCGATATAACTGAAGCCGGTGCGGCGTTTGAAACAGAATGTTTTCCTTGGGATACCCATCTTGAAATTTCTTCGCCACCTCTTTGGGGAGATTATCTTTTATATCTTTGGCCTCCCACACGCCATAGACTAAGATTTGGGTGTGCCGATCCACCAATACCCCATCGGCCCGCAGAGGACGTTTCCCATCGCGTTTCAGTTGATATTGTTCGACAAACTCTAAATGAGTAGTCTGCGCCGCACTATAACGCAAAATACTCGCAAATAGGGGCGCGACGGCACCTTCATGTTCTTGCTTTAACTGAGTTAATTTGGGCAATTCACTGTAGTAAGTTTGAATGACTCGATGAGTCGGTTTTAAGTTAAGCATAAAAATCTCTTTCGTTAGTTTGTTAGCCGCACGTTCATGGACGCGAAGTGAGTGTAGCGGGTTGATGGTTTTTAGTCAAGCGACGGCAACCCCTTGACAATCTCCACTGTCTTGACACTCACCGTCACCACCTGCCCAATCAGACGCGCAATATACTGTTTGTCCTCCAACTGATTTGGATCATTGACAATCCCACTGCGCTTATCTTGACTCACTTGGTATTGGTCAATCACCCAGTCTAATGCACAACGATTGCCTAAGCGATATTCGAAGGTCTCAGGTGGTATCCCAGTTAAGGTTAAGGAGTTGTTATAAATCACGCTAGTTTGGTCTTTTGACAACTTCATTTTCTCAAGCCGCCAGTGCAACGGTGTGTTGATGACTGGTTGTAACGGATATTCTGGTTGCGTCTCATAGTGTACATGTAATTCCGCCAACTGTTGACCTGCGGTAGCAAACGGCCAGAAGTCTGGGGCGTAAGGGATTCGGGGTAACTCCCGTTTCACATTGATTGCGTATTTCTCTCGATAGTCAGGGTGATGCAACAGGCCATAGACGTAGTAGAAAATGTCCCACTTGGTGATATTCGAGTCTTGATAATGTTGTTGAAACGTTTCCAACGCCCAATTGGTGAGGTTTTCTTGACGATGAGTGCCGTCTTCATGGTAAGTATAAAAGGGGAAGCATTGAGTCGCTTCAATCAGTCCCAAGTCTGGCAAACAATTGACCATCAAGGGACTCAACGGTTTCTTGCCACCAATTCCATTGACGCAAATCACTCGATTCTCGATTTCAGTTGCTGGGGTAGGAAAAACCGACCCGAAGATGGCTCCCTCGTTATTCATAATGCGGTCAAAAAACAAGTAACTCTTGGTAAAGGGACGATACAGAGATCGTCTGATGTTCTCTTCAGCAAACTGCGCTTTGTGCTTGCGTTCCAAAGCGGTTTTGAGAGTATGACTCCAACTGAGTTGCGTGTCATCATATAACACTAGGGCATCAATGTACCGACGCTTCTCCTCCGCGTGAGTCCATTGAAGGGTCGGTTCTTGGTCGATCCATTTATTCACCTGTTCATTATAAATTCCAATCGTGTATCGCATATTCTTAGCCAGCGTCTCCCGATTGAAATGATAAGCCCAGGCATCGCGGCTGGTGCCCACACCACGTCCATAATTCTTGAAAATGACGCCTTTCACAGCTTGTTTCGAGACCTTCTCAGTTTTGGTTCCCAACGGTATCAAATTCTCAAATTCAGCACGTAAGCCGTCGGTTAGCCAGGTGTGATTTTTATCCACTTTAGCCAATTGAAAAGGAATTTGACGAAAACTGTTAGCCTTTACCAAAAAATCTTGTTTTTCATTGGCTTCTAAGTAATCTGCAATGGAATAAATCCAAATTTCGGCAAGCTGATTAGCCGGTTTAGGTTGCTTCACTAACAACGTAATTCCCACCCCAACGCGAATTTGGTCATTGAAAATATTACCTGCTTCTTGCTTCCTACGTTCGCCAGACGTGCGGGCGTTACCTTTCAAGTTCAGATGATAAATTTTGGCAAACTGAGTGGCCAAGTGGTTGCGCATTCCATCAAACGCAATGCCGTCTAAAAAACCGTTATTGGTGACCAACGCCACAATTCCTTCCTGACTCTCGCGCAGGCGCCAAGTGGCCCATTGAAACGCCTTGACATACGCATCTGACAAGGCATTTTTATTGGTGGCTTTGGAAGTCTTCGCATAGTTTTCGGCAACCAGTTTTTCTAAAGCAGGATATTTGCGATTTTTATTATTATCGTTTTCATGTTGTTGTCCAACATTATAGGGTGGATTCCCAAGAATCACAAAGATCGGTGTCTCCTGTTGTCGCGAGACGCGCTGAGTATTAGCTGGCACAAACAATTCTCGTTGCTTCTCCTCCACCAATTCAAACGTATCGACTAAGCAGATTCCATCAAAGGGCAGATACTTGTCAGTCTGTTCATAAAATGCTTGTTCAATATTCAGGCAAGCAATGTAATAGGGCAACAACATCACTTCGTTGCAATGTAACTCGTGTTTGTATTTGTGTTCCAATTGCAACGAGTTAATCTCGCGTAACACCCGCATGATAAAGTTGCCCGTTCCAACAAACGGGTCGAGAATGTGTACCCCAGGACTGGATAATGTTCGATTAAATTCTTGTCGCAACATCTCCTCCACCGAGTTGATCATAAAGTTCACAATTGCTTGTGGCGTATAGACAATGCCGTGTGTATCGGCGATTTTCACAGCAAAGCCTTGGAAGAACTTTTCATAAACAAGATTGAGAAATGCTTGCTTCCGTTGATAGTCTTCTATGGTCGCGGCGGCCCGTTCGATGGCGAGATAAAAATGGTCGAGACTCTTGAGAAACGTATCCCGACTAAACGATTTAGCTGTCAATTGCGCAATGACCTTTTCAATCTCTTTGGCAATGACATTCTTCTTTCGAAAATCGGGATTGTTAAAAACGGTCCGAAATAACCGTTCGGTCAACAAGTGCTGAACCAACATCTCAATAATCGCTATGTCCGCCAAGTTCGGATTAATCGAACTGCGACACAATTTACTAAATATTTCAAACGCCTCTTGAAAGGGTTTATTGGTTTGTAACTCTTTGGTAATAATACCGATCAACGCGGTCCCCAATTCGCCTACTCGTTCTTTAAATTCGACTAAAGACTGTAACTTCGTGTAGTCGGTTTGGATAACTTGAGGAGAGGGTTTGAGGTTAAGCATAATCAATAGGTACTAAAGAAACTAAGTTTCGTAAAGCAAACTTAGTTTCTGGTGCAGTTGCGTAAGAGGAGTTATTTACTTGACAATCAATGGAATTATCAAACTGTATCCCAATCCC
Organism: Thiotrichaceae bacterium; assembly: GCA_011391085.1. GTDB lineage: Bacteria > Pseudomonadota > Gammaproteobacteria > Beggiatoales > Beggiatoaceae > JAABRD01. The sequence continues at coordinate 4,738 of JAABRD010000003.1, read as the reverse complement.
ACCACTGCACAAGCCACAATAACTTGACTGATGCCTATTTTGAAGCGGAACAGGGCAATAAATGCGGCAATTCCCAAGATGGCCGAGAACCACTCAAACTGGCCTTGAACCCCCATTGGCCAGAGGACATGGTAGGCAAAAAAGGTGGCGAGATTTAATACGACACCGACGACTGCGGCGGTGATTCCTGTCAGTGGCGCCGTGAACTTAATATCGCCATGCGTCGTTTCTACCAACGGTCCGCCTAAAAAGATGAATAGGAAGGAAGGGAGGAAGGTATAAAATGTTGCAATGGTGGCGCCTAAGATACCTGCTAATGCCAAACTCTCAGGTCCGAACACTGCTTTCGTCCACGCCCCAATGAAGCCAACAAATGCTACGATCATAATGAGTGGCCCAGGAGTCGTTTCTCCCAACGCTAAACCATCTATCATTTGAGGGGCCGTCAACCATTGATAATGATCCACGCCACCTTGATAGACATACGGAAGCACGGCATACGCACCGCCAAAGGTGAGTAATGCCGCTTTGGTAAAGAACCAACCCATTTGTGTCAACGCGCCTTCCCAGCCAAATTGAGTCATCAACAGACCTAAAGTGCTAGCCCAGATGACCAAACCGACGACCAGAAATGCCAGCGTCCGTGACCATTTAAAACGCAGATGGTCTGGCGTAGGGGTATCGTCATCAATCAACGCTTTACCATAGGACTTGTGGCCACCATCCCCATGTCCTCCACCCATGCGAAATTTTTCTGGTGCCACCCGTCCGCCAATGAATCCCAAAATGGCCGCGCCTAAGACAATGAACGGAAAGGGAACTTCGAAGACAAAGATGGCAATAAATGCTAGGGCCGCTAACGCCCATAAGACATTGTTTTTCAGTGCCCGTGACCCAATGCGGTACGCTGCGAACACCACAATGGCAGTGACGGCGGGTTTGATGCCATAGAGAATCCCAGCTACCAAGGGAACGTTGCCATAGACGACATAAATCCAGGTCAAGGCAATCAAAATGAGTAAAGAAGGGAGTACAAACAATATCCCCGCCATGATTCCACCTTTGATACCGTGCATCAGCCAGCCGATATAGGTGGCCAATTGTTGAGCTTCTGGACCTGGTAACAACATACAGTAATTTAAGGCGTGTAAGAAACGGTTTTCAGAAATCCAACGTCGGCGTTCTACCAGTTCTTGGTGCATCATGGAAATCTGACCCGCGGGGCCGCCAAAACTGATAAAGCCTAGTTTTAGCCAGTAAGCAAAAGATTCCCAAAAGGAAACCATTGAGGGCGAATCTTCTGGGGACGCCGATGAGATAGGCGTTTGTGGAGGGGGAGGGTGGTTCATCTGTTTAATTACCATGTTGAAAAGATGTTTGTTGTAAAGTGGTCAAAAATGACCGTGGGTATTGTAAAAAGAAATGGGGTGAGATGTCAATACAGTATGGGATAAATGTCAATACAATATCTAAATGAGGCAGGGAACGCGGGACTAGAGGCTTTAGTTGCAATGCCATTAAGTTAAGGGAAACACCGTTGGAATGGAGGCTTTAGCCGGCTGACAGTAGGCAAACCCCGCACGTTGGGAAAGACGGGGACGCCTACTGCCAGCCGGCTAAAGCCTCCACTCCACCAGTGTCTTAATTCCTTAACTTAATGGCATTGAGGCTTTCGCCGGTGGGGGCTGGTACCGAATTAAACTCAGGGGAAAAGCCACCGGCGAAAGCCTCTACTTCAACATCGCCACCGGCGAAAGCTTCTACTCCAATACTGCCAGCTGAGAGTAACGAATTGCGGAACCGCCCGATTTCCATACTTACCAAAACATCTTGGGCGATTTCTACATAATGGACTCGTTCTAACGCCAGTGCAATTTGGGCCGCAAAGGTATCCAGCAAACGTTGCTGTTCGGGTTGAAAAATTTGGTGTGAAGTCGCTGGCACCATAGCCAGTACGCCACGAGTACGCATCGGGGCCCGTAACGGCAGATACAATGTCGGATTAGCTGGTAAAGTATTCGTCCCCAGCCCCGCCGGTTGCTGATTATCATAGACCCATTGCGCAATTCCTAAATCAGGGTCGAACCGCAATGTCGGAGTCTCCTCACCCTCCGTTACGACCGGTTGCCGAACCTGTTCCTGACTATCTGGTAACAGCAAAGCGACCTTGGCCTGAAACACTCCCTGAAGATGTTCCACACTGATTTGGATAATCTGCGCCACCGTCAGGGCGGAAGACAATTCTTTACTCAGTGTATATAATAAACTGGCACGTCGTTCCCTAAAATTTGCCCCCCGCGCTTGATAACGTAGGTTAGCGGTCAGGTTGCTGATGATTAAGGCCACGACTAACATGATTACAAAAGTAAACAGATATTGAGTGTCTGCTACGGTAAATGACAGTTTGGGAGGAATAAAAAAAAAGTCGAAGGCTGCCACGCTTAAAAAGGAGGTGAAAATACCCGCCCCACGGCCACACTGCACCGACACCAGAACCACTGCCAGTAAGTACAGCATGATGACATTGGTGAAGTCAAAGAAGTGAATCAATCCTGCCGTCGCCAGCGTCACTCCCACCACAGCGGCAGTAGCCCAAACATAGCCTGTCATCGATGGTTCGATAGTGTCCTCCAACTCCAAACCTATCGTGGTAGCGGAGGAGGTCTGGGCCGCCGTGGTGAGTGGATGGCTTACCATATATACGTCGATGTCTGGTGAACGATTCGCTAATTCATCAGCCAGGCGGGTACGCCATATTTTGGACCACCAGGGATGTTTAGTTCTACCAATAACTAATTTCGTGACATTCCGACAGTGGGCATAACTGATGAGAGTCGGTGCTAACTCTGCACCCGCTAAGGTAGTCGTTTCCGCGCCCAATTCTTGAGCCAACTTCAGCGTTTTCAGGATACTCTCGCGTCGACTGGCGGACAAGCGTTGCAAGGCTGGAGTCTCTACATACACTGCCAACCAGTCACCCCGTAAGACAGTAGCCAAGCGTGCTGCACTGCGCACCAATTTATCTCCTCCTGCATAAGGACCTATGCAAACCATTAACCGTTCTTTGGCCTGCCAAACTTGATGAATGGATTGGTCGGCCCGATAATCCCGCATCTGGGCATCCACTCGATCTGCGGTCCTGCGCAACGCTAACTCCCGTAACGCAATCAAGTTGCCTTTCCGGAAGAAATTTTGTACGGCACGTTCCGCCTGTTGCGGTAAATAGACTTTACCCTGTTGGAGCCGCTGTAATAACTCATCAGGGGGAAGGTCGACTAAAATTACCTCGTCGGCCATTTCAAAGACTTTATCTGGCACAGTCTCCCATACCCGTATCCCGGTAATTTGACCAACAATATCATTGAGACTCTCCAAATGTTGAACATTGACGGTGGTATAGACATCAATACCGGCGGTAAGCAACTCCTCCACGTCCTGCCAACGTTTGGGGTGACGCGAACCGGCGACATTCGAGTGCGCCAATTCATCTATCAAAATCAATGCAGGATGACGAGTCAGTGCGGCATCCAAGTCGAACTCCGGCAGTTGTCGACCGCGGTATTCAATCTGCTTCAGTGGCAACACTTCCAAACCTTCTAACAAAGCCGTCGTCTCGCTACGTCCATGGGTCTCCACAATTCCAACTATTAAATCAGTACCCTGTTGTCGTTGCGCACCGGCGGCTAACAACATCGCGAAGGTTTTACCGACTCCTGCGCAACTGCCAAAGAAAATTTTCAAGCGGCCACGCTGTTGTTTGGCTTCTTCTTGCTGGATTTTGTCCAGCCATTCATCAGGGGTGGGGCGATGGTTATTCATGTTCATGTTGTTTTTTGGGTAGTGATGCAATGTGGGTGATATGTTTACCCTCACCCCCGGCCCCTCTCCCAGAAGGAGAGGGGAGAAAACCGTTGGTTCCGCCACACTCCCCACGCCCGTAGGGAGAGGGGCCGGGGGTGAGGGCAACTCCATGAATATCACCCACATTGCATCACTACCGTTTTTTGTATTTTAACCCACCTTATGCAAGAGGTGGTGAAGATGGTTCATGAGTCTAAAGCGTCGCTTTGGACTCCTGAACCATTACATCTGATCCAGTGCCAAATTCAGCCGCAACACATTCACCCGTGATTCGCCAAACACTCTCCATTGTGGAGGTTCGATAAACTGTTGTACCAAGTTTTGTACCGTAGCAGGTGCTAACTTACGCCACCGTGCAATACGAGACACTTGATATTCCGCCGCGGCTGGGCTGATATGCGGATCCAAACCACTGGCGGAAGCAGTCACTAAGTCTATAGGAATCGGACGAGAATTGTCAGGGTCGACTTCTCGTAGCACTTTTATTCGAGCCGTGATAACTTCTTGCAACATCGGATTGAGGGGACCCAGGTTAGAACCTCCAGAAGCTAAGGCGTTGTAAGGATAAGGGGCCGTAGCCGACGGTCGTCCCCAGAAATATTTCGGGTCTGTGAAAGGTTGACCAATGAGGCTTGACCCAACCCATTTATCTCCCACTTTCAGCAGGCTACCAGCCACTTGCTGAGGAAACATCAGGTTGCCAATGCCCGTGACCAGCAACGGATAGATAATCCCCGTGAGACCACTGAATAATAAAAATAAAGTAACGGCTGGACGAAGTAACGTTTTCATAGTGAGGTTCCTTTTTTTGGTAATGATGCTGGAGTGGGTGATATGTTTGCCCTCCCCCCTCTCCCTCTGGGAGAGGGGCCGGGGG
>JAABRD010000039.1 GCA_011391085.1 Thiotrichaceae bacterium | reverse complement strand
GGCGTGGCTGACTCCCCCGCGGCGTGGCTGACTCCCCCCGCGGCGTGGCTGACTCCCCCCGCGGCGTGGCTGACTCCCCCGCGGCGTGGCTGACTCCGCGGCGTGGCTGACTCCCCCCCGCGTGCGGGGGGGCTGGGGGGGGTACAAGTGATGAGGAATATTACTATAGGTAACAACCCGAATCAGATTCCACAGATTTTTCAGAAGAACCAGAATCAATTCATTTACCCATTCTGCAAATTCTAAAATTCTGCAAATTCTGATTCTGACAAACATCCACCCGACACCCCAATTGAGGTGTCTTTACTGAATAAGGAGAATGCCGTACTTAATCGCGGCAGAAACCATGAAATCTGGAAGAAACTATTTCTTATGATGCAAGTAGCCAAAAGTACCAACGACAACTTGATTTCTTTGCCATCCTCACTGTTGGTAAAATTACGTCTGCAAGAAGGTGAGATGGTTAAGACCACGGTGGAAAAGCACACATTGCAATTCACACCGTTACAACAATTTTTAGCACTGCGTGGCGTGTTAAGTGATGATCCGGCATTTGAGGAGGCGATAACTTATCTGGAGGGGGCGTGGCAATCCTGGACTATGAACGAATCTGCTTAGATACCAGTGTACTGATTGGTTATCTGAAAGGTCGCCTGCCAGAGGCGGGCGCGGTGGAGAAGGCTGTCAAAGAGTCCGTTTGCTACGTGACGACCATCACGGTCTATGAATTGCTATTTGGAGTGGCGCGTAGTGGAAAGACCATTGGTGAAGATGCCCTCTTGGGACTCATGACCGTGTTACCCTTGACGGAGGAAGCGGCTAACAGGGCCGCCTATTTACATGCCGACTTGATTCGTCGTAATCAAGATATTGGAGTGAAGGATGTGCTGATTGCGGCCTCATGTTTGGAACATGCACTGCCCATTCTCACTACCAATGAACGTCATTTTTCTCGTGTACCCCACTTGAAAGTCGTGACTCCAACGGTGTTTTTATCGTAAATTTTTCATCAGAGGGTAAAGATACTTCATCTGTAAATCACTAAGACTCAAGAACCCGTAGGTTGCCGTTTTTGGCATGACATGTTTAACTATTTTATCAGACTCAGAATGTTCCGAATTGAAGAATTTTCCGAATGCCCCCTTCACACATTCTGCAAATTCTAAAATTCTGCAAATTCTGATTCAGACAATCATCCACCCGACACCCCATTTGAGGTGTCTTGACTTACTAAGGAGGATGCAGTGAGTGGTCACTGCATAAATCACTATGTCTTATCGAAAATTGTTTTTATTTCGAGTCGATAAATTGACTCAAAGATTGGGATTGATTCCTGGCCTACTAACTCTTGTGCTGGCATTGTGTTTGGTGCCAGTGGCCAATGCTGCTGACCAAACAGTAGCCAATAACAATGACAACGGTGTTGGCAGTTTGCGACAGGCTATCACAGACGTAGGTGACGGAGAAATCATCTCCTTCGGTTCTACTGTCAATGGACAATCTATCCTTCTTTCTTCTACCCTAGCCATAGCCAAAAGCTTGACTATTGACGCTTCCAGTTTATCGTCCAGTGTGATAATAAAGGGGCCAGGGAACATCAACGTTTTCAACCTTGATAAAAGTGCTATCCCTACTTTTGACGTAACCATTAACAATGTCACTATAACGACAAGTGCCACCATGCCCACTGCGAATGCCGCGATATATGTCAACAGAAATGTTGCCTTGCACTTGAACAACAGTACGATTAGCAACAATTTTAATGGTATTGCTTTCAGTACTAATGCAAGTTCGACTCTCCCAAGTGTTGTGAAAAACAGCACCATTGTTGGTAATACCAACATGGGCATTCTTACAACCGTAGCCAGTAACGTTCAATATCAAAACAGCATCATTGCGGGCAACACGATTAAGAACTGTGGTGCTAGTGGTACTAGAAACTCCCTAGATTACAACATACTGGGCAACACTGTGACTGCTTGCCCTGCTAATAACAATGGTGCTACTCAGGATGTATCAGTAGCTGACAATAACGTACTAGGCACCATCGGCACCGTCATACTCGACAACTCCTATTTCTCCGCCACAGGACTCTATCCCCCTAGAAGTGGAGGTACTCCTTCTGCTATTGACAGAGTTCCTAATGGTGCAACCGACTGTTCTGGCACTGCCCAGAATGGGGTAACTCGGCCTCAACCTCTTCCAACCAGTGATTGTGATGCTGGTGCGTATGAGGGAGAAATTGTCCCCGAACCTACCAACCATGTGACTTCATTTGCCATTGATGCCCCATCCACCACCACTAGCCAGATTAAACTGACCTGGACCGATGCTATTGGGACTTTACTTCCCGCCAATTATCTAATCGTAGCTAAAACTGGGACAGGAACTCCTGCCACTGTGGCAGACGGAACGTTTGTCATTGCCGAGACCGATTGGACTGATAAAAACGCAGCAGTAAGCGTTGCACATGTTACTGGGGATAATTCTTACACCTTTACCAGCTTGGACGCGGCTACCTCCTACAGCTTTGCAATTTACCCCTACAACGGAACAAGTAGCGCGGTTAATTACAAAACGGATGGCACTGTGCCCTCAATTTCAGGTACGACTCTCGATGAGGAACCCACCAACCATGTGACTTCATTTGACATTGACACGTCATCCACCACCGCAGGTCAAATTAAATTGACCTGGACGGACTCAACAGGAACCTCACTTCCCGACAATTATTTGATAGTGGCCAAAACAGGGACAGGAACTGTTGCCACTGTGGCAGACGGAACGTTTGTCATTGCCGAGACCGATTGGACTGATAAAAACGCAGCAGTAAGCGTTGCACATGTTACTGGGGATAATTCTTACACCTTTACCAGCTTGGACGCGGCTACCTCCTACAGCTTTGCAATTTACCCCTACAACGGAACAAGTAGCGCGGTTAATTACAAAACGGATGGCACTGTGCCCTCAATTTCAGGCACCACTTCTGTTGCTGACACCCAAAAACCCACGGCTACCATTAACCCTGCTTTAACCAACATCACTACGGCTGGCAGTACCTCATATTCCTTCACGGTGGTCTATGGCGACACTGATAAGATGAAATATAGCAGTCTGGGTAATTCTGATATTCAGGTAACAGGCCCTAACAGCCTTAACCTCCCAGTAACCTTGGGCAGTGCCTCCCCCGCCAGTGACAATGCCTCAATTACGGCGACTTATTCCTTTGCCCCTCCAGGAGGAAGTTGGGATAATGCTGACAATGGCATTTACACGGTGGCTTTGAAGGCCAACGAAGTGAGTGATGTGACTGGGAACTTTGCTGATGCAGTTGCTTCGCTGGGCACGTTTACAGTGAATATCTCTCCCACTGTTCTCTCTGCCACCGTCGTTTCCCAAACTCAAATCGACCTCTCCTGGACAGACACCAACAGTAACGAAGATGGCTTCAAACTGGAACGTTCGCCAGACGGTAGCACCTGGCCCCCCGCGCCCTCCGCAAGCACCGTTACCGTTGCTACCAATACAACAATTTACAATGACAGTGGTCTAACTTGCAACACGACCTATCACTACCGAGTCTATGCTTACAATGCGGGCGGTAATTCCGGCCACAGTAACGTCGTGACCAAGACCACCAGCCCTTGTCCGGCTACCCCAGTGACAACGATACTTAAAGTAACCATCTTCATATACAACGACAAGTCAGGTGTTCCTACCAATATCAAACTCGTTCTGTGGTTTAACCAACCTGTGTTCAAAGGGATAGGTAAGATACGTCTTTGGATGGACTCTACAGGAACGAAATCCAGACCGTCAGGCTTGCGCCAAGCGATGGGATGCGATACTCTTGTGACCGAGTTTGATGCCTCACAAGCCAACCTTGACGCGGAAGGTAGAAGCGCGTCGTTTGACCCTAGCGGAGATTTGGATCCCAGCACCAGATATTGTGTTGACATGGATTCCACGGCGTTTAAAACGCCTTCTGGCCAAACGGTTACAGATAACACCGATTGGAATTTTACCACGGGAGGAACTGCTGACAACATACCTCCAGTTGTCAACACCTTGACCCCAGCAAATGGTGCTACCAATGTTGCTGCCACTACCAACCTCGTGATTAACTTCAATGAACCCATACTCAAAGGGAATGGTAACATTGTTATCAAGAATGCGAATGGCACGGTAGTAGAGAGTATTGGTGTCAACTCTCCTCAAGTGACTGTCGGCGGTTTGGGCAACGTCGTGACCATCAATCCTACCAATGATTTTGCCACAGGACAAACTTACTCTGTGCAAGTTCCCAATGCCGCTTTTACAGATGTTGCTGGTAACGTTTTCGCCGGTACGACATGGAGTTTTAGCACTCCCGCCGCCAGTGATAACAGCAACAACAATAACGGTGGCAACAACAACGGTGGAACTAACAACGGTGGCAATAACAACGGCGGAACCAACAACGGTGGCAATACCGGTGGCAACTACACTCCCCCCAGCATCCCCCCCACCGAAGCTGCCCTCATGATACAAATTGACGGCACTGGTGAAACGGGTAGCCAAGTCCTCGTCACGCCCACACCCAAGACCACTTGCGTCCGTGAAGAAGGCTATGACTGCTATATCTATGACCTCCCGACCACCGTCACCTTAACCGCTAAACCCGCGGCCAATGCCATGTTTAGCCAATGGAGTGGTGACGCCGATTGTCTCAGCAACGGCAACACCTCGGAAGTCTTCCTGTCGGCAACCAAACTGTGTGTCGCTTACTTCCACCTGAAACCGCATAAACTCACCCTCAGTTCCCGCGGCGAAGGTCATGGCACCGTCACCACGGATACCCCTGGCCAAAACTTGGCAGGTGGCGATGTCCCATGTCACAACGATTGCTATCCCGGCGGCGGCAAAGTGAAACTCATTGCGACCCCCACCGCAGGGTCTAGTTTTGCCAATTGGACGGGAGATGACGATTGTCAAGATGGCAACGTTACCTTAGACAGTGATAAAAACTGCGTGGCGACCTTTAACTTATTACCCACGTACACCTTAACCCTCACCACCACGGGCACTGGCACCGTCGCGACCAACTTACCCGGCGCCCCCTGCGGTCCCAATTGCACCAGTTACCTGGCCGGCACCGAAGTCACCTTGACACCTACCCCCGCCGCAGGTCACACCTTCGCAGGTTGGGCAGGCGATTGCAACGAAGGCACCGTCGTCCTCAATGCCAATAAACAATGCAGTGCGCTATTTACCATCATCCCTACCAATACCTTAACTGTCACCCTGTCTGGGAATGGCAAAGGGACTGTGACAAAGACGCCAGAAGGTCTCCATTGCGGTGTCGAGTGCATGAGTTACGCCATTGGCACCACCGTCACGTTGACCGCGACGCCAGAAGCAGACTCCCTCTTTGTCGGTTGGGGAGGAGATTGCACCACGGGTCAAGTCGTGTTGGACCAACATAAATTGTGTACCGCCATCTTCAATTCCGCCTCGACGCCACCGACACCGCCAGAACCACCGCAACCGCCAGAACCGCCTACGCCAACCGTGACTTACAATGTGACGGTGACACAAACGGGGACGGGGACGGGTGAGGTCGGTGTGACTCCCACTTCGGGAACGGCTTGTGGAGAAGGATGTACCAGTTATCCGAATGGGACAACGGTCACGCTTACCGCAACTCCGAAGGAGGGGTCGACTTTTGTGGGGTGGAGTGGGGATTGTAATAATGGCGGAATAAATTCCGGACTCCACGGAATAAATTCCGGACTCCACGGAATAAATTCCGTACTCCAACTGCTGGATGCGAGTAGGCATTGTACGGCGACTTTTGATGCGTTTCCGGTTCTTACGGTGAGTCTCGCTGGGTCGGGTAGTGGTCATATCACTAGCCAACCTGCTGGTATAGAGTGTGGCACCGTTTGCACGATGCCCGTCTCTCCTGACACCGTCGTTACTCTCACGGCCACGGCAGAAGCTGGTTCCAGTGTCATCGACTGGCGTGGTGACAGTAGTTGTGCTACCGGGGGTCAAGTCACGGTGACGAAAGATACCCATTGCATCGCTTTGTTAGAACGCTTCAATCGCTTGCAATTTTCGCAAGACAATTACCGCGTCCATGAAGACAGCAGCACCGTCACTCTCACCGTCAGCCGTTTGGGTAACAGTGCCAAAGGCGAAGTCTCGGTCTCCTACACGACCGCAGATGGTACGGCACTGGCCACGGCCAATTACACGCCTACCACGGGCAAATTGGTCTGGGGTGATGGCGACCGGAGTGATAAAACTATCCAAGTCCCTCTCCTGCCTAACCCAGCCCAGGATGACCAGAAGACGTTACAAGTGCAACTCTTGGAAACCCAAGGCGACGTGGGTTTAGGCGACCCCAAGGTAGCCACCATTACCCTTCTGGATGTCCCTTGGTATAACAGCATCCAGTTTGCCACCCCCAGTTACACGGTGAACGAATCGGAAGGCAAAGCGACTCTCCTCGTCACCCGTGCTGGCACCCCCTGGGGAGACATCTCTATCACTTACGCCACCAGTGATGGCACCGCCCTCAATGGCACCGATTACACCGCCATGACCGGCACCCTCACTTGGCCCAATGGGGACCGTACCCATAAACTGATAGAAGTGCCTCTCGTCAGTGACATCCTCACGGAAGCTGACAAACAGTTCCAAGTCACTTTATCCAACCCCAGTGCGGAAACTGAATTGGGTCAACCGCTACAGGCAACCGTGACGGTGACAGACGTGGTGACTGGGACTGTTACACCACCTACCACACCGCCTACCACAGGAGACACTGGAGGAGACACCACGGGCACGTCTCCCTCGTCACCCGCCACGCCTGTCAATCTAGCGGGAGTCCTGCAATTTGCCAGTGCTGGTTACACGGTTCAAGAAAACGATGGTACCGTCACCCTGACTGTCACTCGTAGCGAAGGCACTCAAGGTGCCGTGAGTGTCACTTACACCACGGAAGATGTCAGTGCCCAAGCTGACAGTGATTACACGGCTACCACAGGAACGTTAACTTGGAATGCGGGAGAAGACGGGGCGAAACAATTTAACATTTCTCTACTCGATGACTTAACAGTGGAAGATACGAAGGCGTTTCGCGTCCTCCTCACCTCCCCCACCGGCGGTGCCCAACTGGGTCCCACTGCCAAAACAGGAGTAGGGATTACTGACAACGATGCGGCCCTGTTACAATTCTCAGCAAGCCATCTCGTCATCCCTGAAAACAGCGCACAAGCCGTTCTCACCGTGACTCGCACAGGTAGCAATTTAGGCGACCTCACCGTCTCCTACACCACCAGCAACGGCACTGCCAAAGCCGGGCAAGATTACACGGCCCAACAAGGTACGGTGACCTGGCCCAGTGGCAACACCGCGGCCCAAACGATAGCGATTCCCTTGCTATATGATTTGGCCACCGAAGGCAATGAAACCTTCTCCGTGCAACTGGTCAACCCCATTGGCAAAGCCATGTTAGGCAGCCCCACTGAGGTCACCATCACGTTAGCCGAAGATGACTTGAGTGGTTGCCAACTCAACACGACGCTAGTAGATTGCTTCTTGAACAACACCAATAACTCGACGCCATTGGAAAACTTCAAAGTGACTTCCCATGGTATCGTGGTAGGTGGCATCCTGGGTGGCAACATCCAAAATGCCGGTACCCTTCAAGATGTCACCTTAGCTTTGGATACCCAAATCGTTGGTGGCATGGTCGGTGGCTACCTCAAAGGCACGCCATTACCTCATCAACCCGTGCAAATGAACCAAGTAGCGCAACTCCATGACGCCAAAATCTTACCCAACAGCCGTCTGGAACACCTCCTCATTGGCCGTGGTACGGAACTGGATAACACCGTCACACTAGGCACAGGCGTCCGCTTTGAAGACAACGCCACGATTCCTTACGACCTAGATTTGACGGGCATGTTAGGGAGAAAAGCGACCTCGATTCTCGGTCAACAAGCGGTGCTATTAGAAACGGACGTCCTCAACTTCAGTGCCATTGGCGGCATCTTAGGTGCCATCAACGACCTCTACGCCTTACAAAGCTACCACTTGGCCCTAACGCAACACCCAACCTACGGCTACCTCAGCGTACCAGTAGGCGACCATCTCTACACGGTCTTACCCTTACGCGCCCGCCAAGTCTTCCACTCCTCGCGACGGGACGACTCGACCACGGCGGGGCTGACCTTAGATGCCAATGGCACGGTGACCTTTGTCACCTACATGGGTCGCGAAGTGATAGGCACCCCTGTCATCCAAGCCCCTGCGGCCTTACAAGAAGCGTTACACCAGTGGAATTTACAAGCGGAAATGCAACCGGATGGCAATGTCAAAGTCCCTTCCGCCGAAGGCAACTACTTCATGGCCCGCCCCAACCTCTACTCGACCTTAACCTCGTCAGCAGAACCGTTGGGACTGACTCTCACCTCCCCCGTCGCCTTAGTCTTTGAAGACGACACTGGGAAGCGTCGAAACCAAGTCATTTACCCAGCCGCCGCCAATCCCGCCGCCCTCCGTGCCGCTGGAGGCAACACGGTCTTAGAAAATGATGGACGGGTGACACTGGCCGTAGGCAGCCGTGTTTACCGTGGGAAGTTGGATTACTTGGTGACATCGGGTGCGCGTGGTGCAACTGACCAAGTACAAGTGGTGGTAGTGCCGGACGTGAATGGGGATGGGTTGGAGGACTACCAAATTATCTATCCGGAAGGGAGGTTACAGGTAATGTTTGGGGGAGGATAATGATATAGCGGTTTTGGAGTACGGAATTTATTCCGTTTTTGGAGTACGGAATTTATTCCGTTGGAGTACGGAATTTATTCCGTTGGAGTACGGAATTTATTCCGTTGGAGTACGGAATTTATTCCGCTTGAAACGGAATAAATTCCGTACTCCAAAACCTCTAACCATTACCTTTGCAACACTACCCGCTAAAGCCTCTAGTCCATCTGTATGTTAATTTCGGGGGACTGTTTTCCTTAACTTAATGGCATTGCTGGTTAAACTGGGGACTCAGAGTATGAACCGCATCAACACAGACCGCTACATGGTCCGGGTCCACTTCCGGATGAATGCCATGCCCCAAATTAAAAATATGACCTGGACCTGCCCCATAACTAGCCAACAAAGTCGCCACTTCCTGACGAATACGTTCGGGGGAGGCATATAAGACACAAGGATCGAGATTCCCTTGCAGGGCCACTTTATCACCAATCCGCGCCCGTGCCACAGTCAGAGGCAGTTTCCAGTCTAAACCAACCGCATCGCAACCTGTGGCGGCAATCTCTTCTAACCATTCGTTCCCATCTTTAGTGAATAAGATAATCGGAACTCGTTGTTGATCATAAGTGCGGGTAAGATGGGCGACAATGTATCGCATATAACGTAGCGAAAATTCCAAATAATCTCTGGTCGTTAGAATCCCTCCCCAAGTGTCAAAAACCATCACCGCTTGGGCACCGGCGGCAATTTGGGCATTCAGATAAACAGTGACAGACTGGGCCAGTTTATCTAACAATGTGTGCATCACTTGCGGTTGTTCAAACAAGAGTCCTTTGACCTTTCGAAACGTTTTGGTTGCCCCACCTTCCACCATGTAAGTCGCCAAAGTCCACGGACTGCCAGAAAAACCAATGAGGGGGACTCGACCATCGAGTTCTTTGCGAATGAGAGTCACGGCATCTATGACATACCTAAGTTCTTGATAAGGGTCAGGAACACCGAGGGCCTCTATGTCTGCTTGACTGCGCACAGGACGAGTGAAACAGGGACCTTCGTTGGTGCTGAAATATAAACCCAATCCCATCGCATCTGGAATAGTGAGAATGTCAGAAAACAGAATAGCGGCATCGAGTGGAAACCGTGCGAGGGGTTGTAAGGTCACTTCGCAGGCCAGTTCTGGGGTTTGACATAAAGTCAAAAAGTCTCCAGCCCGGGTTCTTGTATTACGATATTCAGGTAAGTAACGCCCTGCTTGTCGCATTAACCAGACGGGAGTGACATCTACTGGTTGACGCTGGAGGGCGCGTAAAAATCGATCATTTTTTAGGAGAGACATGATAGTTATTTGGGTAGTGTTGTACAAGTAATGGTATAGCAGTTTTGGAGTACGGAATTGATTCCGCTGGAGTACTGAATTAATTCCGTTGGAGTACGGAATTAATTCCGTTGGAGTACGGAATTAATTCCGTTGGAGTACGGAATTTATTCCGTTGGAGTACGGAATTAATTCCGTTGGAGTACGGAATTTATTCCGTTGGAGTACGGAATTTATTCCGTTGGAGTACGGAATTAATTCCGCTTGAAACGGAATAAATTCCGTACTCCAAAACCCCTAACCATACTCCAAAACCCCTAACCATTACCTTTGCAACACTACCGTTATTTGCTTGGAGTGAAGCGGACCAACCAGGCCCGGGCGCGTCCAAAGCGACGCTTTGGACTCCAGAATGCTCCAGAATGCTCAGTTAATCTTTATTCCTTGACGACATCCTCTGACTTATTCCCATCATCTTGGTCAGTATGTAAAGGCATATCATCCCCCTCATCAGAAGCCAATTTCTTACTTTCTGCAAAATCATACTTGTTTGGATTTACCGGAACGGACGCTTCATTTCTGGCATGGACATGGAGTAACCCGGCAATGATAAAGGCCGATAATAAACCTCCTCCGATCAGGATCCAGATGATTAAGTCTGGCAATTGGGAGGGTGTTTGGGGAGGAGAATCCGATGAGAATGCCATGGGTGTGGCGCCGGTGGATGAAGCAGGTGCTGGCAGAGTGGCATTGGTGGGTGCCACAGGGGGAGGAGACGCAACATTTTCGGACGCCGGTTTGGGTGCTTCAGGTGGAGGCACCACCGGGGGCGCAGTGGTTGTCTCTGTGGGATGCGGCCCCGCGGCCACAGGTGGTACCACAGGTGGTGTTGGAGAAGGTGTCGGTGGCGTTGCAGGGGGTGGCGTCTGTGCCCCTGTTGGAGAATCATTGGTAGCCGGTGCCGCCGCAGGGGGCGTCTCTTTAGGAGGAGTCGCTTCGGCGGGGGCCGGCGGGGTGGGAGAAGTAGCGGTGGTAGCCGTCTCTGCCGGAGTAGCCACTTCGGGCGCTGGGCAGACGATAGGATTTTTCTTGCGATTCTTCCACGCTTCATTCTGCCCGTCAAATTCTTTTTTAGCCTCCTCTTGACTCAAGGCTTGTATGTCAGTCAGGGCTGGAACAGTCAACTTTTCTCCAACTTTCAAGGAATTGAAGTTACACGGGGTTTTGAATGCAGAAGGATTGGCACGAAGGATGCCCACAATGACTTGCTGTCGACTGACAGAAGCGTTGGGGGTCACTTTACCTGCAATGTTCCAGATCAGTTCACCGGATTTCACGGGACCATACGTGTTTTCTTGGGCATAAGCGTTGCCTAGTGGAGTAGTGTTGGTGGCTGCCATGACGATTAGGGCAGACGCAAAAAATAAATTGAGTTTTCTGGGCATAGTTTTTAACCTCTTCCGTTTGACTATCATGAGTATTTTGGGGTTGGAAAGTGATGTAATGTGGGTTCTGTAGGGGGCAACCCTTGTGGTTGCAAAAGGCCGGCATCTTTGGGCAACCACAAGGGTTGCCCCCCTACAGAACCCACATTGCATCACTACCTTGGAGTTGAATCAGCGTTTTTTTAGGATTTAGGGCCAAGCATCTCAAAGAAACCAGAGTTTCTTAAAGACACTCGTTTTTTTAGGATGCCACAGTCACTACCAGGAAATTAAGTTTCTTAAAGAAACTGAATGTTTAGGGTGCGGTGGCCCCCGCAAAAAACTGAGTATCTTTAAAAAAGATGTTTCTTAGGCCAGCACGTTGAGATTATACACAGTTTTTAGTAAAGTGCAACTGTCAAATTTTCCAAACTATATTAGTATCTTTTTTTAAAGGGCGAAAACTTGCCACGAAACCGCACTTCTTCTATCAATTCTACAGGTATTTCTTGAATAAATCGTGACGGTCTAGCAGGTAATCGTGCCCCATAACGATAGCGGCTGTCGCTGTAACAGAGAGACAAAAAATGACGCGCCCGGGTGATACCCACGTAACATAAACGGCGTTCCTCTTCAAGTTTGACAGAGTCAAGAAGACTATTTTGATGGGGAAATAATCCCTCTTCTAATCCACATAAAAATACCGTGGAAAATTCCAATCCCTTAGCCGCATGTAAAGTCATCAATTGCACACAGTCATCAAACTCACTGGCCTGACCTTCTCCCGATTCTAAGGCCGCGTGGGCCAAAAATTCAGACAATAGGGAATTATCGTCAGGTTGACCTTTTTCAAATTCACGCGCTGCGGCAACCAACTCATCTAAGTTTTCTAAACGTCGTTGGGCCTCTTCTGGTCCTTCTTTTCCATAATGTTCGATCAACCCGCTGGCCCGTTTGACAGACTCTATTTGTTGATGCAATGGTAACGGCTGAATGTGTTGGGCCAATTGTTCAATCTGTTGTAAAAATTTGGCCAAACTACTTTTTGCCTTGGCTTTTATATCCCCCCCCTCAATCAGAACCCCTGCCGCTGTCCATAAAGACAGATGTTGAGTTTTGGCCATACTTCGCACCAACTCTACCGTTTTTTCACCGATCCCCCGTCTAGGCGTATTGATAATGCGTTCAAAAGCACCATCGTTCTCTCGACGTAGAATGAGACGCAAATAAGCCATTACATCCTTAATTTCAGCCCGTTCATAAAAACGGAGTCCGCCATAGATACGATAAGGAATCTGTTTCCTCAACAACGCTTCCTCAAAAACCCGCGACTGTGCCGAGGTACGATAAAGAATGGCAAGGTCGCGGAAGGGTCCCGACCAATCTTGAATTTTAGCCGTGACAAACTCAGCCTCCTCCAATTCATTATAGGCATGATACAAGTGAACAGGTCTGCCTGCATCACTCTGCGTCCACAACGTTTTACCTAAACGACCCGTATTGTGGGCAATCAAGGCATTAGCAGCAGCCAAGATAGTCCCCGTGGAACGATAATTTTGTTCCAAACGAAACAGGTTGCGATGCGGAAAATCGTGGCTAAAATTTTGAATATTTTCCATTCGCGACCCTCTCCAAGAATAAATCAATTGGTCATCATCAAACACCACAAACACATTCCCATGCCCACCTGCTAAAACCCGTAACCATTGATATTGTAACGTATTCGTGTCTTGAAACTCGTCCACCAGCAAAAAGGTAAAACGTTGTTGATAATATTCTCGAAGTTCCTGATTATCGCGTAACAACTCATAACTACGCAACAACAATTCCGCAAAATCCACCAACCCAGTACGTTGACAAATATTCTCATAAGCCAGGTAAATATCCAACATTTTCATAAACCGCGTCTCCCCCTCCACCACCAATTCTCTCGCCCGGAGACCTTGGTCTTTGCGAGTATTGATAAAATGTTGCATATCACTGGGAACATAAATATCTTCACTGAGTTCCAGAAATTTCAACACGCGCTTAATCGTGCGCAACTGATCATCACTGTCCAGCACTTGAAAAGATTGCGGCAGATTCGCCGCTTGCCAATGAATGCGTAACAAACGATGGGCGAGGCCGTGAAATGTACCTATCCAGGGGCCAGGGACGGCAGACTGTAACAAAGAATCCAGCCGCGCACGCATCTCATTAGCCGCCTTATTGGTAAATGTGACTGCCAAAATATTATGCGGATGCGCCTTACCAGTAGCCAGTAGCCAGGCAATGCGATGAATCAACACTTTGGTTTTACCACTACCAGCACCAGCAAGAACTAAAGTATGCCCCGGCGGCGCGGTAACCGCCTCACGTTGGGCCGGGTTGAGAGAATTAAGAAGGGATAACATGTCTATATTTTTTCAAAATGAAAAATGGGTAGTAAAGCTAGTGAAGAATGAAACATATCAAGGTGGACTAGAGGCTTACGCCGGTGACATGCCATTGCCACTTGGCTAAGGCCTTTAGTCCCATCAAGATGTGCTTTATATTCGCGATTCCATAAAAGTTTAGCAACACGCCTCCTTGCTATTCAACTGATCTTATACTATCATACCATAAAAACGGTTATCAACCATATTACATCCATTTTTATTCAACCCGGAGAATCGCACCATGCTAGACAATCTGTACCAATTCAAAAAGGAACTGAACCAACGCGGTATCTTTTTTTGCTTCAGCGGCCCACTGTCACAAGAACTCCTAGTGGAAATTGGTGACACCCTGAAAAACAAGATGAAGCAGGAAGACGCTAGTTCTTCTACCATTCTCAAAGTGTTTTCCATGTTTGTAGAACAAGCCCAAAATATCATCTACTACTCCGCAGAAAAAGTCCCCCCAGACAGGTCTGATAAGGCCATGTTAAGAAGTGGCATCATCGTAGTTGGTTATGAACACCAACATTATTACGTTTTATGTGGCAACTTCATTGACGCTGAGGTAGTTGATACGTTGCGTGACCAATTGACGAGATTACAACAGATGAACAAGGAAGAACTCAAACGTTACTACAAAGAACAACGTAAAAAGGAAGCCCCGGCGAGTAGCAAAGGGGCCGGCTTGGGTTTTATTGAACTCGCCCGCCACTCGGTCACACCCGTTGAATTTAATTTTCAACCGGTGGAGAATCAATTCTCATTTTTTTCGTTGAAAACCACCATCTAAGGAGGCTGAATCGATGGACACTTGGAAAATCGAAGCGACTAAGCATACGCCAGAAATCTATTTTGAGGCGGCCACCAACGTGCTTTCTATGAAGGGGGAATCTTACCCCGAAAATGTGGGCCAAATGTCAGAACCGTTGTTCACTTGGATAACCAATTATCTTGCCCAAGCCACTTCCGATCAACACCTCACGGTAAATATTGAACTTATCTATTTTAACAGCAGTTCCTCCAAAATGTTATTAGATTTATTTGACCGTTTAGAAGAGGCTACCACAGCAGGTAACAACATTACCGTGAACTGGATTTACGTGGCAGACAACGACAGTGCCGAAGAATTTGGGGAAGAATTTAAAGAGGATTTAGAGGTGCTGACTTTTAACTTGGTTAAACGGTGAGAGGTGTCAACAAGGTACGGTGGAGTGGAGGCTTTAGCCGGCTGGCGGTAGGCGACCCTCAGTTTTGGGGTAGGGGGTGATGCCTACTGCCAGCCGGCTGAAGCCTCTAGTCCACCTGGCGATTAATTTCGGGGGACTTTTTTCCTTTACAGTTAAATTCCTTAACTTAATGACAGTTCCCTGTCCTTTAAAAAACTCAGTTTCTTCAACCGTCAATACTTACGAACCCCCATGGCTGAAAAATCCACTTTGTTTCAAACCGAGGAAGCGGTATTAGAAAAAGCTACCAACGTGGTAGAACAATTTAAGCACCAGGAGATGCCTCTTTTGCAAGTTTTGCAAGAGTATGAACGTCTCGTCAAAGACTACAAAAAATTACTCAAACAAACCAAACTACTGGTGAAAATGGGTGACCTGCAACAAGGTCAGTTGACGACTCGCACGGAAGGACTTCAATCCAGTAATTTGGAATTACAACACAAAGCACAAGAGGCCGAAGAGGCAGTGCGGGCTACGGAGGAACGCCTGGCCCAATTTTTAGATGCCGTTCCCGTCGGCGTCTTTGTGCTAGATGCGAATGGTTTTCCTTACTACGCCAATCAAAAAGCCCAGCAAATTCTTGGCAAAGGACTCATTCCGTCTGCCAATACCACGGCCTTACCAGAAGTTTATCAAGCCTATCTGGCTGGTACCACGCAGTTATATCCTCCAGAACGTCAACCCATTGTCCAAGCCTTGCAAGGTAAACTCTCCAGTGTCGATGATATAGAAATTCATCAACCTGGCAAGATTATTCCCATCGAAGTGTGGGGCACCCCCATCTTTGATGCCGAGAAGAACATTGCTTATGCCATTGCCGTCTTTCAAGACATCACGGAACGGAAACGGGCGGAAGTGGAACGGTTGCAATTTACACGAGAATTGGCACAATTGAATAAGGCTTACGAACGTTTTGTGCCACGTCAATTTTTAAGTTTATTAAACAAAAATAGCATTGTTGAAGTTCAATTAGGTGACCAAACTGAAAAAGACATGACGATTTTGTTTTCGGATATTCGCGAGTTCACCCGTATCTCAGAAACGATGCGACCACTAGAAATTTTTGACTTTATTAATAATTATTTAGGACAGATGGAACCGATTATTCTGAATCATCATGGAATCATTGACAAATATATTGGCGATGCCATTATGGCCGTGTTTCCAACCAATGCCGATGACGCCGTGACGGCTGCGATTACCATGTTGAAGACTTTGACCAAATATAATCAACTGCTAGATCGTTCCACCTTGCCGCAGATTCAAATTGGTATTGGTCTGAATGCAGGTCAGATGGTACTTGGCACTATCGGTGGTCAAAATCGCATGGATGGCACGGTTCTATCCGATGCCGTCAATTTGGCTTCCAGATTAGAAGGACTGACCAAAATTTACCAGACCCCACTTCTGATTACCGAACACACCTATCTGAAGTTGGCAGACCCTATGCAGTATCATATTCGGGTAATAGACGTGGTGAAAGTCAAGGGCAAAACGGAGGAGGTGACTATTTATGAAATCTATGACAGCGACTCGCCTGAAATGATTGCCTGGAAAGATAAAACCCGTGAAGACTTTGAAGTTGGCTTCGTACAGTATCATTCTGGAGAATTTGCCGATGCCCACCCCTTGTTTGAAAAAATTTGGCAACAAAATCAAATGGATAAGGTGGCACAAATTTACCTGAACCGTTGCCAGGAAATATTAGGAATGACGATGCCACAGGCGGCTAAAATTCTGGTGGTGGATGATACGCCATTAAATATCAAAATATTATCTTATATTTTAACGGCAAACCAGTTTGAAGTATTAGTCGCCTACGATGGTCAAACCGCCTTGACCATGGTGGAGACCCACGTTCCTCACTTAATTTTATTAGATGTGATGATGCCTGGCATGGATGGCTTTGAAACCTGTCAAAGATTGAAAGCACAACCCCATACCAAAGATATACCAGTGATTTTTATCACCGCTTTAACCGAAACAGAATCTAAAGTCAAAGGTTTTGAAGTAGGCGCCGTGGACTATATCACGAAACCGTTCCAACGGGAAGAGGTATTAGCGCGAGTGAGAGTTCATTTAAGTCATCGGTATTTGAAACAACAATGGCTTGAACGGATGTAAAAATTTAGGATAATAATGCACAAGGAAAACCGCCCCCGAAATTAACATACAGGTGGACTAGAGGCTTTCGCCGGTGGGGGGCGGAACACTATTGAAATCGCGGGGACCCGCTACCGGCTAAAGCCTCTAGTCCACCACAATTTTAATTCTTGGGCCTCTTTAATTCCTTAACTTAAAAGGACTCGCTATTTTTTCACCTATTAGGAAACATTTCTCATGTTAGAAAACTTTTTTGCAACCGACTTCATACCCCATGGCTATTGCTACACTTGGAAGCCAGAAGTGGTTTGGCTACATTTTATCTCAGATGTTCTCACCACTGCCGCTTATTACCTAGTGGCCGGTGCCATTGTGTACTTTACGCACGGTAGAAAAGATTTGCCGGTCAAAACGGTCACTTTACTAATCGGCACCTTTTTCGTATTTGTCACCTGCGGCACCACTCATCTACTAGAAGCGATTACAATTTGGTACCCAGCCTACTGGTTAGGAGGCACCGTCAAAGCTATGAATGCCGTAATCTCCTTATACGTGTTTAGCTTCATGCTAGTCCCCTTGATACCTATCGCCCTGGACGCCCCCAGTCCCGCCCAATTAGAAGCCGCGAATCTCGCCCTCACCCAAGAAATTAACGAACGGAAAAAGGTTGAACAACAATTGGAAGCGTCACTCAAAACGTTACAAACGAGAAATCAGGAATTACGCGACAACGAAAGTCGCTTAACCCAATTCTTAGAAGCCATGCCCGTCGGCGTCTTTGTGATAGATGCCAAAGGTTCGCCCTTTTACGCAAATCGTGTGGCCCAACAACTACTGGGTGACAAACAAATTTCTCCCCTCACCTTCTCCTGGCCAGACCTGTCGAAAGTCGACACGAGTGAACCCTATCCCAATACCCAGCATCCACTCATACGGGCCCTAGCCGGGGAAAAGGCCAGTGCCCATAATCTGGAGATTCAGCAAGCCGATAAAACGATTCCAATAGAATTTTGGGCGACTCCCGTCTTTGATGAACAAGGTCACATCACCTATGCGATTACCGCTTTCCAAGATATTACAGAACGGTTGGAACGCGAGAATCGAGAAAAACAGGCGCGTGAAGTGATTGAATCCATCAATAATAAGATTATGCAAAGTATCCAATATGCGAAACTCATTCAGTCCTCCTTACTGCCTAACCTCGACTCCGTGAAAACTTACCTGCCCGACAATTTTTTCATCTGGCAACCCAGAGATGTGGTTGGTGGCGACATGTTATACCTTGAACGATTTGGAACAGACTTTCTGGTTGCTGTCTTGGATTGTACAGGCCATGGTGTGCCTGGTGCCTTTATGACCATGATAGCCACGACGCAATTGCGACGCATTATCCAAGATGAAGGTTGTCATCAACCCGCCGACATCCTCCAGCGATTAAGCTGGTTAGTCAAAACCTCGTTGCAACAAGACACCAAACAAGCCCGTTCCGATGACGGCTTAGATGCTGCCATTTGTCTGGTCAAACCGCAAGCACAACAATTACTCTTCGCCGGGGCCAAACTGCCACTTTATTATCTGCACCATGACCAGGTGAAGATGATTAAAGGAGATAAGCAAAATTTAGGTTACAAGCGGTCGAATGTCAACTTCAACTTCACGACACATACGTTACCACTAGAACCGGGGATGACCTTTTATTTAGCCACCGACGGTTTGATCGACCAATTAGGTGGACCGCAGCGATTGCCACTAGGAAATAAACGCTTTCAAGCCTGGCTGTTAGAACACCGCCATTACCCGGTGATAGAACAAGACGCCTCCTTACTGAAAGCGTTTCGAGAATATCAAGGAGAAAATGAAAGACAAGATGATGTGACGGTGGTGGGGTTTGGATTTTAGATTTGATTTTGAATTTAGATTTGATTTAGATTTGACAACTTTTCAAAAGTTGTCAAATCTTTCCGTTTTTCCAAAAACTTCGTTTCAATTTCAATACAGGAGAACCAACATGTTAAAATTTCCTTATGGTATCAGCGATTTTCACACGTTGATGACCGAGAACTATTTTTATGTGGACCGCACTTCTCTTCTTCCTGAGATCGAAGAAGCAGGAAAGCAACTTCTCTTTCTACGCCCCCGCCGCTTTGGCAAAAGTCTGCTACTCTCCATGCTGGAGAATTACTACGACGTAGCCAAAGCCGAGGAGTTTGACAAGTTATTTGGGCACTTGGCCATTGGCAAACAACCGACGCCCAAGCATAACCAGTATTTCGTGATGAAATGGGATTTCTCGATGATCCGTGCCACAGGTGAAGTGGCATCCATTCAACAAGCATTGTACAACCATATCAATGGTTGCATCGAACACTTTAGCCAGTTTTATCGCGACCAACTGAAAACCCCGATTGTCTGCGACCCAAACGATGCAGTATACTCGCTTCAATCCCTGTTAACGGCGGTTTCTCAAACCCCCTACCGTCTCTATCTACTCATTGACGAATACGATAACTTCGCCAATGAATTGATGATGGGAAACCACCCGGTGACGGACCGACGTTACCAAACCTTATTGTACGGGGAAGGCGCCCTCAAAACCTTGTTTAAAGTGGTCAAAGCGGCCAGCAGTGGCCAAGGTTTAGACCGCGTGTTGATGACGGGCATTTCGCCCGTGGTCTTGAGTGACTTGACCAATGCTTACAACATCGCCAAAAATATTTATTTTGAAGAAGAATTCCAAGACCTCTGTGGCTTTCGGGAAGACGAAATTCAAGCGATGTTAACCCAAGTGGTTAAAGACTGTGGCCTGTCACCGGACCGCGTCACCGATGCCTTGAACTTGATGCGAACGTTTTACAATGGCTATTGCTTCCGCATCACCGAGGGGCCACCCAATTCATTGGTCTATAATCCTACCATGTCATTGTATTTCTTAGAATATTTTCAGAAGCATTGCCGCTACCCACGCCAAATGCTAGACCACAACCTAGCGATGGACCGTGCCAAACTGGCTTATATTTCCCAACTCCCCAATGGCGAGTCATTACTGTGGCAAGCCTTGCGGGAGGAAAGCAGTGTGCTAATTGACCAATTATCAGACCGCTTTGGCGTGGAAGACATGTTAAATGCGGTGAAAGACCAAACGTTCATTGCTTCCCTCCTCTACTACTTTGGCGTGTTGACCTTCAATGGCGATACTCCTTATGGTCAGTTGTCCCTGAAAATTCCCAACCTAGTCAGCCGTCAACTGTACGCCGAACAACTACGCGAACGTCTGTTACCAGGGTTATCCGAACGCGAAGAAGCCACCCGCGTGGCGCGACTCGTCTGTCAAACGGGGGAGTTGCAACCGTTGTGTCAGTTCACCGAACAACATTGTCTCAACCGCCTAGACAATCGTGATTCTCCTTGGGCCAACGAATTGACTCTCAAAACCGCGTTCCTCACTTTGCTATCCAGTCAAGATGTCTTCTATTTTGTGGATTCAGAAACCGTCTTGTCGCGGCAATATGCCGATTTGACCTTGCTAGTGCGTCCCGATATGCGCAAATATCAGCTATTAGACTTGCTATTGGAATTTAAATATCTCAAACTGGGAGACGTGAATTTGAGTGGTCAAGCGGTGCGAGAATTGACGGGGGAGGCACTGTCGCAATTGAAACCCGTGATTGAGAAACGGACACAAGCGCGGACGCAATTACAAACTTATCGGTCCACCTTGCAAGCGAGATATGGAGAGGGATTGCGGTTGCACAGTTATAGCGTGGTGGCCATTGGGTTTGAACGGCTGGTGTGTGAGGCAATGGATTAGAACCCGTTAAAAGTAGGGTGCGTCCCACGCACCGAGTAGGCTTGGTCGGCACGAATTACCTTGAGCAGAGAAAAGTTATCGTGAATTTTATCGAAAATGGAAAGGGCTCCGTCACGGTCGGTCACGTTGGCAGCCATGATAATCACAGCTAATAACAAACCCCTGGTATCCACTAAAATATGTCGTTTGCGTCCTGTTGTCGATTTATGGACATCGAACCCCCTGGGTTCAACTTTGGCAGTCAGTTTTCACCGACAGACTTTCGATTTAAATCCCTTTATTTTAGAATGTTTTTAAAATTAATCATACAATATGCTTTTAAAACAACCTCTTAATAAGATAACATTTATAAGTAATGGAGAATAGCCAATGGATTCTGAGTTTCTTTGGGAATCAATCAATCTGTATAATATATAAATAAACATTTCACAGACATAACAGTTATGAACGCTTGGCAAAGATTAGCTTGGATTGAATGGTATCGCAGTTTTCGCTGGACTGGTAAAGACAACCATGATTTTTTCTGGTTAGCCGTCTTATTGTGGCTGACATTAACCTTGGCATTGTTGCTATGGGGAAGTCGTGAAGGACTCTTGAATCGCTTTATCGATGTGTCCCTGGGAAATTTAAAAGGTATTGGCATTCCCATTTGGGTGGTCGCCAATAATGAGGAAGGGATTGGACGAGAGTGGTTGGAATCGTCGGAACTGACCTTATTTCCTTATCGTGAAGTGGAATCCTTTGAAGTGGCCTTACTAAGTAAGCCTTCTGGACCTACGGTATGGGGTGATAAAGTGAAATTTTCTGGCTGGGCCGTGTCTTCGGAGGACCCATTGTGGCAGTTGGGAAGAGACGATTCAACGGTGCCGGTGGGTAAGTTCCCACCTTTGGAAATCGTGTTGAGTGAGAGTTTATTTGAACAGTATTTTGATTGCCAGGCTTATATGGAAGCCGTGCAGCAGCGGTTGCCATTTTGGTCGTTTCCCAACGGGGTGGGTGGCGATAAGATGGGGGCGGAGACGGGGAAGTTGTCTTGTTTGACCGACAATCGGTTATGGTTAGATGTGACAGTGGGGGTTGCACAACGGGAGTTATTGCCATTTCAGATTCATTGGTTGCCACGGATTCCAACGATGTACCCGTTGGCATTTTTGTTTCCTTTGAGTACGTTGCACACGTTGCAAGTGTCTGGTAATTTCACTCAAGTACGCTATTATCCAGAAGCGCAATTTTCGGTACGCCACCGCGTCAAGGAAGTGATGATCTGGCACAGTGAAACCGGTGGAGAGGAGAAGGGAGAGAATTTGGCAAGGTTGAAATCTTGTTTGGGGGAGTTACAAGAACATGGGGAGAGATGGAGTTTTCAGTATCCGTTACCTAGACAGACCGTCGATGGGTGTTTGCAATGGGCGGGGATACCGTTGCATCAGGGCTACGGTCAATTGACTTCGTTTCCTTATGTCACAATTACGGAGGAGTCTGTGAGTCATCTGTTTGAATATGATCGAGATTATTTGACTTTATTTTGTGACCAATCTCATTCGGCTTGTCAACCGTGTGACTCTGTGATACAGTCCGCTACTTGGCGCGAGTTGAAAAGTACCGTTTGTGCTGTTCGACACACCACGGCAGATATGGTAGAGTTAGTGGGAGGGTATCAGAAAGCCTGGGGTTACGTCAAAAATCGTGCCGACTTGGCGGCTTATTTGGAGAAATTGCCAAAATTCCCTCAAAGTCGCACTGATAGTCGCCCGGCCTTTTATGTTCACCCGACCTATCAAGATGCGTTTATGCGCTTTTTGTTCATTCAAAAAGTCATGGATTTGCTGAAGGTCGTTTATAGTCCATTCTTTTTTATATTCTTGGTGATTTTGCTGATCGTGCAAGTGGGAATGGTCATTACTCATCGCCAACACAATTATGGGATATTGTTGGCTAAAGGCGTCTCTTGGTGGCAATTGTATCAAATCATATTGGGGCAAGTCACCTTGAGTTTTGGCATGGCATTGCTGGTTGCGGTAGGAATGATGCAAATAGTACAAGGCTGGTTGAGTGTACAATTTGCTAAAATGGTGGTACAAAAGCCGTATATAGACCATATCTTGGTAAGCGATTTAACGTTATTACCTTTGTCTATATGGGACTATGCCCTCGTGGGTGTTATCACGTTGCTGGTATCATATCTGATGGCGACGGTAATGTTTAGGCATACGGTGCCAGGACGGCAGGTGGAACCCGCTGGTTTATTTAAATTGTAGTTGAGTTTTAAAGGCCGCTGGGTTACACTCAAGAATAATATGTCAACTAATTTGATTTTTTATTCGATTTTTTTTACTATAACATGGAGTGGCAAACTTTCAGTTTTGCCAAAAGGGTGTGACAAGTTAATATTTGTTACCCCACACCTCCAAAAAATCTTCATTTTCAACTGGAATTAGGATGCCAAAATATTCTGAAACAGAATGTTGAGATGGGAAAGGCAATATCAATGCTGATGAGAAACCAAATTTCTTAAAGAAATAAGGTTTCTTTGGCATCGTTGCGTCAATCTTAACAAGTAAACAGGACTTACGCAACCGTTTTTGTCATTCGTTGACTTGATACCCCCCTATCCCCCCGTACACGGGGGGAATCACTCCCTCCCGTGGGGTGGGGTGGGGTAAGTGCGTAAGTCCTAGTAAAGATATTTGAGAATACATAGAATTAAACAGTTTTATGATTCTGTTCATTCTAAAATGTCTTTCCATTCTGGTGCAGACCACAATTTAGCTTCCTGCCAAAGCAATACCTTATGAAAATCTGGTAGGGTAAAGGTTTATATGAGAAAAATTATTACGTTTCTGGTTCTTACATTACTGTCTATAAATAGTTTTGCGGCTGGTGAAAAACGATTTTCTTTAGTCACCGTCGACTTTCCTCCCTATTACGCAAGTAACTTGCCTGACAATGGTTGGGTCGCGGAAGTCGTAAAAACCGCGTTGGAAACTCAGGGGTATCAAGTGGAAATGAAATTTGTCCCCTGGACAAAGGCGATTCGGTACACCAAACAAGGTTACTATGATGCCCTGTTAGGTGCGTATTACACCGAAGAACGGGCTGAGTCTTATTACTTCTCGGCGCCCATTTCGCAGGCACGTACAGGTCTGTTTAGGAAGAAAGATGCTAACATCTCTTTTAAAGAGTTAACCGACCTGAAAACCTATCGTATTGGGGTTGTGAAAGACTATGCCACCAGCAAGGCGTTTGACGCGGCCGATTATCTGAATAAGGTCGTCGTGACCAGCAGTGACGTGGGCGTCAAGATGTTGTACAGTGGTAGCTTGGATCTGATGACAGACACGGAAGCGGCGGTCAAGTACATGATGGAACAGGTGTTGGATAAGGAGACGCCAGGTCTCAGTGATCAGGTCGAGTTTATCAAACCGGTGTTGGCGATGAACAAGATGTATGTCGCCATTTCCAAAAAGGCTGTGGATGCCGACTTGAAACTGATTGATTTCAATCAGGGGTTAAGGACGATTTATCTGGATGGGACGTTCAGAAAAATCAAGACGAAGCATAAAAAGTTGTTGAAGGCGCTTCAGAAGAAGAGTGGGAAGGGTGGTGATGATTCGGGAGATGAATAGGTCTCTTTGAAGTGGGTTATCACTTCTCTCCTCCAAACCTGGGTGGACTAGAGGCTAACGCCTGTGGGTGTCCCCGTTCTTAACATCTGGGGGTACCTACCACAGGCGTTAGCTTCAATGCCATTCAGTTAAGCGCGTTGGGTAGGGTGCGTCCCACGCACCGATTAGACGTGGTGCGGTTCCTGAAATGGTGCGTGGGACGCACCCTACCTTAACTTATGGGCAACCACAAGGGTTGCTGCGAAAGAATTGCACCAGTATGGCCAATTCATTGCTGATATTCCATTCCTGACTTAATTCACTTCCTCCCACACTAACCGTTCTAACCCAATGGCCACCACCGCAAATACTTTCAAACGTAATTTCTCCCCATAAGTCTTCACCAACGTCTGCCGATACCGTTGCAATTGTTCACAGGCCGCCGTCAACAGTGACTGACAACGCATTTTCAACTCCGCCACGGTCATCTGTTTCAAGGCTTCGCCGGTCACTTTCGGTTCATTCGGTAAGGTCGCTTGTTTCAAGTTGACAAACTTAAATTCAAACAAAAAATCCCATAACCGATATTGTCGCATGGTAGGGCGCACTATCATGGTCAAATCTGCATAACCGCGTTCCAAAGCAGTTTCCGAGTCCATGACATAAAACCGGTCGTTAAATAAGGTGGTCAAGAATGCCATTTTCACCGTCAATTCCTTGGCCGCGGCGTAATCACGGTTATCCAAGACTTTGAAATAACGTTGTTCGATAAATTCACACACGGGTTGCACATCGCCAGTTTGATAAAAAGTTTGCGCTAGTGAAGCCACTACGTTGGTCTGGTCCGGCAAACAACGTTCCAGTAATTGTTCGACATACAACTTGCGCACGACTAAGTTGGGGATGGTTAAGCGCAATTGACCAAACTCGGTGCGGCCAGCTTGCGTCAAAATGCCAAAATAATACAATAAGGAAATTATCAAGGCCGGGTCCTGCGACGGTCGGAGAAATTCTTCGATCCCAAAGCGGTCGGTTAACTCTGGAAGAGTTAATGGTGGGTGTTCACCCAAGGCGGTAAAGATAACTTTCTCGCCTTGAGGCAATTGCGCTAGATAAGTCAATTTATGGCGGTCCATCACCAGATTATGGTCTAACATCTTAGCCGGTGGTTGACACTCTTTTTGCAATTGCTTCAAATAATACAACGCCAGGGTGGGATTATAGATAGACTCCTGACTGCGTTCACTGAAGCGATAGCCATTATAAAACTGTCGCATGGTGGTCAGGGCCTCGGTGATTTTCTCGATAGGCCACTGACACTCTTCCCCAAGTTGGGTTAAAACGCCGGCCAATTCCGCTTCCGTAAAGCCACATAACGCCTGAAATTCGCGTTCTAAATAAATATTCTCAGCCACATTATAGCCACTGGTAAGGTCCGTCAGGATGACTGGGGAAATGCCGGTGAGAAACACGCGGTCCAGACCCCGCCCGGCACTGGCCGCTTTGACCACCTTTAAGACGGCTTTCAGCGCACTTTCACCGGCCCGTAACGTGGCTTCCAGACCAGGCGTGGAGTTTGAGGGTGCCATCATCAATTCATTGGCAAAGTTGTCGTATTCGTCAATCAACAAATAAAGGCGATAAGGGGTTTGTCGCACGGCCGCCAACAACGAATGAAACGAGTCCATAGCATCCTCTGGAGTAATCTGAATAGCGAGAGGTAGTCGATCCTGGTAAGCCAGTGCAAAATCTTGAATGCAACGATTCAGATAACGATGCAAAGCCAGTTGCAGGTCTTGCGAAGCCGTGTCGGGGCGAACCTCGGAAAAATCCCATTTTAAGACGAAATACTGGTTATGTTTAGGCGTGGGAGTTTTCCCAATCGCCAATTGACCAAACAGTTTCTCAAATTGGTCGGCTTTGGCGACGTCATAGTAATTCTCTAGCATGGAGAGTAGCAGACTCTTGCCGAAGCGCCGGGGACGCAAAAATAACAGTTGTTCCCCAGCTTCTTCAATGGCAGGAAGTAAGTGAGTACGGTCCACATAAAAGTAGTGGTTGGTCCTAATTTTGGCAAAATCGCTGATGCCATAAGGAAATTTTAACATGTTGTTCTCCTCTTTCAGTTGAATTGGGTTAAGTAGAATGGGTGTGCCTAGTTAGGTGTGAAGTGATGGAGTGAGATTCCCCCTCCATGGAGTGTAGATGGAGTCCTTACGGTCAGACCTCTGAAATTCTAACAAACTATTAGGGTGTATAGCGACAGGACAAATGCGGAAAGGTTCACTTAGGAGGCTTTGTTTAAACACACCACCGCTTGGAGAGACAGTCATGGTAAAGAAATTTCTGAAGTGTTGCTTGAAGCCTCGTAAACTTAACAGGGTCAAAGCGGCTGGTATGCTCTCGTCCATCCTAGAGTATAACACTCCCAAAAGCCGTCGGGGTACAGACACTACCTAAAACTGACATTAAAAACTTAACGACTGAAACTAGGGATGAGGTGATTAGGTGTCAGACGACTAGGTGTTAGCTAATTCCTAAATCATCTTACAGAGGCGTAATAGTATGTAAGTCAATGGAATGATTAATTTATCGTGGTTGAGAGAAACACACGAATCCCAATGACTTTGGGAACCAAAGTACGCTAGGGGGTTTCTTAGCCCATCTGAGTTCTTTGGATTTTTAACCAGCATCAAGGTTGTTGATTGAGAGTCTACAGGTCATCGTAGGAGAATCAACTTGATGATTAGCTTCGCTACTAAAACGGGTTACTCATCTACCAAGACCGTGAGTTAAGGCCAGCCGCTGGTGTTTTGAAACGGCTGGTGGTCATTGGGTAAGCTAGCCCCGACCAAAACCTTTGAAAGCTGTGTTTCGCTACCGTTTCCCGCACGGTTTGGGGTGGGGGAAGACCTAATCTCTAGTAAGAGAAGATGTATTTCTCTATCACCATGCAACGCGGTTTACCGTTGCCCACCTATTTCACCACCTAAATGGTGGACAACAAAGAGACGTTGCCCACCCTACCTGGCTACCTGGCTGGCGCGTTGCCCACGGCGAAAGAATCCACGGCATTCCCACGCTTCTGCGTGAGAACGAGACAAAATTTATAGGAATATGACTATAACTGGCTAGACACACGGCTCCATATAGGGACTACATACCTATCAAAATCACCGTCTTGCCTTCTACTTCGACCTCTTCCCGATAAATTCGTTCCTCCCAAGTCTTCCCCACCCGCGTTTCAAACAGAATCAAATAGCCTTGTGACAATCCCATTTGACTCAAATACCGGGCGGTCTGTTCCAAACCATCTTGACGGGTCTCCTCATCACGGTATAATTTCAATTCAATCACAAATTGGTCAGGTCCATATTCTATCCATAAATCACACCGCCCATTGCCAATGGCCATCTCGCGTTCCACCCGACCGCTGGCATTGATAATTCGTTGCAGAAAAGCCATCAGTAACAATTGCCTACCGACTTCGCGGAAGTCATACTTACCCAGCCAGGCTTCGGAATAACGACGATAGAATTTTTGGAACGCTTTTAACAACGCTTCCACATCCAACCGTCCCGCCTTGATATACCAGCGGGGGTCCACCAAATCTTGTGGCAACACTTCTTGAAACCCCAGACTTAATACTCTGGGAACAATTTCTTGATAGATGGGATTCGCAAAGCGCACGGGTGGTTTGGGGGCGATGAGTCCTAAATCACGAGTGTAGGCCAGCGCGTCATTTAATTCGTCAAACGCCGGTGCTTCCCCATTGATAATCGCCACCACCACTCGTTTCACGGACGGTTCCCGTAATTTGTCAATGAGGCTATCCAAATGCGTATCGCGCCGTTGAATCAACTCCTCTTTGGCTTGGATGACGTGGGCTAGGGTGATGGGTTGGGAATAGTCATTTTTCAGCACCTTGTTGACGATTTGATTGGCCAGTGCATTGGTTAACCACGGTTGACCTTGGGTCAGGCGATAAATCTCCTGAATCACTTCGCTTTCAAAACGTTGACCCGTCTCTTGAGTATGTTGGTCCAATAAAGCGTTCACTTCGGCTTCGGTAAAACCTAACATAAATAAAGATTCGGTTTTGACATTGAAGGGGGACCCGGTGCCTAAACTGGCACTCTCAGGACGGACGTGAATTTTGTAGTCACGGACATCGCGCAATCCCACCAAAGCTATCGATTGGGGAAAGCCAGAGGGACGAGTTTCAAAGCCCGACCGGAGTTGGCGTAACAAAGCTAAAAAGAGGTCGTCCATTAAGGAATCGGCTTCGTCGATAAATAAAACCAACGGTTTGAGATTTTGTCGGGCCCACTGTTGTAAGTAATTCTTTAAACTACCAAAATTGGGACTGACCTCCGTGACTGCTGGTGGCAGTTCAGACGCAGGTAAATACTGTAGCGCTTGATTGTAAATATCGGCCGCCACAATTTGCATCGCTTGGGCCGGATCCTTGCCACTGGCGGCCGCTTGAATATTCACTTGCAAGGCCGTATATTTCCCTTCGCCATTGAGTTGGTGCATGAGGGCATATAAATAAGTGGTCTTGCCGGTTTGACGGGGGGCGTGAATGATGAAGTAATGCGCCCCGTCAATCAGTTCTCGAATACCAGTTAAACGTGGTAACGGGTTGACCGTGTAATGGCGTACCGGCTGACAGGGACCAGCAGTGTTAAAGAATCTGTGCATAACGGTTCTCATTAAAATAGAATTTGAGTAGTCCTGAAGTCAGATGGCCAGGAGTCAAAGCTACGCTTTTTCCTCCTGGAGGGGTGGTGGGGTGTTGTGAATACTAATGGACTTCCTTCCACACTTCTTCTAAGCCACAATCAACAAAGGCGTCGGGTAAGATGACGCGACGTGATTTGAAGAACACCTTTTGAGGAGTTGGCTGGAGGTCGTTTATCCAGCAGATACTCTTGGTAATAAAATAAACCAGTTCGGTGCAGGCGGTGCAGGCGAAATGGTCAAACCCAAAATCGTAGTCACTGGGGGCTTTGAGTTGCTTCAAGGCGATCAAGTAGAGTAGTTTTTGGATTTGTTGAAAGTCAACGGCTTTGCCTTGGGCCAGGGCGTAGGCGATTTTCTTTTCGTTCTCGATCAACTTGAGGGTCTCGTCATCCAATTTGACAGGTTCAGGGGCAGCCACGGGTTCTTCGACTTTTTTCTGCTTGGCTTTTTTACCCTTTTTGGGTTCTTCTTCTTCAGCAGGTGGGGGAGAGGCTTCTGAAATCGATGATGGGGTGGGATCCGCTAGATAGGCTTGTAAGTGGTCAGGAATGGATTGCCCACTGGTGGCTTTCAATTGTCGTGGAAAACGCATAATGGCCAGGCCATCACAACGGCAGAAGTCGATCAGGTGGTCCAAATAAACTTGGTTACCAATGGCATGTATGACAGTCTGGTCGCCTGGGTTGATGTGGGGATTGGAAAGGTCGACTTTGGCAATCTTTCTCAAGTTATCTTCGGTCACGGGGCCTAGATATAATCCCGCATGGGTGAAGGTGCCTGGGACAAAAAAACCATCCAGGTAGTTGTTATAACTGCGTACCAGGAGGTCGCCTATTTGTACCCTTTTCATAATTTCGCGGGCATGGCCACCTTTGAGGGCAAAGGTTTGGGGTTTGTAACTGAGAAACAGTGGCTTTGTAGAATATCTGAGGTTGCCAAAGGTACTAAACAGTTTTGCAGTGAAATCGTTTTTGGGCGTTTGCATATTTGTTATGATTCCTTAAAGTAAGTGGAGTCTCGTGAGGGGGTGAAAGGCTAAAAGTATGCCAGGGATAGGTTTGGATTATAAGTTATTATTTACATATAAGTATTTTATGGGGTAATCCCATGAAATTTTTTCGTTGCATTTTGACGACGGATTGAAATATACTAAAAGGGCTTGTTAAAGTGAGGATAGTTAACCACAAGAATGCCAAGGACAGAGGATTTCGAAGGGGTCCAAAACCTGGTTTTGTCCTCCCCAGGAGGAAACCGCGTGGCTTTGTCAAAGCTACGCTTTGGACTTCTGAGAAGAAATATCATGGTCTGTATGTTATTTGAAGTGGTTCACTAAACCATTTTAACATTCATTATTTTAACCTAAATAAGAAATAAGGAGTATCTTTCACGTATGACATCTCAATTTGTATGGTTAGTAATTTCCCTTTTATGTGCAGTCGGTGCCCTTGTATACGGTATCGTCTCGATAAAATGGGTACTAGATAAGCCTGCTGGCAATGACCGAATGCAGGAAATTGCCAAAGCAATTCAATTAGGGGCTTCGGCCTATTTAAAACGGCAGTATACCACCGTCGCTGGTGTGGGCGTGGTGATATGCCTTTTCATTGGCGTTTTCCTGGGTTGGGCCACCGCGTTTGGTTTTGTGATTGGCGCACTGTGTTCAGCTGCCGCAGGTTTTATTGGTATGAACATTTCTGTGCGTGCCAATGTGCGTACTGCCCAAGCTGCCAATGAAGGTCTCAATGCCGCTTTAGGTCTAGCTTTTCGGGGCGGTGCTATCACTGGTATGCTAGTTGTTGGTCTAGGACTACTAGGCGTAGCGGGTTATTACCTCGTGTTATTGATGAACCATAGTGACCCCACTACATTGGTCGATTTGGCACCGCTGGTTGGCTTAGGATTTGGTGGTTCTCTCATTTCTATTTTCGCCCGGTTAGGTGGCGGTATCTTCACCAAAGGCGCCGATGTGGGCGCAGACTTAGTCGGTAAAGTGGAAGCCGGCATTCCTGAGGACGACCCTCGTAACCCTGCCGTCATTGCCGATAACGTCGGTGATAATGTCGGTGATTGTGCTGGTATGGCTGCCGACTTGTTTGAGACTTATGCGGTTACCATTATTGCTACCATGTTGGTGGGGGGCTTGGTGTTTTTCAAGACTGACCCGGCACTGGCTAGTAATGCCGTCTTACTTCCGCTGGTCTTAGGCGGAGTCTCGATTATTGCCTCGATTGTCGGTACATTCTTTGTTAAGACCACCGAAGGGGCTAAAATTATGAATGCCTTATACAAAGGCGTGATAGTGGCAGGTGCCGTGGCTGCCGTGGCATTTATCCCTATCATCTGGTTACTGATGGGTGACATTGGTAAAGCCGTTCTGTCCGGATCCGGAGATACGGTCGTCCATTATTCCCTCATGAGACTGTATGGGGCCGCCCTTGTGGGTCTCCTCCTGACTGCCTTAATGGTCGTCATCACGGAATACTACACGGCTACGGAATATAGTCCCGTTCGTCATATTGCGGAGGCTTCCACCAAAGGTCATGCCACGAACATGATTGCAGGTTTAGGTGTTTCCATGAAATCCACCGCCCTGCCAGTGTTAGCGGTGTGTGCGAGTATCGCGTTAGCCCACCAATTCGCCGGACTCTATGGTATCGCCATTGCCGCCACTGCGATGTTGTCTATGACTGGTATTATCGTGGCCCTGGACGCTTATGGTCCTATCACTGATAACGCCGGCGGAATTGCCGAAATGGCAGGTTTAGACGACAAAGTGCGTAGCATCACCGACCCTCTGGATGCGGTTGGCAACACCACCAAAGCCGTTACCAAAGGTTATGCCATTGGTTCGGCCGGTCTGGCGGCCTTAGTGCTATTTGCGGACTATGTTCACAAATTAGAAGAACGGGCCTTAGAAATTGCGCCTAGCAAAGGCTTTACGGGCGATGCCGCCATCCAATTTGCAGAAAGTACCAGTCGCTTTGACTTGTCTGACCCGATGGTCATCATTGGACTGTTCATTGGTGGCATGGTGCCTTACTTATTTGGTGCCATGGCCATGGAAGCCGTCGGGCGTGCCGCAGGTGGCGTGGTCGAAGAAGTGCGTCGGCAATTTCGGGAAATCCCTGGCATCATGGAAGGGACTGGCAAACCTGACTATTCCAAAGCGGTGGACCTGTTGACCAAATCAGCGATTAAGGAAATGGTGATTCCCTCCTTACTCCCCGTCCTCATTCCCATTGTAGTCGGTTACTTCTTAGGAGTGAAAGCCTTGGGTGGCCTCCTCTTAGGTACCATCGTCACGGGTCTGTTTGTCGCCATTTCCATGACGACGGGCGGTGGTGCTTGGGACAATGCCAAGAAGTATATTGAAGAAGGACATTATGGCGGCAAAGGGTCGGATGCCCATAAAGCTGCCGTCACGGGTGATACAGTAGGGGACCCGTATAAGGATACGGCAGGTCCTGCTATTAACCCGTTGATTAAGATTATCAATATTGTGGCGTTGTTAATTGTGCCGGTGTTGCCGTTGTAATCACTCCTTTCAGTAGAAACGTAGAAACTAAGTTTCTTCAGAGAAACTTAGTTTCTTAACCGCATTCTTCCAGAAACTTAATTTCTGGGGTAGTGATATAATATGGGTGATAGGTAAGGACTGGCAGTCCTTAAAGAACTGCCAGTCCTGACTGCGGTTTAGTAAATAAAGACAGGCCGTCTTCTTCACTACTTATTGATTGTCCATTAAACCATGTTAACCCTCCTCCCCCCCATCCTTTGCCTCCTCCCCCTAACTATTCTAACCTTTCAGTGGGGCACCGATTCCTTGGGCGCCGATCCTGTAGCTACCCTCTTGTATGAGACAGGTATCTGGAGTTTACGCTTCCTCCTCCTAACCCTCTGTGTGACACCTCTACGCGCCCTGCTGAAATGGCCTGCACAAGATTCCGAGAGTAATCATTTACGTCGCACTTTCGGCCTATCGGCATTTGGGTATAGCAGTTTGCACCTCCTCTGCTACCTCTGGTTTGACCAATCTTTTGAATGGTCCGACATCCTCTCCGATATTTTCACACGTCCTGCTATTGCCATCGGTGGCTTGAGTTTCCTATTCCTTACCACGTTAGCATTGACTTCTAACCAGACCATGATAAATTTACTAGGCAAACGTCGTTGGAAACAATTACATCAACTTATTTATCTCACCGCCCTCGGTAGCGTGGCACACTTTTGGTTGCTGGCCATGAGTAAAGTGGATGTGCGAGAACCGTTGATGTATGGATTCCTCCTTACCTTGTTACTACTCTTACGCTATCCACCTTTGCTAAATTGGTTAAACAAACCACAGTCACCATGAACAAACCCTCCACCTCCACTTCCCTCAAATTGGGAGGTATCCAAATCGATAACCTCTCTTTTGAGGAAGCCGTAGCACAAATCATCGCCATTGCCCGTGAACATTGTTCCAAATACGTGGTCACTCCTAATGCGGACCATATCGTGCGTCTTCAAACGGACCCAAAATTTCAAGCCGTCTATCAAGGTGCAAGTCTCATTGTGGCCGACGGAATGCCAGTGGTATGGGCCTCCAAATGGCTAGGTAATCCCTTGCCAGAACGAATTACGGGGGCTGATCTTCTCCCCCATTTGTGTAAAGAAGCGGCCCTGGTCGGATTAAGTGTCTATTTCTTAGGCGCCGCCGAAGGGGTTGCCGAAATCGCTGCCACCAAATTGACCGCGGCTTATCCCACTCTCAAAGTGGCCGGTTGGTACAGTCCCCCCTTTGGCTTTGAAAAAGACTCACAAGAATGTCAACGCATTGTGAACCAAATTAACCAATGTTCTCCAGACCTCATTTTTGTCGGACTGGGTTCGCCTAAACAAGAATATTGGATAGCAGATAATCGTCACCTCCTCAAGACGGGAGTTCTGTTAGGCATTGGCGCCTCCATTGGCTTTGCCGCTGGCACCGAGAAGCGGGCACCGCAGTGGATGCAAAAATTCGGTTTAGAATGGCTCCACCGCCTCCTCCAAGACCCGCGTCGGTTGGCCATTCGCTATTTGAAAGACGTGCAATTTTTTGTCATTGTCTATCGCACTTGGCGAGGTCAATACCATGATTAGAACCATTCAAGACATTGCCAAACAAACTGCCTACGAAACGGGTAGAGAAGAATTGAGTCAGCGCGTACTGGATACGATGGCAAAAATACCACGCCATGAATTTGTTCCAGATTCTCAAAAGCCTTGTGCTTATGACAATCGTCCCCTTTCCATTGGGCACGGTCAAACCATTTCACAACCTTATATCGTAGCCTTGATGACCGATTTGTTGGACCTTGAACTGACTGACATTGTGTTAGAAATTGGCACTGGGTCTGGCTATCAAGCCGCGATTCTGTCAAAATTAGTGAAACAAGTTTATACCATTGAAATCATTGAAGCCCTTGGCAAGGAAGCGCAACCACGTTTTCAAATTTTGGATTATCAAAATATCGAAGTGAAAATTGGGGATGGCTATCTGGGCTGGCAGGAACATGCGCCCTATGATGCGATTATTGTGACTGCCGCAGGAATGGACATTCCTCCTCCTCTCGTGTCTCAACTGAAAAATGGGGGACGGCTGATTATCCCTGTGGGGGAACGTTTTCAAGTGCAGTCATTGATGTTGATAGAAAAGAATTTGGAGGGACAACTGCAAAGTCGGAAAGTGTTGCCAGTGGCTTTTGTGCCGCTGACGAGGGGGAGGGAAACGTTGAATGATCAGATTTGACGACCATGTTTGACAATCTTTTGAAAAGTTGTCAAATCTCGATTTGAACCAGATTTGACAACGCTTAACAGACTCGGACGCAGGAGTTACACGACTTCC
Source organism: Thiotrichaceae bacterium (assembly GCA_011391085.1). Lineage (GTDB taxonomy): Bacteria > Pseudomonadota > Gammaproteobacteria > Beggiatoales > Beggiatoaceae > JAABRD01. Next base: position 12,078 of record JAABRD010000039.1, on the reverse strand, counting down.
TCGACATACCGTTCTTCATACTCCTCGATTTCGCTACGGTCCAACTCATGATAGACTGACACATAACCAATGGGTTTGCCCTTACGGGTACTGGGGGTCACGGTCATATCGGCCCAAAAAAAACCATTATCCTTCCGCAAATTCTTGAGAGGCCCTTGCCAAATATGACCGTCTTGGATAGTGGTCCACATTTCTTTAAACACCGCCGCCGGCATATCCGGATGCCGCAAGATATAATGAGGCTTGCCAACCAGTTCGGATTCCTTGTAGCCTGATAAGTGGATCAGCCAGCGATTGACATAAGTGATGTTTCCTGACAAATCGGAATGAGAAATCAGCAGATGTCCTTTGGGAAAAGGGGTCTCTTTGTCAGTCACAGTGACGAGGCGTTGCGTGCCATCATGATGCTTCATGGTGACCTTGCGGACGTTTGATTTATTTTGAACTAGCGTTGTCATGGTAATATACTCCTTATGATGGACTTGCTAATGGGATAATGGATAATGAATATACTGATACATCGAATTTTTTCTATTCAGATACTTAATTATGTAGCTTGCCCAATGACATTTGTCAAGGGTAATTGAAAAATTTGTGCAATATTGTTCCAAATAAAGCGGTTGTGAGAAACTAAGTTTCTTTAAGAAACTTAGTTTCTGTAGTGTTACTATCATCCCAAAGAAACTTACTTTCTTACCTTACGCATGCGAAATCGGGTAGTGATGCAATGTGGGTGATATTTTTACCCTCACCCCCGGCCCCTCTCCCTACGGGGGTGAGGGCAACTCTTATGAATATCACCCACATTGCATCACTACCCGAAATCGGTATCATCTGTGGCAATTTGTGATTCAAACTAAAGAGGTGCGTAAGGTGCCTTACTTTCTATAATGCTGTAGTCTTTAAAAATAACTGGTGAGTAAAGAGACAATGACCATCAAAGAACTTCATCAATTCTGTGTTATCCTGACCTTTACCTCCTTTTTCTTCCGCGGCCTGTGGATGATGCAAAACAGCCCGTGGTTACAAAAATGGTGGGTCAAAATTGCCCCTCATCTGATTGACACGGTCTTATTAGCCAGTGGCATCACTTTAGCTTACCATCTGCATCAATACCCTCTCACAGACGGTTGGCTAACGGCCAAATTTTTTGGACTGTTGCTATATATCATCTTGGGTAACATCGCACTCCGGCGCGGCAAGACCAAAACGATTCGGGTCACGGCTTGGTTAGGGGCAATGGGCATATTTTCTTACATGGTCACGGTGGCTTTGAAACGGTTGGCGAATCCGTTGGAATGGTAACAGACAATAATGGGTAGGGTGCGTCCCACGCACCACCGTGCAATTTTGAAAATGGGTAGTGATACAATGTGTGTGATATGTTTACCCTCTCCCCCGGCCCCTCTCCCAGGGGGAGAGGGGAGAAAACCACGGGTGCCGCCTGTCTCCCCACGCCCTCTCTCCGAGGGGCCGGGGGTGAGGGCAACTTTATGAATATCACCCAGATTGCATCACTACCTGAAAATGGTGCGTGGGACGCACCCTACGTTACCCCTTCCAGAGACATTTCACTTATGCACAACAAATTCATTTTGCTAATCATCGGCTGGTGCAGTGTGGTCACTCAGGCGTTTGCCATAGACAGTCTCACCCTACAATTCGGTTCTCTCTCTGCCACCGGCTGGCAAGCCGACGGCGTCGTCGTCCACTGGCAAGGATTCAATGAGAAGAATATGAGTTTGACGTTAGACATAGCCTCCCTGACTTTGCCTACCCTGAAACAACCTTTGCAGAAACTTCGTCTCGCCTGCGCGTCCGTGAAATATACCGCAGACCAAATTACTTGTCCACAGGCGCAATTACAGATAGAACAAGGCTGGTTAGACCAATCTCCGCTGGTGTTATCTTTTACTTACTGGTTGAATCAACACCATCTCGACTTCCGTATCACTAAATGGACTTTCGCAGGTGGACACATCACGGCACAAGCCAAATCTACTGCCAAAGGTTGGCAAGCGGAGTTACAATTGAAAAGTATCGATTTAGAAAAATGGTTAACCTCAATAGCCACTTTTATCGAGTTACCTACTGTCAGTTTGGGTGGGAACATCAATCTCTTAAAAATCACTTTAGCTGGTCAAGACACTCTTCAACAAGTGCAGTTAGAAGGCGAGACGACTGGCTTAAAATATGCCAACAGTGCTGGGTCTCAAGCCGGCGAAAATGTGACCGCGAAGTTGACCCTTCAAGCCCGTCAAACCTCTTTGGATAACTCCAAAGGGAAGACGCCGCCGAAGGCACCGGCATCTATTAAGAGTAAAACGAAATCCACCGTAGCCAAAACAGAGGCCAATCCAGTTCCACTTGCACCTGCGACGGACAGCCAAAAAGTTAGCGAATGGCATATCACCAGCACTCTCTCTCTCACCAGTGGAGACATTTACAGTGACCCGATTTATGCCACTGTCGGCGACCATTCACCCGTGACGGTGGCCATTGACTTGACTTGGCAACCGTCACAATTACAGATTCACTCGTATGCTTATACGCATCCCCAAGTCATTCGATTGCAAGGTTTTGGTGACGTGACCTTGGGTGACAAAGTTGCGGTCAATCACTTGACACTCGAACTGCGTCAAAGTCCCTTAAAAGCCTTTTATACCCATTACTTACAAGCCTGGCTGGGTGAAAATCACGAGTGGTCTGGAATGCTAGATGGCCGCTGGGACTGGGATAACGAGACTCATGCGGTGGTAGCCAATCTGTATCATCTGAGTATTGCTGCAAAAGACCAAAGCTATGGTTGGAAAGACTTAAACGGTAACATTCACTGGCATAGTCAGCGCACCGAGTTACCTTCTCAATTACGCTGGTCGGGTGCTTATGTCATGTCAAAAGTAAAGTTAGGGGCCAGTCAATTGCAAGCCAATTTTTCAGGTCCTCGTCTGCGCCTCTTAGCCCCGTGGTCACAACCCTTTCTGGACGGCGCCATTGTTTTAGAGAAATTTGATTTAGAGAATTTGGGAAAGGAAGACATGAAGTGGGAATTACGTGGCAAATTACAACCGATTTCGCTACACTCTCTCAGTACCACGTTAGGAGGACCTACTTTAAATGGACAAATTTCTGGAGAGATTCCACCCATTGTCTATCATAACAAACAGTTAAACCTCAAAGGCAATTTAAAACTTCAAGTGTTTGAGGGCGAAGTGACCGTGCCCAAATTAACGCTTCTCTTTGATACGGTGTCAGATTTGCAAGCAGACATTGACATTGATAAATTCAACCTGAAAACGTTAACCAAAGTGACCGAGTTTGGCGACATTCAAGGGCAATTATCTGGTTATGTACATAAATTACACCTAATCAATTGGCAACCGGTCTCCTTTGACGCCTATTTTGCCACTCCCAAGGACAACACGTTGCCCAAAAAAATTAGCCAACAAGCGATTAACAACCTGTCTAATTTAGGTGGTAGCGGTGGCGTCGTCAATGCCCTTTCCCAAAGCGTCTTGCGCGTCTTTGAAAACTTCTCTTATGACCAAATTGGCTGGGGCTGTGTGTTTCAAAACGGCATTTGCCAAATGCGCGGGGCGGCCACGGCGGCCACTGGTTATTACATTGTCAAAGGCGGAGGCTTGCCAAGAATTGATGTCATTGGATATAATCTAAAAGTCGATTGGGAAGAATTACTAAATCGTCTCAAACGAATTTCCCAGGTTAAAACACCGGTGGTGAAATAAGTCAGGACTTACGCCAATTGAGGTAAGGATATTGGTGGATACGCGCAGCGAAATCCACCCTACTAATTAACTAATTAACCAAATATATTATAAGTCAGTTCGTAGTTCGTAGGGTGGATTTCGCTGCGCGTATCCACCGAAAGGCTATAATTTATTTTCATTCCAAAATAAGGAGGCTAAACTATGCCCATTTTTCGTATTTCCACCCTAACCCTAGTTACCCTATTTTTCAGCGCATGTGTAACCATCAACGTCTATTTCCCAGCCGCGGCGGCCCAGGAAGCTGCGGATCGAATTGTAAACCAAGTGTATGGCAATGAATCCAAACCTGAATCAGAGACCCCTTCGAAACCGGCGGAAGAGAAACCGGCTGGAACAGACCAAAAATCTTGGCTATCACCTTCTTCACAATGGGCTGAAAACCTAATCAATTTCATGGTGTCACCCGCGTATGCAGGCGCCGATTTAGACATTTCCAGCCCGGCTATTGCGGCGTTGACCGCCAACATGACAAAACGGCATCAGAAGTTATTGCCTCATTATGAAAGTGGTGCCATAGGGTTAACCAATGACGCCTTGATTACGTTACGTGACCCCAACAAAGTGCCGTTAAAATCACGTACTCAGGTGAAACAGCTAGTTGCTGAAGAGAACCAAGAACGGTTAGCATTATACCGTGAAATAGCCACCGCCAACGGTCATCCTGAATGGGAAGCAGACATTCGGGCCACCTTTGCCACCCGCTGGATTAGCCGTGCTTCTGCGGGATGGTGGTATCAGAATAAAAAGGGGGAGTGGCAACAACGATAACAGCCAGCCAGGGTCTCCCAGAAATTAAAACGGAGGTGGACTAGAGGCTTTAGCCGGAGGGTGCAGAAGATAATTGAAATCGCAAAGCCCCCCTACCGGCTAAAGCCTCTAGTCCCCTGCTATTTTAATTCTTTCGCCACTTCAATTCCTTAACTGAATGGCCGTTTATCAACCAATTTAACCAAGAGGACATTCATCAAATGAATACCAACATTATCAACAACGGGTTACTCGTCCTAGTCCTGTGTACTCCCTTGGGAGTGTGGGCAGATGGTAAAATTAACCAGGACCGTTTGTCTGCTTCAGCAGTTAATGCGCAAGCAGAATATCTCCTTCTGGATACTGAAACGCTTGATAAAGTAGTCGGTTACACAGAAGTGGATGCAGAAGGACATCCCCACCTGTATTTGCGTCGTAACTTAGAAGGTGTCGTTGACCGTATCGTTGAACATACCGATGATGCGTTGCATAATCACGGGGAAAATTACCAATACTGGCGCGAATATTTGCGCAAACCGCATCCCAGTGTGGAGACGGTTCAGCATTTTTTCACCAAAGCGGCCCAAGAGTTTGGAGTGCCTGTAGAGATTTTGCAAGCCATTGGTCAAGTCGAAAACAACTGGACGCAGATGGGTCCCTCCATTGACCAAGGTTGGGGAATCATGCACCTGGTTCAAAACGATTATGCCGATACTTTGACGGAGGCGGCCAATTTGCTAGGTGTTTCGCAACCAGTGCTGAAGGATGACGCTTTCCAAAATATTCGTGGGGCCGCCGCTTTGTTGGCCAAATATGCGGGTCCCCAACGTAGCAACTTCACTAAATTGGAAGATTGGTTTGAGGCGGTCAAACAGTTTAGTGGACTCATCAATGACGAGTTACGTGACATGCAAGCCCGCCGTTATTACAACGTGATCAAAACGGGCGTGGTGTCCAACACGTTATGGGGAGAAACCATTCGTTTAGACCCTCACCCAGATATTCACATTTCTCCTCAAACAGCCAGCCGAAATACCAGGTCGGCTGACTATGCGCCAGCGGTGGCCAATTTAACTCCTTGCAATTACAAAGCTGGACGTAATCACGTCCTCGACACCTGGATTAACCACTGGATTGGTACAGGCACTTATGCTGGTGCGATTTCCACCTTTCATAATTGCACTCGTCAAGCCAGTGCCCATTTTATTGTCAGTGCCACCGGGGAGATCACTCAAATCGTTGCCGTCGACAACACCGCATGGCACGCTGGGGCAAGTGGTTATCCATACAATAACAGCCGTTCCATCGGTGTTGAACATGAAGTCACCGTGGCCAATTCTGAAGGGTGGAACACCACCTGGACAACCCCGTTGCTAAAGGCTTCCGCTGATATGGCGCGTTACTTTGCCGACCTCTATGCGATTCCTAAAACTCGCCCAGCGGCCAAAGCTGACGTCCCTGGTATTCGCGCCCATAATGACATGCCAGGCACTAATACAGCTTGCCCTGGAACGTTTCCCTGGAACACTTGGATGAGTTACTTTTCGGGAACCGGTGGTGGTAAATTTGGCCACTTCGACGGTGCTGGTTCCCTCATAGATTCTTCCCAAGCTTGTTGGGGTTGCAACCAAGATGAAACCATCATGCACCCCCACAGTGGCGCTTTGTCCACGGTGGTATTTCAATGGAAAAATGACAGTCGTTGCGACCACATCGACATCTCCTCGAACGCCAATATTGGGGAGGTGATAATTCAATCAAGGGCGTGGGATAATCATTTTAATACGACTGCTTACCAGGGTCATCTACCTCTGAGTGTCCTTGGAGAATCGGTATGGAACATCGTGGCAGTGACATCCACAACCCCTTTAACCACATCGGCAGAAATTTTTGCATACTGCAAACAATCTTACGACCCCTTAACCGATAATTACGACAACCGAACGGTGCTAATCCCAGAGTTAGTGGATTTTGACTTTTCTTACTATTGGACAGGAAATGGTTCCCTCATTTCTAAAGCTGGCACTGGCACAGGTAAAACTCAAGACTGGGCGGTGACTTACAATGGTCACAAATCCTTAACTGTCTTTCAATGGTACGCTTCGGACAGTTGTACACGAGTCAGTCTTCGGGATAATGGTGGCAACACGGTGACGCTAAATGGTCAAGAAAACGAGGTTGCGCTGAAACTTTGGCATGAACGGGACTGGACCCAAACTGCTTGTTCTTCTCTTCCTTGTTCCGTCAGTGCAACGCAAGGGGAGGGATATTATCTCATCAAGATTAAAACTGAGTCGAATGCGGTACCCAGTGGCGTTTTGAAGGCAAGTTGCTTCTAAGTTTTACTGATATAACGGTACTACCGGTCTAGGAGTCCAAAGCGTCGCTTTTTCTCGATAACCACTCCTTTCTCCAGCACGTTCCCATTTCTCTAGCGTCACGCCAGATAATTTGCTTCCCTTCAGCAGACGATCGGAGTCACACGTCTTGGACTCCAGCTTTTGTTAGGGATAACACCCATTTCTAGGGGTGTTATCCCTTGGTGACTGGTCTTGTTTCCTCTCACTGCCACAGGTCACGGGACAATCCCGTTAATTGTTCAATTAAGTCGAGGGGCATTCCTTGGGCTTGTAGTTTGCGGGCAATCTCCAGTTTTCCCTGTTCCAGTCCTTGTTCGCGTCCCCGTTGTTCCCCAAGTTCAATCCCTTTTTCGAGACCGGTTTCCAATCCCTTCTCAAACTCCTCCTGTTTATCCTGTCGCACCGCCTGTTCTAGCGCATATTCATCTTTCAACCGGGCACGGTCTTGGGGCGTTAGCCCGTCCACCTTAATCAAGTCCAAAATGGTTTGGAGTTCGGGTTTGTCATAGCATGATTCATCCGCTTGTTCATCCAAACTGTCTTGAATTAACTGCAACCATTGCCGATAGGGTTGTGGCACTTGGTCACTGACATGTTTAGGGGACAAGTACAGCACGCGGTGATGAATTTTATGAAGCCGTTGTTGGGTGAGAAAATCAAAGAGGTCAAAGTTGATTTCGGCAATGGCTACATCTTCTTTGGTCCCCGACGTGGACACCACAATCGTGAACACCGTCAACGCGGGTGAATAATTTTTAGCGGTACTCACCTGTTCTAACAAGGCCGCACAGTGGTAGTGTAAAAACCGATCATAATGGTCATCGTAACGCCGATGTTGAATATCCACGATGACGCGATTTTTTAGGTCTTCGGCATATAAATCAAAACGGGAGTCCACATTGCCAATCGGTGGACTGAATTTCTTCTCGGTTTCGACCTTGTCGATGTTCAACTCCACACCGAGAAAATCTTTGGCAAAGGCTTTGAAGACTTGCACATTGCCAAAGGCTTTTTTGAAAATGACATCGTAACGTAAGGAAGCGACTTGCATGATTTAAGTTCTTGGTTAATTTAGGGATAACAGTAGGCGTGGAGTCCAAGACCTGTCTTGGACTCCTTCAGACTTTATTTTACCACGACTCCCTTCTCCTTTCAGTTAACTCAAGTGAATACTCACCAAGAATTGATTCATCTGGCTTTACAAAAACTGGTTCAACATCATCGGCCTAAAAGCCTGTTTGAATTAGCAGGACAAATTGATTTTCAGGAACCTTATGACCCTCAATCTTTGCGCACCATGCGCCAGAGTTTTGATTGATACCTCCTTGTGGGTTCGTGTCTTCCGGGATAAAAGCGGTCAAGAAAGTATCCATTTACAAAACTGGCTATCTGGGCGGCCGGTGGTGTTGACCCGTTTTAATCAACTGGAACTGTTACAAGGTTGCAAAGATGAACGGGAATGGTCTCTGTTACACGAGTACCTGTCCCATCAAACTTATTTAGAAATCAACGAATTGACCTGGCCTGCGTTATTATGAACTTCGCCGTCAAGGCTTAACGGTCAGAAGTCTCATTGATTGTGGTATCGCCCAATTGGCCATGGAAAATCAATGTTTGCTGGTTCACGATGATCGGGACTTTGACACGATTGCCCGGATCCGGCCTTTGCAACAGAGTTGTTTGAAGGCCGTCCGTAACCCGGTGACACCGAAATCCGAATGACCGTCAGGTAGTCACGTAGGCAGGGATAACACTTGCCCACCCTACCCTGGCTTTTCAGAGTAGCCCGATTAGCCCGCCGAGATTGGCACTTGCTACACTGGCCCTAACTGGGACCGGCTGAGTTTTAGCCTTAGATATTCAACACTCTCCTTCAAATCTTGCCTGAGAGAGTCTCTCTCGGAGGGTGTCAAAATTGGGGGCTTTGGCAAGGTGCCCCGCTTCTCCTTGAGTGAGGGTGTCGAGTCCAAAGCCAAATGGTTCTTGCCACCAAAGATCAAGTTCATTTCCAGGTTTCTCCAGAATTTGAGGAACGCATTTTACCCAGCAACCACCCGTTTTCCAAAAATTTTAAGCATGGGTAACTGAATATTCAAAGTCTTATCAGTTACCTGTCCATCTGACATGTCATAAATGTTAGACTCTGTGGCGGTAGAAAACACATCAATCACCTTCATAGCAGGGTCAACCAGCCAACAAGATTTCACTCCCATTGCAAAGTAGGCACGAAATTTCGCAAAAATTTCTCTGGTCCCTTGTGAGGGCGACAAAATTTCAATGGCTAGTAAAGGTTCTTTGGCCACCTTCACCAAGTCATCAGACTCTCCCACATCGATTATATCGATGGTCGTATCACGGGCATCATATAAACAAATATCGGGTTTCAGTTCCCTGGCGGGGCCAAGAGAATTTAACATCGATTCATTCATTTTGTGGGCATGAGAGGTGAGATCCAGAGACAGTTCCGTGAGAGGAACAAAACGTGATTCATCGATAAGACGTACCAGCCGGGTTTGGACGAGAGAATGGTTTAAACTAGGCATATCTAAAGATTGTTCCTCTGGAACATGTTGCAAGTCAATCATATTGTTTCACTCATTGATGAATAGGGTTTAGTAAACCTGTTACTCGACTATCAAGTTATGTAGGGTGGGCAACAGGTTTATCGTTGCCCACGCATCACCAGTTTGTTTTTGTTAAGGTGGGCAAAAAAACACTTGCCCACCCTACACAGACTCTAACTGACCACTGGTGGCCGTTGGAGTACGGAATTGATTCCGTTGTCGGCAGCGAAAGAAATTCCGTACCAACGGCAACCACGGAATCAATTCCGTACTCCAACTGACCACTGGTGGCCGTTGGAGTACGGAATTGATTCCGTTGCCGACAGCGAAAGAAATTCCGTACCAACGGCAACCACGGAATCAATTCCGTACTCCAACTGACCATTGCGCGGAATTGGCTTCTTCGCTAGGAAAAGGGGTTTTGGCAAGGGTTGCTAACAGTGTTTCTCGTTGTCTTTTGGTCACTCGTGGCAACGGTGTCGGTAGTTCCACAGCCGACGTTGTTCCAAAGGTTTCCAACATCCTAGATAACATTTGTGGATTAGGATGGGCAACAAGTTTCTCGTGGCCTACCAAATTATTTGTGGAGGTGGGCAAAGACACACTTGCCCACTCTACCTTGGCTGGTATGCACCCTACACTGGCTACCTTTTATAGGCTTTATCCCGGTTTTCAACCACCAAGAATAAAACCAGACAATCATTTTCATCAATGGTATAAAATACCCGATAATCGCCGATTCTATAGCGCCAAGTATCTGGTTTATAGTTTCTGAGTTTTTTAATATTCAATCCGAAATGAGGCTCCCTACGCAACTGCGGATAAACATAAGTCTCTAATTTGTTTCGGATAAAACGTGCATTTTGAGGCTGAAGTTGTTGGATACTCTTGATAAATTCATCGGTTTCAAAGAGTTCGTACCTCATGGCACCCACCGGCCTTGACGTTCTTTGGCATCTTGCCAGGCGCGTTGCAGGGCGGCTTGTAAGAGGTTGTTTCCGGCTATTTCCGCCGTTTCAAACTCGTCGGTATCTTCGTGTTCTTGAAGGTAGCGGAGTGCTGCGGTTTCAATCAAGTTCGCCACGCTGCGATTATGGGTGTCCGCATAAATGCAGAACCTGGCGTAAATATCGTCATTCAAGGTAAGTGTCACGGTGTTTGGCATACATTGATTCTCCTGTTTGAATTGGCGGAGGCGTAACTCCTCTCGTTGTGTCATAATCCATCACGCTACCGCAAACCCCGTATAGGGACGTATCCCGGGCGGTTTAAAACCCAAGACAATCTGTTTCTTTGGGACCCCCGCTTCTAACAAATCGGTAGCCACACCCTCTTCGGTATCGTCCGCCTGAATCCAGATTTTATCCGCAATCAGTTCCAAATGAATGGGGGCATGGTGAACATAGTTATCCCCATACCAACCCATTGTTGGTTGCGTCAAATATAGTAATATTCATTCACCTTTGTACCATTTTGATTTAAAATGTAGGGTGGATTAAGCAAAGCGTATCCACCACGGGTTATAGAATTTGGTGGATACGCTTCGCTTAATCCACCCTACAGGGAAACCGAGAAGGTACAAAAGTAGATGAATATCACTATACCATTAGGCGAATGATATGGTTTTTCAACAAAATACCACCTAATGGAATTTGAAATATTTGGTTAAAAGTAGGTTGAGTGACGGCCAAGTATAAGTCTCGGTTAATCTGCGCTTCTTTCAGGGCTTGCTGATACAACACATATTGTCCCACGGCATTTTCCAAATCATTGACCTCGGAACGTCCAACAAAACTTTTGACTTCAATAATAATTTGGCGAAAACCTTTGTCCGCACTTATCAAACGTTCGGCCCCTAAGTCTGCGAATAAATACTTTTGACCCAATTTAAAACTAAATTTAAAACTAAATGGGTCATGCGTGATGGTCCAATCATCCTTGATTAAAGCGCGTTTCACGGTCTCATGGTAAATATCTTTTCTTGGCATTGTTTCAGTTATAGTAATATTCGTTCAAATCTGTACGATTCCCGCTGGAGCGCAATCAGAATTATTGCGCGGTATCGCGCCGTAGCATAGCGGGCAAACGGCGCAATAATTCTGATTCCGCTCCAGCGGAAGGGTACAAATTTATAGGAATATTACTATATCAGTTCTCAATGGTTGAGAAAACACCAGATTAACACATCTCCAGCATCTAGTCACCGGCAATAACCTAAAAAAAACCGGGCAGGGGGATTCCCCCTGCACCCCCCTTTCAAGCCTCAAATCCTCCAAATTCTCCAAGTCTCTATTGTCCGCCTCGCACGGGCCAGACACAGTACGGGTAACTCTTGTCGTGGGCGTTCACGTCGCCGTTGCCGAGGTACACGACCCAAGCGTAAGTCGTGCCGTAGGCGAAGGAAGACGCCGACCAATAATAATTACTCTGCACACCAATAAACGGGTAGTCCTTGCAATTTAACGGAGGTGTGTTAAAATAGCCAAACTAAACTAAGGTTAAGACTCCCCCGTTAAATAGATAATTAATATGGTAATAGATATGTCCGAGAAATTGAAATGCGAAACTAGACTTTTTTGTCCGTGTTCGGAGTGTACACACTACCAAAAAACGGACAAC
>JAABRD010000038.1 GCA_011391085.1 Thiotrichaceae bacterium | reverse complement strand
CTTTGACCGGTGCGATGATTTTACCACGCTTCCAGAAGCGAATAAAGACCAAGTTTGGACTCTGGAAAAACGGTTGTTAGAAATCTCCGACGCGGCCGCCTACGTTCACGAAGGACTGATGGCACAAGAACGCATTTTAGTCAAACACTCCGTTCTCATTGGACACGGCGTTGACTATGACCAATTCGTATCTGCCCGTCCCATCAATGGTCCGCGGTGTCCCATTCCCAACTCTTTGCGCGACCTTCCCAAACCGATTATTGGCTTCTATGGAGGGATGGACGAATATCGCATGGATGTGGAACTGATGATAAAAATTGCCCGGCATATCACTCCTGGCACACTGGTTCTTATTGGTCCCAAACAGATGGATTTGTCTCGTGTACTGGCCGAACCCAATGTGGTTCATATAGACCAAATTCCACCTACTGAATTGCCTAACTACGCGGCGCATTTTGAGGTTGGAATCATTCCCTTCCTCCAAAATGATTTTAACAAGATGTGTAATCCGACTAAACTGAAAGAATATTTAGTTGCTGGTTATCCTACCGTCGTCATGAATTTACCAGCCTTTGAATCTTATCAATCGCTGATTTATACGGCCAATTCTCATGCAGAATTTTTAGATGGAATCGATAAAGCATTGACAGAAGATGACTCTTCCCTCATCTCCAAACGCCGGGCCGCGGTGGCAGGGAGTAGTTGGGATAAAGTGGCGGCAAAGGTTGGCGAGTTATTGGCGGTGCCATGATATAGTGGATAATGGCCGTTCGTGGGAAAGTATCAGTTTAAAGAAACTAAGTTTGCTGTCCGAAACTTAGTTTCTGACTTAGTTTCTGGGAGACTGTAACCTCTTCAATTCCATCTCTAACCATCCTCTCTCTTTTTCTCCATTGTGGGATGGGTAACAATGAATTGGTGGGGTAAAGAAACACTTGCATGGTGATAGAGAAATACATCTTCTCTTACTAGAGATTAGGTCTTCCCCCACCCCAAACCGTGCGGGAAACGGTAGCGAAACACGGCTTTCAAAGGTTTTGGTCAGGGCTTGCGGACCCAATGACCTCCAGCCGTTTCAAGAACCAACGGTTGGCCTTAACTCACGGTCTTGGTAGATTGGTAACCCGTTTGAGTCGCTATAAGCTAATCCTCAAATTGATTCTCCTACGATGACAGGTAGGCTCGAAATCAACAACCTTGAGGCTGGTTAAGAATCCAAAGAGCTCAGATGGGTTAAGAAACCTCAACCGCGTACTTTGGTTCCATTCCTCCTTGGGTAAACCACAATAATATCCACTTAGATGTCCTCCTAAATTAATGTTCTTAGTAATACAAATAAGAGTGATAATCTAGGTAAATTAACCTGAGTTCAACAATACTTCCCAAAGCGTAGCCATGACCAGGCTACGCTTTGGATTCTTGGTCTTTGTCTTCACCGCCGGACAACCTTTCTCCTATCAATTCCGCTATCCTCTGTCGTGCTTCAAACGCATGTCGTTTCGCCATAATGTTCAGGTCCACATAACGTTGATACGACTCCATGGTATCTTCTGTTGTGGCTTGTTCCCAGGCTAATTCGTCCATTTTCATGTAAGCCTCCTCCGTATGATTTTTAACGGCATTGGAACTGAGATACATTTGATAAGACAATATCGTATGTTCTTGACAGGCAAGTAACCAGGCTTGGGCATCGGGAGGCGGAAATTCCGCAAAAATATCGCGCATACCTTGCGATTTGACCAAAAAGAAAATCGCCATGGCATCCAGATACAGCACGGTCAAAAACACTTCATCTGGCTTTTTCAAACCGGTTACCAAATACACCAGAATCATCGCAATTTCTAGAATAAACACGGACATCAATAATTCCCGTCCATTTTTCCATAACCAGCGGACAAAACGTCCCGCTTGAGGGGCTTTGGGCAAATTCCGTTTTATTGCGACGATGACCAACAGCAACGCTGGAAGGCAGGTCCAGAGGAGATGGGAAATGAAATATTGATAGGCAAAATCTTTAGTGGTGGACGGAATTAAATCCATCAAGATTTTGCCAATTCCGCCCATCATATTACCTACGGCTAGAAGTAAGCCAGGAATATAGGGCTTGATGGCATACAGTAGTACCCATTTTAAAGGCCAAGAGACCTTTAAAACGTTGTTATCGTTGTAATCTTCAAAGGAATATTTTTTTTTCATAAGAACTGTTCACTGCAAAAATAACTGATATGCGAGGTTCTCACTCTCTTCCCAATACGCATACCCTAACTTGTCCAAAAAAATTTGGAACTCTATTAATTGTTCTGCCGGGACTTGTATCCCGACTAACACTCGTCCGTAAGCGGACCCATGATTACGGTAATGAAACAAGCTAATATTCCAGCGTTGCCCCATTCCCGTGAGAAACAGCAACAAGGCGCCAGGCCGTTCTGGAAATTCAAAACGATATAACCGTTCATTGAAAATTCCTTTCGCCCGTCCACCTACTAAGTGACGAATATGCGTTTTGGCCATCTCATTTTCGGTCAAATCCACCACAGAATAACGTCGGTCACGTAATTTGGCAATCAGTAATTCCTTCTCTGCAAATCCGCCCGTCAATCGCACTCCCACAAACACATGGGCTTCCCGTTCTTCTTCATACCGATAATTAAATTCAGTGATGACATGTTGGCCAATTACATGACAAAATTGCCGAAAACTACCGGGTCGTTCTGGAATCGTCACAGCCATTAACGCTTCGCCCTGCTTACCAATTTCACTGCGTTCGGTCACATACCCTAAGCGGTCAAAGTTCATGTTAGCACCACTGGCAATGGTTGCCAACTGGCGTCCTTGACAACCGGTACGTCTAATGTACTGTTTCAAGCCGGCCAACGCCAAGGCGCCTGCGGGTTCCATGATGGTACGAGTGTCATCGAAAATGTCATTGATCGCGGCACAAATCTCGTCGGTATTTACCAATAATACATCATCTACATAGTGACGTGCCACTTCAAATGTCAACTTCCCGATCTGGCGAACCGCTACACCATCTGCAAAAATGCCGACTTGGTCAAGAATCACCCGTCTTTGGGCTTGCCGGGCGGCATAGAGAGTGGGTGCATCTTCGGGTTCCACACCAATGATTTTGATGTCAGGACAGACATATTTGACATACGCAGCGACTCCCGCAATTAGACCGCCACCGCCAACGGGCACAAAAATGGCATCTAACTTCTCCTCGGTATGTTGTTGCAAAATTTCCATGCCGATGGTGCCTTGACCAGCAATCACTTCGACATCATCATAAGGAGAGACATAAGTGAGATTCCGTTGTTCCACCAGTTGTTTGGCACGGGTGCTGGCATCATCATAAGTGGAACCATGCAAGAGAACCTCGGCACCGCGATTGCGCACGGCAGTCACTTTGATTTCGGGTGTGGTTTTCGGCATCACAATCAGGGCTGGAATCCCCAATTTAGTGGCCGAGAGGGCGACGCCTTGGGCATGATTACCGGCGGAGGCCGCTATTACACCTTTGGCCCGGACCTCTTTAGGTAAGCTGGACATTTTATTATAGGCGCCACGCAATTTAAACGAAAAGACGGGTTGCATGTCCTCCCGTTTAATCCAAATATGATTTGCCAACCGTCGTGACAAAGTAGAAGCATAATCTAACCGGGTCTTTTCGGCCACTTCATACACCCGGGCTTGCAAGATTTTTTTAAGATAAGTGTTAAGTAATTCGTTAGAGTTTGGCATATTGAAAAATGGGTTAGGTGACAATGGAGTGGAGGCTTTAGCCGGAGTGGAGGGCGCTTACCGCCAGCCGGCTAAAGCCTCCACTCCATCAGCCGGTCGAAAGAGTGGAGGGCGCTTACCGCCAGCCGGCTAAAGCCTCCACTCCATCAGTCGGTCGAAAGAGTGGAGGGCGCTTACCGCCAGCCGGCTAAAGCCTCCACTCCATCAGTCGGTCGAAAGAGTGGAGGGCGCCTACCGCCAACCGGCTAAAGCCTCCACTCCAACATTCGAATGCCTCTCCAACATTCGAATGCCTCAGGTTGTTTATCAAATTCCAATTTCTCTATCAGGCGTCCAAAGCGTAGTTTTGCACGCCTGGATTTTATTGTTACCCATTACTCTCCACCCACCGCATTTTCTCCCCCCCCAGCGTTTCTCGTTTCCAAAATGGGGCACGATGTTTGAGTTCCTCAATCAGATAACGACACGCCTCAAAAGCAGGGGCGCGGTGACTGGCCCAAGCAGCGACTAAGACAATGGTTTCGCCGGGATGTATTTCGCCAACCCGGTGAATAACCAAAGTATCTAAAATATCCCAACGTTGTAAAGCCGTGTGGCTAAGTTGTTGGAGATATTTCTCGGTCATGCCAGGATAATGTTCTAAATACATGGCTTGCACATCCTCCCCCTGATTGAAGTCGCGCATGGTACCAGTAAAGGTAGTCACCGCACCATATTTACCGATTTGGGCAGAGAGAGTCGTTTCATACGCTTGTAACGTCGTCCAAGGATTGAAGGGTTGCGAAGTGAGTTCGACTTTCATGTTAACCTCCTGTCACGGGTGGGAAAAAGGCCACTTCGTCACCGGGGTTGACCAGTGTATTTGCTTCTACATATTCCATATTGACTGCTGTGAGAATATGGGCAGGGAGGGAGATATTATCACAAACTTGACTCCACACCTGGCTGACCGTGAGAGGTTTTGAAGTGGATAGAAGGGTTTCGCTTTTTCCTAGTTGTTCGCGGAGACTGGCAAAAAATTTGACGGTGATGGTCATCATAAATCAGTTATGAAGAATGTTGAAGGGTGAATGATAAAATTGGTATTTGACCCCCGGCCCCGTTCTCAAAGGAGGAGGGGCCAGTGGTAGGAAGGGTGACCCCGGACCTATTTTTGTAAAGAACAGGCGTAATCACCGTATTTCGTGTCAATGCCACGAATATGGGTGGACAACCACAATTTCAGGAACATGCTAAACTCACTGCTGATTCTCACAGCGGGCCCATTTTTAAAGTTTCCCGCCAGTTTGATCATGTCAACCGCAAGGTTACCATGCAGTTTCTTATGCGCTTCTAAACCAGGAAAATGGATGGAAGCCATATAATGTTCTTCATTCTGAAAGTGTTGGGTTACGAAGGTCAACAGGTCTTCGATACTTTTGACAATTTCTGCCTTGGGGGCCCCAGCAGAATCTTTTTCAAAGACCGCGTTGATAAAGCCGATGAGGGTTCGGTGTTGTTCATTCATTTCTTCAACACTGACATCTAGGGATTTATCCCATTCAAAAAACGACATTTCGTTATTCTCCTCTTGATAATGATGTGATGTACAACTTTTCCTCGCCTGGTCAGGCAATTTACAGTCGCACGTCTGCTGATAGTGTGTGATTACACACTGGACAATTAACGTCTTTATACAATGTAAGAATGCGCCACTGTGTGGTATAGGCGTCAAACAAAAATAGTTTACCACAAAGTGGTTGACCAAAGTAAAGTAGTACCTTCACAATTTCCACTGCTTGAAGACTACCAATGACCCCCACTAACGGGGCCAGAATGCCCATTTGACTACAGGTTTCAGCCGTTTCTTCAATATCTGGATATAGACAACGATAACACGGACTCTGCGGCAGGGAGGGTAAAAACACGGCTACTTGTCCAGTAAAACGGATAGCGGCGCCTGCGACCAGGGGTTTGCAATGGCGTACACAAGCGGCATTGAGGGCAAATCGGGTGGTGAAATTATCACTACAATCCGCCACCACGTCGACGGCCTTCACTTGGGCATCTAATAAATCACCCTCTAAACGTTGTTGAATAGGGGTGATTTGTAAATGTGGATGAATGGCCTGAAGTTTGCGCAACGCCGAGTGAACTTTAGACTGTCCAATTTGAAACGTATCATGAACAATTTGCCGTTGCAGATTGGATATTTCCACTGTATCTGAATCGGCCAAAACCAGGTGACCTACTCCCGTGGCGGCAAGATACATAGCCACGGGAGAACCCAGACCGCCTAAACCGACGATAAGAACTTTGGAGTGAGAAAGTTTTTGAATACTATCAATGTCTATTTGAGGAGATAAAAAATGAGGGTGGTGAAGATTGTTCATGATTTTTTAGTGGTGGGTGAAAAAGTTGATATAGTCATATTCCAATTAGATTGCACGGCTCCCACTGGAGCGCAATAAGAATTATTGCGCTTCACGCCGCAACGAAGCGGGCGCAGGGGGTGCAATAATTCTTATTGCGCGTAAGCGGAAAAGGTATATTTCGACTTTAAACTTGTATTCTTTCAATATGACTGATAATATAATAATCATTAACCTTATATGCAACACCCGTTTTAATCGGGATTTCTGCAACGAATGAGAATCATCCTAACATAACCCTGAATGCCATTCAACTAAGGAAACCCCCGTTGGAGTGGAGGCTTTAGCCGGTTGGCGGTAGGCACATTTCATGTCCAAAGAGTGGAGGATGCCGACCGCCGACCGGCTAAAGCCTCCACTCCAAAAACCTCCACACCAACGGAGTCTTAACTTAATGGTATTGCGGCTGAAGCCTCTAACCCTATCCACTATCCGCTATCCACTAAAACCACTATCCACTATCCGCTAAAAACCACCATGTTCTCTCTCTTTGCCACCACCCCTAAAAATTTAGAACCGTTATTGGCTGACGAATTACGCGACCTGGGTCTCTCCAACGTATCACCCACCCGCGCCGGCGTCGCCTTCCAAGGCACTTTAACGGAAGCCTACCGCGTCTGTTTATGGTCGCGTGTAGCGAACCGCGTATTATTACCACTGGCTACCTTTTCAGCCCCTGATCCAGAGGCATTATATGAAGGCGTTCAAACCATTTCCTGGGACGCACATCTCTCCCCAGAAGGGACGTTGGCAGTCGACTTTAGTAGTCTGCACTCGTCTATTCAGCATACCCATTTTGGGGCACTCAAAGTGAAAGACGCTATCGTTGACCAATTTCGGACCCGTTACCAAACACGTCCTTCCGTTCTCCTCTTGCAACCGGATGTGCAAATTCATGTGCATGTTCAACATGACCAAGCGACAGTCTATATTGATTTGTCAGGTGACAGTCTGCATAAACGCGGTTATCGTGAAGTGGGCGTAGTTGCCTCGTTGAAAGAGAATTTAGCCGCCGCCATGTTACTTAGGGCCGGGTGGCCGACTATTGCTAAAGCGGGAGGGACGTTTTTAGACCCCCTGTGCGGTTCTGGAACGTTGCCAATTGAAGCAGCCCTAATAGCTGCCGATAGGGCGCCGGGGTTATTGCGTTCCTATTTTGGTTTCCTCCGGTGGCATCAACATGATGCTACGGTGTGGAAAACTTTGTTAGAGGAGGCACAGGAACGTTATCAGATGGGGTTGACCAAGTTGCCTGCTATTTTAGGATACGATGCTGACCCAAAGGCCGTCAAAATCGCTTTGCAAAATGTGAAGCAAGCCGGGTTCGCAGGCAAAATCCACATTCTACATTGTTCCCTCAGTCAGTGCCAATGCGATGCAGTTTCAGGATTGGTGGTCACCAATCCGCCGTATGGAGAACGTTTGGGGAATGTGGAAGAAATTAAACATCTCTATGGTCTGTTAGGGGACACGTTGAAATCTCATTTTCAAGGTTGGCAAGCGGCGATCTTAACAGGAAATATCGAATTAGGCAAGCAATTAGGGCTACGGGCAAATAAAATATATTCTCTTTATAATGGCGCCTTAGAATGTAAATTGTTGCGATTTGACTCTCTCCATGAGTCTAAGGCGCAGCTTTGTCCCTCCCCTGGCAAAGCGACGCTTTGGACTCCTGGGGAGAGAGGGGGAGAGGAGAGGGGAGGGGAAAGGAAAGAGTCTAGCAAAGCGACGCTTCAGAATCCAGAATCGGCCCAGATGTTTGCCAATCGTCTCAAAAAGAATTGGAAAGAAATGACGAAGTGGGCACGTCGTGAAAATATTCATTGCTTCCGCTTGTATGATGCCGATTTGCCTGAATATGCGATGGCCATTGACGTGTATGAAAAATGGGTACATGTACAAGAATATGCCCCACCGAAAACAGTTGCAGAGGAGAAAGCCAAGTCTCGTTTGCAAGATGCGTTGGTAGTCATTGCAGAAGTGTTACAAGTGTCGCCCTCACAAGTGTTTCTCAAAGTGCGCAAGCCTCAGAAAGGCACAAAGCAGTATGAGAAGCAAAATATGACCGGGCAATTTTATGAGATTCACGAAGGGCCTGCGACATTTTTCGTGAATTTCCGTGATTATTTGGATACAGGATTGTTCTTAGACCATCGTTTGACTCGCCAACTGATTCAATCGTTGGCTTCGGGACGACGGTTTTTGAACTTATTTGGTTATACGGGAACAGCCACGGCGTATGCGGCTTATGGAGGGGCGAAGAGGACCACGACGGTGGATTTATCCAACACTTATTTGGCTTGGGCACAACGTAATTTGGCCCGTAATGGTTTTGCAGGTGCCGCCCATGAGTTGATTCAAGCCGATTGTTTGTCTTGGTTAGAACAAGAACGTCGTCAGTATGATTTGATTTTCTTAGACCCGCCAACTTTTTCTAATTCGAAGCGTATGGAAGGGACGTTGGATATACAACGTGACCAAGTGTCTTTGATTCGTGCCACCGTGGCCCGTTTGGCGCCTCATGGAATTTTGTTATTTTCAACCAATTATCAACGCTTTAAAATGGAGGTTGAAGCGTTGCCCGATTTATCTTTGGAGGATTTGACAAGTTTGACGTTACCTAAAGACTTTGCCCGATCTCCTAAAATTCATCAATGTTGGAAGATGGGTTGGAAGCGTTAGGAATATTGCCCGTCATGGTTGGAGTAGAGGCTTTAGCTTCAATGCCATTCAGTTAAGAAATAAATGCCCTAAATTAACTGACAGGTGGACTAGAGGCTTTAGCCGGTGGGGGCAGAAGATAATTGAAATCGCGGGGGACAGTCCCCGGCTGAAGCCTCTAGTCCCGCCCGGACCGGCTAAAGAAAAACTTGAACATCGAGTTCTAGTCACCACTTGACGCTCTATGTTATAATATGAACCTCGATTAATAACACTCATTCTAACTATTTAGAACGTTATCCACAGGTAAACAATTATGCCAACCCCAAAAATTATCCTCGCCCCTGCCGATGAGAAAGACATTTTCTTAGCCAGCCCTGACATCTTGGAATGGGTACGCGGCCAACTCATCGACACCATAGACAGTTTATCAGCGGCCCTTGAGGTCTGTGTCACTAGGGACAGCACCAATCTCGCCTTTTTGGAGGCTATCGAAAACTATACGGATCAAGTCCAAGCCTTTTATGACGCCGCGGAACTGGCGGGTCTCGTTGGACTACAAGAAGTTTATAGGTTTATCGATGACAACGTCATCGCGCTTGGAAGCCAAGAACTTACCGCCAAGCGGGTGGCACAACCGTATTTTGAGAAATGGCCGGCGGCGGTCTTAGATTATTTGCAAGCACCTGTGACGGGAAGTCAAAGTCTCGTCCAGATGATGCAAGACCGTGCCTGGCCAGTCCCCTTAGAGGAGGAAACAGCCCACCAACTGTTATCCTTACTGACTCGCAGTTCGACCACGTTAGAACCCGAGGGTGGAGTAGAGGCTTTAGCCGGTGAATTCGATGATGGAGTAGAGGCTGGTGGAGTAGAGGCTGGTGGAGTAGAGGCTTTAGCCGGTGAGGAGGAGGCCGACCAAGACAGTGATTCCCCCGGCGATATAGGTCTGGAAGTCACTCAAGAAATTTCCTTGGGCAGTGCCGAAGTCTTAGGCATTTTTATCGATGAACTGGAATCGACGAAAGAACCGTTAGCTGAAGAATTGCAAAGATTTACCACCCTGAATAACCAGGAAGCCGCATTTTTAAAAGCCGCTGAAAATTACGAGGACCTAATTCAACGTCTCTATGCCGCCGCCGAAATGTTAGGCTTGCAAAGCTTACAAGATGTCTGTACCTTCCTCATTGACAATGTCAAACTTCTCAGCAAACGAGAGTTAGCCGCTAGAACCAAGGCAAAGAAAGTTTTAGAAGCCTGGCCTGATTTAGTCCTGGCCTACCTCAAATCGCCCATGGACAGCGTTATCCCTTTGCTAAATCACTTGCGGAAACCCCAATGGGCGCAACCACTTGCGGATGACAAAGCCCACGAATTACTTATCCTACTCACGCAACCGGTTTCAGAGGAAGGCACGATTGATGAGGAACCTGCCTATTCGCGTCCGACGCAAGCCAAACCAGAAGAGGTTTCGTTAAAAATTCCCAGCGATGTGAATCGTGAATTATTGGCCGCGTACTTAGAAGAAGTGCCTCAACATGCTTCGTATTTTTCCGCAATCATTCAACGTATTATTCGCAATCCGCAAACCTCAGATATAGTACAGGCCCAACGTATCGCCTACACGTTGAAAGGCTCCTCCCGGAGCCTTGGCATCGTAGGTATTGCTAACATTGCCCATCATTTAGAAGACACTCTGGAATACCTGACCCAACACAAAGTGGTGCTACCCAAAGAATTAACGAATACCATGGTGGAAGCCGCCGATTGCATCGAACAGATGGTGGACGCTTTGATGGGGCAAGGGGAGGCGCCACCGGAGGCCCTGCAAGTGTTGCAATCCGTGTTAGACTGGGCGAATCGGATTGACAAAGGCAATTTACAAGCCCCTCCTGTTTCTTCACGTCCAGCCCCGGCGGCGGAAAAGCCACCCGAAGCCACGCTTCCGCCTGCACCCGATCCGAATCAAGACATGGGAGACATCATACGAGTACCAGTCGCCCTGATTGACAAACTGACTAACTTAGTCGGAGAACTCTCTATCTCCCGTGCGCATTTAGAACAACAACAAGGTACGGTTAAAAACCTCTTATCCGAAATGGAACAAGCCATGGCCCGGTTACGTGACCGTGACCAGTTGCGGCGCTTAGAGATTGAAACCGAAGCACAAATACTTTTCCATTACACACAAATACTTTCCCAGTTAAAAGGTACTATAGGAATAAAAATAGACCAGGAAGAATTTGACCCCCTAGAACTAGACCGCTTTTCGGTGATGAAACAATTGTCTCGTCGTTTGCTAGAGAGTATTATCAGTGACCTACTCAATATTCAGGAGGCACTGAAAATCTTGACCCAGCAGGCGGATAGCTTATTGTTACAACAAGCGCGAATCGGGGCAGAACTCCATGACGCGACTAGGCGGACGCGGATAATATCCTTTTCTCACATTTCACCCAGATTCCAACGCATTGTCCACCTCACCGCCAGACAAGAAAGAAAACCAGTAGATTTTATCATCAATGGTGAACACATAGAATTTGAACGAACCGTCCTTAACGGTCTCGCCAACGCCCTAGAACACATGCTAAGAAATGCGTTTCACCATGGCATTGAAGACGCTTCGACTCGTCAACAAGCCGGCAAACCCGCCATCGCCCAAATTACGCTAGACATCAGCAAAGAGGGTACCGAACTGATATTTAAACTCAGTGATGATGGGAAGGGGTTGGATTTGCCCGCTATTCGTAAGGACGCCGAAGAAATAGGCATGATAAAGCCTGATACAGTCATTAGTGATGATGAACTCATGCAGTTTATCCTAGAACCTGGCTTTTTTATGAACTGTATGAACTTTCGTAGGGCAAGGGGAATCACCCAATTCTCTGGGCGGGGGGTCGGAATGGATGTGGTGACCTGTGAAATTAAAAAACTCAGAGGAACTTTACACATTCATTCTAAAGCGGGTCAAGGCACCTCGTTTGAAATTCGCCTACCACTCTCTTTAACTATTAACTAGCCTAGTAGGATGGGGGGCAACCGGCTTATCGTTGTCCACCACTTTGAAGAGTTAGAGGTCGGTGGGTAAATCAACACTTGTCCACCCTACAGCCACTGGCAGCCGTGTAAGGTGGATAAACGTCCTTTGATTCAGATTTGGAATTTGGTGGGCAACGAAAAATCAGTTGCCCACCCTACAATTTTAGGTAGTGATGCAATGTGGGTGAAATGTCTGAACTATGATTAGAATGATTTTCAGATGGACTATGATTAGTCAAGCCTCCTTTCATAGCCCTCATTTAATCATCTAAATCAAAGTTCAAGACGAAGAGAAACCGCACGATATTTCACCCAGATTGTATCACTACCCAATTTCTAGTTTCAGTCAATTCGGATGTAATGGCCATTTTAGGTTGACTCTTTACCCCAGATACTTCTAAGAGGGTGTTTCAAAAGCGTATGGTATGATTAATTTTAGAAACCTTCTAATTGAGGACTTGAAAATGAATAAATAGTTCATATCTAATGTTTAATTTAAACCAACTAAATATGGTTCGGTGACAACATTATGATGAAATTGAGTGATCTAGGTTTCGACCAATGGTTTCAATCGCATGTCAGTGACTTGCGTCAAGATGGCCGGGACATTGCGCGTATATCGGCAGTTGACCGCGGCGCATACCTCATCAGAAATCAAACCCAGGAAGTCCCGGCTGAACTCGCCGGGAAGTTCTATTTCCAGTTAGAATCTTCGACGGACCTGCCGTGTGTAGGCGATTGGGTAGCAGTGCAATATCACAATAACGATACTGAAGCAATTATTTATGAGGTGTTTCCGAGAAAGACCTTTCTACGCCGCAAATTTGCCGGTGAAAAGGTGGATTTCCAGATGATTGCGGCCAACATTGATGTCGCTTTCATTGTCCAGTCGTGCCATTTTGACTTCAACGTGCGGAGAATGGATCGGTACTTGGTGATGGCAGCCGATGGGGGGGTTGAACCAATTGTGGTTCTCACCAAGACTGACCTGATCGCCCTCGAAGAACTGGAGCAGAAGCTTGCCACTATTACGTCTTGCACCGTTACAGCCAAAGTTCTTGCCATCAGCAATATCACGGGCGTCGGATTTGACAAATTCCAGCAGGTATTAGTTTCGGGAAGAACATATTGTCTACTCGGTTCATCGGGGGTTGGCAAAACCACACTCCTCAACCGCCTGATCGGGCAAGACGCTTTTGACACCAAGGCCGTTAGTGGAACGGGAGAAGGCATACATACCACTACGCGCCGCCAGCTTATTATTCTTAATCAAGGTGCCATGTTGATTGATACGCCTGGAATGCGAGAACTGGGCCTTCTCGGTGTAAGCGAAGGGGTCAACCAAGGCTTTGAAGACATCGTCCAGCTTTCCCTGAATTGTCGCTATCCGAATTGTGGCCACACGCAGGAACCCGGCTGTGCGGTCCTAGCCGCAGTAACCAGCGGTGCCTTGACTGAAGAACGCTATTCAAGCTATATAAAGCTCAAGAAGGAGTCGGAGTACCATGAGTTGTCGTACCTAGATAAACGGAAGAAGGACCGAACATTCGGACGCTTCATTAAATCTGTAAAGAAGCAAATGAAGCTCTGAAATGGGCACCAAACCACTTGATGGCGCCGACTCCCTACAGCCAGGTAGTGAGAGGTTGGTGGGCAAATAAACACTTGCCCACCCTACCGCTACTACTTGACTTACCTTAAAAACTCGGGTAGTGATGCAATGTGGGTGATATGTTTCCCCTCACCCCCGGCCCCTCTCCCTCTGGGAGAGGGGCCGGGGGTGAGGGCAACTCTATGAATATCACCCACATTGCATCACTACCAAAACTCGAACGTCGTGTAGGTGTGCTTTAACAACCCTCTTAGTTTTAAAGCGTCGTCCATGAGGGAAATGATATGTGCATTGGGAGATGCGCGTTTACGGATCAAGCAAACCGTTTCAAGTGCCTGTTGAGGAGAGAGTCCATGTTGACAGAGAATGCCACAAGCCACCGCGGTAGAACGGGAAATGCCGGCACTGCAATGTACTAATAAGTTATCGTTAGCCGTTAAGGTTTCGCTGAAATTTAAGATAGTTTGTATATCTTCCAACGTCGCTGGGACTAATCCCAAATCATCTTCTGGAATCACATCGTCAAAATAGCACCTATGCAGAAAGAGTCCAGGAGACGGCGAGGGAATCAGTAATTCACCAAGGAGACTGACACCCTCTATCTTCTTAGCCCAATTGGTATTTAGGATGCTGACAATGTGTGTCGCCCAATGTTTAGAAAGTTGGGCAACGTCACTTAGGCCAGTAATTCGCAGTTTAAATAGTTTTTGGTTAACCATGGTGAGATTTAGTAATGGTTTGGCTAGTAGGGTGGACAACAGGTTTCTCGTTGCCCACCTCTTTGAAGAGTTGAGTTAGAGGTTGGTGGGCAAATAAACACTTGCCCACCCTACAGACTTGACGACTTAAAGTGATTCGCCAATTCACCAGTCTAATTCCTCTAACGGGATGCCTTGTTCTAAAGGTTCTTGATGGGCTTGTTGAATACTTTCTACCAGCCCCGCAAATTGATTCAAATACAGTGTTTCTTCAATGGCACGCCAATCTTGGGTACTGAGAACGATGAAGCCGTCTCCCTGGTCACGAATCACTTGCAAGATGTCGTGTGCTTCTAAACACTGCTTAATCGCTTGTGGCCAATGTTGTTGAAATTGGGTTTCGGTAATGGATAACATGGTTTATCTCTCCTGCAATGAATGGTAAGGTTTTATCAGCTTAGTAGGGTGCGTCCTACGCACCATTTTTCGGTAGTGCTGAAATGTGGGTGATGACTCTGGTCTGCCGGCGGCAGCGAATTTGGAGTCCGGAATTTATTCCGTTTCAAGGGTCGGAATAAATTCCGTTTCAAGGGTCGGAATAAATTCCGTACTCCAAGGGCAAACTCTTCAGCCCAATAGGGTGGGCAACCGGTTTATCGTTGCCTACCACCTTGAAGAGTTGAGTTAGAGGTCGGTGGGCAAATAAACACTTGCCCACCCTACAGCTTACTACCACCTAAGTATCGCTACTCACCGTCAACAACCCCGTACTAGAAGCCCGTTCCTCCTCAAACATATTGCGCACACAGACGGCAAAATGTTGAGTACCTTGTAGTTTAGAAGTCACTAGCAATGGAATCCGCAATTGGTTCCGGCCGGCAAAGTCCAGCGTAAAACGTTTGACTTTGGCACCGCCTTCAATCGCCGATAAACAAGGGGGCAGGACGATATGGGCGAGGTCACCGAGGCGATAACCTTGGGGTAAAGTAATGTGTAACGTGAGGCGGTTGCCCAAGGCAAAACGTTTCTTCTGTTTACCAGCCGAATCCGTCTCCCGAAAGTCCACCGTGATAGGAAACGGTTGCCCAAAAGATTCCCAATCTTCGATATGCAGATAAGTGACTTCCACGGCGGCCACTCCCTCTACCACTTCCACCGAAGTCACTGGTTCAGCTAAAGTTAACGCGTCTTCCAGAGTCATCGCCTTGGAGTTAACCCGCACTTGTCCCGTCCCCATAGCAACGTTGGCCAGTTTGAGTTGTTGCAATAACGCCAACGCGGCTGCCGAGTCCACCGTAGAATATAGCCGACCTTGGGCATTGAATTGACGAGTAACTTGGTTAGCCAGACGGAGACCACGTTGCCAATCCTTTAAGGCAATCAAACTAGCGGCGGCGTAAGCCATCAGAGTTCGGTCGGCGACGTTGTGGGAGGAGTTACGCAGACGAGCTTCAGTGCCCGTAAAATCAATCAAGGTGTCGATAAACTGGTAAATCGCTTCTGGCATCTTCTGGAGAGTGGCCAACGTGTAAGCGTCTTCAATCCGGACAATGCGGTCTGGAATACGTTGCAACTGATGGACGACGGCAACTTGATTAGCCATGACCAGTCCTTCCTGTACCGCTTGACGTAAACTTGACGAGAGGTCTGACAGTGCTTCCAGTGGTTGTAGGCGCCACAAATAGAACACGGCATACTTGCTGTAATGTTCGCTGAAGTAATCCCCATCTGGATACATGATGAACCCGCGTCCTGGACGAAACATCTTTTGTTCACGCGCAATGCCCATGATAATAATCTGTTCAGCCTGACGACGTGGCGGGTCTTCAGAGGCGGTGAGATACATGAACGTAGCCGCTAAAATTTTGGCGGCGGTTTGTTCACAACACAGGTGACCATAATCAGCGGTGGCGGTTATCAAAGCCTTGAAAGGCGTATCCAAGGTGGGGAGGAGGCGCAACGTCACCGCCTTGGCCGAGTCTAAGGTAACGGTTTCACCGCTTTGCAATAAGTGCAAGGCTTTCCGATAAGACTTGACTTTGGTCGGTTCCTGCACGGTGGTTTCGATACTATCCGTGTCATGGGTGTGGAGGTCTTCTACGGTTGCCTGGTAATGGCCTGGAGTGACCGAAAACTCCAATTCCGCAGGTGTCACGATAGAATCGGGATTGCACAAAGTCAATTGACCACTACGCAACTCGACCGGTTGTCCGTCACAGTGCAAACGGAGACGTGCGGTACCCGAAGAGGTAACGACATGTAACCGGCCCACCACGTTATCTTGAGGATAGACCGCCGGTGGCACTTCTAAATCAATACGTACTGGTTGGTCAACCACGACGGTGGTACGTGCTTGCGCCCAATCCCCGTGGCGTAACGCGAACGTTTCCACCACCCAAGTGGTTAATGCCTCGCCTACGGGTAGCACGAGGTCATGGGCTGTCCCAGTCACGGGCACTAGACCATAGAAGAGCATTTCTGGAAATTCGGTGCAGGTTTGAGGCGGTGCGGGTTTCACACACTCCGAGTCATCGTCATCTGACAAATCGTACATGCTAGTATCAAAGACTTCCAGTGCCCGTTCAATGACTTTAGCTAATTTATCTTCTTCCACCATTACAAATTCGATGTTCATGTTGGTGTGAAACTTGATTTCATCCAGGGCCGACAGATTCGTAGGGTCAGAGACGGCTACAAAGAGACGTTTGCCGCGTTCAAAAATAGGCAGGGCATTATGTTTTCTTATCAGAAGTTCACTTATCTTTTTTATGGTATCGGAATCCAGGTCGATACTCTCAATATCTACCAGGGGCACGTCAAATTCTTCGGCAACGGTAATGGCAACATCGCGGCTGTTGACGAGTTTTTGTTTGACCACATAGGAGACAAAAGGAACGCGGTCCTTGACGGATTGGTCAAAGGCTTCTTTGGCTTCTTCGGGTTTTAAAAGTTCGTGTGCAACCAGTAACCGGGCTAGTGTTACTCCTCGTCGCGAAGGTGGGGGAGGTGGAGGAGGTGCCAATTCCTGCCATCCTACGAATGACCACTCATTCATATCAGCAATAGCCGCATCGATATTACGTTTCGCCGAGGCACCTAGACTAACGGCGGGCATCTCCGTAGCGGTTAACCGGGCATCTCGCACACACACTAATACGGGCACCGTCTCTGACACCCCTTCACACCCCAAGCGAATGACCAGATTATCTCGTGGTTTCAGCGTCCTTGGGGCGTCCAGCGACAAGTTAAAATGCGTCGGTTGGATAAACGTGGTATAGGCTTCAAAGGGTTCCCCATCGACAAAACCACCGGCAAAAGTCATACTCATGGTGCCTGTACTGGCGACCTTGATGGTGGTACCGGCCGAAACATTACCAATGAGTTGAGTGCTATAGTCCCCCGTAATCAAGTCCAGATTCACCAACGCCAAGGCTTCCACGTTGTCCTTCACTTGAAGCAGACGGTGGTTGGTCACTATCTCCTCCACTAGCAACGGCGAGGCGAAAAATTCTTCACCTTTGGTTAAATAGCCACCCCGCAACGGGATGGCTTGCGCTTCGGGCATCATGGCAAAGAGAAATTCTTGCCCCAATTCGCTGATAACCGAGACTTGCCGTTCCTGCTTGCGACTGCCAGGAATCACCACTTCGGCTATCTTATCCGGGTCTTCCGCCGCTATCAGACGGAGACGCAAGGCTTTCTCTCCACTGAGAGGTAAGCCGCCGGTATACTGACCTGCGGTGACAGGTAATAACCCGATACGGGCAATCGCTTTACCTTCTTCTATCAACTCCACGATAAGTTTTTCGGCAAACGGCTGTTGGTAACTGTCCACCGCCAGTTCAAACCATAAGTCTTGCGAGTCGCGGTCTAACTGGTGACTGACCAAGCGTCCCGTCAAGGGGGCTAACTGGTATTCCGCCACGGTGAAGTTGACGGGCAGACCGAGACGTTGGGTCCCGCTGGTTAATTGTGCGGTATAATGACCTGGCAACAAGAGGGCAAACGTCTCGATAGCCACGCTTTCTTGCAACGTCACGACGCGATGACAGAACGAAGTACCATTCCAAGTCACTTGCAAACGTAAGTCCGCAGGTGGCTTCGGCACTGCGATAAACAAGTGGACGGGGTCACGTTCGGCGCGGTATAAATCACGGTTGCTGACCAGGCAAGTGACCTGTTCCAGCGGGCGCGGCAGGAGTGTCACCATCACCTCCTCGCCTACCATCAAGACGGATTCATTGACTAACGGTAAGACTTCCTGGTGACGTTTGCCCGAATACAGACGGGCTAAACGCCCTTGTGGTTTGTTCTGTACCTGTCTAAAGACAAAGTAGTGCCCAAACTGGATGTCCTCGTTAGAGTTCTGGAGACGTTGGGAATCGACGATGGTAATTTGGTAAGGATAGTTCATGGTGATAGTTCTTTATAGGGTTAAAGTAGAGTGGAGTCCAAATCTTCAGATTTGGACATGTGCCCCGTTCCCAAATCTAAAGGTTTGGACTCCAGTCCGGGGCTTGTTCCTAAAGACACCTTATTATATCAGAAAATTCATGCTTCAGTACTTAAGACAGCTATAGGTAAGGTTGCGCGTCTGTTCCATGACAGGAAGCCAGTTTCGGAAATGACCGCCTTATAGGTCAACAAGGGTTGGCAATTGGTGTGTTCATAATAACCTCCAACTTACTAGCCAAACCTTTGACCAAGATAGTCAGAATCAGAGTGGGGTGAGTAAGTGTGTCTTTGCCTGCCTAAACTACCCCGTTAAACCGATAACCGTCTGGCCAAACCTTCTACTAACAAAGCTGTTATTAAAGTTTCCACACTCATTCCTTCCCGTTGTGCTAATCCAGTCAATTTACCAGGTAAGTTGGTAGGTAGGGGGAGATGAACCATGACGCTTGGAATCTCGCTGGGGGCCGGCACGGGGTCTCCAAATGCTTGGGCGGTCAATATCCAACTGCGTAAGGCATCTTGGCCATTATGGATGGCTTCTTCAGGGGTTAGACCATCGGCTACACAGCCTGGTAAATCTGGGAAACTGATTAACCAGCCACCTCCTTCGGTAGCAGTCAGCGGGCGAATTTCATACGGATAATCGTGTTTGAGGTGAGTTAGATTCATGTTTATTCCCCTTGACCTTCTAGCAGGCGCAAGAATTTGGTAATGTAGATAGCTTTAATGGGACGATGGGCCGGCACGGTCAATTTGGCCCCATTAGGATGACGGAAGGTGACGTGACTGGTACCAGGTTAACGATAATCCACCCCATACGCCGACGCCACGGTTTTAAGTTGTTCAATGCGCCAATCCTGAGGATTACGACGCATCTGGTCAAGCATTTTGTTAAGTTTACTCATCCCCTTCCTCCTTTAAACCGTAGCTGACCGATAGGAACGTTGGCAGAAGCCCACGGTTGGCCATGAATCCACAGTTCATGTTCACTTAAATCAATCTCTTCATTCCAGACGGCCGCATAGCCACCAGTATCCACCTTGACACTCTGGAAGAAGACCGGGTTTTGCAAGGGGGCAAATACCTCGGTACTTAACCGTGGCGTGAGGTCATAGAGGCGATACTCGTGGTTGGCAAATTCTACTAACAATTGATAATTCTCCAGGGCTTGGATAGACTTGATGGTTGGTGGTCTCATAATGGATTTACTTCAGTGGTGGAAGTTTATGCAATTGTTGAGTATTCCACATTTGCAGGAGGTCTGTTTGATACAGGTTCG
Organism: Thiotrichaceae bacterium; assembly: GCA_011391085.1. Taxonomy (GTDB): domain Bacteria; phylum Pseudomonadota; class Gammaproteobacteria; order Beggiatoales; family Beggiatoaceae; genus JAABRD01. Next base: position 28,642 of record JAABRD010000038.1, on the reverse strand, counting down.
CCCATTCCAGAACGATTTTCTTGGCGCGTTCTGGTAAATCCCCTTCGATTAGTTTCAAAGGTTCAATGCTGAATAAGGCATTGTACTCTCCATAGACGGCATGGAAATGTGGCGGTGGATGGTCTCCAAAAAATAATTTGATGACGATTCCGTAAAATCTGGCTATTTCTGGCATGTTGTTAAACCCTTTTTGGTAGTTGGTACGTACTCCAATTTCCTCGTTCCCACTCGACCGAATAGAAACAAGAAACGGTGATGGTATTAGGGATAAGTTAGTGAAGAAACGGTAGTGATGCACAAGGTAGTGATGACTGTTACCAAACCTGACAGGTCTTCGAGACCTGTCAGGTTTAAACCACTACCTTGTGCATCACTACCCAATGGTTCTAAGCTAGTGAGTTGATTACCAGAACAACTTAGTCTTTGCATAAAATCTAAATCTTCTGAAAAACGTGGTAAGTGATAGACTATACGCAGGCAAGAACCACCGTGAAAAACGGCTTTGGCAAAGAAATCGGTATGGGACAAACCCTGCAAAATAATTGCCTGCAAAATCTCTTTCAAGGCATCTTCCTCTTCCTTAACAGTTTCAAATTCAGGGTAGTGATGCAATGTGGGTGGTTTTCTGTAGGGGCAACCCTTGTGGTTGCCCGCGACAGATAGCGAGTCTCACCTCCCCACGGGCAACCACAAGGGTTGCCCCTACATCACCCAGATTGCATCACTACCAAATTCAGAATGGTGCATGGGACGCACCCTACCTGCTTTTTAGGAACTACTCTCTTGAATCTGCTGTTCACACGCGGTAAACAGATAGTCCAAGAGGCCAAAGATTTTGGGAGGGTCTGAAATGGAATAGGATAGCAGATGTTTGGTAAAAATATTGGTTTCCAACTTACCAAATTCCCAAGTAATCCCCGTGGACACAATGCCATACACCGTCAACTGGTCGTTCTGATTAATTTTTTGACAGGCAATCATTGCGGCTAAACATTGTCCCCACCCACTGTCAAAATCTTGTCGTTTCGCTTCCGTCACGGCTAACAATGGGGTGCTTACCAAATCAGTTATCACTTCATCACGCCACGCCGAGATAAAATAATCCGGTTCGCCAAACAATTGGTTGTCATAGACGAGTGATTGATGAGACCACAGCATCAGTTTTCTATGAGGTTTCCAGGCTTGTTGTAGAAAGGGGAAAATCAAACTTTCACAAAAGAAGGCTTCACTGGGAAGCGGACATTGCCGTTCCAATGAGAAAGAGAGGTTTTCTTGAAACCATTCTGGGAGTTCCAGTTGTACCGCGGGCAAAAAATTAGTTCTTCGGATTTTCAGTGGATATTGTTGAAGAACGTGCTTAATCGTTTTAAATTCACTAAAGGCCATGTTATATTCTCCGCAGGTGGTTGATTGCCAAATCTGAAGATTAGGACTCTCAGGTTTATACTTTAGTTAGGCGCAAGTGTCAAGGGTTTTTCATTAGGCGGTGCTCAGACGTTTGGGAAACTTAGTATGCTATTGCGTGGTTTAATATTTTGCATAGTATAATGGCATAGCATTTGCGTATTAGAGATAACATATTTTTACAGGAGAACCTTAAAACGATTCAAGGTACAACATCTAAACTTGTGTAACTTTAAATTTTTTCTATAGTGGATGGGGAAAAAAGGTAGGGTGGATTAAGCGAAGCGTATCCACCATTTTCGAAACTCAGGTGGATACGCTTCGCTTAATCCACCCTACTTTGGCTGGAGATTCCTTAACTTAATGGCATTGAGGCTTTAGCCGGTGACGTGCCACGATTTCCGGCTGAAGCCTCTAGTCCAGCCTGGATTTTTTTCACTATCCACTATCCGCTATCCACTATCCACTATAATTTCATCCACTATCCACTATAATTTTATCCATGCTTGATTTTCATAAATAAAATATAAGAAGTTAACAACAACGTAATAAAATTTGCTAAAATAATAGGCAAAGATTTTAGCAAAAGACCATAAATAAACCACAGGAAAACACCCAGTGCAAATAACAGAAACATTCCCAATGACAAGTCCTCCGTTTTTTGGGTTTGATACACTTTATAAGCCTGTGGAACAAAAGAAGCGGTAGTTAACAGGGCCGCGGCTAAACCGATAGCTTCAATGTAAGTCATGTCAAAATCTCCAGGAAAACTAAAAAGTTGAAAGAGATAACTCGCAAACTTGAGTTTGCAAGTTCATAAAGTTAAAATAATTACCCAATGACATTTTTCATTTTGATGTCGACACGCTTATCAGACCTGTCGATAAATCAATACTTTGAATCTGACGTTAGGAATGGCAAATCATGTTCCAAACCTGACAGGTCTTTGAGACCTGTCAAGTTTAGTATCACTATCAACAGGTTACCATTCCTTGCTTCCAAAATGGTCTAATACCTAATAAATATTACTATGATAACCGACTCACTCATCAACGTCAACATACCAGTTCCTCCACTGTTATAAGGATACCATGTCCACACACCTGATCATTGTTGAAAACACCGCCGATTGGAAACCGACCTACCCCAATATGCAGGTTGTCACGGCCAAAGATTACTTGGCCCAACCAGAATATTTTGAACTCAAAAATGCCAAAGTCATTAACCTCAGCCGAGGTTACCGCTACCTCAGTCGAGGTTACTACTGTTCGTTACTCGCCGAAGCACGTCATCACAAGGTGATACCTACCGTGAGGACGTTGCGTGACCTCAGTAGTAAAGCCATTTACAGCCTGGACATTGATTGCCTTGACCAACTCCTGCAACAGAGTTTTGAAAAGGCCCCGGACCCCAACACCATTCAAACCATAGAAATCACTATCCTCTTTGGATATTGCGACAAACCTGCCCTCCAAAAACTTGCCCGGCAAATTTTTGCCACCTTCGCTTGTCCCTTGATGAAAGTCGAATTTCGGCACCAAGGTGGAAAATGGGTAATTGAAACGATTAAACCGTTGTCTCTGAACAACCTGAAAGATGACCAAGATGCCTCCTTCATCAAGGCGGTCGAAAGTTACACCAGCAGACGATGGTTCAACAACATCAAACGGCCCATTTCTCGCTATGACCTAGCCATCCTCTATAATCCCAAGGAGGAATTTGCCCCTTCCAATCCGCAAGCGTTGGAAAAATTTGTCGATGCGGGTAAGAAATTGGGAATTGACGTGGACTTGATTACCAAACGTGATTATTCGCGTCTGGCTGAATACGACGCCTTGTTTATCCGCGAGACGACGAACATTGAACATCACACGTATCGCTTTTCCAAAAAAGCGGAAAGTGAAGGACTGGTAGTGATTGACGACCCTGATTCTATTTTACGTTGTACCAATAAAGTCTATCTAGCTGAACTTCTCAAGGCTAACGACATTCCCGCACCCAAAACGTTGATCCTCCAGAAAGACAATTATCTCCAAAAATTGGAAAATGGAATTCCCTACCCCGTGGTCTTAAAAATCCCGGACGGCTCCTTTTCCCGTGGCGTCTTTAAAGCGGTTAACAAACAGGAAGTGGCCGACATCTCGACCCAGTTGTTTAAAGATTCCGACATTATTCTGGCCCAAGAATACCTCTACACTCCCTTTGATTGGCGCATTGGGATTCTCAACCGCAAACCTCTCTTTGCTTGTCAATACTTCATGTCTGGAGAACATTGGCAAGTGGTACAACACGATGCCGACTCTGGCGACTATTCAGAAGGTGGTTTTTGTACACTGCCCATTGAAAAGGCACCCAAAGAAGTCGTCAAGGCGGCCCTGAAAGCGGCCCGGCTAATTGGAGATGGCCTCTATGGTGTGGACATCAAATGCACCGACAAAGGCGTGTTTGTCATTGAAATCAATGACAATCCCAATATTGACGAAGGCATTGAAGATGTCGTACTCAAGGATGAACTGTACCGCATAATTATCCAAGAGTTTATTCGGCGACTGGATGAAATAACGAGAAATGGGAATCATTTGGAGGTGAAGGGATAATCTTTTCAAGATAGTGAGGCAATGTGGGTGTACTGTCTGAACTCTGATTAGAATGATTTACAGATGGACTCTGATTCGTCAAGCCTCCTTTCAGAGCCCTCATTTAATCATCTCAATCAGAGTTCAAGACTGAAGAGAAACGGCACGATATTTCACCCAGATTGCATCACTATCCGATTTTTGGTAGTGATGCAATGTGGGTGTACTGTCTGAACTCTGATTAGAATGATTTACAGATGGACTCTGATTCGTTAAGCCTCCTTTCAGAGCCCTCATTTAATCATCTCAATCAAAGTTCAAGACTGAAGAGAAACGGCACGATATTTCACCCAGATTACATCACTATCCGATTTTTGGTAGTGAGGCAATGTGGGTGTACTGTCTGAACTCTGATTAGAATGATTTACAGATGGACTCTGATTCGTTAAGCCTCCTTTCAGAGCCCTCATTTAATCATCTCAATCAAAGTTCAAGACTGAAGAGAAACGGCACGATATTTCACCCAGATTACATCACTACCTATTTTTGATATTCCATTTTTGATTTAAATTCATTTTAACAACCCTCACGAGATCACTTAACTTTATGGCAACTGTTACCGAAGCACTGGCGCAAATTAAACATGGCGCCCATGAAATTCTCATCGAAGACGAGTTACGCACAAAATTAGACAGTGGCAAACCGCTACGAGTCAAGGCGGGGTTTGACCCCACGGCACCTGATTTACATTTGGGGCATACAGTGCTGATCAACAAACTCCGGCAATTTCAGATGCTGGGACATACCGTTTTCTTTATCATTGGTGATTTCACCGGCATGATTGGCGACCCGACTGGCAAAAACGTCACGCGCCAGTCTCTGACCCGTGAACAAGTTTTGGCGAATGCACAAACTTATCAAGAACAAATTTTCAAAATTTTGGATCCGCACACCACGAAAATCTGTTTCAATTCGGAATGGACCAATCAATTGAATGTGGTGGACCTGATTCAAATTGCCGCCAAATACACCGTTGCCCGGATGTTGGAACGGGACGATTTTCATAAACGTTACACCACCGGCCAATCGATAGCCATTCATGAATTTCTCTACCCTCTCTTGCAAGGCTATGATTCCATTGCCCTAAATGCAGACATTGAATTGGGAGGGACGGACCAAAAATTTAACCTGCTAGTGGGTCGAGAACTGCAAAGACACTATGGACAATCTCCCCAAATTGTCCTCACCATGCCCATTTTGGAAGGGTTAGACGGGGTACAAAAAATGTCGAAATCGTTGGGTAACTATATTGGCATCAACGACCCACCCAATGAGATGTTTGGCAAACTGATGTCGATTTCCGACACTCTCATGTGGCGTTACATTGACCTCCTCAGTTTTAAAACGCTGGCCGACATTCAACAATGGCAGAAGTCAGTAGCAGAAGGCGCCAATCCTCGCGACATCAAAGTCACTTTTGCCCAAGAAATCGTGGCCCGATTCCACAGTCACACCGCCGCGGTGCAGGCGTATGAACAATTTGTGGCGCGGTTCCAACAAAAAGAAATGCCTGACGATCTGCCCGACCTGGCTGTGACCACCACTACGGAAACGATTCCCATTGCCCACTTACTTAAAGAAACCGGGCTGGTGCCGAGTACCTCCGAAGCGTTGCGTATGATTCAACAAGGTGGGGTAAAAATAGACGGTGAGAAAATCAATGACCGCCATTTGCAAGTGCCAGTAGGGAGTACACATATTTATCAAGTTGGCAAACGGAAGTTTGCTAGAGTGAAGGTGAATAAGGTTTAGTTATAGGACTTACGCACTCACCCCTCCCCTCCCCTCCCCTGCACACGGGGAGGGAATCATTCCCCCCGCACTCAACCCTCCCCTCCCCGCACTGGGAGTCATTCCCCCCGCACTCACTCCACCTCAACCCTCCCCCGCACAGGGAGTCATTCCCCCGCGTGCTGGGGGTATCAACTCAACAAATTTCTCGTTCCCACGCACCAGCATGGGCAAGAATTTTTATTGTGCTCCAGCGAAAATAGTACAGGTTGGAATGAATACTATAGTGATATTCCCCTAAACTTGTACGATTCCCTCTGGAGCGCAATAAGAATGATTGCGACCCCCTGCGCCCGCGTAGCGCAATCATTCCAAGGGCGTGACCGCAGAAATTATACAAGTTTGGTGGAATTTCGACTGCGCTTCGCGCCGACGCTATGCGGGCGCAGGGATCGCAATAATTCTTATTGCGCTCCAGAGGGAATCGTACAGTTTAATTGGAATATTACTATAAACCAACTTGAACATCTGTTAAACGAAATTGAACACCGATTTAACTCGAACTGATTCTTTTGCACCCTTATAAGTACCGAAGCAGAAATTTTACGGTATTTTCAATCGTCGCCCTCACCCCCGGCCCCTCTCCCTACGGGCGTGGGGAGAGGGGCCGGGGGTGAGGGCGTCATTATACCAGAAAATTTCTGCTTCACTACTTATATATAGGCAGTGGAAACCAACGCGAGAGAAACTCAGTTTCTTGACGGCAATCTGGGAGTTTCAGTGTGTTAAATCAACTTGAACATCTGTTAAACGAAATTGAACATCGATTTAACTCGAACTGACCCTTCTGCATCCTTATATATATAGGCAGCGGAAACCAACGCGAGAGAAACTCAGTTTCTTGACGGAAATCTGCAAATTCCAGTGTGTTAAACCAACTTGAACATCTGTTAAACGAAATTGAACACCGATTTAACTCGAACTGACTCTTCCGCATCCTTATATCTATAGGCAGCGGAAACCAACGCGAGAGAAACTTAGTTTCTTGACGGCAATCTGCAAGTTCCAGTGTGTTAAATCAAATTGACCCCGTTGTTAAACAAAACTTGCCTTTGGTTTAACACGAAACGCCCTTATCTTAGGGTTTCAAGGATTCCTTGGATTAAATTTGACAACGGATTCATACAACAACCAGCTTTGCCTTCACCTCGAAGGTTTAGGAAAGCTAAACAGCATATATATATAAAGAGAACCACAATGAACACTTCTAAAAAATATACTTTAAGACGCCACTTCAGACGTCAGAAATATCCCCTGACTCGCGCCATCCTGGCGGTCCTGTTTGGGACCACTGTCGCGCCATTCAGTTGGGCCGCTACTATTCAAGGTACCACCTTCCAAGATTTAAACAGTGACGGTACCCGGCAAAGTTGTGAACCCATTCAAACCAAGACCACTGTCTTTTTGAGAGACAATGCCAAAGCCGATGCTTGGGTGGGTGGCTTCTTTTCAGCACTCAGTGATGCCAACGGTCGTTACACCTCCACAGGTCATTCTGCTAATGGAATTAGCAACTGGGGTAGCTTTACTCTTTGGGCCCAGATTCCTGATGGCCAAGTGCAAACCGCGCCTGCCAAGGGAGAAGGGATGGCTACTTACGATTTTAAACTGGCCAGTGCCACTGACACTGTAACCATTGATATTGGTTTCGGGGCCAAAACCCCACCTGCGAATAAAGCACCCACCGTCAAGGTAGCCAATGCCAAAGTGACCATCAAAGAAGGTGGCACGGTTAATTTTGCGGCTACCTTTACCGACCCCGATAATGACGCAATGTGTGGCGTCAAATGGGATTTTGGAGATGGTAGCACGGCGGATACTTTGAACGCAAGTCATATATATGCCAAGTATGGCACTTATACTGCCACCGTCACCGTCACCGATGTACGCGGTGGCACAGCAACGGCCAAAGTCACCGTCACGGTGCAATCTCCTCCTATCGTCAATGCAGGGACTGACACAGCTTCCGAGGTTGGACAAGTGGTGAATTTCACAGGTTCGTTCACCGACCCAGATGGTACGGCTGCTTATAAGTATATCTGGAAATTCGGGGATGGCAATACCAAATCTGGCACCGTTCGGAAAATTGGAAATATTCCCGCTGCCTACGCTTATACTTCCGACGGTGTCTTCACGGCCACTTTGGAAGTGACCGATAGGCAAGGGAATACGGGTAGCCAGACGATGGTTGTCAACGTCAGAGGTATCAATACGGACCCCTGTGCCACAGGTGTTCCTACCGTCAAATCCAACCTCAATTTTGGCGTCTGGAATAGCCCTGGCACTTGGAGTACCGGCAAAGTGCCAGGTGACAATGATTGGGTCCTCATTCAAGGTGGTCACACCGTTTTGTTACCTAATACGGTCTCCTCCGACAATGCGTCACGAGTCCAAGTCAAGGGAATTTGTATCGCCCCCTCTGGCATTTTGCAAAGTGCGTTTAACTCCCTGACCGCGGCCACCACCTGGATTAATGTCTATGCCGCAACGATTCGTAACCAAGGTTCGATTCAAAGTTCCCCTGGTGTCAATGGCAGTCCGCTGGGGAACACTTATAAGAATGCCACGGCAGCCAGTCACGTCAAGTTTTTTGCGTATAAATTTGTCAATGACCCCACGGGGTTGATTGTCGCCAATGGACGTGGTGGTGATGACTTTCCGTATCTCTACTTTGCGAATCAAACGGGCATCAATGGCCAAGGCGGAAATGGGGCGCAAATCGAAATCTATCCCAGCATCATGCTGAACCAAGGCAAGATTCAAGGGGGGAGAGGAGGTGACGCGAAAGGTTTCCGGGATGGCAGTCTGTTTATGGTCGGCAACATGATTGGCGGACGAGGTGGTTCCGTGCGAGTGTTTGTGATGGACCAAGCGAAGTCTTCCACCACCGGCACAATTGCCGCAGGATGTGGTGGGAATGCGGAAGGAATCAATCAGAACACAGTCGCGCCAGGGAATGGGGGAGAAGTCTCTATTAATGTGGGCACCGTGGCTGGCAAAGTAGCGGTTTGTCCTGGCCAGCGTAGGGTACATAGTCCTATCTACCAACCTTGGTATGCACCATATTTTTACCAAGAATGCCATCGTCGTTGGTTTCATAAACACTGTGAAACAAGGGTAGCTTGGTATCTTGCCGGTTATAATTTTGTGGGTTGGGATCCTGAACATCTCAAGGCCACGAGTGCTGCCAGTTTTGAAAATTTGGATGAAATCGTCATCAATGTTGGTAACGACGGCACTATTGATTTAAGTGAACTTAAAGAGGGTGCCATTTCTGCTTATGAACACATCCTCATTGCCGCAGGTAAAGGGGGTGTGGTAGATTTAAGCAAAATCAACTCGAAGGTCTTCCTGACCAAAAATCTTGAAGTTGCCGCGGACAAAGTCATTCTGCCCGGCGGCAAGATTCTCACGCCTGCCGATTCCGATGTCAGTGTGTTAAAGTCCATTGCACAAGCCCCTGAACCGCAAAATGGGGAAGAGAAGAATGAACTCACTGTTTCGGTAACACCGGCTAAAATCATCTACAATGCCGCCTTCTCTAATCCAGACCGGGTAATTGGTGAACCTAATACCACCATTCCCATTGACCTGACCCTCCTCAACACGGGCCCAGAAGTGGACACTTACACTCTCACCGTGACCAATGACAAAGGCTGGTCTATGGATATTCCACCCGAAACGGTGACCATCAACAGTCAACGGCGCAGTGATTTGACCTTCAATGTCACTCTGCCAGCCACTCGTGGGGAAGAGAATGTGATTACCGTCACCGCCACTTCGCAAAGCGACCTTAACGTGCAAGCGGTGGCAGAAATTCGCGTCGGTGTTAAAGAACTCGAACTGGTGACGCCGCGGGATGGCACGAAAGCAGATTTGACCATCGTATTGGATAACACGGAATCCATGAGTGAACAAATTCTAGCGGTCTCCAATGCCCTTGAAACATTCCTGGTCAACAATGTACACAACCACACGCCACCTATCGTGGAACTCATTACTTTCAAAGATGCTGACGAGATAGTTTCGCGCATCACGACTCAAGAAGTGGGTGAAGTGATTGGACGTATTCGAGACATTCAACCTGCTGGTGGTGGCACTTGTCCTAACGCTTCCGTCGGTGCTTTGGAATATGCGTTAACCAATCTCAATTCGAACGGTCAAATCATGTTGGTGACAGCGGCTTCAGGTGAAAAAGAAGCCAGTGCCGTCGTGGCTAACTTGCAAGCACAAGGCATCAAAACACATGTCTTGTTAGCAGGGAGTTGTGGTGACGAAGCAGGTGATCGGGCGTTTTATGAACAGATTGCTACTCGTACCGGCGGCACTTTTAGCTTTATGCCTAGAGGCAATCCAAATTCTGCTGAAGCGTTTAAACAAGTCACTACTGAAGTGGTCACCAATGCAGTGGAAGACCTTTGTGCCCAACAACCAGAGAAGTGTCCTGCGTTACCTCCAGTGGATAACGGTGACACCGGTGGAACGGGCGAAAATGGTGACACTGATACCGGTGACACAGGTGATAACGGTAACACGGGTGACCTCCCCCCTCTCTCTGCTTCTGGCAAAGTGGTGGACAATGCAGGTACCCCTGTGGCCAATGTGACGGTTCGAGTCGGTCTCCAAACGGCTATCACCGATGCGAAAGGTGAATGGCAACTCGCCAATGTTTCCGCAGGTTTTTATATGGTGACAGCGAATCAGGAAAGCTACACCTTCCCCATCGTCAATTGCGATTTAGGTGATGACAAACCTTGTCAGGCGAACTTCCAAGCCTTACCCCAAACGGGTGCGAAAGCTTCTGGTACAGTACGTGACAAATCTCAACAACCCTTGGCCGGTGTCCAGGTCCAAATTGATAACAAGACCACGTTGACCAATGCTGAAGGCAAATGGTCTCTCACCAGTTTGACGGAAGGCAAACAATACGAAGCCACTTTTAGCAAATCAGGGTATCGGTTTGCCAATCAACCTGTACAATGTCAACAAAATCAGCCGCAACGCTATGGCTGTTACGTGGGTGCGCCCAGTTCCGAGTTACAACTGACCGTCGGCGCGTCTCCTTCTCCCTTTGTCAGACCTGCTGGAAAGGTCACTTACAATCTCACTGTGACCAACAAGGGTCAAGACTTGGCCACGGGTATTGTGTTGACCGAAGCACTTTCCAAGGATGCGAAAGTCATTTCCATGCAACCTGCGGAAGGTGGGAATTGTGACACGAATACACTGCGTTGCACTCTCCCTGACTTGGCCGCCGGTGCTTCTACCAAAGTCAAACTGATCGTCACTGCGGCAGACCAACCGACCACTTTGGAGAACACCGCTAAAGTCTCCTCTGCGACCTATCCAGACGATTTAGTGAAGACCACGACGACGGTGAAGCCTTATCTATCGGTGTCCGTCAAAGATGAAGCGGACCCAGTGAAGATGTTAGATAAACTCCACTATACCTATACAGTGGAACTGGACCCAGTCGCTACCGAAGCGGCCACCGGTGTGACGTTAGTCTCTCAACTCCCCAGTGGTGTGGAATTGCAAACGGCCAAGACGACCCTGGGTGATTGCGATAGTAGCCAATTCCCCACGGTCACTTGTCCTCTACCAGACTTGAGTGGGGGAGGGAAAGCGACGGTAGAGATGACCGTCAACCTCACTGATGCAGGGCTGTTAGTTCTCACCAATGAAGCCAAGGTGATGGCGGCCAATTACCCTGAGTACAGCGAGAGAGAACGCACCAATATCTTGATTCCTGATAACATCAAACTCGATATGATGTTTGTCGTTGACACGACCAACAGTATGCAGGAGGAGATCACAGGAGTGACGAGTGCCCTTCAGAAGTTCATCGCCACGGTGGATTCTTCTCAAACTCCTTCGGCGGCATTAATTACCTTCAAGGATGACGTGAAAATAGAAGCGTTCACGCAAGATATGAAGGTGCTACAAGGTGCGATGACCAAGTTGAAAGCGTATGGAGGAGGCACTTGCCCTGAAGCGTCAGCGGAAGCGTTGGCCCTGGCGGTTCAATATGTTAAGGAAGGAGGCACGATTTTCTTCTCCACCGATGCGTCACCTTACGAAGATACGAGTTTGGAAGACGTGACTCGTCAAATAGACGAACAGGGCGTGAAGTTCCATGCGATAGTGTCGGGAGATTGTGCCACGGAGGGGAGTGGGAATGAGGTGAAATAATAAGAGGCTTTCACCGGCTAAAGCCTCTAGTCCGCTACCGGCTAAAGCCTCTAGTCCGCTACCGGCTAAAGCCTCTAGTCCGCTACCGGCTAAAGCCTCTAGTCCGCTACCGGCTAAAGCCTCTAGTCCGCGACCACTAAAAAATCGCCGGACTAGAGGCTTCAGCCGGAGGAGGTTAATCAAAAATTTCAACCATCGGCAACTGGATACCTAAAATATCGTCCACAACCTTATCACAGACAAAGTTGATACGTTTATCCAGAGAGGAATACACGGCTATGGTTTCAATCGCAGGTTCCACTAGCCAACAAGATTTGATGCCCAGGGCAAAATAGACTTTGAACTTTTCCAAAATGTCATAGCTACCTTGTTTAGGCGAAAGAATTTCAATCGCTAAGAGGGGCATTTCAGACATTTTCAGAATGTCGTTAGGACGATGAAATTTGCGCTTAGGATACAAGCAGACATCAGGTTTCAGTTCTTCTTTCACGGAGAACTTAAACTGGCTGAGGTCAAAGGTACTCACGTCTAGGCTTAAATCGCTAAAGGCCGTGTATTTGTCACTGTCTAGCAATTTGCCTAATCTGGTTTGGAGATAACTATGGTTATATGAACCCATATCGTAGGATTCCTCAACGTTGGAATAAGGGATACTCATGGTTTATTTAACTCCTTTGCAAGGATTTAATTTGAGGCAAAGGAAGATGATAGCATCAAACCTAATGATGCGCAACTATGGGTAGCAGGATATAGACCAGATTTGACAACTTTTGAAAAGTTGTCAAATCTCAACAGCACACTAGAGGTCTCGAAAACAATAAATTAAGGTTTGATTTGAAAACCTGCTTGACGGAAATGTTTATCTAAGGTAAACGCAGTGTCTATTTGGTACTCTTCCATCACGATAAAAGAAGTGCAGTCAGTGAAACTCCAGTTCTTATCGGGACGATTCCGAAAGAGTGTCATAGCTGCCTCTATCTGTCTGGGTAACAAGTAAATTAGTTGTATGAGAGAACTCTTTTGTACACGGTCCAGAAAACGCACCGCATAGGCGTGGTTTAAACGGGCTTGTAACAACGTTATCGTCTCATCCAAGATATAATCCGTGGTTAGGAGAGGCAAACTCTGAGTTTCCAACAGATGTCGGACTGCCAAATGGTCTGAGTCTTGACGGCAACTCAGGGCAAACCAGGCACTGGTATCCACAAACATCGTTTTCATAAAAGTGTCGTTCCATATAAATAAGCATCGTGATGGCGTGCCACACTCACGGGTTCTCCTTCCGCCATGCCCACAATATCCCAGAGTGGGTCACTTTTGGGGTTTGTGACAGTCGTGGTTAAGTGAAGAGAATGTTCACCTACAACTTGTGAAACTAGCCATTGTACCAAGCGTAGTTTGTCAGCAGAAGGTAAATTTTGGAGAAGCGGTTGCAGTTCTGTCAGTGACATATAATTTTCCTTGAGGAGGTAAGAGATAAGAGATGTTTACATTCTTTCGCGCAATCTGATTCCTCAGCATTGGAAGCAGGGATACTCATGGTTTATTTAACTCCTTTGCAAGGATTTAATTTGAGGCAAAGGAAGATGATAGCATCAAATTTAACAATGCACAACTAAAGAAACTAAGTTTCTTACCAACAATCTACTTGAATCATGTCTATATTAAAGAGACTTTTATGAACTTACATTTTAATACTTGGGTAACTTCCCAAACTCGCCAATGGAAAGACCGCTTTACGCGCTGGTGCCACCGTTTCAATTGGAAAATGTGGCCTGCGGCGGTCCTGTTAAGTGGGTTGCCATTCGTTGTTCCAGCGGCAACTTTGACGGGGACGATGTTCCTTGACGAAAACCAGAACGGTGTCTTTGATTCTGGGGAACGTAAAGGTGTCAATCTCACCATTTATTTGGCCAATTCCAATGGTCAATTTACCACTCAGTCAGATGCGAATGGCAACTATTGGATAACGTCGCTTAACTCAGGTATCGCCCAAGTGTGGGTGGATTTACCTGCGGGTTGGAAACAAACCGCACCCGTTAAATCTGACGGAGGGATGGTTGCCTTCCATACGGTCAATATCCCAGGGGGAGACCAGTCGGTGGCAGTTAATTTTGGATTGTTACCACCACGGGAGAGTGTCGCTTGCGTGGACTTCAATGCGGATAATAGCATTACCGTCTGCGATAATGAATACTCCATGCAGATTACTCCTAAATCTACCAACACTGCCGAAGTGCCAATGGCTATTACGGAAGTGAAAAAGGATAGCAATTATCTAGGCAACAATGGCACGGCCAATGTCGTTGTCTCGCCTCGTACCGGTGCCAGAAGTGGGTTGCGTAGCAATGATGAAACGATGACTTTCATCACCGGTAAAGACTTCACTGGAACTGGGACTGCTTCTACCTTAGATTTTACGCCCGATGGTAACGGTGGTTATTCGATTGTTGACCACGATTCTCCTACCACTCAGATTGCCCTTCATGCAGATGGCAGTTATACCGTGGCTGACCAGGCGCAATTTCCAGGGGCGGTGGCGGAAGTGCGCACCGATGGTACGCAACTGGTGACTCATCAAGAGTTTCCTGGCATGACCTTGAAGGTGGATCGGGAAGGTTCTCAAACCGTCATGGACAAAGCGTTTCCTGGGATGGCAGCGCAGATGAATCAAGATGGGAGTTATACGGTCACCGATGAGGAATACCCTGGCTTATCTGATACAGTTTACGCCGATGGACGCCATGAAGTCAAAGATGCAGAAAGTGGAATGACCATCAAGATTGATGCGCAGGGTAATTACTTGCTGGTTGACCAAGATGGGACTTGCTATGTGAATCCTCCTCTTCATCTTAGAGGATTTTGGAGTAACGTATTTAAGGCTGTAAAAGGCTTTGTTAACAAAGTAGCCGGCTTTGTCAGCAAAGTGGCAGGTTTTATCGGCAAGGTCGCCAACTTTGTCGGAAAAGTCGCCGAAGTGGTTGCCAAAGTCGCCTCGGTAGTCAGCAAAGTGGCCACCTTCCTCGTCCCCTTCATGCCCTTCGCCTGTCAATTCCTCTGCACCATTGCAGCCTTCGCTGACAAAGTCGCCTTCTGGTCAGGGAAGGTCGCCACGTATGCAAAGAAGGTGGCAGACATTGCCAACAAGGTGCAAAAAGGCGCCGACCAAGTGGTGGTCTGGACTAAGAGTCGTTTGGCCGGTGCGATACGTGGTAGAGGAGAGGTAATGCGTTCTCCATCAGAAACGGCTAATTGTACGAAACTACCTTTAGTCGCTTTACAAGGCGTCGCTGCGGAATTTGTGAACTCGCAACAGGTCAAAGTCAGATGGCAAACGTTGGTGGAGTTTGGCAATGCTGGGTTTAACGTCTATCGTGCCCAGAAGGATGCTGATGGGAAGTTTGTTGACATTGTGAAGGTAAACTCGTCCTTGGTGCCCAGCAAAGATAATGGTCTGGGGAAGAATACCTATTCCTATCTGGATGACACGCTGGAAGCGGGAAAGACTTACTACTATGGGTTAGAAAGCGTGGATACAGAAGGGAATGTGACCGGGTATGAAGACTTGGTGGTCGCCGCTGAAAAACCTTTGTTAGTGACTTTGGGTGAGTTCCTGGCGATTCCCAGTGGCAACAGTATTCTCGTTCAATGGGAAACGTTGTCTGAAGCTGACAGTCTCGGTTTTAACCTCTGGCGTGCCAAAGCCCCCGCAGATGGTCAATGCACTTCTCGGCAAGTGGCAGATTACACGGAGGTGACGAAGTTAAACGACCAACCTCTTGTTGCAAAAGGTGCCTTTATGCGCGGTGCCTCTTACTCTTACAAGGATCATCAAGTGGTTGCTAAAACGACCTATTGTTACGGTCTGGAAGAGAAGAACTGGGAAGGGACGAGTACCTTTTACTGGGATTGGCTGGTCTCAGCCGCCGCCCGGTAATGGTTCTTGGTTTCGTTCCAAACTCTGCAAGTTTAGGGGTCAAAGCGTCGCTTTGAACCCCTGATGAAACTGATTGGACCTTCGAGGTTTTTGACCTCGAAGGTTTTTTTTTGAACCGGGCAGGAAGTGCAAACAGCCACCACCGCCACAGGTCCCTGCGACTGGAGTCAATTGCCTACCATGACTTGTGTACTACCAACTCTCGACGGGAACTGTCACCAGACGGTCAATGCCAAACCGCCTAAGAAACTGAGTTTGCTTTCCGAAACTCAGTTTCTCATAGACCCGAAAATCACGGCAGCCGATAAATCACCTGCCGCCTCCCATTCCCATCACTCACCAGATAATCCGTAATCCCATCGCCATTGACATCCGGTACCTCAGTGAACTGAATTCCACCCGTTGGCAAGTCACCCGTTTGCACGGCATAATCAAACATGCCACGGAACTGAATTGGACCCGTTCCAAGCACCGCAATCGTCCCGTCGTTGTTGAGTGTCACGGCACTCACGCCAGGCGCATTGGCAAAGAATGTGTACAAATTTTGCGGGTCCAAGGCCGCGGGATAAATCAACTGCTGACGTTTATTCCCCATCTCATCACGGAAGACCAGAATGACATTGATGACGCCAGGCAATGAAGTCGGCACCACTTGCAACCCCGTCGGCATCGTCAGCCAAGTGAGAGTCGATTCCAACGCGGGACGGGCACTGTAACTCAATGTAGCAGAAGCAGCAATGGTGAGGTTACCATTGCCTTCTACTAACACCCCTTGCAATCCCATCGAACGAATCGCCGTTTGCAAACTAAGCAAGTCTTGCACCAGCGGTTGCGTCCGAATCTGTTGACCTGAATCGGTTACAAACAGACCGCTACCATCAGGATAGATCACCATGCTAGAAGGCGTATCAGCACTGACTTGAGTGACGTTAGTCACCTGCATGACTTGACGTTTGAGAAGATACATAAACACCAAGTTCCCATTGACATCTTCCGTCACTGTATAACGACGCTGAACCTCTGGAATCGCCTGAATTTGCGTCACCAATTCAGGGAAGGGAACTAAGAACAGCAGTTGTTGATCCCCATTGGCATACACCACTCGCACGTCTTCACTACCATCCCCATTTTGATCAGGCACAATCAGTAATTGCGTGACCTTGCTAGTGGGTCCCTTTTGAACCAAGTAATCAAAGGCAGCGGTATAAGTGATGTCGTTAATGGTCACCGACACCGTTCCATTGTTGTAAAATTTTACCGCCGAGGCGCCTGGTATGCCCGCTAACACCGTCCGTAATTCCAGTGGATGGGCCGCCGCCGGGTAAAAATACTGTTGCCGCCGGGTGACTCCATCTTTCTCCACAAATCTCAACAAGAAGATCACAGCCCCCTTGATGAAAGGCGACGGTTGTGCTTCTAATCCCAACGTATCAAACGGACTACCTGCTTGTGTTTGCCAGTCGGGACGGGCTGTGAAGTAGGCGAGATCGGAGGCATCAATGGTGAGATTACCATCGGCATGGGCAGTGAAATGAGACAGTCCAAACGAAGTCAGCGCGTCTTGAAAAGAAGCGGGACTTTGAATACTCGGTTGCACCTCTATCCAACGTCGCGATTCGGTAATGAAGACGACGCTACCATCGGTGTTGAGAGTGATACCCACTGCCGCATCTTTTGGGGCTTGACGAACCAGCGCGGGGGACAGCACAAAGAGGTCGTTGCCCATTGCCAGATAAACGTTCCCGGTGAACGTGTCCTGAGTCAAAACCAGATTGTTATTGGCCAAGTCAGGCAACTTGTTGATAGCAGTCAACAAGGTGTCACCACCTACCAAAATATCATTGAGGAGATGCACCGACTTGCGGTTGCTAATCGGTTCAATGATAAAGGGTAACGCAGTCATCAAGTCCATTTCTGGAGGGATGTTAGAATTGGAGAGGAAACGCGCCCCGTCACCTAAAATCGCTTTCGGGTCCACCACACTGCCTACTGCAATATGCACGTAGGAGAGACGAGTCCCTGCCGCAATGGTAGAGTTAAGGATAGCTGGGGAAGCGGGGAAGCCCGTAATGTCGCCACGGAGGAGGCCGCCATTGATGGTGGTGTCGCTGAGAAGTTGGACATTTTCCAAGGTCCCTTCATTGGTGATTGTGCCTGACAGTTTGCCACATAGACTGAGGGCTTGACGCAAGTGGAGATTCTCCGCACATTCGCCTTTGATTAGGGTATTGGGGAGAATGTGGGCATCTTTAATCAATCCTTGATTGGTGATGGTGCCAGACAATTTACCTCCAATCACGGCCCCCGTGGGGGAGATAATGTAGTCACGCACTTCTCCAGTTTGATTGTCATAGGTTTCGTCAATGATGTTGAGAGTGACAGTCACAGTTTGTTCCGTATTGTTATTGGGCAATTGCGGGTCCACCGCGGCACTGGTGACCGTCGCGCGATTGGTCAATTTGCCCTCCATGGTGGCCGTCAACACTAGGGTGAGGAGGGATTGAGAACCCGTTTGCAATTTTGGCAACGTGCAGAGAACTTCGGTCAATTGATGAGACAGTTGACAACTTCCTTCCGCCAAATCGGTGGTGGCTGACACAAACTGCATATTTTCAGGCAAAGTGTCAGTCACTATGACTTCTTTGGCCACGTCAGGACCTTTATTGGTGACCGTGAGGTGATAAGTGATGTCAGTGCCAATACTGAGAAGGGTAGGTGTAGCCAGCATACTCAGTTCTAAATCTGCCGTGGAGACGACCTTGATAGATTCTTGGGCCGTATTTGAGGTCGGGTCAAATTGGTCACTGGTGACCGTCACTGTCGTGGTAAATTCGCCCGTGTCGTTAGCAGACAGTAACAACGTCAGTTTGAGACTGTGATCCGCTTCCAAATAATCCACTTGACAAGTTAATGTCGATCCCGATTCTTCCGCAGAACTAGATGTGTTGATCTCCACATTACAAGTATCCAGCGGCGGTTGCAGGAGCCGCACATGGGCTGGCAGATTAGCAGTTAAAACCAGGTTGGTAGCCGGATTGGGACCGTTATTGGTGACCGTCACCGTGTAAGCAAAGCCTTCGGCAATATTGACAGAGGTTTTATCACTGCTAAGAGTCAGTTGCAGGTCACTACTGGCAATGCGTAACAAGGTAATAGCATGGTCGCCAAACCCAGCGACATAGATATGTGAACCCGTGGGACTGACGGCAATAGCGCGGGCGCCGCCGAGTCCTTGGAGACCTTTATCGGTGTTGCGCACCATGTCTAAGAAAGTCAATTTTCCATCCACCGGGTCCCGTTTAAACATGGTGATGGCATTGTCATTGGTGCCAGCCACATAGAGATAATTGCCATCGGGACTGAGAGTGAGTCCCGCGGCCCCATTGAGTCCGTCGAGACCTGCTTGACCATCGCGGAAGAGTTGAATAGAACTCAATTGATGATCCGTGGGGGAGGCGCGGAAGACTGACAAGGTGTTGTCAGTGCCCCCCGCTGTGGCATAGAGTTGTTTGTTGTCAGGACTGAACAGGACATCACTGGCCGCGTCTAATCCTTGCACACCCTCCATTCCGTTGGTAAGCGTTTGGAGGAGACTCAAGCGACCCGTGGTAGGGTCACGATTGAAGACAGTGAGGCTGTCACTGTTGGCATTGGCGGTGACAACTTGCAGGCCGTCAGGACTGACCGTGATGGCATCAATTCCGTCTAAACTAGGATCCTTCTGGGCTTCGACAAAGGTCAATTTACCAGTTTTGCTATCTCGTGCAAACACCGCTACGGCATCATCCCCGGACCCAGCCACATAAACATGTTTATCAATAACGTGGAGGGCAAAAGGTCCTCCTAATCCATCGATGTCACCCGTCCCATCTTTTTGGATTTCTACAAAAGTGAGTTGACCGGTGACGGTATCTCGTTTGAAGACACTGACGGCACTGTCATTGAGGGCGGTGGCATAAATGTAAGACCCATCAGGACTCACCGCGACATCAGTAGCCGCATCGAGTCCATCTATGCCGGTTTGGTTATCGGTTAACGTTTGCACATAGCTAAGTTTGCCATCGCTGGGGTTGCGCGAGAACACGACTAAGGCATTGCTACCAAAACTGACCGCATAGAGATGATTCCCATCTGGAGTCAAGGCGATGGCTATGACTCGTTGTAACCCCACCACTCCCTTCTCACCGTCTTTCAAGGCTTCCACAAAGAAGAGAGTGTCGGGGTTATTGACATAGGTAGTGGTTGTCACTTGGTTGTCATTGGCATTGGCATCATATTCCGCGGATTTGACTGACACGGTATGAGTGATGTCTCCTACGGTTAGTGGAGTGACAGTGAGGGTGACGGTGGCGGTGCCATTAGCGGGGAGTTTGGCAATGGAACAAGTGAGGAGTCGAGTTCCGGCTGAAGCCTCTAGTCCCGGTACGGCACCGGCTGAAGCCTCTAGTCCCGGTAGTCCCGGTCCCGGATCGTAACATTGATTCCCAGTCACTGCTGGCGTTACTTTAGCAGAATCAAACCGCACCTGATTAGCAGGTGGTAATGTATTGGTGAGATTGACTTCTGTGGCATCGTTGGGCCCTTGATTGGTCACGGTTAAGGTGTAAATCAGGGTGTTGTTCACCACTGGGCTATCTGGCGTCAAGGTCGTCGTGACTCCCAGGTCAGCTAAGAATTGAGTGACTTCAATTTGTATAGGTGTCACACCATCGTTTTTTAGTAAGATGGCGGTATTATCGGTTAACACCGGGTCAAACACGTTACTGGTAACAGTCACACTGCTATCAAAACGACCCCCTTCAGTGGGTGTAGTCACAATGCGGAGGAGATATGATTTACTCTCTGGCAGGGGGTTCAGAGGACATTTGATGAGACTGTTCCCAGCTTCGCCCAGGGTGACGACGCAATCACCACCTAGATTATCCGATTCCGCGGATTTAAAGGTGAAACTGGCTGGTAAAGTCAATTCTACTGCCACATCAGTTGCTTCATCGGGACCATTGTTAGTGACAGCGGTTTCAAACGTCAAAGCTTCTCCTT
Source organism: Thiotrichaceae bacterium (assembly GCA_011391085.1). Taxonomy (GTDB): domain Bacteria; phylum Pseudomonadota; class Gammaproteobacteria; order Beggiatoales; family Beggiatoaceae; genus JAABRD01. Next base: position 7,642 of record JAABRD010000038.1, on the reverse strand, counting down.
TTAACACCGGCAGCGGAGAGGCGGCTAAGGTAATCGCCAAGTCTGCATTGGCATCTGAAATAGCCAGGTCCTTGGTGACTTTGTTATTGTCTTTGGTAGGGTCAAAAGCATCTCCTGTCACGGTTGCAGTCGCGGTAAAAGATAACGTACCAGTCCCTTTAGGAGTCACTTTGGCGGTGATGATACTCTTGTCATTGGGAAGCAACGTGGGTAACGTGCATTCCGAACTGGCACTCGTGCTGCCCGCTTTGCAAGTGATACCGGTGCCAGTCACGTCTTCCAGAACCGCATCCCCTTTGGGCAGACTGAGTTCGAGTTTGAGGGAGGCGACAGTGGCCTGGGGACCGTTGTTATTCACTGTGATGGTGTACGTGATGGGACTGTTAATCGCGGCAGGTTTGCCAGCCGTGGAGTCGGCTACTGAGACCACCAGGTTGGCAACTTGTCCACTGATGTTGAGAATCGCGACTTTGCTGTCGTTGACACTATTCGAATCTTTGCTTTGACTGCTGGCGACGGTGAATTTGATAGGTATGTCTAACCCTGGTTCCAATGGCATCGTTTGAATGTTCACTTCCTTAGTCGCCTGTCCATCCAACGTGCCGAGTTTGCACACGAGATTGTCGTTAGCATCAAAGGTACAACCTGCGGTGTCGGAAACGTAACCGACCTGTTTGGTAGGCCAGGGCCCGCCCGTAAGAGTGACTTCATTGGCTGGAATATTGGCGTTGTTACGGACTTTGATTTTATAGACAATCGGTTTTTGACTGGCAACCGCCAACGTATTGGGATCGGCAAACGCATCCAACACTTCCAGGTCCACGTCAACCGTTTCAATGACGTTGAGGGAATGGGTGACGGTATTATTATCAGGCATCGGATCGGCTTCTTTACCGGTGAAAGTGGCGGTTAGAGTGAGATTAGCTGGCGTAGCTGGAAGAGTGACGACAATGGGCATTTCTCCCTTTGCAGAAGGGTCACCCGTACCCAACGTGCAGATCAATTTGAGAGGATCGCCGGTAGTGGGAGTGCAATCGGGGTCACTGTTAGCCGCATTGAAGGTGACACCGGTAGGCAAAGTGATGGTTAACACGTTCTCCGTGGCCGTATCAGGACCTTGGTTGATGACGGTGAAGGTGTAAGTGAACGTACTATTCACTGGCATAGTGGTCGAAGCCGGGGTCGTCGTCAGGCTGACTGCCAAATCGGCTTGTGGCACCGTTTCTTTGATAATCGTCTCCTCTTGAACGATGTTATTATCCTCATTACTATCCTTCTGACTGGTGGTCACAGTGGCTTTGTGAACCAATTTATCTTGCTTACCAGACACAGTAGCAGGAGTCGTCACCTTCACCTCAATCGTGACTGGTTTCTCTGTATCCAACGTCCCCAATTGACACGTCATCTGCCCCTCAATGGTAGGTAGCACACACGTCCCCTGCGAAGGGGTGGCTGACACAAAGGTGACGGTGCTGGGTAAGGTATCGGTGAGAACCACATCTGGGGCCGCATCGTTACCTTTATTGGTGACAGTTATCGTGTAAGTGAGAGGACTGTTAATTGCCACCGGGTCGGGATTGTCCGTCATGGTCACTTCCAAATCAATGGCCATTGCACTGAAGAGACTGACGGCATTGCTACGTAGTGAAGCCGTGTACAGATGCCGACCATCGGGACTGATGGCCACCCCCATGACTCCATCTAGGGTTTCCACGTTCCCAGTGTTATTGAGAATAGAATTTCTCATGACCAGCAAACCGGTCTTCGGGTCTCTGGCAAAAATGGTTAAGGCGTTATCATCCACACTGGTGACATACAGTTCAGTTCCATCTGGTTTAATGGCTAGAGGAGAACCCGTAAAGCCACTGATACCGCTGACTTTGCTAGAATAAATGGTTTGGAAAGTGAGGACACCCGTGGTCAGGTCACGAGAAAACACCACTATACCACCGCGTTGCGTGACATACACATGGTTATCATCAGGACTGACGAGTATGCCATACACACCGCTGAAATTGACCGTCTTACCCTCCGCTGTTGGATAAGTAGTCATGGCTACCACAAAAGTCAGTTCCCCCACTGCGGGGTCACGGCGGAAGTGAGTGATAGCATTATCGGTGCTACTGGCCACATAAATGTCAGTCAGTGCCGTGAGAGAATGAGTGGTGGCCACCGAAGTGGCACCGGCTAAAGCCTCTAGTCCGGCCACTCCTTTTTTTCGCACTTCCAAGAAGGTGAGAAGTCCCGAATTGTCATTGCGGGAGAAGACCACTAGCGCATTGTCACGAGTGCCAGTCGCATAAACCCGTTGCCCATCCGCACTCAAGGCGACGGCACTGACGCCTCCCAGACCGTCCACTCCACCGACTCCATTTTCTTGAAATTGAACGAGAGTGAGGTCGCGGTTTAGGACGACGATAGCATTGCTACGTGAACCAGTGACATAGACATTTTTGTTATCGGGACTGACGGCAATGGCATTGGCCCCTTGCAAATCTTTGACGTTGTTGATACCCTCTTTGATAACTTGTGTGAAGGTGAGAAGACCCGTATTGGCATCGCGTTGGAAGACTGCTACACCATTGTCAAAATACCCCGTGGCATAGACAAATTGACCATCTGCACTGACAACCACGGAGGTGGCCCCGGCCAGTCCATCGACTCCCGAAATCCCATCTCGTTGCGCTTCTACAAAAGTGAGTGTGGAGGGTTCGACCACCCTATCAAAGGTGGCGGTGCATTTTTTATCGGCATTCAGGGTCACGGTAAAGGCAGTTTGGGTATCTGTACAATCGCCTGACCATCCCACAAATGTAGCATTCTCGCCAGCCGTGGCTTGCAGTGCAACTGGCGTGTTGATGGAATACGTTTCGGTACATTGGGTGCCACAGTTGATTCCTATCAACGAACCACCCACAGGCCCTGTAACCACCCCAGTGCCAGTACCTGCCAAGATAATCGTCAGAGTAACCGATTGCGTCGGTTCCTCTTGGTGCAGAATTTTGCGAATGCGATGGTTATTGGTATCGGCAATATACAAAGTGTCTTGACTGTCAATGGTGATTCCCAGCGGCCCATTTAATTGGGCATTGGTAGGCAAACTGCCATCCCCACTGCTACCCGCTGTACCCGTCCCAACGAGAGTGGTGATGATGTTTTTCACATCCACTTTGCGAATCCGATGGTTGCCAGTATCGGCAATATACAAATTCCCTTGACTGTCTAACGCCAGATCAGAAGGCGTTTGCAATTGGGCCGCAATGGCCAATCCGCCATCTCCCAACCCCGTCGTCCCTCCTCCTGCAATTTGTGAAGCCAGATGTTTCGTGGGGTCCGCATCGTTGATATTCTCCACTTTCAGAATGCGATTGGCAGCGGAGTCAACAATATAGAGAATGTTGCCAGTGCTATCTAACGCAATTGCGCTGGGAGCTTTGAGTTGAACCGTCGTGGCAGGAGTGCCGTTGACTGATTCGTTAGTGCCTCCACCTACTACTGTGGTGATGATAGGTTTGGAATCGGGATTGCCAACGTTCTCGATTTTGCGAATGACATGGTTGCCAGTGTCTGCCACATACAGATTACCTTGTCCATCTAATGCCAGTCCTTTGGGGGCATTCAGTTGGGCTTCAATCGCAGGTTGCGTATCCCCCGCATAGCCAGGGAGGAGGTCACCTTTACCCGCTAGAGTGGAAACTTTATCTTCCGTATCCATCTTACGAATGGCATGATTACTGGTATCAGCAATATAGAAGTTACCTTTGCCATCGGTGACGATGCTGTTGGGATGGTTAAACTGTGCTTGGGTAGCAGGTTGAGTGGTATCACTGTAGCCCGCGGTTTGCGGTTGGCCAGCGAGAGTGGTCAGAATACCAGTGTTGTCCACGCGCCGGAGGATATGGTTATTGGTATCCACAATATAGACATTCCCTGTCGGTCCAATGAGGATGTCAGAGGGGGTATTCAAACGTCCATCTTTAGCGGCATCTTTACCATCGCCGGCATAACCGCTGGTGCCATCGCCTGCTATCGTCGTGATGGAATCGGCGGCGTGGACAGTGGAGAGTAGGGTTAAAAATAAGAGAGTAGTGAATGATTTTGAGAATTGTGTTAATATTGACATGAGTGAAAATGTGTTTGGGTTAATGTAAATTGTCTATAAGTGTATCAGTTCGTAAATTAAATTGCAAATCCAGGAGTCCAAAACATGTTTTGGACTCCTGGAAACTAAGGAGTAATATATTATGTCTCAATCCCCTTTTCCCGGCATGGACCCTTACTTAGAGTCACATAATTTGTGGCCTGATGTTCATAATCGTCTAGTTAGTATTTTCGCGGAACAACTGGCGCCTCAATTGGCCCCGAAATATGTTGCGGAGTTGCAAACGCAATTGATTATTGGGCAACCTCGGCAGACCTCGGAAGCGGCTTTACCTAATATAAGTATTACACGAACATATTCTCCGAAATTAGACGCGGAAAGTGTTGATTTAAAAAGTGATGACGAAGAAGAGGGGGACCTCGCAGTGGCAGTGAAACCGTCCAAAAAAATAGTCCTGAAAGTGCCTTCCCTGGCCCCTGTTGAATTGAATAGTATCTATGTGCGACGTATAGAGGGAGAGGAGTTGATAACAGTGATTGAGTTGTTATCACCCGTGAATAAACGTCAGGGTAAAGAACGGCATAAATATTTGATGAAACGTCTCTCCTTTTTTGATTCAGCAGTGCATGTAGTCGAGTTGGATTTGCTTCGTGAGGGACCGCGGATGCCGTTTGAGGGGACGGTGCCAGAGTGTGATTATTTGTTTATGGTCAGTCGGTCCTATCAGCGTCCTGAATGTGAAGTTTGGCCCTTGAGTATTCGTGACCCATTGCCCATTTTGCCCATCCCTGTCCTGCCATCTGATCGAGATGTGCAATTGGATGTGGGACAGGCTTTGCGGGTGGCGTATGAACGGGCACGGTATGATTTACGCGTTGATTATTCAGTGCCTCCTGTGCCACGCTTGAAACCAAGTGAGGCAGAATGGGCGCAGTCATTGATGAATCCATCCCAAATTTAAAAACAGGAGTCCAAAATATGTTTTGGACTCCATGGAGGATTTTACAGTTTTAACCGTTTAAAAATCGCCTCTGGAATATGTTTGATAATCGTCATAATCGGCCACCAAAACCACGGTAGATAAACTTCGTTTTTCCGCTTCTCCATAGCGTTTTGAATGCCACACGCCACACGGGCAGGCGTGGCCCATAGCAAGCCTTTTTTGAAATGGGCCGTCATGGGGGTGTCCACAGGTCCTGGTTTGATGGTGAGGACGCAGACATTGGCACGGTGTAGGCGGTTTCTTAACCCTTGTAAGAAGGTACTGAGTCCACCTTTGGCGGCGCCGTACATGTAATTGCTTTGGCGGCCCCGGTCTCCTGCCACGGAGGAGATGACGGCAATACATCCATAGCCTTGTTGTTCAAAGCGATTCGCTATCGGTGTCAGGAGGGAGACGACACTGAGAAAGTTGGTGCGTAAGCAACGTTCGGCATTGATATAATCTCGTTCACACGCGGATTGGTCATCCAAAGTGCCGTGGGCAATGAGGACGGTATCTAGTCCCCGCAGGGTGTGATAGGCTTGTTCAACCACGGCGGGATGTTGTTCCAACTGATTCACGTCTAACGTGGCATAATCCACTTGCATAGCCCCGCGCACTTTTAAATCCGCGGCAATGACGGCCAATTTGCCAGCATCACGTCCTACTAAGAATAATGCGTGGTGTTGATTGGCAAACAGTTTGGCAGTTTCTTCAGCAATGGCGGAAGTGGCGCCGATGATGAGTATTTTCTTGGTTTGATGGATGGGTGCTAGGCTGTTCATTTGGCCTCCTCAATAGTGTTTTTAACGTGCTGACCGGCTAAAGCCTCTAATCCCGTCCGTTGTTCCCCGCTGACTCGTCTCCAAAAACTGGAAGAGAAACGTGGGTCAATCGATTTGGCAAATTCGGTCCATTGTGGATAATACGCCTGAAAGTTGCGGGCGGAGACGCGGGCATCTTTGGCGGGATAGACGGCGCCTTTGGCTTCGCGTACCTGGTCATCTAAACGTTCTAGCAACTCAAACGTATTGGCGCCTTTGATGGGGAAGTCTAACGCCAGGGTGACGCCTTTCCGCGGAAACGAGAGGAGTCCTGGGGAAGTGAGTTCTCCAAAATTTTTCAACACCGCTAAGAAGGAACTTAAACCAGAAGCGGCAATGGTTTGTAACAGGTCTTTTAACAAGCGGGGGTCATCATTGGGAATGACCAGTTGATATTGTAAAAAGCCGCGTTTGCCATACAAACGATTCCATTCTAAAATGGTGTCCAGTGGGTAGAAAAATGGGTCATAATCCATCAATTTAGACACACTTTGTTGTTTTTGGTGGCCGTAATACCAACGGTTAAACAGACGGACACTCCAACGATTTAACATAAATCCTGGCAAGTCAACAGGCAGACGTATCTTGGGTCGCCAAGGTAGTTGCCATTTGTCGGGGATTTCATGGCTAGTGACATGATTCCCACGGAAAAAAATGCCTCGTCCTAACGCGGTCCCTTGAGAACTACAATCGACCCAGGCAACGGTATATTCAAAATGCTGGTCGGACTGTTTTGAAATATCAAAAAATTCTTCCACATTGGCAAATTGGATGGTATCTGTCTGCATGGCCCGATGTGAAATCGGCTTGAGTTGTATGTCAACCCAAGTAATTAGCCCTGTCAATCCTAATCCGCCTATGGTGGCAGCATAATAGGAGGGGTTAGAGGAGGGAGAACAGAGTAGGCGTTCCCCATCGGAACGGAGTAATTCAAATCGCACCAAGTGCCGTCCAAAGGTGCCGGCGCCATGATGATTTTTACCATGCACATCATTAGCAATGGCCCCGCCTACAGTGACAAATTTCGTGCCCGGCGTGGTTGGCAAAAACCATCCCTGTGGCACACACAAGTCTAAAATTTCTGCTAAACTCACACCTGCTTCACAAGACAAAATACCACTATTGACATCCAAGGCAATGAAATGATTGAGGCCACGGGTGGTCAGCAGAGTGCCTCCGTCATTCAAACAGACATCACCATAACTACGGCCTAACCCAAAGGGTAACACTTTTTCTAAAGTTTCTTTGGGCAAGGGTAACGGTTGGTTTCGCCAACGTATGGGCATATCACGTTGCGATACTTTGGGGTAACGTCCCCATGATTGATAGCTATTTGGCATGTTTTTTCTTATCAATGAATGATGAATAATGAATAATGAATAGTGAACTATGGTGACTCACTACTGATTATATTTTATACTATGGTGACGAAATTGTGGAGTGCAAGTTTTGGCTTGCAGAAAAAATTAGTAGTGATGCAATATGGGTTCTCTGTCTGAACTTTGATTAGAATGATTTTCAGATGGACTATGATTCGTCAAGCCACCTTTCATAGCCTTCATTTAATCATATAAATCACAGTTCAAGACGAAGAGAAACCGCACGATATTTCACCCAGATTGCATCACTACCAAAAAATTAAGTAGTGAGGCAGAAATTTTCTGGTATAATGACGCCCTTACCCTCACCCCCGGCCCCTCTCCCAGAGGGAGAGGGGCCGGGGGTGAGGGCGAC
>JAABRD010000037.1 GCA_011391085.1 Thiotrichaceae bacterium | reverse complement strand
CTCTCCCTACGGGCGTGGGGAGAAAACCACTGGTGCCGCCGTTCCCCCCACGCCCGTAGGGAGAGGGGCCGGGGGTGAGGGAAACTCTATGAATATCACCCAGATTGCATCACCAACAACAATCTTATATGAGTCCAAAGCGTAGCTTTGCCCGGACAAAACTGCAAAGCTACGCAAATCCATGAGTCCAAAGCATAGCTTTGCATAGCTTTGCCCGGACAAAGCGACGCTTTGAACTCCTGGATTGCTGGATGCCGGGGTTACTTCCCATGCCCCGCCGGCACCTCCCCATCATCCGTCATCGGAATCGCATGGCAACTCTTACAGCCTTCTGGCAAGGGCACCGAGACGTTAGCAGGTGTCTGATTGTAAATCAGCGTCCCATCTGCTAACCGATACCCCACTGACACCGTTAAATCGCCGGGGATCTTACTCAAATCACCATCAAAAATGGTAATCGGTACCTCCTTGGGTAACTTATCATACACTTGCATCGGTTGCAAATGCTGCGGGTCCCCATCCCACGGTAGCCATTGATACTGATTATTGGCAGGTCGCATGAACGTGCCTTCTACACCAATGCGCTTCACTTTCACCGTGACAATCACTTCCCCCGGCTGACCCAGATGTTGCGGGTCAATGGCCAGCGTGGTCGTGAATTTGACTTGTCTTGCCTCCTCTAAAGTCAATTCAGACTGATTTTGCGCTTTGCCAGTCGCAGTCTTCACTTCACTGGTAAAGCGTGCTTTAGTCTCTACGAGACGACCTTGGGCATCCACGCCTTGGCCACCATTGGTACTGCTGGTCAGCACCGTTTGAGTAGAAGTGGTCACCTGCGGTCCAAAGGTCACATAAGCAGATACCGACGTGGTTTCTCCCAGTACCACGTTTTCTAAATAGGTCATAGAGGCCACTGCCACGCTTTCTAGCAACGCCGGGGCATTCGCTTCTCCCTTGATAATCCCAGCCAAAGTGCCACCTGTAATCTGTGTGTTACCCGCTAGGTGAACACTGCGCAGTTCGCCAAACTGGGTCACTTTGACGCTACCTGACACGGTGCCACCTGCTAACAGAGAACCACGTAACTCGAAGTTGGCCAAGGTGCCTTGGTTGATGACTTGTTCACCAATGGCTACGTATTCGACATAACCTTCGGCTTCTATCAACAAGTGTTCTAATAATGGCAACGCATTGACATCTCCTGTGATTTTGCCAGTCAAATGACCACCTTTGAGAATCGCATTAGCAGCCAAGCGAAGGTCTTGGAGGAGACCGGCGGCAGTGGTGGTAATCAGTCCTTCCAATACGCCTCCTTTAATCAGGTCCCCACGAAATTCAATGTTTGCCAACGTCCCAAAGTTTTCGACGGTGCCTTCAATGATGACGTAGATGACATAACTGTATTCCAAAATGGTGACGCTTTCCAGGTAGGCCATGTATTGCATATCGCCTTCAATGCGGCCCTTCAGTTTGCCACCGACGAGACGAGTTTGCGGCGCCAGTTTCAGGTCTTGGAGAATCCCGTTTTGAGTATTTCTCACCGTCCCTGCCACCACGCCACCAGTCAAGTGAGTGCCTTGAAATTCAAAGTCACTCACCGTTCCTTGATTGATTATGACACCCGTCAAAATCCCGCCCGTGACGATACTATCGATTTGCACGGTGACATCTTCTAACACGCCTTGGTTTTGAATCTTCCCAGCTAACACGGCGTTGAACAGTTTGCCTTGCGGTCCAATCGTGACATCCTGAAAAACTTGTCCTTGGCCATCCACCACGTCGTTAATCGTTGTGGAAGTGCGACGTTTGGGTTGCTTCTCAAACTTCACACCTGGGCCAAAGGTGACATTGTCTTCCAGTTCCACGTCATCCCCAATGATGACGTTATCTACAAAGGTGCCTTCTAACAAGACCACCTTCGAAAGCAACGCTAGGGCTTGGGCATCACCCAAAATGCGACCTTGTAATTTGCCGCCGCTTAAACGAGTGCGGGCTGCTAAACGGACTTCCTTTATCGTGCCATTGCGAGTGTTTTTGATAGTCCCCGCCAGTTCGCCACCGATAAGCAGAGTGCCTTCAAACTCGACTTCTATCAGCATTCCTTCATTGTAAATTTCACCGCTGAGACGACCTCCAGTTAAGGTGCTATGCTTGCGCAAGGTGACATTATGCAAGCGTCCCTTATTGCGATTCTTGCCTTGCAATACCACGTTCTCAAAGGAATCAGAGTCCTCCACCGTGACATCGGTGAGTACCTCGCCTTGGATATATCGCATCTGTTTGAAATTGATCTTCAAGAAGCGCACGCCGCGTCCATATCTGGCGGTTTTGGGAAGCGTGACGTTATCGCCAATAATGACGTTATCCAGGAAAATCCCAGCGGGTACAATCAGGTTTTCCAACAGGGCCGGTTCATCTGCCGATTCGCCAATGATGTCGCCTTGCACACTGCCACCTGTCACCGAAGCATTGGCCATCAAGTACACATTTTCCAAGATGCCTTTGTTGGTGATGACAATCTTGCCACCCAAACGGCCACCTTTGAGGAATTGACCACGAAATTCGGCGTTAGTGATACTGCCTTCGTTGGTCACGTCCTCACCGATAATGACATTTTCCACTTCACCATCACTGTCAATTCGCACCCGTTCGATTAACGCAGGGGCCTTGGCATCGCCTCTGATTTTGCCTTTCAGGCGCACACCGCGGACTTCCGCATTAGCACCCAATGAGACATCTTGGAAGATGCCTTTGCCATTAGAGGAGGCTTTGCCAGCGATGGTGCCACCTCTTAGTGCCGCGCCTCGTAGTTCAAAGTTGGCCAACGTGCCATAGTTCTCCACTTTCTCACCCACAATGAGATTAGCAGCGTAACTTTCTGGGAGAATGGTGACGCCTTCAAGCATCGGTGGATTCTCCTCATCACCTTCCAAACGACCTTTGAGGTAACCTCCTATCAGGTAAGCCTTAGCCCGTAATCTGACGTTATACAAGATTCCTTGGCGCGTGACTTTAATTTGTCCTCCTAACACACCTCCCGTCAATTCCGTGCCTTGAAATTCCACGTCATTGAGGGTGCCCTGATTGAGGATTTGACCGGTCAAAACACCGCCCGTCACAGTGGCGTCCAGCGGGAGGGTCACATTCTCCAACACTCCTTGATTGAGGGTGTCACCTTCTAACACGACATTAGAAACGTGCCCTGTCGTGCCCACCATAACATCTCTCCAACGTTCGCCTTTGGCGTCTTGCTGATCATTGATAAAGCGCGTCGCTTGGACCGTCGGTTGGTAAAGGAATTTGACGTTTTGACCAAACTTCACGTCCTCTGTGATTTGCACATTTTCACCAATGATGACGTTATCGATGTCACTCCCTGGGAGAATCGTCAGGTCTTCTAATAACGCAGGTTCTTGGACATCACCTAAGATGCGACCTTGTAACTTACCACCTTTGAGATGGGCTGACGGCGCCAGACGCACTTCCTTGATTAGACCACCCTTGGTGTTGAGAATCGTACCCCATAACAGTCCTCCTGACAACATAGTGCCTGCAAATTCAACGTTCGTAAGAGTCCCTTGGTTGATAATTTCACCCATGAGAACACCTCCCGTTAAGGTACTGTCAGGTAAGAGGGTGACATTCGTGATGACACCGCGATTGACAATCGTACCCTGTAACTGGGCATTGGACAAAGTGCTACGTTCCCCTACGGTGGCATCAGTCACGACCTCACCTTTAGCATCGACAAACTCAATTTTGGTGTCAGTGGTATCGCCCGGCAACTTCTCAACCCCTGGACCCACGTCAAGATGTTCCAATTTCAATGCTTTCGCACCTTTGAAGATGACATATTTCACATGCGTCAAGGCTTTGGCATTGACCTCTTCGGCCAAGGCGGGTCCCTTGGCGTTACCGTCCAACGAACCACCCACTTTACCGCCAATTAGATGCGCATTTTCAGCAAATTTGACATCTTGGATAAGACCGTCACCGGTATTCCGAATCGTCCCGCCCAGGGTGCCACCGACTAACATCTTACCGCGAAATTCAATGTTAGTCAAAGTGCCACGAGTCTTGACGTTATCACCAACAATAACGTTTTCCACCTCGCAGTCTTTCTCAATCACAATGCTTTCCAACGTGGCAAAGGACATGGCATCGCCTTGAATCTTGCCGCTACACTTGCCACCTTTCAGGGACGCCGCAGGGGCTAACAACAAGTCTTTCAACACGCCTTGCCGACTCACTGTGATGGTGCCAGCTAACACACCGCCACTCAGTTGCGACCCGCGAAACTCCATGTCAGTTAAGACACAATGATTGACAATCACCCCACCCAAAATACCACCGGTGAGGTTACAATCTTCCAAAGTCGCATCCTCAATCACGCCTTCATTGACAATCGTCCCTTGCAAAATAACATTGACCAGTTTGCCATCAGGCCCAATCGTCACATCCCGCATTACCTTCCCTTTCCCATCCACCTCACCATTGATAACCGTAGGTGTGCGTTCAGAAACAGGTGGACTAGAGGCTTCAGCCGGTGGACTAGAGGCTTCAGCCGGTGGACTAGAGGCTTCAGCCGGTGGACTAGAGGCTTCAGCCGGTGGACTAGAGGCTTCAGCCGGTAGACTCCCATCCAAAAAGACCACCCCCGGCCCCAACGTCACATTCTTCCCAATTTTCACATCCTCACCAATAATGACATTGGTCAAATAACTCCCCGGCAAAATTTGCACCGCTTCAATCAGCACTGGCAATTGTGCATCCCCTTCAATGCGTCCCCGTAACTTACCTCCTTTGAAGTAAGTATTGGGTGCAAAGGACACATCTTGCACAATCCCTCCTTCGCTAAGGATGCCACGATTCTTGTTAATGATGTTCCCTGACAAGGTGCCACCTTTGAGGATAGCACCGCGAAATTCAAAGTCACTCAAGATACCTTCATTGACAATGTAACCACTGAGAACTCCACCCGTCACGGTAGAAGAGGGGGTGATGGTGGCATTGGAAATCCAACCATTGTTAATGATAGTGCCTTGCAAGACCACGGTGGAAATATTGCCGGTGGAAGTCACGGTCAAGTCCGTTGCTTGCCAGCCTTTGTAGTTGCAATAAATCCCGACTTCACCCGTCAATGGGCAATTCATTTCAGGTTCTGTCGTCTCGGTCTCTTCTGTAGAAGCGGTGGCGGGTTCAAACGTACCGACACAAGCCACGTTTTTCGTCAACATCACCTGTTGGTCTGCACAATCGTCATCACCGCTAAAACCGACCCATTGACAACCTATATCGGGCGTCGCAACGAGGTCGATGACCGTATTTTGCGGATAGGTCATGCTGGCTTGCAAACCGTTTGAATAAGGTGGAGACAACAGAATACCTTCAGGGAAGCTAAGAATGCTACCCGTACATTGACCACCCTTCGTCACCGTCAAAGTTTGCGGTGGTAAAGAGATGTCTGGAGGAGGCGTGGTCTCCCCTGGCAACGGTGTAGTGGGAGGCTGGCCTGGGGACGTGGCCACGGCTTTAGGATCAAATTGGGCCACACAACGCTTGTCGCTATTTAACGTGACTTTGGTGGTTAAGTTGGTTGTCCCCATTTCACAATCGCCACTCCAACCAGCAAACAGAGAGTTTTCATTAGGTTGGGCGGTGAGAGTGATAGTCGTACCCTCTGGATAAGCCGCTTGACACTTACTGGCCGCACCTTCATTACCACAATGAATATTTTCATTGAGATATTGAACCTGTTCACTGGAGGCTTGTGGTTGGTTATGACAACCACCACATTGAACCTGTTCATTGAACACTACCCCATTGCCCAAGCCAATTTTTATCACCGTGAGGAGATGATGATTGGGTGGCGTAGGAGGTAAGAGGTCAAACTGGGCGGTACAAGTCATCGTTTGGTTCAGAGTAACGGTGATAGGCGTATCCATCCCACTGCACGCGCCTGCCCAACCCATAAAGATTGACCCTGAGTCAGGAATCGCCGTGAGAGTGCCCGTCGCGGAACCCACCGCAAAGTTTTGTAACACGCTACCCGTGCCAGAACCAATATTTTGCACCGTCAACGTCGCTTGACCAGGGGTCGTGGGGGTCGTCGGTGTGGTCGGCGAATTAGGTGTAGTCGGCGTGGTTGGCACGGGTTCAAACACAGCTTGACATTGTTTATGACTGTTCATGGTCACATTGCCAGCGTTGCTACAATCCCCACGCCACCCAGCAACTTGCCAACCGGTGTCGGGTGTGCCAGTCAACGTGACAGAGGTAGCCGTAGGGTAGTTGGAGACACATTGACCACCCGTTTTACATTGAATGCCGGCGGGACTACTACTGACGGTGCCATTGCCTGCCACGGTCACGGTTAGCGTGGTTTGGAGGAGGTTAAAATAGGCTACGCATAATTTGCTGCCACCCATGGTTAGCACACCATCGGCACAGTCATCATGGCCGCCCCAATTGCTGAACACAGAACCTGCCGCGGCAACGGGTGTGAGGGTGACTTGTGTCAGTGGGTTGTATCCCGCATTGCAACCGACGACTTTATCTTTATGACAATCGATGCCTGCCGGAGTGCTGGTCACTTGGCCGGTGCCTTGGCCATTGACAAGCACGGTTAACATGAGGGTGGAAGGCAATAGGGAACTGCCACCGATAGAGGCCGGTTGCGGTTCACCATCGCATGTTAAAGGATAGGAAAGCGTCGGATTCAATGGGTCATTCGTGACGAGATGTAAGGTCGCCGTCCGTGTGCCGATGGCCGATGGCGTGCATTGCATCACCAAGGTTTGAGGATTACCGCCTTCGGGAATGGTTAAGGGGAAGGTGGGGGCCATCACAGTAAATTCACTGGCATAAGGTCCCGTGATGGCGGGATCAGCCAGTGAGACAGTCAAGTTGGCAGTACCCACTTCCAAAATAGCGAAGGTTTGAGTAATGGGGGTTCCAATCACGGTGGTCCCAAAATCTATCGTATCACCCGACACAGGTGGCGTGGAATCATAACCAGGGGTAGCTTGCCCAGTGCATCTGAGTTTGTAAGATGGATTGGGTAACAACGGGTCATTCGTGGTGACTGTTAAAGTGGCAGTATGAATCTCCAGCGGAGAAGTTTGTTGACACTGTATCGTCACGGTCTTTGGCACCCCACTGCCCACGGGAATCGTGAAGGGGAAGGGAGACGATATTAGGGTAAAATCGTCGGTATGAGGACCCGTTATCTTGGGTGTCGTCACGGTCAAATCTGCCGTTCCCTGTTCTTGAATATCAAAGGTTTTGCGAACCGGTTCATTGTAGGGGGCAATTCCAAAATCTAACGTGCCACCTGGCAGAAGCGGAGTAGAGTTATAGACCGGCGTAGGGAGTCCGTCGCAAGTCAATGGGTAAGTAATTGTGGGTTGCAACAAGTCATTGGTGACCAAGTTAAGTTGGGCGGTCCGCGTCCCCACACCCGCGGGGATGCTTTGCAAGGTCACGGTCTGCGCCGTTCCACCGTCTGCAATCGTTAGCGGGAAGGGGGACGCAACGAGGCTAAATTCACTGGCATTAGTGCCAGTGATGGAGGTTGCGGCCAAGTCTATCTTGAGAGGTGCAATCCCAGTTTCTTGTATATCAAATGAGTAAGTGATAGGCACACCGATTTGACTGCCGCTTGCACCACAATTGAGGGGGCTACCGGGGGCTGGGGTGGAACCATAGCCAGGGGGAAGTCCTTCACACGTTAAAGTGTATGTGGGGGAAAGTTTCAAGGGGTCATTGCTAACCAATGTCAGTTGCGCGGTGCGCACCCCGCCACCTTGGGGGAGACATCGAATTTGGATCGTTTTCTTATCGCCACTCCCCTTGGTAATCGTGAAGGGGAAGAGACTGGTATCTACCAAAGTGAAGTCGCCCGCATGAGTGCCGGTAATAGCAGGTGTGGGGGCCGCAGGTAATTCTACGGTCAAATCAGCAGTGCCAGCTTCTTCTACATCAAACGCCTGGACGACTGGCACATCGGTGGGCGTTTGACCAAAATCGATGGTATCACCAGGTTGCGGAGGAGAGGATTTATAGAACGGTGTAGTCCCCGCTGTACAAGTCAAGTTGTAGGTGTACGTGGATTGCAACGGGTCATTGGTAGTGAGGGTCAACGTTGCCGTGTGTTGTACCATAGCCACCGAGGGCGTGATTTTAAGAGTGAGAGGTTGCCCAGTCGCATCTCCATCGGTCACGGTCACGGGTAAGGTAACGGCGGGGTCAATAGCAAAATCGCCCGACGTATTGTCGGTGATGGTAGCCGACGTGACTTGTAAATCGGCCGTTCCCGTTTCCAAAATTTGTATCTTCTTCGTGGTGATAGACACACCCACTGGTCCACCGCCACAGTCTAGGGTGCTGTTAGGCAGAGGAGAAGAGTTGAATTTAGGCGTGGGCTTGCCGGTGCAACTCAAAGGGTAAGAGACGGTTAGTGCCAATGGGTCATTGGTCGTCAAATTGAGAATAGCGGTTCGCGGTCCCATGGCGGAGGGGTTGCAAGTGACGGTGACAGGCACATTGGCACCCCCGTCGGCAATGGTCAGTGGGAATTTGGAAGTGTCAATGGCAAAGTCGCCGGGATTGGTGCCGGTGATAGGAGTGGCGGCTAAATCAACGGTTAAGTCAGCAGTGCCCTGTTCCTTGATAGTCAGAGTTTGTTGAACTTCTTCACCGACCCAATTGTTGGTGCCAAAATCGATGGTGCTGCTTGGGGCCACGGTGGAACCGTACTTGGGGGTGAAGTCACCAGTACATTTCAAAGTGTAGGTTTTGTTATTGGGGGCCTGCGCACCTCCTTCCAATGCCACCAAAGTCAAAGTCGCTTGTCTAAGGCCGACTGCGGTGGGGTTACATTGAACGGTGACGGTGTTTGCGGCACCGCCGTCACTAATCACAAAATTTGAAGTTGGGCTAACCAATGCGAAATCACCTGCATGGGTCCCCGTAATGGGAGACGCAGGAATATTGACTTGTAAAGATTGGCTACCCACTTCTATGGCGTTAAAGGTGCCCGTTTTTGCCACCCCAACGAAGGTGGTTCCAAAGTCTATGGTACCACCAGGGGTGATGGGTGTGGAGTCATAAAAGGGGCCAACGCCCTGTAAACCTTTGCACTTCAAATTATAATAAATGGGATTAGGTATCGCTGGGTCATCGCTGGATAACTCCAATTTGGCAAGACGGTCACCTAATCCAGTGGGACTGCATTCTAAGTTGACAGGTTTTGAACCACCACTGCCAGCCAGAGTGAATGGGAAGGGAGAAGGGGCCTTCACTTTAAAATCACTGGCATGGGTGCCACTAATTCCCGTGAAAGTCACATGCAAGTCAGCATCTCCAGTTTGATTGACAGTTAACAGTTTGGCAGTCGTATCACCAATTTTGGTGTCACTAAAGGTTAAGAGACTTCCCGGAGACGGTGCAGAACCATAGCCTGGCAACAATCCTTTACAAGTCAGCGGATATGAGGCCGTAGGATAGTTGGTGGCGTTGGTGGTAAATTGTAATGTGCCAGTCCGTGTCCCCTTGACAGAAGGCGTACATCTGACCGTTACCGTCTGAGTAGTGCCTTTGGCAATAGTAACAGGAATCGTAGGACTGACTAATTGAAAGTCATTGTTGATAGAAACCGCGGTGAGTTGTAAATTGGCCGCGCTTCCAATTTCACTCACGGTAAAAATGCTGGTGTGAGGAGTGCCCACTAAACTACTGCCCGTGTCAAAGGTTTCACCAGGCAGAAGTGGGTCAGAGTCATACACGGCGTCAGTGGTCAAGTTCGTAGCCGCAGAACATTTTAACGTGTAAGAGACCGGGGGATTGGGCGCAGCTGGGGTAAGTGTCAGCGTAGCTAAATAGGTCCCTTCTGTGGTGGGTGTGCAAGTTACGGTGGCATTATTGGTCCCGCCTGCGAGAATGGGATTGTTGATCGCGAAACTAAAATCAAACATGGCTACCCCTGCCCCTGATTTACCGTCGCTAATACTCCAAGACTGTATGGTGCTGTTGTTGGCAATGGAGATGGTTTTGGAAACGGGGGTATTGACGGTCGTGGCGCCAAAGTTTAAAGTGGATGATGGTGCGGGATTATAAGTCAGTCCTTTTCCTTCACATTGTAAATTATGATAGACCGTCGCATTTGCCGGATCATTGGTGGTTAACTTCAATTTTGCACTACGAATACCGTGGGCCTGAGGAGTACATTTTAAGTCAATCGTGCTACTACTGCCTGGACCTATGGTCATGGGAAAAGTAGTGGAGATGATACTAAAGTCGCTGATGTTTGCGCCTGTGATAGAAGCGGAGTTGATTTTCAAATTGACCACGGAAGCACTATTTTTGACGGTCACAGTCTGAATACCTGTGGCGGCACCCACATCTTTGGTACCAAAATCGACGGGGTTGGCGATAGCGGAACCATCATATTTGGAGGATTGACCTTCGCATTGAAGAGTGTACTTGATGTTATCCCAGGGAGGATTGAGATTGGTAGTGACTATGAAATCAGCAGTACGTACTCCTTCGGTGGTAGGGGTACATTTGGCCGCAAAGTCGTACCACTGGCCAGGCACTATCTTTATAGGATTAGTGGGCGTAGGTAAAGTGGTCGGTTGAGTTATCTGAAAGTTGCCACTGGTACCTGCGGGACTGAAATTGGACAAGGAGACTGAATAAATCCACAAATCATCAACGCTGGTTGCGCCATTAGTGATTGTAAAAGTGGGGGGCGTGAACAATGGTGTGCCCACTTCGGTAGGACTGCCAGTAAAGGTAACCGACAACACGGGCAATGGGTCAAGAGTGGCTACCGTTTGACGTTGATATTTCAGGCACCACTTGGTTAAAGTACCTGGGACAGAATTATTCTCGCTAGTGACATCACTGACTTTCAATGTCCAGTTGCCATTGATGTTTTGATTATTAAACGCACTGAGTGGATTATCAGGTTTATATGAACTGGCACCAGGATAGGCCGGTTGATTGGCAGTACAGGAGTTTTCAACCGATGAACTGGCCGCATCATCCAATATTACACTTTGCAAATCTTTACCAATACAACCACGCGGGTGGGCTGGATAGCCAGGCCGGTCCAGGAGGGTAATTGTAGTACTACCGTGAGTGAGGGTGAAAACAAGGTGATTCACTTCTTGATGAGTCGCACTCACAGTCACATCAATATCATTGAGAAGGCCATTTTCAGAAATGGTTAAAACGTTATCTACGCCATTTGTATCGTTATCGGGAATGGTGAGATTAGGCGTGTTACAAACTTCAACTTGAGTGCCTTGAATAGTTGCCGCAACCGCAACTTGTGTGGTGGTTAGAAAGAACGTGTTGATTAACAACATCATTAACAAAAACAAAACAGATTTTTTAGTGTTCATAGTGGCGGTCCTAACCTTAAATTGGCAGAAAAATGGATAGTCCTGAAATGTGGCTGAGAGTTGACAACTTTCAAAAAATTGTCAAATCTTTACAATTATTAACATTTCATAACTACATAAAAATCAAATTATTATTTGTTGTTTAAGGAAAATACTCATTCTCATGCAAAATTTATGCAATTATGTTAAGAAGTCAATAAAATGATTGTACATTCGAAAATTATAACGGATTGTTTTCATTTTGTCAAGATAAAATTTTTTAAAATCGGTTGCAAATTGCAATTGCAAATTGAAAATACCCATGAACGGAGGTTTAGCCTCCATTATCCATTACTCATTATATAGTAATATTCCTTCTCATTTGTACCCCCCCCCCCAGCCCCCCCGCACGCGGGGGGGAGTGGGGAGTCACCCACGCCGTGGGGGAGTCACCCACGCCGTGGGGGAGTCACCCACGCCGTGGGGGGAGTCACCCACGCCGTGGGGGGAGTCACCCACGCCGTGGGGGAGTCACCCACGCCGTGGGGGGAGTCACCCCCCCGCGTGCGGGGGGGATTGGGGGGGTACAAGTGATGAGAAATATTACTATATCTCCCCACCTTGCCTCAATCAAGAAATCGAACATGAACAACTTGAATTTCTGGGACGGTTTGGATGACGACTTAAAGCAATCGTTACTCAAACAATTACGCAATCTATGGACACATACTTCAACCGCATTGGAAGGAAATACTCTCTCCTTGGGGGAAACCGCTTTTGTGATTGAAGAAGGGTTAACGGTGTCCGGCAAACCTCTGAAAGACCATCAAGAAGTGGTCGGACATGCCCGTGCCATTGACCTTATTTGGAATGATATAGGACGTGCCAATGGGATGACCAAGGAAGACTTATTTGCTTTGCATCAGGCCGTTCAAACAGAACGAATCCTGGATATTTATAAACCAGTGGGAAACTGGAAAGTAGAATATAATGGAACAACCGCTTTCACGGAGGATGATCAGCAGGTATTTTTAGAATATGCAGCCCCAGAAGCGGTCCCCGTCTTGATGGACCTATGGTTAGAAATGCTGAATGGGTTTCTCAAACAAAATTTGGACCCCGAAGAGGCTTTGCTTACCTATGTGGAACTGCATGTTTCTCTCGTGAGAATTCATCCCTTTTTTGATGGTAACGGACGTATGGCCAGGTTACTAGCCAACCTGCCAGTGATTCATTCGGGTTGGCCACCGATTCTTATACCCAAGGAAACACGTCGTGAATATATCCGATTGTTATCCAAATATGAATTGACGGTAGGCATCCCTAAAGCTGGAGAACCTTTGCTACCAAATAAAGAACTTCTTGCAGACTTCACCCATTTCTGTCGCATTGCTTGGCAATCGTCGCTAAAATTGGTTGAAGTGATGCGGGAAAAACAGAAGGGGCGAAATCAACTTCGGAGGGAAGGTATAAGAATGTGAAGAGGTTAAACCTGACAGTTCTCATCGGTCTGGAACTCTGATTGAGAGGATTAAATGAGGACTCTGATAAGGAGGTTTTACTAATCATAGTTCATCTGAAAATCATTCTAATCAAAGTTCAGACATATCACCCACATTGCATCACTACCGATTTTGATATATAGTGATATTCACATAAATTTGTACCTTATCCACTTACGCGCAATAATTCTTATTGCGCTCCAGAGGAAATCGTACAAGTTCGAAGGAGTATTAAGTAGTGAAGCAGAAATTTTCTGGTCTAACAATGCCCTTACCCTCACCCCCGGCCCCTCTCCCAGAGGGAGAGGGGCCGGGGGTGAGGGCGACGATTGAAAATACCGTAAAATTTCTGCTTCGGCACTTACTATACCAGTTTTCAAGCCCTCCCGTCAGTGAAAGGCTAAGTTTATTTTCTGTTATCTATTACCCAAGTATATTCTCCCATGAATGACAATCACCAAGACCTAGATTCTCTACTAAACACTCTGCTAGGCACTTTTGAAGAAAAAATGCCCTTCAACAAACTCCTCGGCTTGCGAATTGAAGCCTTGCATTTAAACGAAGTGCAATTACGAGTGGACATGCGCGAGGAACTGATAGGCAACTACATCCATAAAATCCTACATGGCGGAGTCATTGCGTCCATCTTAGATGTGGCCGGGGCCATGATTGCCATTGCCAATGATTTTAAACGCCGGCAACATTTATCTCCTGCCGAACGTCAAGAAGGGTTGGATAAGACAGGGACTATCGACTTGCATGTCAGTTACCTACGACCCGGTCGCGGCAACTATTTCATTGCCACCAGTCACATCATGCGCAGTGGCAGACGAATTGCGGTGACGCGGATGGAATTGCATAACGATGAAAAAGTTTTGATTGCCGTGGCCACGGGGTGTTATAGTGTGGGTTAAACAGTCCAACAAAAACCACTCCAGGAATCCAAAGCGAAGCGTTGCCTGGCAAAGCTACGCTTTGGACTCCTGAGTCTGTTTCTACATTCCCATCACCATAATCGTCTTCCCATCGACCTCTACCGTTTCCCGAAAAATCCGTTCTTCCCACGTCTTCCCAGAACGAGTTTCAAAAATGATCAGATACCCTTGTGACAATCCTAACCGACTCAGATACCGTGCGGTTTGTTCGAGACCATCTTCGCGAGTATATTCATCCCGATAGAGTTTTAATTCAATCACAAATTGTTCCCCGCCATATTCTATCCATAAATCACAACGTCCATTGCCAATCGCCATTTCCCGTTCAATCCGTCCCCCGGCATTGATAATTCGTTGCAAGAAAGCCATCAGTAAGAGTTGTCGACCCACTTCGCGGAAGTCATATTTGGCTAACCAGGCTTCGGAGTTGCGACGATAGAATTTTTGGAAGGCGACTAGCAGGGCGTCTAGGTTCAAGCGTTTGTTTTTGATATACCACAAGGGTTCCACAATATCGTTGGGAAAACTGATTTGAAAGCCGTAACTCAACACCCTGGGGATGATTTCTTGATAAATTGGATTAGCAAAACGAATGGGGGGACGATGGGTGATAAGACCTAAATCGCAGGTATAAGCTACTTCATCATTCAGCTTATCAAATTCCAACAATTCGCCTTTAATAATGGCTTCCACCACCGTTTTCACTCGCGGTTCCCGTAACTTATCAATCAAACTATCCAAATGTGTATCTCGCCGTTGAATTAACTCCTCCTTAGCCTGCGCAACCTGGGCTAAGGTAATGGGTTGACTAAAATCATTCTGTAACACCTTGGCCACGATTTGGCGGGCCAACGCATTGGTTAGCCAGGGTTGACCTTGGGTGAGACGATAAATCTCCTGTCGGACTTCTGCGGGGAAGAATTGACCCGTTTCTTGCGTATGTTGGGAAAGCAACGCATTGACTTCGGCTTCCGTAAATCCTAACATAAACAACGACTCGGTTTTCACGTTAAAGGGGGACCCGGTCCCCAAACTGTCTCTCTCAGGGCGAACCCGAATTTTATAGTCCCGCACATCACGTAAACCGACGAGGGCGAGGGACTGGGGAAAGCCTTTCGGACGGGCTTCAAAGCCAGCCCGTAACTGGCGTAACAAGGTTAAAAACAGGTCGTCCATTAAGGAATCGGCTTCATCTATAAATAAGACGATAGGTTTAGAATTCTGTTCCGCCCATTGTTGCAAGTAACCATTGAAACTACCAAAGCCAGGACTGACTTCGGTGACCGCCGCTGGCCATTCGGAGTTTGGTAAATGGTGACGGGCTTGATTATAAATATAAGTTGCCGCAATTTGCATCGCATGGTCTGAGTCACGCCCACTGGCGGCGGCTTGGATATTGACGGTCAACGCCGTATACTTTCCCTCCTGATTCAATTGGCGCATCAACGCATATAAATAAGTCGTCTTACCCGTTTGCCTGGGGGCATGAATAATAAAATAATGCGTCCCGTCAATCAGTTCCCGAATGCCAGATAAACGTGGTAGCGGGTCAGTCATATAGTGAATGTCTGGTTGACAGGGACCTGCGGTGTTAAAGAATTTGTGCATACAGGTTTATCCTCTTCGTTAGCGAATACATAATCGAGAATGAATAATGGAGACCGGACTAGAGGCTTTAGCCGATGCCATGACCACCGGCGGAAGCCCCTAGTCCATCGTTTTTTGGTTGGAGTAGAGGCTAACGTTTCTAGTCCATTATTCGTTGCTATTATAGTGATATTCCTCTACTCTTGTACACCCCCCCCCAACCCCCCCGCACGCGGGGGGGAGCCACTCCCCCCGCGTGCAGGGGGGGTACAAATGAGGAGGATAATGTACAAATTTATAGGAATATCACTATATAACCCATTCTAACAGAATAAGCAAGCCAAAATATTGTTTTTTTTCATTCACTCTGTTATCCTGACTGACATTCACCCTTTCAACCCATGGCCTGAAGTTATATGCCCAATAACGATAACATTCACCAAATTTTGGGGCTAGACGATGCCAAGCCCGTACCTATTTATAAACGCCTTTGGTTTTGGCTACTTCTCATTTTGGGAGGCGCCCTGATAGTTCTGTTCAAAAGTGGCATCCCGGTACTGGACACGGAAGACCGTCCCCCCTGGCAATTCCAAACGGAAGTTGTCAAACGCGGTAATCTCACTATTCTCGTCTCTGCCACGGGGAAACTCGCCCCTATCAACAAAGTGGAAGTAGGTTCGGAAGTGTCTGGCATCGTGAAAAGCGTAGAAGCAGACTACAATTCTCAAGTTCAAGCCGGCCAGGTGTTAGCTAGACTAGATTCCATTAAATTGGAGGCGCAAGTGGCACAGTCGCAAGCCTCTCTCGAATTGGCGAAAGCGAAATTGATGGAGGCACAAGCGAATGTGTTAGAATCACACCAGGCCCTAAAACGACTCCAGCAACTGCAAAAGTTAAGCAGTAGCAAACTGTCTTCGGAACAAGATTTTGATAAAGCCACCGCGGCCTTTAAACGTGCCCAAGCCAGTGAAGCCTCGGCCACAGCCCAAATTGCCCAGGCCCAAGCGCAACTCAAAATGGATGAGGCGAATTTGACCAAAACCGTGATTCGTTCCCCCATTAACGGCATCGTTTTGGAACGCAAAGTGGAACCCGGCCAGACCGTAGCCGCTTCCTTACAAGCCCCCGTTTTATTTCAACTGGCCGAAGACCTTACCCAGATGGTCTTGTCTGTCAATGTGGACGAAGCCGATGTTGGCCAGGTGACCGAAGGACAACAGGCGATCTTTACGGTGGACACTTATCCAGACCGTAAATTTCAAGCACAGATTACCCAGGTTCGTTACACGGCCATCACCCAAAATAATGTCGTCTCTTATGAAACTCTCCTGGTGGTGGATAATAAGGATTTATCTCTACGTCCTGGCATGACGGCCACGGCTGAGATTGTGGTGAAAACAGTGGAAAATACCTTGCTAGTACCCAATGCTGCGCTACGTTTCGTACCGCCTCCGCCACCTAACGAGAATGTTGCGAAAAAAGACAGCGGTGGACTGGTAGGTATGTTGTTACCCCGCATGGGTGGCCGTTCTGCTAATCAGCCACCCCATTCGAAGTCGAATTTGCGCGATGGCAAGCAACTGATCTGGTTCTTACGTAACGCAGTACCTACCTCTATGGAGATAACAACAGGTGTTTCGGATGGTCGAATGACCGAAATTATAAGCGGCAAGCTTGAGGAAGGACAAGCCGTATTAATCGACATCATAGAGAATCCCAAATGAATCACAGCAACCCTCAAATCCTCCCCAGTGAAGAGAACTTGACCCCGCCTCTGATCGAGTTTAAAAATATCACCAAAGTCTATGGTCACGGTCAAGCTGCCATGCCCGCGTTGCGTGGGATTGACTTGCGTATTGGCACGGGTGAATTTGTTGCCGTCATGGGTCCCAGTGGCTGTGGCAAATCCACTTGTATGAACCTCCTGGGTTGTTTAGACACGCCAACCTCTGGTGCTTACCTCTTTGACTCTATCGAAGTTCAGAAAATGACTCGCGACCAACGGGCCCGGTTGCGTCGTTACTATTTAGGTTTCATCTTTCAAGGTTTTAATCTCCTCCATCGCACCTCCGCTTTGGAAAATGTGGAACTGCCTCTAATTTACCGCGGGACTCCAATGGCAGAACGGCGGCGGCGGGCCCGGGCCGCATTGCAATTGGTGGGATTGCAAGAGTGGGAACATCATACTCCCAGCGAATTGTCCGGCGGTCAACAACAACGGGTGGCTATTGCCCGCGCCATCGTGACGGAACCGATGGTCTTGCTAGCTGATGAACCGACTGGCAATTTAGACTCAGCCCGTAGCCTTGAAATTATGACCTTGTTAACTCAGTTTAACCGGGCACACGGTATCACTATCGTCATGGTGACCCATGAACCTGACATGGCCACGTATGCAAAACGGGTCATTCGTTTTAAAGATGGTTTAGTCGAATCTGATACAGGAGGAACTCATTAATGTTGTGGAATGCCTTTTTTCTAGCCTTACGAGAAATGCGTCGGAACGTCTTACGGTCATTTTTAACCATATTAGGCGTCATCATCGGCGTCGCTTCCGTGATTACCATGGTCACCATTGGTAATGGGGCGACGGCCAAAGTGACCGCGGATATTGCCAAATTGGGTCAGAATCTCCTCATGGTGCGCGTGGGGCAACGGCGTGGTTTTAGTGGCGGCAGCAATGTCAAACCGTTCACGATGGACGATGTCAAGGCTATTCAGCGCGACATCAACGGTCTAGCTGGGTTGGTGCCGTCTTCTTCGCAAACTCTCACAGCGGTGTTTGGAAATGCCAATTGGGTCACCAGCGTGATGGGGACGACCAATGAATTTTTTGGGGTCCGAGATTGGAACATTCAACAGGGACGACCTTTTACAGATAGCGAATTACGGGCTGGTCGGGCGGTGTGTCTGTTAGGGGCAACCGTTTCACGAGAATTGTTTGGGCGCCAAGACCCATTGGGTAGCAAAATTCGCTTGCAAAAATTCTCTTGCGAAGTGATTGGACGGTTGGAATCGAAAGGGCAAACGTCGATGGGGATGGATCAGGACGATGTGATATTGATACCTCTGCGCACGTTTCAACGGCGCCTATCGGGGAACTTGAATATTCAATTGATTCAAATTTCGGTGGAGAAAGCTGAACGCACGGGGAAAGTGCAACACGACTTAGAAATGTTGTTCCGTGAACGTCGTCATCTTGGGGCCACCGATGCTTCGGATTTTTCCGTGACGGACATGAAAGAAATCACGGAAACGTTGACCTCTACCACCAAGGTCCTAACCACCTTATTGGGGACCGTGGCGGCCATCAGTCTGCTGGTGGGGGGAATTGGGATTATGAATATTATGTTAGTGTCGGTAACAGAACGGACCCGTGAGATAGGGACACGGTTAGCGATAGGTGCGTTGGAACGAGAAGTGTTATTGCAATTTTTAGTAGAAGCAACCGTGCTGTCCTCCTTTGGGGGAATCCTGGGTATCATGCTGGCATTGGCATTGGCTATGGGACTTGCCGATCTGTTACAAGTCCCTTTTATCTTCGATTTTAGTATTATCCTCCGCGCTTTTTTATTCTCGGTAGCGGTGGGAATCTTTTTTGGTTACTTCCCCGCCCGACGGGCTGCACGGTTGGATCCGATTGAAGCGTTGCGACATGAGTAAGGATAGTTCACTCAGGAATCCAAAGTATTAGCTTTGTGTTACTACACAGGTGGACTAGAGGCTAACGCCTGGGTAGTGTTGCAAAGGTAATGGTTATGGGTTTTGGAGTACGGAATTTATTCCGTTTCAAGCGGAATTAATTCCGTACTCCAGCGGAATCAATTCCGTACTCCAAAACTGCTATACCATTACTTGTACAACACTACCAACGCCGGTGGGGCACTGTGATTTCAATTCTGTTCAGCCCCCACAGGCGTAAGCCTCTACTCCAGTTCATTCATCATTTTTAGTAGTGATGCACAAGGTAGTGGTGACGGTCATCAAACCTGACAGGTCTTAAAGACCTGTCAGGTTTAAACCACTACCTTGTGCATCACTACCTCATTTTTAAACTAAACCTTGGAGTCCAATACTCGACTCCAGTTCATTTATAGTGATATTCATATAAAATTGTACAGATTCGCTGGAACGCAATAAGAATTATTGCGCCGTGCAGATTCGCTGGAACGCAATAAGAATTATTGCGCTTCGCGCCGTAGCATAGCGGGCGTAGGGGGCGCAATAATTCTGATTGCGCGTAAGCCAATACGTTCCAGCCAATATGTACAAATTTATATGAATATCACTATACTACCACCGATTCCCTCCCCTCGCACCCTACATTTAACCTTAGCGGGCACGGGTCAAGGCGGTGTTCGAAGTCAACCAGAAGGACTAGATTGTTCGGCGTCCAACACCGTCTGCGAGTTGACGTTTGATTATCCTCAATGGGTTTATCTTACCACGACGCCTGCCACGGGTTCTCAATTTATCGAATGGTCAGGGGACCCTGCTTGTACTCAAGATGGCCAAGGCAAGGTTCTGTTATTGCAAGACACGACTTGCACCGCGACCTTTGATTTAAAATTCTACACTCTCACGGTGGAGAGGAATGTCCCTGGGGTGACGATAACTGGGGAAGGACTCAATTGTCAAGATACCCCTGAAGGGTTCCGAAACCTTGAGGGTCCTGCGGACCTGACCACTTGCCAAGCCTCTTATCCGTACGGCACCACGGTTAAACTCACCGCCAATCCTGCCCCCCTGGAATGGGAAAGGGTCGGTTGGAAAGGGTCTTGTGACAATCAAGATCAAGTGGTGATAACGCAAGATCGTCTCTGTCAAGCCCAGTATCGAGAGGACCCGAATGTTCCCAATGGGATAGATGGCAATGGTGATGGCGAAAACGATGCCCATCAACCTAATGTCATGAGTTTGGCCGATAAAGTGGCCGGCAGTTATATCACCTTAGTCGTCAATCCCGACTGCACGGTAGCGGATAGTTCCACACTGTTAGCCGAGAGTTTGGAAGGTCATGATCGCAATCATCCGGCACCGCAGGGATTGATGTACTTTGAGATAACGTGTTCTCAAACTCCCGTGACCATGTATTTTCATGGTGTCAACCGAATCCCACGCAATGTCGAACTACTCAAATATGGTCCGACTACCCCAGGAGATGAGAAGACAGTGGGATGGTATAAATTGCCAGATGCCAAATTTAGCTTGGCAACGGTAGGCGCGAAGCCGGTGGCGACGGTGACATATACCCTCACCGATGGGCAATTGGGAGATAATACGGGGGTGGATGGGAAGATTGTGGATCCGGCGGGGTTGAGTTATTCTCATTAACTTTAACTTCAGGTTTCCTAAATCTTTAGGGTTTAGGAAACCTCGCAGGTATTATCGGTCTATTCATTTTCAAGAGGAACTTATCATGCACAAATTTTTTAATACCGCAGGCCCCTGTCAGCCGGATATTCATTACGTAGTGGACTCGTTGCCACGCTTATCGGGCATTCGGGAACTGATTGACGGTCGCCATTATTTTATTATCCACGCCCCCAGGCAAACGGGTAAGACGACTTATTTATATGCGTTAATGCGCCAATTGAATCAGGAGGGGAAATATACGGCATTGACAGTCAATATCCAAGCGGCCGCCAGTGGACGTGACTCGCAAGATGCCATGCAATACATAGCATTAGCCATCGCCCAACAAGCCGACCTGTACCTACCTAACCTGGAACGCCCGCCCGTGGTCAACGACACGTCAGTCCAAATGGGCCTACAAGGTTACCTAAATCAATGGGCTACCCAGAATCCGAAGCCCATTGTTTTATTTATCGACGAAGCCGACTCCTTAATGGACGACCTCTTTTTAACTTTGTTACGCCAGTTACGGGCTGGCTTTGAAGCCCGTCCTACAGGCTTCCCCCACTCTCTCGCCCTCGTCGGCTTACGCGATGTGCGGGACTATAAAATTCGGCTTCGCCCAGACCGAGACAGTTTGGGTACGGGGTCGCCCTTCAACGTGAAAACCGAATCGTTGTTTATGTTAGGTTTTACCGAAGCCGAAGTTAACGAATTACTAGACCAACATACACAGGAAACGGGGCAACGCTTCCCAGTAGAAGTTCGACAGGAGATTTATCGTCTCACCCAAGGTCAACCCTGGCTAACCAATGCGTTGGCCCGACAAATCGTGGCCAAAGTCTTAAAGAATGATTATTCACAAGCCCTCACTTTAGCCCATGTGGCCCAGGCCAAGGAGGAGTTAATTCAACGGCGGGATACGCATTTGGACAGTTTGATTGATAAGTTACGAGAACCGCAGGTAAAACCTGTGATAGAGGCAATTATCAATGGCGACATTCCGACGTTTGACCAATTAAATGACGCGCTGGCCTATGTTCGTGACTTGGGATTAATCGCGCCTAAACCACCAGTGCGCTTTGCCAATCCCATCTATCAAGAGATTATTCCCAGAGTTCTAAGTTTAGGCTTTCAAGAAGTGTTGCCACAAGATTTGGTGGACCCAGTTTGGTATATCAAAGACGGACGCTTGAACCTAGACGCCCTGCTAGTCGCCTTCCAAAAATTCTATCGCCGCTATTCCGAAGCCTGGTTAGGAAAGTATGACTTCCGCGAAGTCGGAAGACAACTCTTGCTGATGGCCTTTCTGCAACGGATTCTCAATGCCGGCGGACGGGTGGAACGAGAAATGGCCATTGGCAATGGACGCTGTGATTTATGGATCGAATATGGCCCGGACCAATTCGTGATAGAATTGAAACTCTATCGTGACGAATACACCCGTGAAGATGGTTTAGCACAAACCACCCGTTATTTAGATCAAGTGGGATTGTCACAAGGCTATTTGATACTGTTTGAAACTCGGAGTGGGAAGACTTGGGAGGAACGGATTTCGAGAGAAGTGGTGGAAGTGGAAGGGAAGACGGTGATTTTACTGGGAATGTAACCTCACCGGCTAAGGAATAAATTAACCGACAGTTGGATTAGAGGCGGAAGCCGGTGGCAAGGGCACAGTTTCCGGCTGAAGCCTCTGGTCCACCCATATTTTTTGTCTCGTTCCCACGCAGGCGCGTGGAAACGAGACAAAATTAAGTTAAGGTAGGGTGCGTCCCACGCACCATGTTTGAAACCGCACGGTGCCTACTGGCGCGTGGGAACGAGATAAAATTCCGGTGATCCACTCACAGCTAACGACACCCAGTCCCATTATTCGACGACACCAATACCGTCATCCCCAGCAAATTTTTCAAAACATTCCCTTTATGACTGTCCAAATCGATCAATTCTTTTCCAGGTTGCAAACTGGTGATGACGGCTTGTCCGACCACTCGACGACCTTCTTCACCTTCCGAATCTCTCGTTTTGACTCCCCACATATTTTGGAAGACCAACGCCCGACCTTGGTGAGTGCCAATGTATAACATGATATGCCCTTCTGACCAAAGCAAAGTTAGATAAGGAATTCCGCGTTGAATGACCACTCGTTCCTTTTGGGACGCTGGTAAATGTTGTAAAGAAATAAAGTTCCCCGTTTTCGCTTGGGCCGCGGAATTTCTGGGCAACCATATACCAAACGGTGCAAATAAATCTCGTGTGGCGGAAGAACAATCGCGATTTTCATAGAGTCCACCCCAGCCATACGGTTCGCCTAGCATTTGGTTGATCTGTTGGGCGATGTTGACAGGTGACAATTCCAGCGGTTTTAACACCGCCACTTGTTTAGAGACCGTCGCTTTGCGTAGAATCGCTTGACGATTTTCGTTGGCAATGGCGACAAAAATTTGATAATCTTGTCGGTCTTCTCCCGCATAAGGAAACATGGCACCAATATGGGTGGAGAAGCGAAACAGGTTATGGTCGTCGATAAACGCCACTTTGTCTTTGAGTAAGGCAACATATTTACCTGTTTCCCATTGTTTGATAAAATGGTTATCTACAAATGCAATGTCTTCAATAGACACCCAGCCAGGGGCTAAAGGGGTTTCTGCAAAGACCCAATTTTGGTCACGAGACAGGTGGGAAACAAAAATTGGAGTATTGGCCCATAAGGCAGAATGTTGGAGATTATCAAATGGATACCCTTCGCCCGCCCTGGCAAAGTCATTGAAATGCGGTTTGAGAGTAGGCAAGACCCGTAAATGAGTGTTTGTCACGGTAATAGCCTTTTTGGAAAAGTTAGGGAACACTTCCAAGTTAGCTAATGCCGCTAACTCTTCTATCCAGGCACTGGAATGTTCCCGTTTATTTTCGCCAAACCCTAAATTTCGACTAAAGATTTTCACACCCCAAGCGGCCTGACTGGCCGATACCGTCGAACCGCCTTGATGCCAAGGTGAGAAGAAACGTTCATTGAACCGTCGGTCTAATTCACTTTGCAAACCTGCTGGGGCGACGTTTTTTGAAGAACAGGCTTGATTTAAATAAAGGGTGGCATCTTGCTTGATGTTTTTCAAATCTTCAAAGAGATAAGGGGCGTTGAAAAAGGAGATAGTGCCTTCGACTGCGGCAACTACGTCCTCAACTTCTCGACCACCTTTGGCAATTTGAGTGGAAGAGGCGCAACCGAATAGAAAGATAGAAAGGAAAATAGAGAAAGGTTTGTTCTGATGAGACATAAGAGTGTGACATGAAGTAAGAAATAATATGAATGACCATAGCCATATTCCCCCAAATTGATACGCTTCCCCTCTGGAGTGCTTCCCCCTCTGGAGTGCTTCCCCCTCTGGAGTGCAATGAGAGTTGTTGCACCGCGCGCGTAGCGTCGGCGCAACGTGGCGCAATAATTCTTATTGCGTTCCAGCGAAGGTGTACAAATTTATACGAATATCACTATGGATTCCAGGAATCCAAAACTACGCTTTGGACTCCTGAAGGATGGTTAATTCTGATTTTTCACAACGCCGCTTGAAGGGCACGTCGAATGAGTTCTTCACTGGTCATCCCATCTTGTTTGACAGAATATACCAAACGACTGGCTTCTTGAGGTTTGTAACCTAACGCAATTAATACACTGACGGCATCGTCCACAGGACTGATAATTTCCCTGGGCACCGTCGTCGCCGTGGGAGAATCGAGAGGAATTTTATCTAAACGGTCGCGCATTTCCAAGACGAGACGTTCCGCCGTTTTTTTACCGACGCCAGGAATGCGAATGAGACGGGCAGTGTCATTATTCCTAATGGCTTGGGCAAACGTAGCCAATTCCATTGCGGAGAGGATACTTAATGCCAGTTTGGGGCCAACCCCATTGACGCGCAATAAATCTCGAAACAGTTGCCGTTCTGCTTCACTATGGAAACCATAAAGAGTGATGGCGTCCTCTCGTACCACCATCAAAGTTAATAAATTCACTTTGGTATTCAAATCTGGAAGTTGATAGAACGTTGACATTGGCACGAAAATTTCGTAACCTACACCATTGACATCTATCACTACCAGAGGGGCTTGCTTTTCTATCAAGAAACCATGTAGGCGACTAATCATTTTGACTGAATAATGAATAATGAATAATGTGGTAGGAGAAAGTGTCGTGGTGGAGTCCCAAGACGGGTTTTGGGACTCCACCGTCTTTCACCCAAAGTGTGCATGACAAATAGCCACGGCCAAAGCATCGGCGGCATCCGCAGAGGGTAAGCTAGATAAATTCAATAACACTTTCACCATTTGTTGTACCTGCGTTTTCTCCGCATGACCTTGACCTACAACGGCCTTTTTGATTTGGTTAGGGGCATACTCATAGATGGTTAAACCTTGTTGAACACCGGCCACCATTGCCACCCCTCGCGCTTGACCGAGAATCAAGGCGGAGGCGACATTGCGGTGCATAAACACCTGTTCAATGGCCAATTCTGTGGGTTGATACTCTTTGATGAGAGTGACAACCCCATTATAAATCTCTTGCAAGCGTAATGGTAGGGTAGTTGCATGAGTGCGTATGCAACCACAAGTGACATAGAGAGATTTTTGTTTATAGACATCAATAATGCCAAACCCTGTTATACGAGACCCTGGGTCTATACCGAGAATACGAGACATAGTTAATGGATAGTGGAGAGTGGAGAGTGGAGAGTGGAGAGTGGATAGCGAATAATCAAACATGCGGGACTAGAGGCTTCAGCCGGAGGACGGGGCATGTCACCGGCTTCCGCCTCTAGTCCCGCAAATTATACCCCACTAACCACCAACCACCAACCACCAACACCACCAACCACCAACCACCAACACCACCAACCACCAAAAAATGTTCTCACTTTCCCGACAATCCAAACCACTATTAAAACTGACCCACATCACTGACAACCTACCCAGCCGTTTGGAACTCAATCAAACTATCGCCTGGCCCAAAAGTCAGATTAGCGAAAACGCTTCCCTAACCAAAAATGTAAAGTCTATGGCAGAGTCCCTACAAGCACGTATTGAGGACATTCATTCCACCAAAAACCGGCTAGAAAAACGAGTGCAAATTCGTACTCAGGAACTTCAGCAAGAACGGACCCTGTTACGCAACCTCATTGACTCCATGCCAGACTTAGTTTTCTATAAAGACTGTCACGGCCTCTATCAAGGTTGTAATAAAGCCTTTGAAACCTTTGCAGGTTGCCCGGAGGCAGAATTAATGGGCAAAACCGATTTCGACTTATTTCCTGCCGAAATGGCCGATTTTTTCCACGAACAAGATGACAAAGTCATAACCCGTTGTCAATCTATCACCACCGAAGCCTGGGTACCCTATCCAGATGGACGGCGCGTCTTATTGGACATCATTGAAACACCTTCTTGTACCACCGCCGGAGACATCGTTGGACTCATTGGCACCTGTCGTGACATCACCACCCGCAAACAAGTGGAAGCCCAATTGAGACAATCTCAAGAAATGTTACGACTGGTCATTGACAACATTCCTCAATATGTCTTTTGGAAAGACGAGAATGCGATCTATTTAGGCTGTAACCAACATTTTGCCCGCAATATTGTTGGATACTTTCCTGAAGACATCATTGGCAAAAGCGATGCAGACATTCTCAAAACGGGTCAAGTAGAAACCTCCTTTCTCAACACCCTCAGCCGTTGCGTGGTTGCCGATGGACAAGTGAAATATCAAATGCTTGAGGAAATCCAACGTGCCGATGGTTCCATTCAATGGTTGGAGATAAATAAAATTCCACTCCGCGATGCGTTTGGTCAAATCATCGGTGTTTTGGGCAGTTTTGAAGACATTACCGAACGCAAATGGGCCGAGGAAAAACTCAGACAATCCGCTAAAGTTCTGGAAAATAGCGCAGAAGCGATTACCATCACCGATGCCAAATCTCGTATCATCCTGGTCAATAAAGCCTTCAGCCAAATCACTGGCTACACCCTTCCCGAAGTGTTAGGCAAAAATCCCTCTCTCCTTAGTTCGGGCAAACATTCTCGCGAATTTTACCAAAAGATGTGGAATTCCATCCACACCATTGGTTATTGGGAAGGCGAAATTTGGAATCGTCGCAAAAATGGCGAAGTCTATCCGGAATGGCTACATATCAGCGTCATTAAAGATGAAGACCATGAAGAAATAACCAACTACCTGGGCATTTTTTCAGACCTAACGTTACGCAAACAAACCGAACAACGTCTGGCTTACTTAGCCCATTATGATGATTTGACTGGCTTACCTAACCGCAGTTTATTCTATGAAAAAACGGCTATGGCCATCTATCAAGCCCAACAACACAGTAACCAGGTGGCCGTGATGTTCTTGGACCTGGACCGCTTTAAATATGTCAATGACACTTGGGGACACATCGTAGGTGACGTTTTACTAAAAGATGTCGCCACCCGTCTCACCGAATGTTTAGGGAAAAGCGATACCATTGCCCGGTTAGGAGGCGATGATTTTACCATCTTGTTAGAAAATCTCAAAAACCTTCAAGACCTCGAACACATTGCCCAAACCATTATTGACGCCATGCAAACGTCCTTTGACTTAAATGGACATGAAACATTCGTCACTGCCAGTATTGGCATCAGCGTGTATCCCGCCGATGGATTAGACATCGATACCCTGTTGAAAAATGCCGATGCGGCCATGTATCGTGCTAAAGAAGCGGGACGCAATAATTATCAATTCTTCAAACCCCAGATGAATATCCACGTTCATCAACGGTTGACCTTGGAATCCAAGTTACGGCACGCCTTGGAACGAAATGAATTTTTATTATATTATCAACCACAAATGCACCTTGCCAGCGGCATCATTGTTGGCGCCGAAGTTCTCTTACGGTGGCAACATCCCGAATTGGGGCTGGTACTACCCTATCATTTTATTCCCTTGGCCGAAGAAACAGGATTAATTGTACCCATTGGCGAATGGGTCTTGCATCATGCCTGCTTACAACAACAGCATTGGTGTAAGACGGGGCAACCCTTGTTACGTATTTCCGTGAATCTCTCCTCGCGTCAATTTCGTCAAGAAGATTTAACCAAAACCGTCATGCGTGCTGTCGAGGAGACCAATGTGGACCCCACGCTGTTAGAATTGGAACTGACCGAAAGTATGTTGATGCAAGATGCTGAAAATGCGGCGAAAACGTTGCATCAACTAAAAGACCGCGGGATTCAATTGGCCATTGACGACTTTGGTACCGGTTACTCGTCTCTGAATTATTTGAAACGATTCCCCATTGATAAGTTGAAAATTGACCAATCTTTTGTTCGCGATATTCCTACGAATAAGGATGATATGACGATCACCAGGGCCATTGTCGCATTAGCCCGCAGCCTGAATTTAAAAGTCATTGCCGAAGGCGTGGAGACCAAAGCCCAAGAGGTTTTTTTACGATCTTTGAAATGCGATGAAGTACAAGGTTATCTCATTGGCCGCCCAATGCCAGAGGAAGAGTTTCTAAAGATGATACGGCAATAACTCAGGAATCCATAAACCAGGAGTCCAAAGCGTAAGTATAGTCATATTCCTATGTACTTGTACGATTCCATATGAAATGTAGCAACGGCACAATAATTCTGATTGCGCTCCAGATGAAATGGTATAGGTCCAAGGAAATTTTACTATACCAGTGCCGAACCGATTCGATCACAAGGGTTGTCCTTACATATTCAGTCTATAAACAGGCGCGTCTGCACCACGTTCCCCTTCTAAGGGGTGGAGTCCAAGACGTGTCTTGGACAGGGATGAAGTCCAAGACTTCTCTTGGACTCCAGATGGAGACTACATCCCCATCAAAATCACCGTCTTCTCCCCCACCTCCACAACCTCCCGATAAATTCTCTCCTCCCAAGTCTTCCCAGCACGAGTTTCAAACAGAATCAAATAGCCTTGTGACAAACCGAAACGACTCAGATAACGGACGGTTTGTTCCAAGCCTTGGTCACGAGTCTCCTGACTATAATATAATTTCAATTCAATGACAAACTGTTCCCCACCGTATTCGATCCATAAATCACACCGTCCCTTGCCTGCGGCCATCTCACGTTCAATTCGCCCCCCTGAATTGATGATTCGTTGTAGAAACGCCATGAGTAAGAGTTGCCGACCCACTTCCCGAAAATCATATTTGTCTAACCACACCTCTGAATGAGTACGATAAAATCGTTGAAAAGCTAATAGCAACGCCTCCAGGTCTAACCGTCCTTGCTTGATATACCAATGCGGGTCGATGACCTCTTCAGGAAAAAACTCCTCAAACCCCATCCCTAACACTCGGGGAATAATCTCCTGATAAATCGGATTCGCAAACCGCACGGGCGGTTTCGGGGCAATCAAGCCTAAATCACGAGTATATGAAATGGCCTCATTCAAGTCATCAAAACTAGGGGCATCGCCATTCATAATGGCAGTCATCACTCGTTTCACGGACGGTTCCCGTAATTTGTCAATGAGACTATCTAAATGTGTATCCCGCCGTTGAATCAACTCCTCTTTGGCTTGGATGACGTGGGCTAGGGTGATGGGTTGGGAATAGTCATTGATCAGCACTTCAGAAACAATTTGATTGGCCAACGCATTGGTTAACCACGGTTGACCTTGGGTCAACCGATAAATCTCCTCAATCACTTCGCTTTCAAAACGTTGACCAGTCTCTTGAGTATGTTGGTCCAATAAAGCGTTCACTTCGGCTTCGGTAAAGCCTAGCATGAACAGCGATTTGGTTTTCACATTGAAAGGCGACCCGGTACCTAAACTCTCGCGGTCTGGACGAAGCCGAATTTTGTAGTCCCGCACATCGCGCAAACCCACCAAGGCGAGAGACTGAGGAAAGCCAGATGGACGAGTTTCAAAGCCCGACCGGAGTTGACGTAACAAAACTAAAAAGAGATCGTCCATTAAGGAATCGGCTTCGTCAATAAATAAGACGACAGGTTTAGGATTCTCTCTAGCCCACTGATTCAAATAGCCCTGTAGGCCCAGTTGAATCGACATGTCATTGACCACTGGTGGTTGTTCGGTCTTGGGTAAATATAGGTCAGCTTGTTGGGCAATCGCTAATGCCACGAGTCGCATCGCATGTTCAGCGTCCCGGCCACTGGCGGCCGCTTGAATATTCACTTGCAAGGCCGTATATTTCCCTTCGCCATTGAGTTGGTGCATGAGGGCATATAAATAAGTCGTCTTGCCCGTTTGGCGTGGGGCGTGAATGATAAAATAATGCGCCCCGTCAATCAATTCCCGAATGCCAGATAAACGTGGTAACGGGTTAACCGTGTAATGGCGTACCGGCTGACAAGCGCCTGCGGTGTTAAAGAATTTGTGCATAACAGTTCTCCTTGGGTAGTAAGTGAGAGTGGCGGTTAGAGTTGACAACTTTCCAAAAGTGGTCAACTCTTCCCAGGACGCCTTACTTTACCATAATCCCACCCGGATCCACAATCCGTCCATCCACACCCGTACTATCTCCCAGCCCACCATCGGTGACGGTATACGTCGCCTTCACCACCGTCTTGTCTCCCACCTGCACCGTTTCAAAGGTTACATTGGGAAGCGTGAACCAGCCCAGGGTATTGAGGTCGCCTGGCACTTTGGGACCAAACTTCTGGAAGACAAAATTGCGTCTGACGACACTGAGGGCATGATAATACACACTGATTTGCGCCTGCGCACAACCCAATTCAAAGTATATCAGCCCTTGCGGGAGTGGCTTGTTTTTATCGGGGTTGCCGTAATTATCGGGTAAGTCCGTATAGACATCGTCAATTGGGCAAGTGTCTGGTTGCACTTCAAAAGTGACATAGTTGCCGACCACTTTATCAGGTAAGCTGATGACATTGGGTTGACGCGCATCAGGAGTGCCATCGCCATTGCCATCACCCAAGTTGGGTACTTGCAGGTCGGCTTCAAACACGGCATGACAGAGTCTAGCGTTGGTCACTTGGACCTTGCCCGTCGCGTCACAACTGCCTTTCCAACCGGTGTGAATCCATTCCCGATCTGCGGTTGCTTCCAGTTGCAGTTCGGTACCATAGAGAACCGTTTCCGTGCAATCAGACGGGCAGTCGATGCCAGGTCCTGTGACCTTACCGTGGCCGAGACGACCCACCGTGAACTCGTAACTTTGGAGTTCAAAGGTGGCTTGGCAAATGGTGTCGGTCAATATCAGGACCTTGCCATCGGCTTGGCAAGCCGGGTCACCACTCCAACCGACGAAGGTGGAACCAGTGTCTGGCAACGCTTTGAGATAGACCCATTGTGGGGCATCAATGACGGGTTGTTCGCAAAGGTCTGCGACGCATTGCAGATTTGGCAACTGGCTAGTCACCGTACCTGTCCCACTGCCTGTTAAGGTCACTTGTAGGGACTTCGAAACCATGCCCTGCGCCGTGACTGTGAATGAATAGTTGCCCTGTTCCAAGTCGTCATTGGGAAGGGATAACGTCACCGTTTTCGGCCCCACTTCAATGGGAATTAAGTTGAGGAGGAACTCCGTCTTCTCACCTGCCTTCAACATACTTTGGGTCGCGGTAGTATCGACGTTAAACTCGCCGGCACTCCTCCCACTGAGAGATAGAGGCGTCCCACCACCTGTTAAGCGGAGGTCACTGTTGCCCACGTTTTCAATGGTAAAGGGATAGGTGACGAGGTGGTCAATGCCGACCAGACCGATGTCGAAACTGCCTCCCAGCGGAATTTCTGTGGAACCTTGGGAGACTTTGATGTTGGGGGTAAGACTTTGTCCTTGTAACACCATGGTATCAAGGGTTTCGTCACTGTCGTTATTGAGGAGAGTCAACGTCGCACTGCGCAGTCCCGTCACGGTGGGAACAAAAGTCACGGTGAAGGTGGTGCGACCTCCTGGCACAATGGTGTCAGTGGTTTGGTCAACCACTTTAAAGTCCACCGCCGCCTCGCCTGTGACAGCCAATTTGGGGGTGCCCGTGAGAGAGAGGTCCGCGGTGCCTAGATTGTCAATGGTAAAGGTGATGACTGGACTCGTTTGGGTGATTAACACGGCGCCAAAGTCATAAGAACTACCATTGGCTTGCACTGTCGTGCCTTGTGTCACCTGAAGTTCTGGCGCATTGACTCCCAGCGTGAACTGGCTGGCGGTGGAGAGGTCAATACCACCATTCGCCGTGCCACCAGTGTCTTGCACTGTCACGGTGAGGGTGGAGGTGCCAGACTGATTGGTGGCTAAGGTATAAGTCAACGTACCACTCGTATTCACGCTAGGCAGGGAGGAGAAGAGGGTCGGGTTGCTGACATTGCTAACGGTATAAGTTAACACGTTATCCGTTTCATTAGGACCTGGGTTAAAGGTGGCCCAACCGGAGAGGGTCTGCGTTCCCGAATTTTCTAACACCGCAGGCGGATTGCTGGCCGTGAGGGTGGGAGGGTCATTGACTGGGGTAATCGTTACCGTGAGATTGTAGAGGTTACTATCCAGTCCACCATCATTGACTTTGACAGGCACGGTCAAGGTGCCATTAAAGTTGGCCGCGGGGGTGAGGGTGTTGCCAGAGAACGTGTAATTGGTGCCACTCTGAATGAGGAGTGAAAAACCCGTTGGATACAAATTGTCAAGGTCAGTGACACTCACCGCGTTTAAGGTGAGGGTCACAGCCGTGTCTTCATTGGTATTTAAAGAAGTTTGACCGGTGATGACTGGCGCATCATTAACCGCCGTAATCGTTACCGTAATCGTCTTGGGGGTCGAGTCTGCTAATCCATCATTGGCTTTGAAAGTAACACTATCACTACCATTTTGATTCGCGGTAGGCGTGTAAGTATACGCCCCGGTGCTGGCATTCGTAATCGTCGCACTGCCTTTTGAACCATCGGTGACAATGCTGTAGGTCAACACATTACCGTCCGCATCAGAAGCAGACAAAGTGCCACTGCCAGCCGTGTCCTCATTCGTGGTTAAGGTGCCGTTATTGGCGGCTGGTGCAGTGTTAGTGACAGTAATATTCTTACTGACTGGAATAGCTGCGTTGTAATTAGCATCACCCTCTTGATTAGCCGTGAGGTTGCAAGTCCCCACCCCCACG
The DNA here is from genome assembly GCA_011391085.1 of Thiotrichaceae bacterium. Lineage (GTDB taxonomy): Bacteria > Pseudomonadota > Gammaproteobacteria > Beggiatoales > Beggiatoaceae > JAABRD01. The sequence goes on along the minus strand of JAABRD010000037.1, from coordinate 16,773 downwards.
TAATTGACTGTCATACCGCTAAGGGTGCAAATTCCAGTAGTCGTGTTGGTAAGCGTGACGGCCAATGCCGAAGTAGCGGTGGCACTTAACGTTGCACTTCCGCCATACGTCCCACTGGCCGGGGATGTGAAAGTGATCGTTTGATCGAAAGGGGATGGAATGACTTTACGGATGCGCTGATTGAAAAAGTCAGCAATATACAGATTGCCACTGCTATCGAAGGCCATACCGTAGGGGCTTAAAAGTTGCGCACTGGTAGAGACCCCGCCGTCGCCACTATAACCTGGTGTTCCAGTTCCTGCCACCGTATAGATGGTACCGCCTGAAGTGACTTTACGGATGCGATGATTAGACTCGTCAGCAATATACAGATTGCCACTGCTATCGACGGCAACCTTGGTGTAGGCACTAAGTTGCGCACTGGTAGCGGACCCGCCGTCGCCACTATAACCTACGGTCCCATTTCCTGCTACCGTACTAATGGTACCAGCCGTGACTTTACGGATGCGATAATTATTGAGGTCAGCAATATATAATAGATTGCCACTGCTATCGACTGCAACACTGTAGGGACGATACAGTTGCGCACTGGTGGCGGCTATTCCATCGCCATTATAACCGGCGGTGCCAGTCCCCGCTACCGTACTGATGGTACCAGTACCGGCCGCGACTTTACGGATGCACTGGTTATTAAAGTCAGCAATATACAAATTGCCACCGCTATCGATGGCAACATCAGTGGGGTGGAAAAGTTGCGCACTGATAGCGGGTCCGTCGTCGCCACCATAACCTGGAGTTCCATCCCCTGCTACGGTGCTGATGGTACCGCCGGGCGTCACTTTACGGATACGATTATTATTGCTGTCAGCAATATATAAATTGCCACTGCCATCGACGACAACCGCGAGGGGTTGGCTAAGTTGCGCACTGGTGGCGGTCCCAGCGTCGCCACTAAACCCCATTGTTGCACTTCCTGCTATGGTATTGATGGTAGTGCCAGTGACTTTACGGATGCGACTATTACCGGCATCAGCAATATACACATTGCCACTGCTATCGATGGCAACGTCTGAGGGGGAGTAAAGCCACGCACTGGTGGCGGGCCCGCCGTCGCCACCATAAGCTTGTGGTCCACTCCCTGCTATCGTGCTGATAATCCCAGCCTGAAGGGGGAATGAAGATACCGAGAGTATCAGAAACCCAACACCCACAGACCAGCGCGGGTTGGGTAATTCTCTTAACCAACGGAATAGATTGACCAAACTCAGACGACAGTTCAATGTCTGTAACCAAAGGAGTAGGGGTTCGGTTGGATTCTCAACGAGTTGAAGTGATTTACCGCCACCCATTAAGTGTGGTGCCCATTTAGGCACGGAGTGGATATAGAAAGATTTCATAAGAAATTCTCCTCTTGAATGAAAAATCTGTCTGACGTTAAGAATGAAGAGGTCACGGCGAGTCAGACGGGGCGCGGTGACTTTATAGTAATATTCCTTCTCATTTGTACCCCCGCTTGCGGGCGGGGCAATGCCATTCAGTTTCGGGGATGGTGGATACGCTGACGCTTAATCCACCCTACCTTAACTTAATGGCATTTAAGTTAAGGAATATCCATCCAATGTAGGGTGGATTAAGCGTTAGCGTATCCACCAGTTTCGGGGAGGGTGGATACGCTGACGCTTAATCCACCCTACCTTAACTTAATGGCATTGAGGCTTTAGCCGGCCGGCGGTAGGCGTTCCCCTTTCTCAAAGACTGGAGTGTGCCGACCGCCGGCCGGCTAAAGCCTCCAGTCCAACGACGTCTTCATTCTTTTAACTGAATGGCATCTTGTCGTGGTGACTCTAGCTAACTTAAATCGTTGGCAACGGAATCGCCGAGGGCGGGTGTTCCTTGGCCCAGGCCACGGGGTCACTGACTACTTGGTCCTTATACTGTTCTTGAATCTTCATTGCACGGGCGAAGATTTTCGCAAAATCACCGTCGCATTCGGCCTCGATTTTCAAACGAGTCGCACGAATTTCTTCTACAATCAGGTCTTTTAACATGTTATACCTCCATTAGCCGTTGGAGTAAGGAATTTATTCCGTTTCCGTACTCCAAACCAACGGAATAAATTCCGTACTCCAAACCAACGGAATAAATTCCGTACTCCAACTTCTTCAGATAGTCCATCTGATGCCACACGGCCATAGCCAAATGAGAGGCATCTAGTCTAGCCCGTTCAGGCAGACTGATAGCGACAAAATAGGTATCCGCCAGTTTCTTGATTTCTTCATTCACTGACAACATCGGCAAATGAGAAACCACTTGTAACCGCCGGTTAGCCGCCTCTGGGTTGCCATTTGAGAGTTCTTCTCTCACAAAGGGCGACACCCAACAGTGCACCTGCGGTTGTATGTGTTGCCACCATTCCAAAGTCAGTTGTTGATTGGCCGCCGTGAGTCAATCACGACTGGGTTTGCTAGTTAAATGGCCAATAATGCTAGTTTCCAGATAAACCGTCGGTTTCATTTCACAAGCACCTCGTTTAGCCCATTAACTTGGCTAAGTAGTGAAGCAGAAATTTTCTGGTATAACGACGCCCTTGCCCTCACCCCCGGCCCCTCTCCCAGAGGGAGAGGGGAGGAGGGCGAAAATACGGTAAAATTTCTGTTTCGGTACTTATCAAGTTTAGCACAACCGGACTGAACCGATAAGGATTTCATAAAAAATTCTCCTGTTGAATAAAAAACGTGTCTGACGTCAAGACTGAAGAGGTCACGGCGGGTCAGACGGGGCGCGGTGACTTTACCAGGGATAACACCCCTTGAAGGGGTGTTATCCCTGCCGCAGTTTTGCGTAAGTCCTATATATATTATACAGATTGATTGATTCCCAAAGAAACTCAGAATCCATTAGCCCTTCTCCCTGACTTACGAAGGTTATTTCATTAAGGACAGGTAAACAGAAAACGCATTTTATATGCTTTACTGTGGTCTTTAAGCCTCAATAATTCTTCATTAAGGCCAAACTCGAAAACCCTGATGAATACTCATTGGTGACGGGGTACGCTTGGAGGCGATTTGGGTCACGGGCTGACCCAACTCGGGTCACGGGCTGACCCAACTCGGGTCACGGGCTGACCCAACTCGGGTCACGGGCTGAGTCGAAACGATACTCGGCATGAGTTTAAAGAGGCGGGGTAATATAATGTGTCTTTAATACATTCCATTATTTTGTTTATAACCATTTGACCGTCCCTATTTAACTTTATTAAAAGTTGAATAGTCAGACCTTGTGTGCAACACCTATTTTTATATGATTAACAGTTGGTGGGTGGCCTCGTCGCCATGCCATCAAGTTAAAGTACGGTGGAGTAGAGGCTTTAGCCTGCCGGCCGTAGGCATCACCCCCCACACTCAAATTGCGGGGCGCCTACCGCCGGCCGGCTAAAGCCTCCACTCCACCGTACAAGGCTTTGGTGGGGGCGTATTCACGCACAAAAATAGATATTGCACACAAGGTTAGCCACTACGGCAACGTGGTGGGCAACGAGAAACCTGTTGCCCACCCTACTGGCTATAACTGGCTAGACACACGACTCCAGATAGGGACTACATTCCCATCAAAATGACCGTCTTCCCCTCCACTTCCACCACTTCCCGATAAATTCTCTCTTCCCAAGTCTTCCCCACCCGCGTTTCAAACAGAATCAAATAGCCTTGTGACAAACCCATTTGATCTAAATACCGGGCGGCTTGTTCCAAACCATCTTGACGGGTCTCTTCATCACGGTATAATTTCAATTCAATCACAAACTGGTCGGGACCGTATTCAATCCATAAATCACACCGTCCATTGCCAATCGCCATCTCTCGTTCCACCCGACCGCTGGCATTGATAATTCGTTGCAGAAAGGCCATCAGTAACAATTGTCTGCCGACTTCGCGGAAGTCGTATTTGCCTAACCAGGCTTCGGAATAGCGACGATAGAATTTTTGGAATGCTTTTAACAACGCTTCCAAATCTAACCGTCCGTCCTTGATATACCAGCGGGGGTCCACCAAATCTTGTGGCAACACTTCTTGAAACCCCAGACTTAATACTCTGGGAACAATCTCTTGATAGATGGGATTGGCAAATCGCACCGGCGGTTTGGGTGCGATAAGTCCTAAATCACGAGTATAAGCCAGCGCGTCATTTAATTCGTCAAACGCCGGTGCTTCTCCATTGATAATCGCCACTACCACTCGTTTCACAGACGGTTCCCGTAATTTGTCAATGAGACTATCCAAATGCGTATCGCGCCGTTGTATCAACTCCTCTTTGGCTTGGATGACGTGGGCTAGGGTGATGGGTTGGGAATAGTCATTCTTCAACACCTTGTTGACGATTTGATTGGCCAGGGCATTGGTTAACCACGGTTGACCTTGACTCAGACGATAAATCTCCTGAATCACTTCGCTTTCAAAACGCTGACCAGTTTCTTGAGTATGTTGGTCCAATAAAGCGTTCACTTCGGCTTCGGTAAAGCCTAGCATGAACAACGATTCGGTTTTGACATTGAAGGGGGACCCGGTGCCTAAACTCTCGCGGTCTGGGCGAAGCCGAATTTTGTAGTCCCGCACATCGCGCAATCCCACCAAAGCTATCGATTGGGGAAAACCAGAGGGACGAGTTTCAAAGCCTGACCGAAGTTGGCGCAGGAGGGCTAAGAACAGGTCGTCCATTAAGGAATCGGCCTCATCTATGAACAACACTAGGGGTTTGGGATTCTGTTTCGCCCACTGACTTAGATAGTGACGTAACGTAAAATCATGGGACGTGGGCGGTAATGTTGGCGGCTGTTCTGCAACTGGCAAGCCCGCGGCGTCGGCGGATAAAACCAGGGCGCGGGCCGCCAAATACATAGCATCGTGTGGATTCATTCCGCTGGCTGCTTCTTGAATGTTCACTTGCAAGGCCGTATATTTCCCTTCGCCATTGAGTTGGTGCATGAGGGCATATAAATAAGTCGTCTTGCCCGTTTGCCTTGGGGCGTGAATGATAAAATAATGTCGTCCGTCAATCAATTCGCGAATCCCCCCCAAGCGTGGCAAGGGATTGACGGTGTAATGAATATCAGGCTGACAAGCGCCTGCGGTGTTAAAGAATCTGTGCATAACAAAATCCTCCTAAGTGAGTTAAAGTGGTGGAAGACTCTGATGATAACAGAACTGGGTTTTAACGGGTACTGGCGTACCAGAAGAGGAGTCCAAAAGGGATGTTGGACGCCTGCGGCCCCTCCCGTCACAAAGCCGGTTACATTCCCATCAAAATGACCGTCTTCCCCTCCACTGCCACCACTTCCCGATAAATTCTCTCTTCCCAAGTCTTCCCCACCCGCGTTTCAAACAGAATCAAATAGCCTTGTGACAAGCCGAAGCGACTGAGATAACGGGCGGTTTGTGCCAAGCCTTGGTCACGAGTCTCCAGGTCATGATACAATTTCAATTCAATGACAAATTGTTCCCCACCGTATTCGATCCATAAGTCACAGCGTCCCTTGCCCGCGGCCATCTCACGTTCAATTCGCCCCCCCGAATTGATGATTCGTTGTAGAAACGCCATGAGTAAGAGTTGCCGACCCACTTCCCGAAAATCATATTTGTCTAACCACACTTCTGAATGAGTACGATAAAATCGTTGAAAGGCGACTAGCAACGCCTCCAGGTCTAACCGCCCTTGTTTGATATACCAGTATGGATCGACGACCTCTTCGGGGAAAAACTCTTCAAACCCCATGCCTAACACTCTGGGAATAATCTCCTGATAAATCGGATTCGCAAACCGCACGGGTGGTTTCGGGGCAATCAAGCCTAAATCACGAGTATAGGAAATGGCCTCATTCAAGTCGTCAAAACTAGGGGCATCGCCATTCATAATGGCAGTCATCACTCGCTTGACAGAGGGTTCCCGTAACTTATCAATGAGGCTATCCAAATGCGTATCCCGCCGTTGTATCAACTCCTCTTTGGCTTGGATGACGTGGGCTAGGGTGATGGGTTGAGAGTAATCATTTTTCAGCACGTCAGAAACAATTTGATTGGCCAACGCATTGGTTAACCACGGTTGACCTTGGGTCAAGCGATAAATCTCCCGAGTCACGTCGGCTGAAAAACGTTGACCGGTCTCTTGAGTATGTTGGTCCAATAAGGCGTTCACTTCGGCTTCCGTAAAGCCTAGCATGAACAGTGATTTGGTTTTGACATTGAAGGGGGACCCGGTGCCTAAACTGTTGCGGTCTGGACGAAGCCGAATTTTGTAGTCACGGACATCGCGCAGACCCACTAAAGCAATGGATTGAGGAAAGCCGGTGGGACGGGCTTCAAATTCCGAACGTAACTGACGCAACAAGGCTAAAAATAGTTCATCTTGCAGTGAGTCCGCCTCATCCAGGAATAACACGAGGGGTTTCGGATTGTGAGACGCCCATTGACTCAAGTAACCTTGTAACCCAAATTGGGTGGTCTCGTCGTTCACCACCGGTGGTCTTTCGGAGGTGGGCAAATAACGAGTCGCCTGACGATAAATGGTGGCCGCCGCAATTTGCATCGCATGTTCAGCGTCCCGGCCACTGGCGGCCGCTTGAATATTCACTTGCAAGGCCGTATATTTCCCTTCGCCATTGAGTTGGTGCATGAGGGCATATAAATAAGTGGTCTTGCCGGTTTGACGGGGGGCGTGAATGATGAAGTAATGTCGTCCGTCAATCAATTCACGAATCCCTACCAAGCGTGGCAAGGGGTTGACGGTGTAATGAATATCAGGCTGACAAGCGCCTGCGGTATTAAAGAATTTGTGCATAACAGTTCTCCTTGGGTAGTGAGTGAGAGTTGCAGTTAGAGTTGACAATTTTTGGGTAGTGATGCAATGTGGGTGATAACCAGAAACCTCCGCGGTCTTTAAGACCTCGGAGGTTTGGGCGATCTCGATGATTTGCGGTAGTGATGCACGAGGTAGTGGTTTAAACCTGACAGGTCTCGCAGACCTGTGAGGTTTGATGACCGTCACCACTACCTTGTGCATCACTACCTGATTTGCCACACTTCAATTATCACTCACATTGCATCACTACCCAAAAGTGGTCAACTCTTACCTGGACGACTTACTTTACCATAATCCCACCTGGATCCACAATCCGCCCATCCACTCCCGTACTATCTCCCAATCCGCCATCGGTGATGGTATAGGTCGCTTTCACCACAGACTTTTCGCCCACTTGCACAGCTTCAAAAGTCACATTGGGCAGCGTGAACCAGTCCACGGTGTTCAGATCACCTGGCACTTTAGGTCCAAACTTCTGGAAGATGAAATTGCGTCTCACGACACTTATCGCATGATAATACACGCTGATTTGCGCTTGTGGACAAGCCAACTCAAAGTATATCAGTCCTTGCGGAAGTGGTTTGTTTTTATCGGGCTTCCCGTAATTCTCTGGTAAGTCGGTATAGACATCATTAATCACGCAGGTGTCCGGTTGCACTTCAAAACTCACGTAGTTGCCGACTACTTTATCGGGCAGGCTAATCACATTGGGTTGCCGCGCATCAGGAATGCCATCGCCATTGCCGTCCAACTGATTGGGTACGTTGGGGTCTTCTTGAAACACGGCCTGACATAAGTGGGCTTGAGTGACAGTCACTTTGCCAGTCTGGTCACAACTCCCCTGCCAACCCGTGTGAATCCATTCACGGCCAGCTTTGGCCTCCAGTTGCACTTCCGTACCATAGAGAAAGGTTTCGGTGCAATCGGGTGGACATTCAATGTCAGGACCTGTGACGTGCCCATCCCCAAAGCGTCCGACGGTGAGTTCGTAACTTTGTAATTCAAAGGTGGCTTGGCAAGTGGTATCGGCCAGAATCAAGACTTTGCCATCACTTTGACAAGCGGCATCACCTCCCCATTGACTCAATTGTGATCCTTCCGCTGGGGTGGCGGTGAGAGTCACCCAAGTGGGGGTGGTGACGGTATAGGTGCATAGCGCGGAAGTGGGTGAACAATCGAGACCCGCGGAGGTGCTAGTGAGTCCTCCTGTTCCCGTTCCTGAAACAGAGACTGTCAGAGTCATCGGCGGTAAGGGCGGTGGCGGTTCTGGTGTGGTGGTAACGGGCGCGGGCGGTGGCGGAGGAGGTGTCACAGGTGGGGGCGGAGGGGCTGGGATAATCGTAATGGTTATCGTGGCAGGTGTGGAATTTACGGTGCTATCATTGACTTGGAAAGTAAAGGTATCTGTGCCGTTTTGATTCGGGGTGGGGGTATAAGTATAAGTACCAGTATTAAAGTCAGTCAGCGTCGCCGTTCCTTTAGTGCCGTTAGTCACAATGCTATAAATTAAGGCATCAGCGTCCACGTCAGTGGCTAACAACGTTCCACTGCCAGCGGTTTTTCATTGGTGGTTAAACTGCCATCACTGGCGACAGGCGCATCATTGTCGGGCGTAATCGTCACGGTGATGGTAGCGGTATTGGAGTCCACCGTTCCATCATTGGCTAGGAAGGTAAAGGTATCGGTCCCATTTTGATTCAGAGTGGGGGTGTAAGTATAGGCACCCGTACTGGCTGTAATCGTCACATTGCCTTTTGAACCGTTGGTAACAAGACTATAAGTTAAAGAATCGCCATTGGCATCGGTAGCCGTGACCGTCCCATTGCCTACAACGTCTTCCGTGACGGTGAGACTATTGTTGTTGGCCACGGGTGCCGTATTCGTTCCTGTCGCGGTAATGCTAAAGGTATAGGGATTGTGGAGACTGTCATCGTTCACAATACTGACTGTCCCGTTACTGACTCCTGCCGCAGTAGGTGCAAACTGTATGACCAAGTTAGTAGTGCCCGTAAAGGCCGCGACGGGAGAAGTCGGTTGAGTCGTCACACTAAAACCACTGCCAGTTATGGAGACGATTGGGGAACTGGTGAGATTGAGTGGGCTATCGCCAGTGTTCACAATGGTAAAGGTCTTACTCACGGGGGTGCCCACGGGGGTACTTCCAAAATTGGTGTTATCGGTGGTCACGGGTGTGGTATCGCCTGAAACAATGCTTATGCTGTTACCCTGCACGTCCATTGTGGGTGCTGGTATGACTTTGCGGATGCGATGATTATTGTTGTCTGCAATATACAGGTTGCCACTGCTATCGAGAGTCACATTTCTGGGAACCCTAAGTTGGGCATTGGTGGCGCTGCCTCCATCGCCACCAGAACCGAGTGTGCCATCTCCTGCGACGGTACTGATGATGCCACCCGTGGTGACTTTGCGGACACGGTGATTATCGCTGTCAGCAATATATATATTACCACTGCTATCAACGGCAACGTCGAGGGGGTAGTTGAGTTGCGCACTGGTAGCGGCCCCGCCGTCACCACTGTAACCGAGGGTGGTATTCCCTGCTACTGTGGTGATGATACCGCCGGTGACTTTACGGATGCTATGATTAAAGCGATCCGCAATATATAGATTATTGCCACTGCTGTCGACGGCAACTCCGAAGGGGTGGTTAAGTTGCGCACTCGTAGCGGCCCCGTTGTCGCCACTATAACCAGCCGTTGTAGTCCCTGCCACGGTCGTAATGTTACCATCTGCGATGGTGATTTTACGAATGCGATGATTCACTTCGTCGGCAATATACAGATTGCCACTGCTATCAATAGCAATGCCAGCGGGGGAGTTAAGTTGCGCACTGGTGGCGGGTCCGTTGTCGCCACTATAACCTCCCGTTGTAGTCCCTGCTACGGTGGTAATGATGCCACCTGTGTCGACTTTACGGATGCAATGATTAAAGTAGTCCGCAATATACAGATTGCCACTGCTATCAAAGACAACATCGTTGGGGGAGTTAATTTGCGCACTGGCGGCGGCCCCGGTGTCGCCACTATAACCGCCTGTTCCAGTCCCTACCACAGTATTGATAGTCCCGCCCGAAGTGACTTTACGGATGCGATGATTATTGTAGTCAGCAATATACAGGTTGCCACTGCTATCCATAGCCATGCCAGAGGGGAAGTTAAGTTGGGCACTGGTGGCAACCCCGCCATCTCCACCAGAACCACTGGTTCCATTCCCTGCTATGGTACTGATAATTCCTGCGTAGGCCGAGAATGAATAGAGGGTAAATATGAGAATTCCGCCACTGGCAGGCCAGTGAATGCGGGGTTGCTGATGGTTTCGCGGCCTTAGCCAACGGAATGATTTGGCCAGTCTTAAACGGTTGTCTAAAATCGGTAGCCAAAGGAGTAGGCGTTCGATTAAACTGGTGACAGGATGGGGGGTGTTGCCTTCCCCTCTCGTTAAGTGTCGTGCCCAGTTGGGTACGGAATAGGTGAAGATAGATGTCATAAAGAATCCTCTTGTAAAGAGTAAAATAAGGGCTGAATGAATTAGGCGTTTATTCGGTTCCCAGTTAAGGTTTGAGGTAGTGAGGCAATGTGAGTGATGGGCAAGGACTGGCAGTCCTTTGAGGACTGCCAATCCTGATACTTCTATCACCCATATTGCATCACTACCCAAACCTGGGTAGTGATGCAATGTGGGTTCTCTGTCTGAACTCTGATTAGAATGATTTTCAGATGGACTCTGATTCGTCAAGCCTCCTTTCATAGCCCTCATTTAATCATTTCAATCAGAGTTCAAGACCGAAGAGAAACCGCACGATATTTCACTCAGTTTGCATCACTACCATTTAATCTATGGTTATCCTACGGTGGAGTCCCAAAACCTGTTTTGGGACCACATAACCATAAATCAGATGGTGTTGCACACAAGGATTACTATAACTGAATGACAGAGGAGGGTAGGGTTATTGCCTCTTAGTCAGATATAATGGTTGTTTCGGAAAAGACTAGATGAGATAATTACTGATTTTGAGGCGGAAAAATACTCAGTAACAATCTCGTGGGTACCGGTCAAAACGACGTTTTGGACTTAGGAGGGAGTGACTCTTGGGAGTGGCAATTGACTCTTCAATAATTGACTCTTCAACAATCTCATCTATCGAATGGGAGGCGCGTAAAGTATTCCTCCTTTGTTCCACAAGGCATTGACACCGCGTTGAATTTTCAAGGGGGAACTGGTGCCCACGTTACGGTCAAACATTTCGGCATAATTGCCTACTTGTTTGATAATATTGTAGGCCCACTCATTAGATAAGCCGAGGGCTTTTCCCATCTCTCCTTCTAACCCTAACAGGCGTCTAATCACGGGGTGAGAACTGGTCTTTTTCATTTCTTCGACGTTTTGGGAAGTGACGCCCAGTTCTTCCGCATTAATCATGGCAAACAGGGTCCATTTGACGATATTGAACCATTCATTATCGTCTTGACGCACCGCGGGGCCAAGCGGTTCTTTGGAAATGACTTCGGAAAGCACCACCGCACTATTGGGATCCGCCATTTGAATGCGTTGGGCATGGAGTTGAGATTGGTCACTGGCCAATACATCGCAACGTCCTGTTTCAAAGCCTTTGAGAGTTTGGTCATTGGTGGCAAAGACGATAGGAGTGTATTTCATCCCTTGTTCACGAAAGTAGTCGGCCACATTCAGTTCGGTGGTCGTTCCAGCGTTGATACAAATAGTCGCCCCATTCAGTTCTTTAGCACTTTTTACACCTAATTTTTGGTTGACGAGGAAGCCTTGACCGTCATAGTAGTTGACGCCTGTAAAACGAATGCCTAGCGAGACGTCACGGGTGAGGGTCCAGGTGGTATTGCGTGAGAGGAGGTCGATTTCACCGGTTTGAAGGGCGGTCAGACGTTCTTTAGCGGTCAGGGGAGTGAATTTCACTTTATTTGCATCACCTAGTGTAGCGGCGGCGACGGCGCGACAAGTGTCAATATCCAGTCCCGCCCATTGACCTTTGTCATTTGGACTAGAGAAGCCTGGGAGACCGTCATTGACGCCACATTGGACAAAATCTTTCTTTTTGATGGCGTCCAAGATAGGACCTGCGTGGGCGGTTACCGTGGTGAAGAAGGTAACCGTAGTGAAAATTGTGAATAGCGGGGTTTTTTTCATAATTGGGGAAGTTTTACTTGACATTATAAGGGGTGAGTTGTGTTATATAGGTCATATTAAAATAAGCATAACACAATCTACCGAAGTCGTCAAGGTTCTAAAACTTGTCCCTCAAATGAAAAATGGTTCCATGTCACGCAAGCCGACTCCAGGTGGACTAGAGGCTTCCGCCGGTGGGGCTTTGCGATTTCAATTTGGTGCCGTGCCCACCGGCTGAAGCCTCAATGCCATTAAGTTAAGGTACGGTGGAGTGGAGGCTTTAGCCGGCCAGCGGTAGGCGACCCGCAATTTTAGGGAGGGGGTGATGCCTACGGCCGGCCGGCTAAAGCCTCCACTCCAACGGTGTTTTCCTTAACTTAATGGCATTGCGGCTAAAGCCTCTAGTCCCGCAGTGTTGCCATTAGTCCAGCGGTGTTGCCATCCATTTAAAAGTTTTCTTTCATCTTCAATGCCCATTTTCGGGCTTGTTCATAGTTAGGTCCTGCCACTATAAAAACGGCAATGTCTGACCCGCGACCCACGCAGGCAATGACTCCCTTGTAGTCTCCTTTGAAGCCGACCACTTCACTTTCGCCTGTGGATCCACTGGGCTTAAACCCTGTGGTGATAAGGGCGCTGTCGGCACGTTCCAAACAAGCGTCAAGTGAGACTTTCCATTGGTAGTCTATAAAGGGAGGGGTGGCATAAGAGGTGCTGGTTATCCCTAAGAGGGTGGTAAATAGGAAGGGTTTTAAATTCATTGAGGGTTCTCCAAGTTGTTGTCAAGAGGTGTGTAAATTCATTCTTCATTCTCCTTCTGCGGTGTTTCTTCTTCTGGTACCACGTATTGTGCTAGGTAAAACGATTGCAGAATGACGAATAGAAAGGTCAGTCCCATCATGCCAAACAATTTGAAGTTGACCCAGGTATCGGTACTGAAGTGAAAGGCAACATAGAGGTTGACCAGTCCCATGGTGATAAAAAACAGCACCCAGGCTAAGTTGAGACGGGTCCAGACGATTTCGGCAGTGACCGAAATGTGTTCTTCCATGAGGCGCCGGAGAAGGTTTTTAGAACCGATAAATTGGCTTCCTAAAAAAGCTATTGCAAAGGCCCAGTTAACCAAGGTGGGTTTCCATTTAATAAAGGTTTCATCGTGGAATAACAGCGTGGCACCGCCTAGTATCACAATGAGTCCCAAGGTGATCAGGTGCATTGTTTCAACCCGGTGCGACTTTTTCCAAACCCAGCCGACTTGTGCAAAAGAGGCCAGGATAGCCACGGCTGTGGCTACGTAGATGTCATACAGTTTAAAAGCAATAAAGAATAAGAGGATGGGAAAAAAGTCTAAGAGGAATTTCATGTTTGTGGTATTTAAATCAAAGTGTTGTACCCCCCTGCCCATCGCCAGCGGAGGTAGGGGGTATTAAGAGTGCGGGAATGAGTATCATCACTCCCCCCATTAACCATTTGCCTTGCCATTTGCTTTCGGTTTTGAGTCAGAAGCAAGCACTAGCAACAATCCAATTATCGGAGTCATTAACAGATTATCGGAGTCATTAACAGAGAACCGAAGAAGTATCCCCAAAATCCCATTTTTCGGTTTTTCCCCAAGAGGCCAATGACGAAACTTAGGAACACCATCAATAATAAAGTAACTGGCATAAAATAGGGCAGTGTTATAGAGGTAATAGTTCAGGAGGAAACAGCGTAGCTTTGGGTAGTGATGCAATGTGGGTGATATTTATGTTCCCCCTCTCCCTCTGGGAGAGGGGCCGGGGGAGAGGGTAAACATATCACCCACATTGCCTCTCTACCCAAATAGAAATTATTCTTTCTCCATAGCAAGAGAACGTGACTGTTCTATTTTGTGATATAAATACGGTAAGTGGGCGTCTGGGATTAACTCAAATTTTCCATCGTGTAACCGATTGAAGGAAAACTGTTTTCCTCTCATTTCGCCATAGTGGTCAAACGCATGTACTCCTGTGGCACCGATCCAAGGGCGCATATACCGTAACGTGGTGGCCAACATGTTGGGAACGGCAGAGTCTGATAATTCTACCGCATGTGCTAACAATTTAATACTGTCATATCCTTGTGCCCCCCATTGGTCTGGTTTAAATCCATATTCATCTTTAAAAGCGTTAATGAACGTTTGGGTTCGACTAAATGTGTCTCTATAAATCACCGGCACTACGATCCCTTCGGCAGCTTCTCTGCCAGCTATCATTGGCAGTTTATCGGAATATAACGCATCTCCGCCTATGAACGGTTGCGTCACTCCCATCTCGCGGGCTTGTTTTATCAACTCTCCGCCACTGTCAGCCAAGGTGGCTAAAAAAATGGCATCAAACTCTTTGTCTTTAAAAGTGGCAAGAATATCTTTGAAATTGGTGGTCGCTGGGAAAAAAGAACTGGTATGAACAATTTTGATACCCAATTCCGCCGCACTTTCGAAAAAGGAATCGGCCAATTCCTCACCGTAGAGGGTCCGTATGTTTAAGATGACCATTCTCTTATAATGCCGATAAAAAGCACAAAATCCTGCCAATTGTTCAGCCATTTGCTTGTTACCTGGAATTAGCCGGAACACGTAGCCAAAACCAGGATGAGTCAATAAGGACACGGTGGAAGCAGGGGCCAGAAATAAGATTCCATATTGTTGATATGTCACTGACGCGGGTATCGCTTCTGCGGAAGGTGGATGTCCAACGACTGCAATCACATCCTGTCGTTCTACAAAATAGTGAGAAATATTATGGGCTAACAGTTGTGACGCATTGCGTATGCTGGAATTGGGTTGACTACGGTACGCTTCTTGAGGTATCAGTAGTTCAACGGGTCTTCTACTCCATTCTCTGCCACTGCTTATCTGTAGTCTTTTACACTCACTACAACTATTTTCCAAAGATTGACAGAGATCACAATTAATCCCTTGGGTTTGACATCTTCCACATTCACGAGACACGTTTTGACATACGCCACAGCGATTCGTGACCTTAGCACCACCAGCTTCGTTTATTTCCTTTTGTGCCAATTTGGCACCTTGGATAAAATATCCGCTACGATCCTCAGGCCATGCCACACCGATAACTATTTCTTTCTTATCTTGTTGCGCCTGGACCGCCAGTTCTTGTCTTTGTTTGGATAATTCCTCATAGGAGGGGCTACATGCACCAGCAAATAGAATAATAACCAATCCAATATATTTCATTCTGTTATACATCATGTCTTGGCCTGTTTCAGGAATTTAAAGCGTAGCTTTGTCAAAAGCAAAGCATTCTTGGCCTGTTTCAGGTGGAAACAGCGTAGCTTTGTCAAAAGCAAAGCCTCATTTTGGACACCCGCTTTAAGATGTGTGTTCGTACCGGCATTGAGTCATTGAGGGGCAGGCGTTGGTGAGGCATTTTTCTGCCCTTTCACCGTCTTCCCAACCGTTTCAACCGTTGACGCCGTCTCAACTCGTTCTACCTCTCCCTCCGCCGTGGACTTCTGATTGTTAGCCGTATTACCACCACCCTCTATCCCCCCTAAAATCACTGGTAAGCCTCCTTCGCCGGCACCGATAATGACGATTTTCGCATTGTTAGACGCGGCCAGTTCATTCGTCGCATGTATGCCCTGCCAGGTAAGCAATCGGCCGCTTAGATTTTGAGAAATAATTTCTTGATATTCCGCAATACCTTTTGCTTCAACTCGCTTTCTCTTTGCCTCTTGTTCTTCCCGCAGCAATCTGTACCCATAAGCACTTGCCTGTTGCTGGTAAGTGAGTTTCTCCTCAATGGCCTTTCTAATAGAAGGTGGCAATTCCAAACTTCTAATCATGATTTCATCGACTTGAACAAACTTTCGCCCCGTCTCTTCCAAGGCTAACACGATGATGTTACTGAGGACCCCTTGCTTGTTTGTGTAAATGTCTTCAGGGTCATACTGACCAATATTTTTACGCAACACCGATTCTATCTGGGGAATAATAATTTTATCCACATAATCGGGCCCCACTTGTTGATGTAACACAGGAAGCAAATCATATTGTGGCCGGAACCGGACAGCGATGTCCAAATGAATGGGCAACCCCTGATTACTCAGCACTTCAAATTCATGTTTGATAAGCTGAATCCTGGCATTATAAATCGTCATAATATCCCATGGAAAAATGATATGAAGACCTTCGGGATACACATAATCCATAACCGTACCTCCAAACAGTCGCCGGTATAATACACCACCCTCACCTGCATGTATGGAAATGACAATACTCTGCCACAAGACTACAACTATCAGTAAGAGAACCAAGCTACCAACAATCAGGTAAGGCGTCAGGCTACTTAAACTCTCGCGCAGTTTCTCCAATTGGTTAGGAATATGTGTGGTTGCTGCCTCTTTCAATTGATTAGAAACAGTTGTAGTTAACTTCTCTGCTTCTGGTTCAGGAATGCTTGGGGTTACTTTATTTTCTTCATCAGGGCTATTGGTTGTTACTTTTTCTTCCATTTTGGCAAAAAACCTTATTTATCACTCTCAGTTAAAGTCGGGGCCACCTTTATAGAACTTATGCACTCACTCCACCGCACTCCGCACGTAGGGAGGGAGTGATTTCCCACCGCGTGCGGGGGGTTGAAGGGTGTGTACAAGAGTTGAGGAATATCACTCATGACTGCTATGGTGATAGAGAAAGACATCTTCTCTAGTGTCCAAAACCTTTTGGAACGTTTTGTCACTAGAGATTAGGTATTCCCCCCACCCCAAACCGTGCGGGAC
>JAABRD010000036.1 GCA_011391085.1 Thiotrichaceae bacterium | reverse complement strand
ACCGGAGTTTTCCTTAACTTAATGGCATTGAGGCTTTAGCCGGCCTTCGGTAGGCGCCCCGCAATTTGAGTGGGGGGGTGATGCCTACGGCCGGCCGGCTAAAGCCTCCACTCCACCGGTATTTTCCTGAACTGAATGGCATTGAGGCTTTAGCCTGCGAGTGCCGAACAGATATTGAAATCATCGTGCCCCCCACCGGCTGAAGCCTCTAGTCCACCGCTATTGAAATGAAACGCCAGGTGGACTAGAGGCTAACGCCTGCGAGTGCCGACTCAATTCCTTCCAGAGGGAATTGTACAAATTTGGGGGGAAATATGACTATAACTAAACCACTAAACCACCAAATCAGGAGTCCAAAGCGTCGCATTGTCTATCAAAGCGACGCTTTGAACTCCAGGTCAAGAGATTTACTTATGATAAAATATCGTATCACTCACCAAACGCACTACCACTATAATGACGCCGTGACTCTCTGTCATAACGAGGCACACTTGATACCACGTTCGACACCCACTCAAAATTGTTTAAACAGCCAATTGTTTGTTGACCCCTTGCCCATTCGACAAGAACATCGACAAGACTTTTTTGGAAACCGGGTGACTTATTTTGCCATTGAATCAACGCATCAAGAATTGACGGTGACTTGCCAGAGTGAGATAGAAATGCAACCTTCTGAAGTTAGTGACTATTTGCCACCTTCGCCACCCTGGGAAAGTGTACGGGATACCATGAAAAATAATTTTAGTCCCATTTTCATGGAAGCCCGCGAAATGGTTCTGGATTCCCCTTTTATCAGTGCCAATGAGTTATTATATCACTATGCCCAACCTTCTTTTCTGCCGCAACGTCCGCTATTAGAAGCGGTGAGTAACCTGATGCAACGCATTTATACCGAATTTACTTATGATCCCCATTTCACTACCATTGTCACTCCGTTGGAAGATGTGTTAGCCCACCGACGCGGTGTCTGTCAAGATTTTGCCCATCTGATGATAGGTTGTATCAGAACGATGGGATTGGCGGCCCGTTATGTCAGTGGCTATTTAGAAACCTTGCCTCCCCCAGGTCGGACAAAATTACGCGGTAGTGATGCCTCTCATGCCTGGTTAGCCGTCTATATCCCTCACCAGGGTTGGATCGATTTTGATCCAACCAATAACAAAATTCCAACCACTCAACATCTCACCACTGCTTGGGGGCGAGATTATGGCGACGTGACGCCCTTAAAAGGAATCATTTTTGGCGGCAACGAGAGCACCCTAACGGTGTCAGTCGATGTGGATAGAATTGAAATGTGGCCGGGGGGAATGGAGTATTGAAGCGGGAAGGCGGAATAAGAAACTAAGTTCCTTAAAGAAACTGGTAGTGATGCAATGTGGGTGATATTCAAGTTACCCTCACCCCCGGCCCCTCTCCCTACGGGCGTGGGGAGACAGGCGGCACCAGTGGTTTTCTCCCCTCTCCCTCTGGGAGAGGGGCCGGGGGTGAGGGGAAACATATCACCCACATTGCATCACTACCCCCTATTTCATCAACATCACATCAATCATAGTTCCATTACTCACACAGGAAACCCTCAAATGTCAATCCATTGGAATCAATACAACGCTACCTGTTTCCATGACGAACTGATACAAGACAGCGGCGAACCTCGCCTGGCTGCGGCCGCATTATGCAACTATTTAAGTTCTCTCACCGACGAGGAATTGAAGAAACGCAAAAATGCGGCGGAACTGGCTATCTTAGTCATGGGCATCACCTTCACGGTCTATAGTGAAGGCACTAACATCGACCGGGCCTGGCCCTTTGACATCATCCCGCGGATCATTTCGAAAAAAGAATGGGAACGGACTGAAGCGGGACTCGTTCAACGCATGACGGCCCTCAATATGTTCATCCAAGACCTTTATAGCGAACAACGCATTATCAAAGACGGTCTCTTTCCCATCGAATTGTTACAAAACTCGAAAAACTTTCGTCCCCAATGTGTTGGTATCCGTCCACCGCATCGCACCTGGGCCCATATTTGCGGCAGTGATTTAGTGCGTGATCGAGACGGCACTTTGTATGTCTTAGAAGACAATTTGCGTGTCCCTTCGGGCGTCTCTTACATGCTGGAAAATCGTTCGGTCATGAAGCGAACATTTCCGGAACTGTTTGAAAACCAAAATATTCAACCGGTGGATGACTACCCGTCGAAACTCTTCGACATGCTGGCTTCTATTTCACCACGTACCGAAGAACGTCCTCAAGTTGTCGTTCTCACACCTGGCATTTATAACTCGGCTTACTTTGAACATTCCTACCTGGCCCAAAATATGGGGGCGGAACTGGTCGAAGGCCCCGACTTAGTCGTAGGCGATAACGACTGCGTTTATATGCGCGACATTCAAGGTCTCAAGCGCGTGGACGTTATTTATCGACGTGTCGATGACCTCTTTTTGGACCCCGAAGTATTTGAATCAGACTCCTTACTTGGAGTCCGCGGCCTTATGAGGGCCTGGCGCAAAGGTAAAGTGGCACTGGCCAATGCCCCAGGCGCCGGCGTGGCCGATGACAAAGTGGTATATTCCTACGTTCCTGACATTATCAAATATTATTTGGACCAAGACCCCATCATCCCCAATGTCGAAACCTATCGTTGCCTAGACCCGAAACAACGTTCCCATGTATTGGCTAACTTGGATAAAATGGTCGTCAAACCGGCCAATGAGTCAGGTGGCTACGGCATGTTAGTGGGTCCCCACGCCAGCACTGAGGAACACGCTAAATTTGCGGAACTGATACAGAATGACCCACGTAATTATATTGCACAACCGGCTTTAACCCTTTCTACCGTCCCCACGCTTTGCGATGACCATGTGGAACCGCGTCATGTGGATTTAAGACCGTTTATTTTGCAAAGTGACTCCACCTATGTCACCATGGGCGGTCTCACTCGGGTCGCCTTACGCAAAGGCTCCTTAGTCGTCAACTCTTCCCAAGGTGGCGGAAGTAAAGATACCTGGATTATCAACACGGAGGACCCATAACATGTTATCTCGCGTCGCTAAAAATATTTACTGGCTGGCACGTTACCTAGAACGTGCTGAAGACACTGCCCGCATGGTCAATGTTAACACTCATTTGTTACTTGACCTCCCCACTATCGGCAGAACCTTTGGTTGGGAACCTATGATTACTATCATGGGGAGTAATAAACTGTTTTATGAACTCCATCAGGAACATACGGAAGACAATGTGATGAACTTCCTGCTAGACGATTCGCGCAACTCCAGTTCTATCCACAGTTCCTTGGCCCAGGCCCGCGAGAACATGCGTACCACTCGCGAAATTTTTCCCAAGGAAGCCTGGGAACAACTCAATAATTTATACTTGTTTGTCAAGGAAGAGGAGGCCAATGGTTTGACCAAAAGCAACCGTTATGATTTCCTCAAACAGGTGATTTTGGGATGTCAACAGTTCACCGGCATTCTGATGGGGGCCATGAGTCACGATGCGGCCTATAATTTTTTCCTGCTGGGTAGCTATTTGGAACGGGCCGATATGACTTCGCGAACTTTGGATGTGCGTTCGGCTAACCTGTTCTCCCAAGGCAGTGAAGAGTCTAATATTAAACTGAGTCCCTTTTACAACATTCAATGGATGAGTGTGTTAAAGTCCTTAACGGCCTATCAAATGTATCGTCAACATGTGCGGACGCGGGTGAAAGGTGCGGACGTGTTAAAATTTTTGTTACAAGATCACGAGTTTCCCAGGTCCGTCTTCTTTTGTTTAGGGATGGTCGAAAACCGCCTATCAGGTCTTCCCAAAAACGATTCCCCGCGTCGTACTCTCAGTCATTTGCAACGTCAAGTGCAAGCGGCCAATGTGCGAGAACTGGCTTATCAAGGTTTGCATAAGTTCATTGACGACTTGCAAATTGGATTTGGGGAAGTGCATAAACAGATTGCGGGGAACTATTTTGGGGAAGTTGTGGGTTAAAGGATTAATGGAGAATGGGTTAATAGAAAAATGTCTCGTTCCCACGCGCTTGCGTGGGAATGCCGTGGGTGACAGAGGCGAGTTGGGATTGTATAAAAACTAGCGAAATACCTCAATCGTACTGCCAATGCAGAGGGGGTTCGCTAGGGTCATCTGCCGTTGTCCACGTCAAGAATGAGAAGTCACTTTCGTCGATTGACGAAACGATTTCCACAATTCCGCAAACGGGCCAGATTCCACGGCTTGTTGAAAGTAAGTTGCTTGTTCGGCAGCCGTCATGTCTTTAATTTTCTCGTAAATTTTGAGTTGCGCCTCACGCTTGAAGGCTAGGCAATCAAACTCTTTTTCAATCGGGGTCGGGGTCATCGAAATATACCTCTCGTGGGGAAATAATAGTTAATATACCATAACCATGTAAAACTGGTTAACTTGGTTATAGGCTTTCATTTTATCAAGTCTCACGATGTGTTTGAAGTTCCAAGAAACAATCGCATCGGCTTTAGCTACGGTGGCTACCGCAACATGAGACGCATCATGTGGGAACCAGGAATCATCCCACCTGTTCCACTTCTATTTCTGTGAAGTTTGCACCGCCGCAATTCGTTCTGGAATTTTCTTGGCTATAGCAATGACCTTTCGTGCTTCACTAGCCGGAAAGGGTTTGTCCAGTTTATAGTCTGCTAAGACCCGAGATTCTCTTAACTGTGCCAAAATATTACCCAAAGCACATAAACGTTTATCGTGCTGTGCTTGGAAGGCCCGAATAATTTTGTCGTGAGAACCCGCAGGAGGTATTTCTATAGCTAAAGATTTTAATAAGTTAACACATAAGTGATAAACCATATAATAAGCCCGGCTGGTCGCGTTACGATAGTCGATTTCACGATGACCTTGGTTTAATTCTTGGGCCGCAGTGAGAAATTCAATAGGTGCCATAATAATTTATTCTTCTACCAGATGAAACGCAGGTACAAAATGGTCAGTAACCGTCTGATATGGTATCAAGGCTTCGGCTAATTCAAAGGTCAATTCTGCAACCTCCTCTACGGATAAATCATGAAGCATTACCCCATAGTGAATCCATTTAGCCGTTTCATCCTCTAGCACTAACATCTCAAGGTGATAAGAACTATCAGGGTGGTGATGATGTAGTACTGACCTCGTGGTGTTAATAAGTGGTTCTATCTCACTCTCCGTTATCTGTTGTTCCTCCATGACCGTAATCACTTGCTGGAGGGTTTCTCCAAAGACATGGGGTTGCTGAGGAGATAATTGAGAATAGGTCGTCAAGAGTTGTTGGGCTTGATGATACTTACCAGCCATTAAACAAAGATTGATAGTTTCTTCTAGGAGGGGTAAGTCATGAGGTGTCAGAGAACTCGCTTTGACCAAGCATTCGACCGCTTCTGCCAAATAGCCTTCCTGTTGAAGTGTAACGGCATCGTTACACAAGACTTTGGCATTCTTGGAAATCCTCGCAATGGCTTCGGGCGGGCTGGTTTTAGTCAAGTGGTTAATTTCAGCTAATAACGGAATTGATTTAGAGATTGGTTGAGGACGCATGAGGGGTGATTAGTGGTTAAGTTATTTATTCGGTTCGGGATCAAGTCACTGTTCTTAGTGGATAGTGAAGGTAAGAGGGGCAGAACGTGGCGAAACTCCTCAACTTTTTTGCCATTGAGGAGGGGTTTCACTATAGTTCTGACCATTCTATATTCCCCCACCCCGCATCAATACCTTTAAGTTAGGTCAAATAGTACAGGGTCTTAGTTCTGCGCTGTTTCACTTAATAGCATTGACGCATTGCGTGAGAACAAGAACAATTAACGAAACTTCCGTAATCCTAATACCACCAATACACTCAACAAAAGTGTCCCGCCGATAAACAACGGATAATTGGATTGAGTCATATCTGTCGCATCATAACTTTGGGTAGATGTCTTAGGCTGGAGACTATTTTGATAGCTTTCCAAGTTTGCTACCATGCCGTCAAGCCGGGTTTTGTCGCGCTCATATTGAGAATAGAGATTCCAAAAATCCTGTGCTTTTTGTTTATCTTCTTTCTCTAACGGGAGACTCGTCAAATTTTCCAATACTCTGTTAGTACCAATGAGCAGTTTACCATAAGAGGCCAACGAGTCTTTCACCGTAGTTAGTGTTTTAGGGCTATTCTTCACGGTCATGTTTTGAGTAGTCGACAGTGAGGAAATCGCTTGTTGTTCTAATTTTAATCTGGTAAAGTACCTGACGGCAATGAGAATGAGAGACAACGTCGCTTGTTTTCCCAGTTCTTTTCTACTCGCAATCTCAACCAATTCTCTCAGGTGGTGTTCCTTAGCCAGTCCATCATTAAACCGGTACATGATTCTATCCAGATAAACCGCAAACATCAATGGAATAAGAGGATTATCCGGTTCAGCTAATATGGCATAATTGAAGTAATTTTGAGTGATGATACTAATATCAATCCCTGGTTCATACAAACTGCTGGCTGCATAAATGAGCGCGGGCAAGGTTCTTTTCACTTGGACATTTCTAGCTAGTCCAATTGCGCGGTCGGCCCAAGTTTTGGCTTCAACATAGTCATTTTTTAACATGGCCAACAACGCCGAGAAAGTATACAACTGTATTCGTTCCTGATCATTTAACTTCTCAAAATTGCTGATACGAACTTTTTGAAAAGCGGCATCAATTAAGTTTTGATTGTGAGGGCTAGAATAAGGTGCTTGAGTGTCTATCTGTTTCAATTGTTCCATTGCCTCTTCATAAACATCAGGGCCATCGGTATTTATAGGAAGAGGTAACGTGGTCATTTGCTTACTTTGTTCAACAAATTGGGCTTGACTGTAAGCAGTAGAAATTTTGTTTACAGTGTAATCAAACACAATTTCTGTTCCAAATGTTAAAACGGCCGTAAGTAAGGCGGCACCACCAGCCATTCCTAACCCACCTGCGGCAATTGCCCCACCACCTAGTAAGGCAAGTCCTACATTGGTTGCTACTACACCCGAATAGCCGAGGAACGTACCTATATAAGTACCAATAGTGGCTGCGGGGCCTGCCACAAAAGGACTACCTGCACCCCCAGTGAAATATACTATCGCGCCTATTATTACCGCGCCCATTAACGCCAAAACAAACCCTAACCAACTACTGGATTCAGTATAGAAACTTTCAAACGTCGCTACTTCTCCCGCATAACAGGGGGAAATAACCACGAATAACAAGACCAGACTGAAGAACCAACAGATGATTTTGTTCATTGTAATATCTCCGCAAGCAGTTTCAGTTCAGTGATTTGTGATTCAGGGGTACCGACAATTATCTGTACTCCCTTATTTTGTAATAACGTCCTCAAAGTTTGAGATGGTTCGTTGGTAAATAAGAACACTGGAGTGACTTTTTCATTTTTTGCCTGTTTTGCATATTCTAGTAAAGTCTGAGCGTCACCCAGCATTTTGTCGGTGTTGGGAACAGAATCATAAGCCTTGCTTTCTATGACAAAGGTTCTCTCTCCTTTCTTGAGAAGCAAGTCTATATCAGTGGTATGACTCTTAATCCCGTCGTCAAACAATTTGCGAATGGATAACACATCAAAGCCATATTCTTTCGCTTGATTGGCTACTCTGAGTTCATGCAAGGCTCCTTTAGTGCCAGCCTCGGCAACGCCACTGATAATACTGAGATTATGTCTAAAACCTGGCACGCCACTGAGGTTGGTGAACATTTTTTCGGCTTCTACCTTATCCAATTTTCTTTGGGCAAGGGCGATTCTCATGTAGGTGTCTTCTAACACCGTTTCTGGCAAGTTCATTTTGCCTATCAAGGTCTTAACCTGCTTCAAGTCGCCCGTTTTCTGTATCATACGGGCTAACTCGTCAATTTGAGTTTCAGGGAGTGCCCCTTCAATTTTCCCCAACCATTTGATAATCTTGGTTGTTGTACCTCCTCCCCAAAATGCTGAAGCGGGTTGTGACCATTGACAGCAGAGTAATAGAAAAATTATCACCCATAGCGGGTTAGAGAATTTCTGGTGGTTCATCAGTTTTTTTCCTCCTAGCTTGAATGTTAAACAAAATTGTTAAATGGGCAGTAATGCAGTGATGTAGGTTGGAATAAACATTGCAGACTCTGACCCCGCGGTGTCGAAGTTTATTGGAGTCGGCAAAGCTCACTCCAACCTACGTGGGCTTTGTTCCTGTAGTTGATTTCTACACTAACAACGGGCAGGTCAACAACGAATATGGCTAGTCGAGTTTTCCGAACTCAAGTCTGTTATCAAATGTGGTGCTTCCGGGGCTTGCATATGCGACCGTATAGTATCTTCTATCATCTAAATCCGAATAGACGAGGCAAACAACGACGCCATTTTTATGTTGAGTAATAGTGTCAATGAGTTTTGAAGTGTAAGGCAATAGCACTTTGATATGTGATGAGTCACATTCTTTAAGGCTATCACGACTAAAACTAAATTGGTCATTAAGTGCCAATGCAAACGGGTTAATATCTTGCCCAGAAAACTTGAACTGGTTTTTGACTTCATTCCGTTCCAGTTCCAGAAGATAAATATTAACGGCTATTCCATTAGCTTTATTTCTAGCTAAAACAACGTTTTCCTTAAAATATGGAATCACAACTGGCCTGATAGCCGTGATATTCTGTTTTTGAGCCTCTTCTCTCAGAAGATTTGTTTCGTTCGTGTAAAAAACAAGAACGACAAAGGTAAAAAAAAGCAACAAATTGTTCAGGTTGCTTGTAGCGGTACAGGAGGTATCTTTCACGCAGAAGGTGCATAATAGTATCCAAACGACCACAATTACTCCAACTATGCCAAGAGACACATCACTTAATATTAACTTCTTCATGTTAAATTTCTTCATGTTTTTCACCATGACACTAATTGTTGGACCGCTTAAATGCGGCATTTAATTACCGCATTTCTGCGGTATAACAGCGGAAAGCCTAATAGAATAGCGGCATTCCATGACGCAAAGCATCAATTTTACAAATAAATACCCATCCTAAAGTTAATTATTCAGGGATAATATTAGGTATTCTTAAAAATATCCATCAGCTAAAGACAAAATCTAACACTCCATTATAGGTTCAATTAGAGTTTCTAAAGATTTTAGATACCTTTGTATAATAATGCCTTGAATTTTAATTGTCAAGAGGGCCACCAAAATTTTTTGATAAAGTACACGCCATGAGTTTTCCTAAACCTTGAAAATTTAGGAAAACTCTTTGAAACTGAGTCACTGATAAAAAGTGGCACTTCGCCCGTTGATACCTCCCACCTTGAAAACTGGTCAAAATGGCCTGGCCAATTAGATGAATCAACCAAATTAACGCAACGGGTCGGTAATCGTAGTCTCCGGCAACCGTTTCTGATTCTTCAAATAGGCTACCGTCTTTTGACTCTTTTCCACCAAGTAGTTGAGTGCTTCGGCGGTGGTCAAATGTTGAGTCTCTTCCGCCAACGTTTGTTTCCATTCCCAAACTTCTAATTGGGCTTTCGAAAAAAATGGTTCTGTCGTTTTAAAGACCATCGTTAATCACCTCCAGCGGAGTTACCATATCTAATGGATGTAAAGAATTATTGGCTAAGTTAATTGGTGTCACTTGATGTTTCCGATTGACATTGGCAAGATGTTTATCGTTCCAAGTCAGTAAAATATCCATCTGGTTCACCACCGCAATGGCCAGATGAAAGGCATCAGCTTGACTTTTGAGAGGAATTGCCCCGTGTCGCAAATATAAGTCCGCCAGTCTGACAATTTCGGGAGACATTTTCTCCGTCACAAAACGTATCATCGGATAAGCAGTGAGTACGTTTTTAGTCTTTGAGGGTAATATTAAGACATCAAAACAGCTATGTTAATAGCGGGCCAGTTTATTTGCCCACCTAACTCAAACCGTCATCTGATTGTAATCTCTTGGATTTTAGTTATCAAGAGAGATACCAAATTTTTTTGAACAGGTACACACCATTAGTTTTCCTAAAGCTTGTTATGTTATCTGAAAAATCGCCCGTTGACACCTCCCACCTTGAAAACCTCTCAAATTGGCCTGGCCAATTAGATGAACCAACTAAATTAACGCAACGGGTCAGTAATCGTAGTCTCAGGCAACCGTTTCTGATTCTTCAAATAGGTTACCGTGTTCTGACTCTTTTCCACCAAGTAGTTGAGTGCTTCGGTGGTGTTTAAAGGAACCGGACTAAAAGCTTCAGCCGATTGACATGCCACTGCCACCAGTTGAAGCCTCTAGTCCAGCCTTGATTTATTTGATTATCTACTATCCACTATCCACTATCCACTAAATCCCTTATCCACTAAAATCACTACCCTCTTCCCCGTTCCAGCTTCGCCAACCAGTGTTGCACCAGTTCTGCATTCGAGTGTCCCAAATTACGGTACAACTGCACACTCTTCAAATACAGACTCTTGGTTTTCTCAACGTCGCCCAATTTGCGGTACACAGTGCCCAAATTGGCATAGTGGTTCGCCAGGTCCTCTTGACGACCCAAAATTTTATCCAATTCAATGGCTTTGAGAAGCATGTCTTCGGCTTTGGGGAGGTCGCCGCGAGTGTGGTAGAGAATGCCTAAATGACCATATTGATTGGCCATCCCAACTTTGTTCTTCAGTTCAGTTTCTTGTTCCAAACTGTGGAGAAACATCTCTTCGGCTTTGTCGAGATCGCCGCGAGTTTGGTAAAGGAGACCCAATTGATTATACTCCTCGGCCATCCCTTCTTTATGTTTCAAAGCAGTTTCTCTTTCGAGATTGTGTAAGTGAAGTTGTTCAGCTTCTTCGAGGTCGCCTTCAGAGGTCATTGAGTCTTCTTCTATCTGGCTGTAATCAGTGGTCATGCAGTCTTTGCTTCTTAACGTTTGACTCACTTCCAGACTTTTTATATACATCAGTTCCGCCAGTTGTAAGTCCGTTTTGGACTTATCACGTCTCTTTAGAGTGTTTTCAATGGCCAGACTTTTGCGAAACATCTGTTCGGCTTTTAGGAGGTCTCCTTGGGTGTTGTAAAGGCTACCTAAATGGCCATATTGTTTGGCCAAATCTTCGCGACGGTCTAACTCTTCATCAAGTTTGATCGCACTGAGAATCATCTGTTCAGCTTTTTGGTGTTCGCCGCGAGAACAATAGAGAATAGCAAGGTTGCCATATTGTTTGGCTATCCCTTTTTTACGGCCCAGAAGTTGGTTGAATTCCAAACTCTTGAGGTGCATTTCTTCACATTTGGGGAAATTGCCGGTGGCCCAGTAGAGAATGCCTAAATGGTTGTAAGCAATCGCTTGATATTTGTTATGATGATGGATTTGGGCCCACTGTAACACCTTTTCGTAGGCATCGGCGGCTTTTTCACATTCGCCAATGGTTTTAAGAAGGTGTCCCAGTTGAATCCAACCGTCAGGGTGATCAGGGTCTAATTTGACCGCGTGCCGATAAGCGCGGAAGGCTTCCACTGTGCTAGTGAGATAAGCAAAAGCACCTAGATAACGGGCCGTGGCCGCCGCTTGAGGATGTGGGGTGGGGACAGAAGGAGAAGTGGTTTGCTGTTCTAAACGTTTGGCAAACAGATTTTTAGCCGGTTCCACATTGCCTTTTTGAAGTTGTTGAAGGGCTTCTTCTTTAGCAAGCACGTCCTCCTCCAATTGCGTCAGGGCGTACACCGCTTCATGGAGGGCTTTGAAGTGTTCCGTTTTGGACTCAATATTGGCTGGGGCCATCAGAGTTTGCACAATGTCATTGACCAAGGTGGCATTGGCGGTGGAATGGGCTTGATGAGATTTGCGGTAATAGAGGATGGCACCTGCAACGAGGCCCAGTAGAATAAGAGGTGTGATAATCAGTAGGATGGTGGTAAGCATACTCATTTCTTTTTGTATTTTCAGGGGTTGATGATTAATTTGATGACAGTGATACAATCTGGGTGAACTGTGATGTATGTGATGGATATGAGGTATGTGAAAGAATGAATTTTACCATATCCACACCTAAATGCACCACCCCCTATTTTTTTAGTGGTTGTGGCTTGATTTTCGGTGGCAACGGGACCGCGTCCCCAGGTAATGTGATTATAAAATCATTCAAGTTGGGTAGGACAGGGATTTCTTCTTTGGACATTAAAGGTAACTCTTGAGATTTTTGTTGCAGTTGTTTGTTGCGCATTTCGTTGTATTTGCCGATACTGATGGTGCTTTCTAAGGCCGCATCTCGCACAATGACAGGGTGTAGAAAAACCATGAGGTTGCGTTTGATTTTTTGGGTGCTTTGGGAACGAAACAGGGCGCCGAGTAACGGGAGATCGCCTAAACCAGGGATTTTTTGAGTGGTTTGTTGAAGGTCCTCATCCATCAATCCTCCTAACACAATGATGTTACCATCTTCAACGATGACCGTCGTTTTAATGGTGCGCTTGTTCGTGACAATATCGGCAGTGGCAATGCTACTGGGCGTGATGCTAGACACTTCTTGTTCAATTTGTAATTTGACGGCGTTGCCTTCATTGATTTGCGGTTTCACTTTGAGTTTGATACCCACGTCTTGACGTTGGATGGTTTGAAACGGGTTGGTGACATTGGCAGTGTTGCCGGTACTGGTGTATTGGCCGGTGACAAAGGGGACGTTTTGACCGACGACGATTTCGGCATCTTCATTGTCTAAAGTGAGTAATGACGGGGTAGATAACACATTAGTATGCACATCGGTGGACAGGGCTTGGAGGAGAGTGGCAAAGTTAAATGTACTACTGCCAAAACGTCCCAGTCCTAGCAATGCCCCAGCTTGAAATTTGGGGAGGGAGAGGTTGTTACTTTTATCCATTTGGTAGGCGGTTCCAGCTAGATCAATGATTTTATTGCCAGTGTTATCAAAGTTGCTAAAGCCAATCGGGTTGGTGCCGCTACTACCGTAAAACAGCCATTGTACCCCAATTTCTCTGGCTTTGTCGGTGGAGATTTCAGCAATGATGGCCTCCACGAGAACTTGGGCACGGCGGATATCGAGTTGACGAATGACCGATTGTAAATTTAGGAGGACGTCAGGGGTGGCAGTGATGACGAGACTATTGGTACTGGCATCCGCTTGAATAGTGGTTTTGACGGTATCTTTAGTTGCAGCAGCAGGAGAATTTTTAGAACCTTCCGAAGTAGCTGTTTGGGCGATGGTGTCACTAATCCCTTTGAGAACATTGGCTAGGTCACCGGCTTTGGCATAGCGTAAATAAACGACTTGCGTGTTGCCAATGGTTTTCACGGGCGTGTCGAGATGGGCAATCAAGGCCCGTAAGCGCAGGCGCGTGTCACTGTCACCGCTTATGAGAATGCTATTGGTTCTCTCATCAGCAATCAAGTGCGGTGGTGAAGTGGTGGCATTGGTGCCAGCGGAGGAAGCGTTTTGTTGTTCAAGGGTGGTCAACGTGCGCACCATGTCATTGGCAGAAGCGTGTTCTAAGGCCACGATGTCAATATCTTGGCTATCTGGTTGGTCAATACGGCGAATAATATCCAGGAGGCGATTGACGGTGTTAGCGTGGTCTGAGACGATAAGGGTGTTATTATTGGGGTAAGCCACCAGGTGACCTTCTTGATGAACAAGCGGTCGCAGAATGGGGATCAGTTGGGGTGCCGAGACATGTTTGACTTGGATGACTTGAGTGATAATCTCCTCTCCTGTAGGCGCGTCGGGTGGCGAAAACACTGGCGTATTTTCGGTTTTGGCGAGGTTTTCTGGAAGAATTTTTATCACTTCCCCACTTTGGACCGCGGCAAAACCGTGGACGCTAAGGATGGATAGGAAGACTTCATAGACTTGGTCAGGGTCCATTGGATTATTGGAAATGACCGTGACTTTGGCTTTGACGCGAGGGTCGACAATGAAGGTTTTATGGGTGATTTCTGAAATGGTGTTAATGAGGAGGTTAATATCTAAATCCGTGAAGTTCAACGTCACTTTGGGTTGGGCCAAAAGTAGGGGTGGGAAGAGGAGACAGCAACTGAGTAGGATTCGAAAGTGAAATAACATGTTGTGAATAATGAATAGTGAATAATGAATAATGGGTAGTGATGCAATGTGGGTTCTCTGTCTGAACTCTGATTAGTCAAGCCTCCTTTCATGGCCATCATTTAATCATCTTAATCAGAGTTCCAGACTGACGAGAAACCGCACGATATTTCACCCAGATTGCATCACTACCGAATAATGAATAATGAATAATGAACCTAGTGTGTAATACCGTTCTCTCTATGGTCATGGAAGGTCTTCCAAAAATTAAAGTGTTGGTGGATTAGAGGCTTCCGCCGCAATGCCATTCAGTTAACGAATAAAGGTCCCCCCGAAATTAAAATATAGGTGGACTAGAGGCTTCAGCCGGTGGCCGTTCCCGGCGATTTAATTGTATTCGGCCCCCGCCGGCTTCCGCCTCTAGTCCAACATATTTAGTAGGGTGCGTCCCACGCACCGATTAGGTTTGTTGCAGTTTTTAAATGGCGTACTCTAATTGGATTGAAAAATGGTGATTCTTAGTATAAATCGACCTGAGAGAGATGTCAATGACAATGGGGTCCAAAACCTGTTTTGGACTCCGGGGGGGAGGCCATTGACTTTGGCAATCGATGGTGCTATCTTTCTATATTGAAGGACAACGGCACCAATTGCCCATTGCGTAAAATTTGCAATTCCAGATGATCCGCCGTCGCCAATTGTTCTACCACCGTCAGTCCTTTGAGAGGAGAATCGAGTTTAACACCATTGACGGCAGTCAATATATCCCCCGCTTGCAAGTTAAATTGCGTCAGCACCTGAGTGTCTTTGCCAGGACTGAGACGATACCCAAGAAAACGGCCTTCTTGACTGACGGGTGACAGGTGCATGAGATTCATCAAGTGCTGAGGATTGGCTTGCAATTGACGTTGATAGTCACCCAATAGTTGCCCAGGTTTAGCTTTATCAGCGTCCTTGCTAGTCGTGGTATGAGTAGCGAGTCCGGGACTAGAGGCTTCAGCCGGATTTGCCCCCTCGTCAGGGTGAGAACCTTCCAGAAGCAACGTTTCCTGCTGTCCATTTCTTAGCAAAATCAATTTCCGCGGTTCGATTTTTTGGATGGTGATCCCATTCGGTAAAGGTTTATCCTGTTTATAGAGTTCTGTTTTACCATCTGGTGTCGTAATGATGGCCAATGAAGCGCTTGGATCGGTGCTGTAATAAATGCCTTGCAAGGTTAAATTCAAGGGCGTTTCAGGCGGTGGCGTTAACGCAGTGTGCGACGGTTTCAAAACCGTTGCTTGAGGAGGCCCAAAGAAATTCGCTTCCAACAAAGGAGTGAGGTTGAGAAGATGAGTTTGAGTCGGTAGCGAAGAGGTTGAAGTCAAGGGACGCGAGTGGGAGGTGAGGAGGTTAGCCAGGGGCGGATCGTTCATCATCAGTAACAGGTGCATCACTTGATACCCTAGCACCACGGCTAGAATCAAGTTGATGATAGTGATCCAATGGGTGGAAAAGAGGACACGGGAAAAAAGAAGGAAAGATTTGTTCATGGAGTGTGATAGAATGATAAGTTATGATCGGTATAAGAATTGAGAACTTTCACGAAATAAATATGGGTGGACTGGAGGCTTTAGCCGGAGGGGGGCACGGTGATTTCAATATAGTAATATTCCTCATCACTTGTACCCCCCCCTGCCCCCCCGTACACGGGGGGGAGTGACTCCCCCCGCGTGCGGGGGGCAGGGGGGGTACAAGTGAGAAGGAATATTACTATATCTGTTCTGCGCCCACCGGCTAAAGCCTCAATGCTATTAAGTTAAGGAAAACGCTGGTGGAGTGGAGGCTTTAGCCTGCCGGCGGTAGGCGCCCCCCACTCTTGAGACTTGGAGTGTGCCTACTGCCAGCCGGCTAAAGCCTCCACTCCACCAAACCTTCGCAGTTTTCCTTAACTTAATAGCATTGCGGCTAAAGCCTCTAGTCCACCGCCATCTATCGGTTAATTTTGGGTGGCCTGGTTTCTTGATATTAATCATTTCTTAACTTAATAGGTAGGGGGCACAAGAAGGTGCAAAGTGCGTCTCATTTTAAATCGCAATTTTCACTAAATGACACTTAATGAAAATTTTCGATGTGTTGATTTTCAACACCCCCTGTTGAAAATCAACACATTTTCGTTAATTTTTAATTAAATTTTACTATATTGAAATGTAATTTATTTTGAGTGGAGTATCATTTATTATGAAATTTATTTCAATAATTTAAAATAGTTACGTTGGATTTACAAAATTTATGGTAATATTCTTGAATAATTGATGGTTTTTAGCATATTTTTTGCATATATTGAGTGAGTTAGAATGTGAAATAGCTAACGAGAAAAGTTAATAACCTCAAAAAGGTAATTTATTATGAAAAAGTATAGTTTGTTGTTTTTAGTTTGTGTGGCTTCTGGCATGAGTGGGATGGCGTATGCCTACAACGTCCCCTATTATAGCAAACTGGTTTCTGTGTACTGCCCAAGGTCGCCTCTATCACTGGATGCTTGCAAGGGGGAGTGTAATTCCGAATGTCTTGACGACGATTGTTTAGGTGAGTGCGATGGCAGGTGTGATGAAATAGAAGAGTGCGATCCTAATGACTGTGAGGAAAGTGTTAAAAAACAAGTCTGTTCACTAGAATCGCCAACGTCAGAATCACCTCTCTCCCAGGACCCCCAACTTGTTGCACCTGCGGATGGTAATTCTCCCATTTCCTTACCCATAACCGCCAAAAACGTCCTAGGCACCCCTCTCTCTGGTGTAAAAGTGGAACTAACTAGCGATTCCACCACCGTGGTATTTGCAGAAAATCCCATTACCACCGGTGCGTCAGGCGAAGCGCATTTTTCCATCACCAGTACGGTCGTCCAAACCGTGGAGAATGCCAAACTGGTGGTGGTGGGGACGACTATTGAAGTGCCATTGCCTCCTTTGACCTTCACTCCCAATGTCAAGGAATTAGTTATTACTCCAATCAAGAGTAATCAACCGGTCACGGGAGGAACCGGAAACACATCAGAACCTCCTCTTTCCGATGGACCCCAACCGGCACCTGCGGATGGTAGTTCTCCCATTTCCTTACTCGTAACCCCCAAAGATGCGAATGGCAACCCTCTCCCGGATGTGACAGTGAAACTGACTAGCGATTCCACCACCGCGGTGATTGCAGAAAATCCTGTTACCACCAATGCAGCGGGTGAAGCGCATTTTTCCATCACTAATACGGCGGTCCAAACTGTGGCCGTCACGCCTGTGGTGGAGATGATTAAAGGGCAACCGATTTCAGGGCAACCGATTTCTTTGGCGTTCACGCCCAATGTCAAGGAATTAACAGTCACCCCTGTTAAGAAGACTCAAACGGGGGAAGATAAAGATGCGGTATTTCTCAATGTGACGGCCAAAAATGAAAAAGGTCCTGTCGAAGGCGTCCCTGTCACGGTGCAACTACCTGCTGACAGTCAAGCCACTGTCAATACGGGTTCTGGGGTGACGGATAAGAATGGCGAATTGATAGTCAAAATCACTTCCACTGTTGCAGGTGACGTGCCCGTTGTCGTAAGTGTGAAAGGAACTGGCATCAGCCAATCGGTAGCGGTTTCCGTCGAAGTGACCCCTGCGATTATCAAAGCCAAAGAGTTGACGAATCTGTCACCAGTCGCCGATGGTCAATCCCAACTCAAGGTGGTGATCGTTCCTTATGATGCCCAAGGTTCTACAATGGCAGGTGTGAATGTGGAACTGATCAGTACATCGGAAACCGTACACATTGAGAATAACCCTGTCATTACCAATTCACTGGGTGAAGCCCAATTTGCCATTGGCAATACGGTGGCCGAAACGGTGACGTTGACCCCTGTGGCAGACGGCGTCAAAGGGGAACCGGTTGTTCTGACGTTCGTGCCAGTGGAACCACCAGAACCAGAAGTGATTCCGGTGCCAGGGCCGGTGGTGGAGGAGGAAGTAAGCGACCCCAGCTATGAATATACTCCACCCGCACCCTCATTCTTTGGCGATTATGCAGACCACTGGGTGAAAGCCAATCCTTATCACTCGGCTACTTTTAACCTGGGTATCAATTCAAGTTCACAGACTTTGATTTTATATCCTTCTCGAAATAGTCAAATTGTGAATAACCGAGATGGAACATTGATTTACACGGTTAACCCAAACTTTCGAGGAGTCGATACGTTCACTTACACCTTGACCGATGCCAACGGCAGTGTCTCCGTCTTTGTGGTCAAAGTTCAAGTCAGTGAAGATTACACAGGCTATGATACCTGGGATTTTGACAAGACTACGGGTGGGATAGACTACTCTGGTAATCAGGGGAACGGGGTTTATGTCGCTTGGCCAGAAGGGGCTTCCTGCGATGTGATTTATGCGGTGAATGACCAAGGGGTGGCGGATTCGCAGTTGTTATACATAGACCCCAGCGAGAGAACCACGACTGCTTTTGGTGCCATCCGCAAAGGTTACGACATAGAGGGACTGGAAATTAGTCCTTCCAATTATCGCCTCTATGGGGTTGCCAGTAATAAGGCGGACAA
This sequence comes from Thiotrichaceae bacterium, assembly GCA_011391085.1. Taxonomy (GTDB): domain Bacteria; phylum Pseudomonadota; class Gammaproteobacteria; order Beggiatoales; family Beggiatoaceae; genus JAABRD01. The sequence continues at coordinate 34,906 of JAABRD010000036.1, read as the reverse complement.
AGATAAGAGAGGACGGTTGTACCTGGTGGACCCAACGTCGGGAGAATTGACATTGGTGGGTAAGACCGGATTTGATGACATCAATGCCTTAGCCTTCCGCTATGACGGTACTCTATGGGGCTGGGCGGCTGGTAAGGGAATTGTTCAAATCAATACGGAGACGGGTTACAGTTATGTCAGAGTTCCCTTTAAAAGCGTGAATGCCGAAGGTATGGCCTGGAGTTCCGATGGCAAATTTTTATATGCCAGTGAAGGTACCACTTTGTGGTGGTGGCGGTATGGCCAAAACTCGGTCGTCAGCAAAAAATGCCAAGACCTCCCTGGCGAAGTGGAAGCATTAGAAACGCTGGATGGCGGCATGTTAATGTTTGCGGTTGACCAAGACACTGGACACAAGCTGTATGCGTATGACCCGTGGGCATGTAAAATTGTGGACGACCGTTCCTTTGTGACCCACTATTCTGACATTGAAAGTATCGCGTGGTCGGCTAAGTGTGAACCCCAACCTTCGGCTTTGCCACCTGTGGAAAGTTGGACTGGGTCATTCAATGATGACAGTCAAACTAACCTCTATTGTCAGAGAAAGCCTGGCTTTCTGACGGTCACGGGTGAAGTGTCGTTGTATCCATCTGAAAGCCAAGCGATCATCCAGACCAATTGGCAAACCGTCTGGTTCGGTGCTGATTCAACCCCAGATACCGACGGTTCTCCAGAACAATTGGCATGTTCTAAAGCACCGGCACCTTACGATGAGGATTGCCTTGAACCACACTATAATTCGGAAATCGTTTCCGATACCTTCAAATTTGAGATAACCGGCTGGTGGCCAGGGGTGCCAAAGAATGTGGAACCCAATACCATGAGGGGAACTTACTTCAGTGTGGATGTTCTGAATATGAAAGGTAATTCCTTGTCGGGGCACCGGAATATCAGCAGGAACTTCGTGTGGATAGACAGTTTATGTGGTCCAGAAACCGAGGCAGAATCTGGTAAAACCAGCAAGCCTAAGACGTCTGAAAAGACGAAGGTTAGCGATGAGTCTGATCCCGCGGAAGCGGAAAAGACGGGCAACAGTGATAAAGAAGAGGAGTCCAGTACGGATGAGTCTTCGCCTACTGCGGACCGTGAGAAGACTTCTGAAAAGGATCAAACTGCGAAGTCTGAAGAAACGAAACCGGTAGCCAAGGAGAGTTCCACTGACAAGGAGAAATCCGCCAAGGACAAGAATAGCAAACCGGCCAAGGACAAGCAGAGTAAGAAGGATAAGCAGAGTAAACCTGCCAAGGAGAAGGAAGACGACGCCTCTAACAAGACCGACGAATCTGTCAAAGACTCCCAGGAGAAAGCCTCTGATAGCAAGCGTGACGACGTTGCCGATAAGGAGGAAAAACAGGGAACGCCTGAGGAGGACAAGCAAGACCAGTCTGCAAAGGACAAGGGTGAGGACACCACTACCGATAAGCAGGATAAGTCTGCTAAAGACAGTGAGTCTGCTAAGGACAGTGAATCTGCTAAGGACAGTGAAGAGAAGTCATCCACCGCCGATAAGCAGGATCAATCTGCTAAAGACAATGGTGACGAAACCGCGTCTGACAAGCAGGATCAATCTGCTAAAGACAATGGTGACGAAACCGCGTCTGACAAGCAGGATAAGTCTGCCAAAGACAATGATGACGAAACCGCGTCTGACAAGCAGGATAAGTCTGCTAAAGACTCTGCTAAAGACAATGGTGACGAAACCACGACTGACAAGCAGGATAAGTCTGCCAAAGACAATGATGACGAAACCACGACTGACAAGTTAGATAAATCTGCCAAAGATGGTGAGGATGATAGCACCGTCGACAAGCAGGACCAGAAAGACAGTGGAACTGATGCCACTGCCGATAAGCAGGACAAATCAGATAAAGATAAACGTGACTGATTAAGTAAGTAGTGAAGCAGAAATTTTCTGGTATAATGACGCCCTTACCCTCACCCCCGGCCCCTCTCCCAGAGGGGCCGGGGGTGAGGGCGACGATTGAAAATACCGTAAAATTTCTGCTTCGGTACTTATCTGTGCAAAATCTGGTAGTGATGCAATGTGGGTGATATGTTTACCCTCACCCCCGGCCACTCTCCCTACAGGAGGGGGGAACGGCGGAATCCGTGGTTTTCTCCCCTCTCCCTCTGGGAGAGGGGCCGGGGGTGAGGGTAAACATATCACCCACATTGCATCACTACCCTTTTATGCTTTGCGTATTTACGTTGCATTGAGCATTTTAGAATTAGAATCGGTACTCATTTCTGAGTCCCAAATAATTTATAGTAATATTCATTCAAACAAACTTGTACGATTTTCGCTGGAATAAGAATTATTGCGCAATCAGATGCTGACGCTACGCGGGCGCACGGCGCAATAATTCTTATTGTGCTCCAGTGAAAAAGGTACAAATTTATGTGAATATTACTATAATTCTAAAATTCAGGTAGTGATGCAATGTGGGTGATATGTTTACCCTCACCCCCGGCCCCTCTCCCAGAGGGAGAGGGGAGAAAATCACTGATGCTGCCTGTCTCCCCTCTTCCTCTGGGAGAAGGGCCGGAGGTGAGGGCAACTCTATGAATATCACCCACATTGCATCACTACCAAAATTCATAACCAAACACCAGTCTTTTTCATTCAATTTCAGGTAGTGATGCAAAGGTAATGGTTATGGGTTTTGGAGTACGGAATTAATTCCGTACTCCAACGGAATCAATTCCATGCTCCAAAACTGCTATACCATTACTTGTACAACACTACCTTTATTTCTTCATTAAATTTATATGCACTACCCCTTTTATACCGCCACACCCGTATCGGATTGTTGCACTAGCCCCGTTGACCTCCCCAGTGCGCCGCAACTGGTTCACCTAAGGACGGAAGGTTTTCAAGCGGATAAAGATTATCTTCCAGACCCAGGACTTGTGGATGCAGTTAATACTGCCCTCCTTCTAGGGCAACCGCTTCTTATTACAGGTGAACCTGGGTCTGGCAAAACTCAATTGGCTTATCATCTGGCTTGTCAATTGGGTTATCCGGTGCTAAGATTTGATACAAAATCCACCACTCAGGCCCGTGACCTCTTTTATAGTTATGATGTGTTGGGACGTTTTCAAGGGTTGCAAGGTCACGAAGTGAGGAAGAGACCTCAAGATTATCTCACTTTCCAGGCCATGGGACTCGCCATTCTCATGGCCAATGAAGAATCTCAGGTGGAGCCGTTCCTGCCCGCGGATTTTGAACCCCATGTCCATAGACTTCTAGGTGAACAGTTTGTCTTCCACAGGCCGCAACGTAGTATTGTTCTCATTGACGAGATAGACAAGGCGCCCCGCGATGTTCCTAACGATATTCTCAATGAAATGGAAAATGCCTATTTTCGTATCCCTGAATTGGGAACTCTGGGGACTCAAATAATTCAAGCCCCTGTGGAGTGTAAACCGATTTTAATTTTGACCAGTAATTTGGAGAAACCGTTGCCAGAGACTTTTCTACGTCGTTGTATTTATTATCATTTGCCGTTTCCAGAGGAAGTCCGTTTGCGGGAGATTGTTGATATTCGTCTGGCTAAGTACACTGGTATTCACAATTTTCTGGCGGATGCCCTTCAATTGTTCCTCAAGTTGCGCGGCGGCGGGTTGCGTAAAAAACCGTCGACTGCGGAATTGTTGAACTGGCTTCTGATTTTGCGAGAACTGTTTAAGGAGGAGACGCACCCGCATCCATTGGTTGAAGAACCTGAGAAAACGTTACGTTCTTTTAGTACGTTAGTTAAGACGGTGGAAGACCAAAAAATAGCGGAGGGGATTTTGATGCAGTGGCGCGAGGAAAGGAAAAAACGGTAATGGTCCATGACCCAGGAGGAAACAGCGTAGCTTTGTCAGACAAAGCTACGCTTTGGACTTCTGGAGGTGCGTTGGACTCCTGGAGGTGATTTGGGGTGACCTGTGTTACGTCAACAACATCCCCAGTTCCTGCAACTCTGTCACCATACTATCCAAGATTCCCCAACGTTGTTTGACAGGTTTTTGACGGTTTTCGGCCAGCCAACAGAAGGCTAATTGGTCGTTTTGTTGGGCTAACCAGCGGCGGCTGACACAACGCCATCGTCCATTGATTTCCACTTCTTGACGAGGCGAGTGTCCCCAGGGGTCTTCTCCATAGACAATTTCAAAGGGGCGCAGATGTTCAGGGGTCAGTTGTAAATGGGGCCCAAATTTGGGAAACTGGCTACGCATATCGTAAAACCAAACATTTTGAGTTTTCTCTTCAACCGTGTCACCCTTTCGAAAAAATAATAAGTGAGTTAACAAATTTTGAGGATAAAAAATACCCAGCGGTAGGCGTAACACGGTATGTACTACGGTGTTGTTAAGTAACAGGCGACGCACTTGTTGGGCCGGGCCGGGGGCGGTTAAAATCGAATCGTGTACCACCACTGCGGCCCGACCGCCGGGGGCGAGACGTTGACAAGTATGTTGCAAGAGGGCTAAACAAGTGTCTTCATCGGCACCGGCGAAGACACTCAAAATGACATCCGCAGGGGGTTCAGTTTGGTAAATATTCTTTAAAGTGTCACCCCATTGCACGGGTATACAGGACAAATAATCGAAGTCATGTAACAGACAATTCATCATGGCAAATCGCTGTTTGGTTAACTGAGGTTCGATTCCCATTCGCCAAAGTTCGTCAAATTCTTGGATATAAAAAGAAGATTCATCAATTTCTTCGGCAGTGATGGTTTGAACATATTGATCAGCGGCGACCAATAAGTTGCCTACTCCTGCTAAGGGGTCTTGGATTAATTCATCAGGTTGCGGTTGTGTTAAAACCACCATCATGTCTGCCAAAGAACGTGGTACAATGGACAATTGGCAATCATTTTGAGAGAAACAGAGTTCTAGCAAAGTTTCATATAGTTCACCTAAATTATCTATGTCTATTTTGTCAATCACCGCTAAAGAGGCCGTGATGAGTAGCAATTGTTCAGGACGTTGCAAAGCGGTCTGTGCCTGTGTAAAGAGACTGGCAATATGCGGTTCTTCGGCCTGTTCAAGGGCGGCCAAGGCTTTTTTATAATACTCAAACTGCGGTTGACCGGTTTGGCTAACAAAGACATCCCAGTTAAAATAGGTGTAGGTTGCCATGCCATACGCCGGGGCAACTTTCAAAAATAGTAGCCAGGTCAATTCAGTTAAGTATTCTTGAAAAGAAATGTGTTCCTGAAATAAAATGTTAGCCGGTTCTAAAAGTTTTTGGGCAATGTCTGAAAGAATATTCATTGATAAAGGTAGAAAAGTTAGGTAACGTGAGATATAATACCTCTAAACTTAATACGTGCCGAGTTCGAAAGCCTTTACTTCAACGTTCGAAAGCCTTTATTTCAACATTCGAATAGTTTTACGAGAATCTCATGACTCCTACAAATCCACCCGAATGGGTGTTGCACACAAAGCAATTAACTGATAACAGTAAAGAGGTCCCCCCATTTATGATGACCACGAAAGATTTAATGTGTCGTGAATTGTACACCCTTAAACCCTCTGACAATATACATCAAGCGCGGCAACTGATGTTGGATAAACGGATCCGACATGTCCCCATCATCGATGATGGTGGCGAATTTATGGGTCTGTTGACCAAACGTGATATTCTGGCCGCTTCAGTGTCCATCTTGGCCGACATAGACCCCGCGGAACGGGATGAACTGGAGACCAGTATCCCCATCAATAAAGTTATGATTACTGACATCACCGCAGCCGAAGAAGATACTTCTTTATATGAGGCGGCAAAATTTATGTTAGAACAAAAACATGGTTGTTTGCCTGTACTACAGGGTAGCAAATTGGTAGGCATTCTAACCGAAGCCGATTTTGTCAGGTTCGCTATCTATTTGATGGATTTGATGGAAAACCTGGGGCATCCAAGTGCCATCAAAGAATAAATCACTAGATAGATTTAACTTATTTGAGGGAACCGTTGAATTATACATGACTTGCCCTCATGTAGCTAGTTTAATGCAACATGAACTGCAAAACATAACCAAAGACATTTGGTGTACTTCACCACTTCCATAGTAATAACTTTTAAGAACTTACCTCACTCATACCTTTTGTCCCGTTGGGAACGAGTCGTTATGGTGAGAGAAGTTGAGGAGATAATGAATGACTGGTGTTTCACAACCACAAGTTGAAACAACTCTGAAAGAATACATAGACCCCTATTTGCAAATGGACCTGGTTTCTGCCAAAGTCCTCAAAAATATTCGCATTGAGGGCGATAAAGTCACGTTGGAGATTACCTTGGGTTTCCCCTGCAAAGGCTACCATGAAACCTTGATCAAGGAATTGACTGCCAAGTTGAAGACGATAGCCGGCGTAGGTCAGGTGGAAGTCCACCTCACCTGCAAAATTGCTACCCATGCCGTGCAAAAAGGAGTCAAACCGATTGAAGAGATCAAAAATATTATTGCGGTGGCTTCTGGCAAAGGCGGCGTGGGTAAATCCACCACCGCCGTCAATCTGGCCCTGGCCCTGGCCGTCGAAGGTGCTAACGTAGGTATCTTAGATGCCGACATTTATGGTCCCAGTCAACCGCGGATGCTGGGCGTTAACACGCAACCGGAATCCAAAGATGGCAACTCTCTTGAACCAGTTATTGGCCACGGTCTCCAAACGATGTCGATTGGCTATCTCATTGAGGAAGAAACGCCTATGATTTGGCGTGGTCCTATGGTGACACAAGCCCTTGAACAACTGTTGAAAGATACTCGTTGGCAAAATTTGGACTACCTGATTGTCGACCTTCCGCCTGGCACGGGCGACACCCAACTGACATTGGCCCAAAAAATCCCGGTTAGCGGCGCCGTGATTGTCACCACGCCTCAAGACATTGCCTTGTTAGATGCCCGGCGCGGTCTCAAAATGTTCGAAAAGGTCAATGTCCCTGTTCTAGGAATTGTGGAAAACATGAGTATTCACATTTGTAGTAAGTGCGGCCATGCAGAACACATTTTTGGTGAAGGTGGCGGCCTCCGAATGGCCTCCGAAGCCGATGTGGACCTGCTGGGCGCCTTACCGTTGGACATCAAAATTCGTGAAGATACCGACTGTGGCAAACCTTCGGTGGTGTCTGACCCCAATGGACGAGTGGCCCAAATTTTCCGCGACATCGCCCGGCGAGTCAGTGCGAAACTGTCTTTACAGGCGAAGGATTACGCGGCTAAATTTCCTAGCATCAAAATTATGAGTAACTAGATTTAACCGGGAGTCCAAAACCTGTTTTGGACTCCCCCGTTAGCTTTCGTCCAAAACCTGTTTTGGACTTCACCAATTCTCTAATAAGGAGGCGAACATCATCATGACTCATCCCTGTGACACCCTTCGCGCCGTCGTTTGGCAAGACGACCAATTACAATTACTTGACCAACGCAAACTCCCCTTCGAACAAACCATGATAGCATTCGATAATGCCTCTGATGTCACCAAGGCTATCAAAGATATGGTTGTCAGAGGTGCCCCTGCTATTGGGATCACAGCCGCCTACGGCGTGGTTTTGGCAGCTAAAAAAGCTTATGCCCAAAATCCTCAAAATTGGACGTTACTCATAGAGACAGAAATGCAACAACTGTTACATGCACGCCCCACTGCGATCAACCTCGTCTGGGCATTAAAACGAATGCGTGCGTGCTTTTCTGGTCTCACGGGGGATCCCGTGCCCGCCCTTCTCGCGGAAGCCCAACGGATTCAACAAGAAGATGTTGAGGCAAACTATCGCATGGGCGAACTGGGGGCAGCGTTACTCCCCTCCTTTTGTCGAATCCTCACCCATTGCAATGCCGGCGCCCTGGCCACGGGAGGTTATGGCACCGCGTTGGGCGTCATTCGGAATGCCTTTACCGCAGGTAAAATTATGCAAGTTTATGCCGACGAAACTCGTCCTTGGCTACAAGGTGCCCGTCTCACGGCTTGGGAATTGCGCCAAGACAAAATTCCCGTCACCGTGATTGTCGACAGTGCCGCTGCCGCTTTGATGCGACAACGACTGGTTCAATGGATTATCGTCGGGGCCGACAGGATCGCTGCCAATGGCGATGTGGCTAACAAAATTGGCACTTACAATTTGGCCGTGTTAGCCCGGCAACATGGAGTTAAATTCATGGTCGTCGCACCCACGTCGACATTAGATATGAATTTGACCGATGGCAATAAAATCATTATTGAGGAACGTGGGGCCGACGAAGTTATCACCATGGCTGGCCAACAAATTGCCCCTCATGGCGTTGCCGTTTGGAACCCCGCCTTTGATGTCACACCTGCGGAATTAATAGACATTTTGGTCACTGAAAAAGGTGTTCTCGAAAAACCTACTACAGCAAGTATCTCGGCCATGATGAATCGTTAGTGAATAGTGGATAATGGATAATCAATTCAGAATGGCAAAACGTCGGAGTAGAGGCTTTAGTTGCAATGCCATAAATGCCCCTAAAATGAATCGCCAGGTGGACTAGAGGCTTCAGCCGCACTGCCATAAATGCCCCTAAAATGAATCGCCAGGTGGACTAGAGGCTTCAGCCGGTGGGGGACATGGTGATTTCAATATCTGTTCGGCACTTTCCGGCTAAAGCCTCTAGTCCACCTAGCGATTTATTTCGGGAGACTTTTTTCCTTAGATGCCTCTGAAATGAATCGCCAGGTGGACTAGAGGCTTCAGCCGGTGGGGACATGGTGATTTCAATATTTGTTCGGCACTTTCCGGCTAAAGCCTCTAGTCCACCTAGCGATTCATTGCGGGGGGACTTTTTTCCTTAACTGAATGGCATTGCGGCTAAAACCTCCACGCCGGTGTTTCTCAATCATCATTCTCATCTACAGTTCAAATATAGTAATATTCATTCATTTTTGTACCCCCCCAGCCCCCCGCACGCAGGGGGGGTCAATCCCCCCCGTGTACGGGGGGGCTGGGGGGGTACAAGAATAAGTGAATATCACCATATCTCATCCATGTTTCAAGCCACCCATTTTCCATTATCCACTATTCGCTGAATTAATATGTTCAAACTTTTCTCTCCCCCCCCCACCATAGAGGAATATATCGACTATACAGACTGGCGAAACGACTTTATATGGCATCGCCTAAGCATCGTCTTGACCATTGGTATTGCATCCTTTTTAACTTTTATCCTTTTGAACTTATCCCGCTATCCTGACTATCAACCGTCCTGGCTGTGGACCAACCTCAGTCAAGAAGGTTTGTTATTACTCAGTCTTAGACTGCTGTACTCCAAATTGGGTCGAACTCGACCAGGTCTTATCCTCCTCCTCCTTTCCTGGTCTGTCACCATTATTCCCCAATATTGGTTTTTGCAAGAGGGAATCGCCAAATTGGACTTTGTTACTTGGACCCTCGTTTTCCTCATCCAAGCCACTTTTATCCCTCTGCAATGGCGACTTCACTTCCTTTCACAATTGGGAGTCTGCTTCTGTTTTATAGCCATTCGCTTTTGGTCATCTGCCCAATTAGAATCCCAAATTGCCATGGCCGATCCCTTGTTTCTCTATCTCTACATATTCTGGTTTTGCGTCATTTGCAACATTTCCGTCTATCTCTATGAACGTTTACAACGGGCTGAATTTCAAGCTAGAAAACAATTACAACAAGAACAGCAAAAATCAGAACATCTCCTTCTGAACATTCTACCTTCTCAAATTGCAGAACGTCTGAAAAAATCCCGTGCGATTCTCGCTGACGACTTTGCCCACGTCACCGTATTGTTTGCCGATATTGTAGGATTTACCGAAATTTCCGCAAAATTGCGTCCGCCCAAACTGGTTGAACTCCTCAATGAAGTATTTTCTATCTTTGATAATCTGGTGGCCAAACACGGTGTGGAAAAAATCAAGACGATTGGAGATGCTTATATGGTAGTCGCAGGACTTCCAGCACTGTGCGACAATCATGTCGGTAAGATTGCGGATTTAGCCCTGGATATGCAACAAGCCATTTTCGAATTTGAAGCCTATCCATTAAGCATTCGCATCGGTATTCATACTGGACCTGTTGTCGCAGGCGTCATTGGGATTCGGAAAATCGCTTATGACCTCTGGGGCGACACCGTCAATCTTGCCAGTCGTATGGAATCCCAAGGCCTAGCCGGCCAAATTCAAGTGTCTGACAGCGTTTATGAGACACTTCAAGACAAATATGTATTTGAGGAACGTGGACGCATTCAAGTCAAGGGGAAAGGTGAAATGACGACTTATATCTTACGGGGAGTTAAGAAAGTGGCCACTACTGAGGAGTTCAAAGCGTAGCTTTGGACTCCTGCCTCTGATACTATTACTGCGATAACACTACTATCAAGAGAACTCAATGCAATTCAACACGATTCAACACCCAAACACCGAAATTCAAAACCATCTCAATGACCCCCGTCTCTTTCACCAACAAGCCTATCTCAATGGTACTTGGAAAGATGCCCACACTCAAGCCCGTTTGCCAGTCACGAATCCTGCGGATAATACGGTACTGGGTACAGTTCCTAATATGGGACAACTGGAGACTCGGCAAGCCATTGAAGCGGCCCACGCGGCTTGGCCCGCGTGGCGCAACCACACAGCCAAAGAACGGGCCGCCATTCTACGCCGGTGGTTTGACTTGATCATGGCAAATCAATCCGATCTAGCTATCTTGATGACGGCAGAACAAGGCAAACCATTAGCCGAAGCCAAGGGCGAAGTCGTTTATGGGGCTTCTTTCATTGAATGGAATGCAGAGGAAGCCAAACGAGTGTATGGGGACATTATCCCTCCTCCCCAACCAGGCAGACGTATTCTCGTTCTCAAACAACCCATTGGCGTCGTGGCCGCGATTACCCCTTGGAATTTTCCCATCGCCATGATCACTCGCAAATGCGCACCCGCACTGGCAGCAGGTTGTCCCGTCGTCATCAAACCCGCCGAAAGCACTCCCTTCTCAGCCCTTGCCTTAGCAGAATTGGCCGACCGGGCGGGGTTTCCCAAAGGTGTCATAAATGTCATCACAGGGTGGCCGACAGACATTGGGGCCGAATTGACCTCGAATCCCTTGGTACGCAAACTCTCCTTTACCGGCTCCACCGCAGTGGGCAAACTCCTCATGCAACAATGCGCCACCACAGTCAAAAAAATTTCTTTAGAACTCGGTGGCAATGCCCCCTTTATCGTCTTTGAAGATGCTGACATAGAAGCCGCTTTAACAGGCGTGTTAGCTTCCAAATATCGTAATACCGGTCAAACTTGTGTTTGCGCTAACCGGCTGTTGATTCAAGACAGTATCTATGGTGAATTTGCCTTTAAACTGGCACATAAAGTTGAATTGCTAAAAGTCGGTGACGGTTTAAAAGGTGAGACACAACAAGGTCCTTTAATTAATCAAGCCGCTGTGCAAAAAGTAGAAAATCACATTCAAGATGCCGTCACTCAAGGTGCCAAAATTCTCTGTGGTGGTCAACGTCACGCTTTGGGAGGCACTTTTTTTGAACCGACCGTGTTAACCAACGTGACACCCACTATGCGTATTGCCCGTGAAGAAACGTTTGGACCCGTTGCCCCGCTTTTCCGGTTTCGAAGTGAGGAGGAGGCCATTGCTTTAGCAAATGATACCTCGTATGGGTTGGCCGCGTACTTTTATACCCACGATTTAGGACGTGCCTGGCGGGTGGCGGAAGCCTTAGAATATGGGATGGTGGGAATCAATGAGGGGCTGATTTCCACGGAAGTGGCGCCCTTTGGAGGCATGAAAGAATCAGGGATAGGCCGAGAAGGGTCGCGGTATGGGATTGAGGAGTATTTGGAAATGAAATATGTGTGTATGGGAGGATTGTAAGGAACGGCAAGGAGTCCAAAATATGTCTTGGACTCCACTTTTCTTATACCGCCGGCAAAATTGCTGTCATTTATCAAGCACTGGGGAATTGAAACCGCTTTTCAGAACCGGGAAAAAGACCTGAATTTCTGCACTCAACACTCTTGATTATCCAAAAGCCGCTTGGTACGCACAGGCAAACAGCACTGTCGATTTGCCAGACGCATTGATCCCTGCGACAACGGTCACTGGGAAATTAAAATCTACTGTGAGGTTTTTGATACCACGCAGTTGTTTAATAGTGACTCGTTCCAAAAAATCTTTGTAGGTAGCCTTTTTGGCACGCAATTGTTTCCAAATCTGTTCAAACACTTTTTGACTCATGGTGGTTTCTATGTCCTTGTGGCTTGAGGATGAGTCATCAAGAAACTCAGTTTTTGGAAAAAACTGAGTTTCTAGGGTTCTTCACTTAATGTTCTTCATGTTCCAACGGTTGATGCGCAATACTCAAATACACAATCGTCAGAATGGTGAAAATAAAGGCTTGCAGGGAGATGACGAGAATGTGGAAAATCGCCCAAATTCCGCCCGGCGCCCATTGAATCCACCAAGGGAGGATAGCGATGAGGAGAAAAATCAGTTCTCCTGCAAACATGTTTCCAAATAACCGCAATCCCATACTGAGAGGTTTGGCCAGTTCCTCAACCAAAGTCATAATGACGTTCACGGGAATCAAGAGGATTTTCACCAAAATGTTGTTGGCCGCAAAGGGATGGAAGAGGAACATTTTGACATAGCCCACTGGACCTTTGGTTTTGATATTGTAAAAAATAATCAAGGCCAACACACTGAAGGACATGCCGAACGTGGTGTCGAGATTCGTCGTGGGGACGACTTTGAGGTAGTGAACTCCTAACCAACCTGCTACCATAGGAAGGAGGTCGACGGGGAGTAAGTCCATGGCATTCATTAGGAATATCCACATGAACAGGGTGAGTGCCAGGGGTCCAATGATGGGATTGTAACCCATGAAAGCATCTTTGACTTGTTGTTCGATAAATTCTAAGACGACTTCCAGCAGGTTTTGGAGTCCTGTGGGTCTATCAAAATTGAGGTTGCTACCCACTGTTTTGGCGGCCCAGATAAGTAGTGCGGCCAAGAGTGCGCCAAAAAAGAAGGTGTCTAGGTTAAAAGTCCAAAAGCCTTCGCCAACATGTAAATTGGTCAAATGGTGTTGGATGTATTCTACGGGGGTGGGCCCCGTTGCGCTGCCAGGTTCTGTTGTCACGATGGTTACTCCTTAAATAGAAATGATTGGTTAAGATTGATAAAAGTTGTTTTAATTTGCACCGTTGCTAATCTTGGGTTAGCAAGGTGTACCACCTAATAGTCGTCCATCAGGACTCACTTTAAAATATTTATCTCGTCCGCGTTTTTCGCATTGTACATCCCAATGTCGTTGTCCTCTTTCTTCATCTGGAACCCATAGCCGTCCCTTATTGTCTTGAAACCCATTTGCCTTTCGAGGCGGGTAATATTCCTGCGGAAAATCAAGTGCCATCGGGTCAGGAGGTGTGTAAGGATAATCACCCCCTTTTGGTAACTCGTGTCTCAGCCAGGGGTCAATTTTCTTTAGTTCAGTTAGCCATTCTTGTTCAGTTTTGACCAGTGGAAACGTCTTTCTAGTGTTGTTGCTGAGGTCAATTAAAGTCACCTGGTTTGGCTTTCCGGCAAACGAAAAAATGACTACTGTGGCTTTGGAATCAACCTTACCATAATTGGCTAAAACGTTGCGCCACTCTTTATCTAAATCAGGATAGTCTCGGGTCACATAGTTAGCGTGAATATTTGGGTCAAGCACCAAGTCTGTTAACTGGTCAACCGTGATGATTTCCTTATTCATGGGATGTTCCAGCCAGACGGCAAACATAGTATACAAGTCAGTGTCGTTATGGATGGGAGTGTCCCACGGATACGCCTCCCAGATATAGTTTTCTAAGTGAGACGAGAACAACCATTTTGCATTACCTTGGTTGACCCAATTATCATACGTTTCGGTCAAGAGTAGAAGGTGTTGACAAAAGTCGTTGTTATAAACGTCATCCGTGTTAGTCTTATCACAAACTAACATCTCTAAATCGGCCATAACTAGCAGTATCATTGATATGAATTCCTATTTACGTTAGCAATTTATTCTTCTCGCGGTCAAGAAAGTTCTTTAATTCAGTTTAGGTCATTCATATCAAGAACAGCCAATGTCGATTTAATCGAGTTGACTGGCTGTCGTTTCATCACTCTGGCTTTCACGATGGCCCTGGCATCTTCAGCCGTTTCTGCTAGAAAATCCGCCGGCCAATTTTCAATCCGGCCTTCTTTATCCACTCGCAACGCCTCCATCTTAGCTTCTTCCCCATCCTGTTGCACAAACACAATACTCACTTTATCACAAAGTTGATTGGTGGAATCTTCTGCAACCAGACGACGCATCCGATTAATCAAATGGTCACTATGAGTCTCAATAATAATCCTCTTGCCAGTATAAGCAAAACAGACCAACAGTTCAGCTAACCGCGCCTGGGCACGCGGATGCAAATGAATTTCTGGTTGTTCAAACATCAGAATACTGTCTGGTTCTGCTAACAAGCCCATCGTCAGGACGGGCAGAATTTGACTGACACCAAAGCCAACGTCAGCAATAGTTACCCACGTTTTCTTGGCAACCGAAGTAGGAAAAGTGGCTTGAATCAAAAGTCCAGGCACTGTTTCTACAACTTCTACAATTTTCAATTCCTGCATTCCTAACCAACGTAGCGATTCATTGATGGCTTCCCCTACCATCATTTTTTTAGCAGACAAGTTCTGCCATGCAACGACCTGACCTCTCGTGGGTGGCAACGTTACAAAATCACACGGTTCTCCCCAATTTTGGTACAACAAGACCACGGCATTTTCTCCAGTTTTGCCAATATCATCCCGATGTAACCGTTTCCCAACTACATATTCACGTTGTGGTTCACTTCGTAACGGTCCTAAGTATTTGAGATTATGCCAAAGTTCTTGTTGAATGACTTCTATAGCAGGTTGGAATAAATCTTGATAAACCCGGTATACCTCAAAGCGTGTTTTGGCCGTTTTAAATTCTTGGTCGTCTGTACCAATGGTGAGGAGTTCTGGAGATTTTTCTTCCCAGATTGGCAGAAAGTAACTAAAGGTCAGCGTTTTACCACAGTCAAACTCTTGGTTCTGATATGTTATTTTGCGTTCCAAGTCATCCATTTCTAACTTAATCAGAGGTGCTTGGTTTTTCTCCTCTAAAACGGAGGAGGTTAAAACGGATAACAACACTTTTAAGGGCACCAGAGTAGTTCGACCCTGACTAATAGGAGTGAAAGTAAACTCTATTTCGACATAAGCGTTATCCAAGGTCGCAGGCAAAATGGCTTTAGTGTATTCACTCAACTCATTTATTTTAGACTGAATTTCAAAGCTAAGAGTAAAACTTTTCTCCGCCTCCTTATGGTGTATCACTTCTGTCAATTCATTCACTTTAAAAAAGGGCCCTGACCATTCTAATACCAGTCGTCCACCGACTCGTTTTTCTGCCAGTAACGTTTGTTTTAGCAGTAGCAGTGCCTGAAGAATCGAACTTTTCCCATGACTATTTGGACCCACTAACAGAGTCAGGGGGCGAATCGGCAATGAGACAGTTCTACCAAAAGCTTTAAAACCAGTTAAACTGAAAGTGTCTATTTTCAAGGCTGGAGAAATCACTACGACATCCAGCGCAATCGCCCCTTCCCCTTGCGTAGAGGGCTTTTGCCTATTCAGCAGATGCCCTTGCGTATTCAATCCTTCTACAAATTCAACTATATCACCTTCATGTAACACCTTACTGGCGTCACGAAGGGAGGTGAAATGTACACTTATATCCTCTTGGTTATCAAATCGTTGAATCCAACCAAAGCCGTTGTTGCTATAGTATTTTTTGACTTGTCCTTGAAGAAACGTTCTCCTCACCTGTTTGGCTGGTTGCAAACCTTGGTCTCCAATCCCTCCAATGTCTTCACATTCAACTATTTCTCCAGAGAGAAGATTTTTTTGATTTCCTGTCATGTTGTCGAGTGGGACTGATACGATGTCACCGCTATTCAATAATTTTATTAAACCTAAGCCTTTATGAGAATCAAATGTGATAACTTGACCTTTTTCCATATTTTTTACCGATTCTATCAACGAACAGAAAATAAGCCATCGCTTTAACGATAGGGATGGCGCCTCTGGCAGTTTAGAACAATTTTTTGCCACTAATTACCCTTAAAAAAATACCCAATTTGTGCAATGCCAAAAGTCACTATCATCGGGATAGGTGGCCACTCTAGCCAACCCATGCCGAGTATAAAACACCCTAATGCAAAAATAAACCGTTGCACTGCAACAAAATAAAACACATAAATCTCTTTGGTAGGCGCCACTTGGGCAATTTTAGCCGCGGTTTGAACCCCACGATGTGATAGCCAGACGTTAAAAATGGCTATACCACCACCGTAAAAGGCTGCTTGTGCCGCCTGAAGACCCTGATAAGTATAGAATACCCATCCCATGCCTGTCACCAGGAGGGCTTGTATCGCTATGATTTTGTGGGCGCCAGTGTTTAACCCCAGTGGTTGTAAATTTTCGTCAGTCATTTTAACAATTTTAAAATTATCAACACTTAGTTGCTTTTGTCAAGCGGTCTGATATAATAAATATTTGTGATATAAAACTAATGATAACATAGGGAATCGTAAATGGTAAATTATTCTTAAACTCATTCATTCTTCATGGAGTGATATTTATATAAATATTGGGGATTGAGTACGGATTATTAAGACATCATTTTTTATGGGTACGGAGTCCCCAAACCGCTTTTGAGATTCCAAATATGGAAAATAGCAATTTAGACCATCGAGAACCCGAATTACCCTGTCACTTTCTAATTGTCTTTGAACCCTCTCTAGGTGATTGAGACATTAGCTGGTCTTGGAAGCTATCAGGCAAACTAGGAATTTTTTTGAACCGCATCTAGGTGATTCAATTCCTACTCCTTCCACCATTCCCTACTCTTCCCTACTCCTCCTTACCCCAGGAGTCCTAAAGCGACGCTTTGGATTCCTGATTCTAAATTCTAATTTATAACCCTACAGGAAACTATAAATGACTAAAACCATTGCTGTACTCCCAGGCGACGGTATCGGCCCTGAAATTATGGCCGAAGCCGTCAAAGTATTAGACACACTAAGAACGTCGTTCGGATTACCAGTTCACTTAGAAGAAGCATTAGTCGGTGGTGCCGCCATTGATGCCACCGGTCAACCATTACCAGCCGACACGTTAGCCCTCGCCAAACGGGCCGATGCCGTCTTACTGGCTGCTGTCGGTGGCCCCAAATGGGAATCTTTGGATATTTCCATACGTCCAGAAAAAGGCTTGTTGGGATTACGTTCCGAATTGGGATTGTTTGCCAATTTGCGACCTGCCACCGTGTACCCAGAATTGATTGACGCCTCCACCCTGAAACCAGAGGTGGTGGAAGGATTGGATATTTTAATCGTCCGGGAATTGACGGGCGACATTTATTTTGGACATCCGCGGGGAGTACGCACTTTGGAGAATGGCGAACGGATGGGCATCAACTCCATGGTCTATAGCGAAACTGAGATTAAACGAATTGCCCACGTCGCGTTTCAAGCCGCATCACAGCGTCAACAACGTTTGTGTTCGGTGGATAAAGCTAACGTGTTGGAGACTACGGAACTATGGCGTGAAGTGGTGACAAAGGTGAGTAAGGATTATCCCAAAGTGACCTTGAACCACATGTATGTTGACAACGCCGCCATGCAATTGGTGCGTTATCCGAAACAATTTGATGTGATGGTCACGACCAATCTGTTTGGTGACATTTTATCCGATTTGGCTTCGATGCTAACCGGTTCGATTGGCATGTTGCCCTCTGCTTCCCTAGATGCACAGAATAAGGGCATGTATGAACCGATTCATGGGTCTGCGCCGGATATAGCAGGTCAAAATGTCGCCAATCCGTTAGCCACGATTTTATCGGTCGCTATGATGTTACGTTATACGTTGCAACGAAGTGACTTGGCAACTTTGGTGGAGGAGGCCGTGCATCAAGTATTACGAGACGGGTTGCGCACCAAAGATATTCAAGGGAAAGGCAATTATACGGTGGTCGGTACCCGTGAGATGGGCGATGCAGTGGTGAAAGTATTGCGGGAGAAGAGATAGCAATTTAGGACCTCCGCAAAAACGTCAAAGAAACTCAGTTTCTTTAAAGAAACTGAGTTTCTGGGCGCCATTGATTTTGGAGTGAGTAAGAACTGCCAGTCCTCACCATACTTTTGACCAACTCAATGAATATCGTTATACTAAGTTAGATGAAAGTTCATTTTAAAAATGAGGAGGAAATATCATGAGTCATTTTATTCAACGAATTGTGATGCTGTCAGGCTTGAGTCTATTCATATTGAATGTTCAAGCAGGTTCTAGTGGATTTGTTATGCGGCCACCACCAGACCATGACACTCGTCTTGCACTGGTAATTGGAAACGCGGCCTATGCTGAAAAACCTCTCAAGAATCCTGTCAATGATGCCAAAGATATGGCAAAGGTCTTGACAGGTCTGGGGTTTCAAGTCGTTTTAAAGACTGATGTAAACCTGCGGACTATGCGCGATGCAGTGCGGGATTTTGTGGAGGTTTTATCTAATGGAAAGGTTGGTTTGTTCTACTTCTCCGGGCATGGGAACCAATATAACGGCAACAACTACCTGATTCCATTGGAAGCCAAAATTTCCGAGGAACGGGATTTTCAGTACGAGGCATTGAGTGTGATGGACGTTCTGGAACGAATTCAGATGAAGAATAAGGAAGGTGTGAATATCATCATTCTGGATGCGTGTCGGAGTAATCCATTTGGTGGCAGGCGTTTCAAGAGTGGTGGAATAGGCAATGGGTTAACGCTTATGGGCAGTCCAAGTGGTTCTTTGATTGCCTATGCCACCGCGCCCAATGAGGTAGCTGATGACAATCCGGCAGAACGTAATGGGATTTACACCAAGCATTTGTTGGGACTGTTACGGGAAGCCCCTCAAGAGAATATACTCACGTTGTTCACACGGGTGAGACAACTGGTTTTTAAAGAGACTCAAGGTAAGCAAATACCTCGGGAGGAGAACTCTTTGATGGTGTCGGAGTTTTGTCTAGCAACAAGAGGTTGTAATGGTGTGCCACCACCAGTACCACCAGCGCCAGCAGTAATAGAAATAACAGCACCTCGGTAATAACAATACCAGAACCTCGAACAACAATAATAACAAACCACGCAGCACGTAGGTTGGACTGAGCATTAGCGAAGTCCAACAAACCACTCACTCCAACCTACATGACTTACTTTCAACTTTCCAGTTGCCAAGGCCGTTATTTTCTGATTACTTTTTCATTGTTGACACAGGCTTATGATTTTGATACACTGTACCCCGCACCTTTTCAATCATGTTAAACCTCCTGATGCAATTGTCTGCTGAACAACGAATTTTAGTGGCCGAACTTCTGAAACAACAAGTTAAACTATCACCGGACCAACTCGTTGATATTCGACGCTTACCCAACGGTAACATCGTGTTTTTAGAACAAGGCAACCAGGCCGCCGGACTACAACACATTCTGAAACATGGTGAAGATTTTCGCAAACGTGGGATCCAGCCCGCAGACCTTGCCGACGCGATTTTGACAGCCCTGAGTCAAGGTCAAATTATTGGCTATCAGAGACAACGGCCCATTTATGAAGTCAACTATCGTGGCACCATCCAATATCTAGCGATTACCGTCAGCGACAACGGCTTCATTGTAGGTGCGAATCCCGCTGCTGTTCCTAAACCTCTCAATCATCTCTAATCAACTATTATGATGACGACTACACGTATTCCTCTCAAACTGATGGCAGATTACGATTGTTATCCGCTGTGGCAAATGACTGAGGTCGGCAACCTCGACCCGGACCAGCTATCTCTTTCGACTATTCTCAAAAAACATCTGAAGAATTGGGCAGAATGGTACGATGAGACGTTAAATACAGATGACCCAACGTCCTCTGGTTTCAAAAACTTGAGGGACTCTTTATTGTTTGAGGAAGAAGGTAAATTTTTGTGGCGACAATTACAAGAAGAATTGGGCACGGAATATGAAGTATTCTATTTCAGCCAGTTGAAAGGTCGAATGCTGGACTTGAGTGAGATGAGAAAAGTGGCTTAGTCTGGAGGGTAAACACAATATTATGATGTATAAATTGATTCCATTTTACTTAACCTTTATTGCCAGAAAGTGATTATGCAATTAGAAGACTATTTTGATTTTCTCGCCCCCAATGACATCCGGATTAAAGGACATCGTGTGGGAATTGAACATGTACTCTACGAATACCTGGTCAATGAATCGTCCCCAGAGGAACTAGCCGAACGCTTTCCAACGCTCACCCTAGAACAAATTTATGCCACTCTCCTCTATTATTTGCATAACCAGGTGACGGTTACTCAATATATTAAAGACTGGCTAGAGTATGGCGAACAGATGCGGCACCAGCAAGCGTTGAATCCGACGCTCGATATACTCAAATTGCGAAAGACAAAGGCCGAACGGGAAGCCACCAAACGTCAAGTACTGGAGAATCGTGTATGAGTCTCATCAAGTATTTATTGGATGAACATATTCCTCACCGTTTGAGAAAAGGGCTAAAACAACGGATTCCTGACCTGGTGGTGCGTCGTATTGGTGACGTTGATGCGCCTCCCATTGGTACGCTTGACCCTGACATCTTGAGATGGTGCGAGACATCTGGTTTTTTGTTAATCACCAACAATCGTGCTTCCATACCGGTCCATTTGCAGGAACATTCGACATATTCCTGGGATTTTCTTATTAAGTAACCAGATGACACTAGGTCAAACTATAGAGGAATTGATTCTCGTTTGGGAGGTAGCAGAAGCAGAAGAATATTTTGATCAGATACGCTATCTTCCTGTCAGTAGTTAAGATAGAACCGCGTAGATTTCTGTTCTCGCCTGCGAACTTTGATTTACCAAATCTGTGGCTTACTGACCGAGTTAAACCATTATCTAGGGCACTTTCAGTTGAGATTATCGGTTTCCGTTACTGAACCAATAACCCGCTGATGGTCAAACCTGACAGGTGCTCTACGACCTGTCAGGTTTAATCCACAACACCACCCCTTTGCACTTCCTCAATCCACACAATCCCGTTCCGATAAATCCAAGGGACTAATATCAGCACCGCGTAACAAGGCGTCACGCAAGACTCGAAACGACGCATCACGGTCAACCTGTTGTGCCGCTTGTTGCATAGCCTCGAATCGCCACACGCCTTTATCTTGCACCGCTAAACACATCGTCTGCATCACCAAGCGCATCGAATCGTCCGATAAGTCGCGTAGCTTTTGAGATAGTGGCGGACGAGGTTGAGGATTGACGACGGTGAACGTGTAATCAGTGGTTTGTTGACGGGCATCCTGAATTGAGAGACGATAAGTGCCCGGTGTCAGTGTTATCTGTTCCTGCAACTGCCGTTGTGATAAATTGGGATAACGGTGTGATTGCCCTTTACTCGTCAACGTCACCGTAAAAGGTGGCCGACCAGATTGCCAAGCAAGAAACCATTCCCGGTCACCAGCCAGCAACTGTTGTTTATCTCCTTTCAACACGTCGATACGTGGTTTGAAAGATTCGCTGGTCTTGCCAATCAACACTTTCAATTGTTCATCGTGTTGTTTGGTAAACCACGAACCTATTTGACTGAGGAGGTTGCCGAATACCGTCGGCGTGGTCACTCCAGAAGTAACGGTGTAAGCCAATTCATTGTACTTCACCAGTTTACCGGGTTGACCATTCAAATCGAGTGATAGCACCATTGCAGCACCGTCAATCGCTACACTATCGCCCACTTGTAACGTCTGGTTCTGCATTGGCAAAGTCTTTCCTTTGCGGGTAATCACAAACAACTCAGGTCGACACAGGAGTTGAGTATCAGGGTTTTGAATCGTCATGGGCAATTGGGTATCAGGCACCGTGACTTCTTGAGATTGCAATAGCGGCGAGTTCGGCTTGAGTGCTAAAGTATCACCTGCTTGTAATTCCATGAAAAAATTGACTGGCAGAGGTGACGGCACCCCTTGACGAGTCAGTAAATAGTAGCTAGAAGGACAGACTAAATCCTTAATGTGACCGACCACTGACGAATTTGGATAAACCGCGGTGGTCCACAGCAATAGTGAAAATACCCAGTATCTAATCAACATCAGATTAAACCTCCTCATGGGAATGATGAAACACAGCGGCCATTCGATGCAATTGTACGGCTATCAACGGAATTGCAAAGTCTAGCCACCAACCATATTTGAACAACCAAAAACTCAGCGGTATCATAACCACAATCACAAACAATCCCGAAAGCAACATACCGTAGAACGAGTTAAACCGGGTAAAGGCAAGACTCATCACGATAATCGAAAACACTTCTATACAGATAGCCAAAAACCAATGCGGTTTATGCAGTTCGCCATACTGTTGCAAAGAATGAATGGCATTGACCAACACCAATGCCCCTGACATCGTTCCCACGGGTGTCGTGTACAAATCATTGCTGTCGGAATGACTGCTACCAATGACGGTAATGCTATGTCGCAACGCCGCTTTATCGGCTTCGGGATGTTCAACTAATTGATAGGCGGGTTGAGTCGTCAACAAAGGACGCTGTATCTGTTCCCCTGACACCACCACAGAGGGATAAGGAACGTGTTCATTGGTGGGAAGTAAGGAATACAGAATCCGTTGAGATAATTCCTCCTCACCGGTTTTTGCATCTTCGCATTTCTTCTTCACTCGTTCGGCCATAGGCGTTGCTTCAGGCTTCAACAATTCAGTTATCAATAACTGAACTGAAGGCAGAACGTCTAATTTACCCGTTTTACCAGGTTCACACCAACGCCATCGCCGCAACCGATTGTCTTCCAATTCAAACAGACTAGAAGCCCAATAAATGCGCGGATTCTGGTCCACTACCTGGTCCAAGAAGGAAGGACGCAACTGACGTTGCAAGGTCACTTTACCTTGGGCATCTAAAAGAGGCCGACTGGTTTTGACCAAAACCAGATAAGGACAAGGTTTGCCGTTGCAAGACGAGGTTGCGTAATTAGCCAAAAAATCTCTCAATTCCATATCTGCTGAGTTCAATTTTGTGCCATCATTGACACAATCAGTACGTTCCGTAATACAGTGCGTCGGATAAGTCAAGTCAATATCCACCACAATGGCTTTAGGTTCTCCTGCCACCGCAAACGCTATTAACTGGCGTAATTTATCACGGGGAGTAATCAATGGTTCACCCCACTTTTGATAAGTCTGTTCTTCCATATTCAGGAACATAAAATGCGGTGTCTGTTGGCGTTTCAACTCCGTATGCAGTCGCAAATTGATCACCCAATCGATAGCAGTGTCCTCAATGGTCACCCTCAAAGGGATGTGATGTAATGGGGAAAACAGCAAAATTATCGTAATCAGCAAGCCGACAGACAGGTTACCAACTAATTGATGGCAAAAAGAGAGTGAGATGCCTAACCGTTGCAAATAAGCTGAACAAAGCTGACATGGGTGAGGGTGTTCATACCATTGGGATAAGTGTTTAAACAAGTTAATAATTCCTCGGAAAGTTAGATTTTGAGTTATTATATATCATAACGTAGTAGTCAATCCAAAACTGCCTTCCTAAACCTTCAAGGTTTAGGAAAGCTAATACAGCAAATTTTCGTTGGGCAATTTGGTGCTTCTAATCCCACCCATAAAAAAACCTGACAGGTTTTTCAAACCTGTCAGGTTTATTTGTCTAAGCTAGTTCTTAGACCTCACTTGAATGACTAAGCCGCTGGGACATCGCAGATTTTGCTAACGGCACAAAAACTGGCATAACCCAAAATGCCAACTAACATACCGACATTGGCGGCCATGAGGATGTAAGGGACTAAAATTGCTACGTTTTCCATGTTGATCACCTATTTGTTTCTGTTTAGAATATGATTATATTATAATACGCAAATCTACAAATTTCAAGTACCCCGTTATTTTAGAGGAATAGTCAGATATTCTATAAACGTCTATAACCTGTTGATTAACTTGACTATTTATTTACTCTTTGCACGTTTCAACGCAAAAAATAAATTTTTTGCATTGCACAATGCAATGACTTTCGCTATCAAAAATTACGGGATTAGACTCTCAAAATATCAGACAAGCGTATCTACTCTGTTAAATAACTTTGTTTCGCCTTGCACCCCAATGTAGAAATGTTCAGCGTTTGCTTATATACTAGGCAAAATTTGGACCACCTGACTATTCAGAGGACGGTTGTCAATCATTAATACGTTGAAATTTAAAAATTTTTTCTATAATATGAAAATGCTAAAATATTTTAATTGTGACTCAAAAAACAATTTATGGTAAAGTGATCACTTAAATGATTTAGATACTATCCTCACATTGACTAGAAAATATGCTTTTTTACACCCTTGACGAATGGCTACACTGGCAAGATTCACTGCATCCACGGAAAATTGAATTGGGTCTCACTCGTTGTCGGCAAGTCGCCCAATGGTTGGGTTTACTACAACCCCATTTCCCTATTATCACAGTGGCTGGCACGAACGGCAAGGGTTCTAACGTGGCCCTTCTGGATGCTATTTTATCTGCCACAGGATTACGCATTGGCCGCTATACGTCGCCCCATTTGTTACGCTATAATGAACGAATTTGTGTAGCAGGACGTCCTGTCAGCGATGCCCAACTCTGTGAAGCCTTTGACGCGATTGAAGGGGCCAGACAAAATATCTCTTTGACATTCTTTGAATTTGGTACGTTGGCAGCCTTGTTAATATTTCAACAGGATGATATTGACTTGGCTGTTCTGGAAGTGGGATTGGGTGGACGCTTAGATGCTGTGAATCTGTTTGACCCTATCGTGTCCTTAGTGACCGCTATTGGTATTGACCATGTTGATTGGTTAGGTCACGATAGAGAAAGTATTGGGTTTGAAAAAGCTGGCATCTTTCGCCCCTATCGACCTGCGGTTTGTAGTGACCCCAATCCACCTCAAAGTTTGATAAATCATGCCCAACAATTACATACCCCACTGTATTGTTTAGGAAGAGAGTTTTTCTATCAATTCGCTTCTGACGAGAAATCTTGGCATTGGCAATCTCACACGAAAACGTATCGCAACTTGCCCTACCCCGCATTACAAGGCGAATTTCAACTGCAAAATGCGGCAGGCGTGTTGATGGCACTCGAATTGTTGGACCACCCTATACCAGACAGCGCAATTTATCAAGGACTTGAGAATGCTACCTTGCCAGGCCGCTTTCAAGTCTTGCCTGGTAAAGTGACCCGTATCTTTGATGTCGCCCACAACCCTATGGCGGCCCAGATGTTAAACCAACTATTGCTTAAATATCCATGCCAAGGAAAGACTCATGCTGTCGTCAGTATCTTGAAAGATAAAGATATTTTAGGTATCTTCACCGCCTTGCGAGACACTATTGAGAATTGGCATGTAGCCCCATTGGATACGCCGCGGAGTGCCACAGTTCAAGAGTTAGTCGAACATTTACAAACACTAGGGGCGACTTGTATTCATCGTTATGCTTCCATTGCAATGGCATATACGAATGCCTTATCAGTTGCTAAAGAAGGAGATAGAATTATTGTCTTTGGTTCCTTTTACACGGTGGCAGAAGTGTTACAAATTGAGAATGAAACATAGCACCGGTGGACTAGAGGCTTTAGCCGGAGGGGGTTGCCCACTCCACCGGCTAAAGCCTCTAGTCCACCGGTGTTCACAAACTATTTTATGATTACTTTCACCGACAAAATCATCATCACCGGCGCCGCCGGTCTTGTTGGGCAAAACTTAATTGTTCAACTTAAAGAAGCGGGCTATCGTCATCTGGTAGCCATCGACAAACACGCCTATAACTTAGGTATCCTCAAACAATTACATCCCGAAGTCATCACGATTTTAGCCGACCTTGCAGAACCTGGCCCGTGGGAAGACATGTTTGCGAATGCCGCTGGTCTCGTGATGTTACAAGCCCAAATTACCGGCAAAAAATCTTCCTTATTTATTCGGAATAACATCGATTCCACCTCTCGAATTTTAGACGTGGCCCGGAAGCATCACCTCCCCTATATTGTTCATATCAGTTCCTCTGTCGTCAACTCGGCGGCCCAAGATGATTATACCAAGACCAAAAGGCAACAGGAGGAGATGGTCATTCACAGTGGTATCAAACATTGTGTCTTGCGACCTACTCTCATGTTTGGATGGTTTGATCCAAAACACTTAGGCTGGTTATCACGGTTTATGGAAAAAGTTCCCATCTTCCCCATTCCCAGTCATGGCCGATATGCCCGGCAACCGTTATATAACAAAGATTTTTGCAAAGCCATCATTTACTGTATCCAACATCAACCGGCTGGAAACATCTATGACATTGTAGGTGACACGACCATTGATTATGTTGACATCATTCGCACCATCAAACAGGCCAAAGGTTTAAAAACGTGGATTGTGCATATTCCCTATTGGTTATTTTACCTCCTCTTGAAAATCTATGCCCTCTTCAGTCGACAACCACCGTTTACAGCGGACCAGTTGAAAGCGTTGACAGCAGGAGATTATTTTAGCGGAGTGGACACTGAACAGACGTTTGGAATTAAACAAACGCCGTTTGCACAAGCTATCCAGGAAACTTTTTGCGATCCGCGGTATAGTGGGGTCGTGTTGAAACGCTAAGTTCAAAATGAAATAATGATGAAATGTGGATGACACCTTTGAACTATGATAGGTGTGATTAGAATGATGACTATGAGGAAGAACACCGCAACTCCTCATCACACTAATCACAATTATCACACCAATCACAGTTCCCCCATATTTCATCACCACCCAAAATGAAACACCACCTCCTCAGCGACTGACACTTTGAATTTTTTAAAACTCATGCAAAAATCTCCTCCCGAATCCCCCAAAATTAGACTTGACAAATGGCTATGGGCGGCCCGATTCTTCAAAACTCGTAGCCTCGCCAATGACGCCATCAGCAGCGGCAAAGTCCGCCTCAATCAACGCACGGCTAAACCTGCTAAAGAAATTCAGGTCGGCGACGAACTCAGCGTCCGCACTGACTTTGGAGAACGTACCATCATAGTACGAATCTTATCCAAACAACGTCGTTCTGCTTCTGAAGCGGCCCTCTTGTATGAGGAGACACCAGAGAGTATTCAAAAACGTGAACAAGAAGCTGAATTACGTCGTGCCCAAGGCGGCCCACGTTCGCCAGGCAGTGGACGTCCGACTAAGAGAGACCGGCGGGCTATTCACCAGTTTGTTAGTGGATAATGAATTCACCGGCTGAAGCCTCTAGTCCGGTCTCCAAGACTGGACTAGAGGCTTTAGCCGGTGACATGCCCCAACCACCGGCTGAAGCCTCTAGTCCGGTCTCCATAGCCGGACTAGAGGCTTTAGCCGGTGACATGCCCCAACCACCGGCTGAAGCCTCTAGTCCGGTCTCCACTATCCACTATCCACTATCCACTAATGACCCCCTTCCTACTTAGCACCGTTCTCCTCTTCTGGGGCTGGCAAAGTCACCTCCTCATGTTTGCGGTGCCGATGGCTATTTTATTAGAAAGTCATCGCTGGACGCGCTGGCGATTGGCGATTACAGATAAAGAATTTAACCAAATTGCCGATTTCAGTTCCGTTTTGATAGTCGTCACCCTGGTTTATCTCTTTATCCAAAAATCTATTTACGG
The DNA here is from genome assembly GCA_011391085.1 of Thiotrichaceae bacterium. Lineage (GTDB taxonomy): Bacteria > Pseudomonadota > Gammaproteobacteria > Beggiatoales > Beggiatoaceae > JAABRD01. The sequence continues at coordinate 7,109 of JAABRD010000036.1, read as the reverse complement.
GTTAACCACTTTACTGACCTGGCTACCCATCCTCTTTTTCCTCATCGTTGCGGCCCAATTGTACAGCACTGCGGGTACTCTCAAACTCAGTGCCTTATTTTTATCTCTCCGCCGGTTTGAGGGTACAAAGGAATATTCGCGATATACGCCGCGGATTGATATGAGTTACCCTTACTTGATAGGTTGCCTCCTCTCTGCCAGTACGAGTAAGACCGAAGGATTCTTTATCGGAATTTGTCTGCTAGTGGCTTGGATGTTGTGGCAAGTACGTTCGCCCCGTTACTCGGTGAAAATTTGGGGCACCTTGTGGTTAACCGCTTGTTTATTGGCTTATCTGGGACATCTGGGAATTTATGAACTACAAACGCAAGTGGAAAATCTCATCCTCCAGTGGTTTGAACAACGCGGCTGGCATGATTTAGACCCTTCTCAACAACATACGGCTATGGGCGATATTGGCAGATTGAAACAATCCGAGAAAATTATTTTGCGAGTTAACAGCCCCTACCCTGTGTTGTTGCGGCAAGCGAGTTATAATACCTATTACAAAACTTCTTGGTATGCCAGACGGGCGCCGTTTCAGCCCGTGACATCTAGCCCTACTGAGGAAACGTCTTGGTTGTTTTCGAATTCACCATTGACTTCTCACCCGGTAGCATTTACCATCTCTGCTTATCTTTCCCAAGGCAAGGGCATGTTATCTCTGCCGTTTGGTACTTATCAAGTCACGGATTTACCCGTGCTAACGGTGCAACGTAATGACTTTGGTGCCGTCAAAGTGGAAGATGGGCCAGGATTGATAAAATATACCGCGTATGCTGGTCAAACGAGTGGGTTAGACGCCCCTCCCACCGAAAAAGATTTATATATTTTTGAAGAAGACCGGGCCCTTTTCAATGAAGTGGCCAATCGTCTTCAGTTATCACGTTTATCGCAACCACCGGCGCCGCAAATGTTAGACACGATAAAACGTATCCAGCGATATTTTACCGACCAATTTCAATATTCTCTTGACCTGACTGTCGCTGAAGACGTATCCTCGCAAACTCAAGAGAAGCCATTGGAATATTTTCTACGAGACCGTCGCGCTGGTCATTGCGAATACTTTGCAACTGCTACCGTGTTATTGCTACGCACCATAGGAATCCCCGCCCGCTATGCCGCCGGTTATTCAGTTTCCGAATGGAGTGAATTGGAACAACTGTATGTCGTGCGTCAACGTCATGCCCATGCGTGGACCCTTGCGTATGTCAATGGTCATTGGCAAGAATTAGATACAACTCCAATAGATTGGAATAGTTTGGAGGAAACTCAAACCGGCTGGTGGCAACCATTATCGGACCTCTGGTCGTGGCTATTATACCGTTTCTACTGGTGGCGTTGGCAACCGGCGAAGGAGACCTCAAATAATTGGTTCCTCTGGCTGATTCTACCACTGAGTCTCCTTCTAATGTGGAGAATTTATAAACAACAGAAAGTGCAAACGACGGAGGGTACATCAGAGACTCAAATGAGTTCTTGGCCAGGGGCCGATTCAGCATTTTATGAAGTGGTTCAACAATTACAGACGATGGGTTATGTGCGCTTCCCAGGTGAGACCTTGACGGCTTGGTTGACACGCATTCCAGCGACGATTCTGTCAAACGAGATACAAACGATGTTAGGCTTGCATCAACGTTATCGTTTTGACCCGAAAGGAATGAGTGAAGGGGAACGAATGAGGTTAACTGCACAAATGGCAAAATGGAAGAAACATTTTCATTGAAGTGCGGTAGCGGCTATCCAAGCATCTTGAGGAGAAATCGGACGTCCCAACTGACGACACTTCGCCCGAACTTTGCCCCACCATCAGCAAGTTTCTAGGTCTATCGGTAAGAGGGTGTACTGTTCTGCCAGCATCGTTTCCAACTGAGTCACCCGAAACTCTCCCCATTGCCGAATGGCCACCCATTGAAAGAGTTCCGCAACCGTCATCATTGACAAAGCCAATTGCCGTCCTTGTAAATATGGTTCATAAGGTAAGGCCCGACTATCTTGTTTAAAAATAAACGAAATGATATTGGTATCCAATAACATTAAATGGTTCATAACCAACGGTCCTCACGACGTTGTTGATAGAGGTATTCAATGAGATCATCTGCCGATTCTTCTGCGGGCCAACAGTCGGCGGCCAATTCAGCTAGTGAGTGAACCAGTTTGGTGGAGGGCCTTGGTAGAGGGTCATCAAGGTTCTGAATTTGCCAGGCGACGACTTTGAAGGAGTCACGGCGTGGTAAGGTGTGACAGATAACTTTCAGTCATTCGACTTGTTCCACAGGGGAGAGTTGTTTAGCCGAATCAATGACTGATTGTAGTGGTGTGTTCATGGTGTACCTCGCGATTGCAGTTAGGTTCTAAACATATCACAACGCCTTCGTGAAGGCAATCAATTCTGTCCCGCCCTCGTTGTGGTAATCCATCATTTGTCGTATTAAGGTGTGAGAAGGTCAGAAAGCACCTGACAGGTCTTTTGAAAGGGCAAGCAGGCAAAAGTTGTACCCCTTTTACCCCTTATTTATTATTTTAGCAGAAAACAGAAAATGTCACCCAGTAACCCCCCCCTCATTGGCATCCGCCTGGGTCAATTTTTAGGATTGATTCAGATAAGGAATGATGGGGGAGTTTGGGGGAAATTAGACCTGACAGGTTTTCAAAACCTGTCAGGTCTTCTGAGAGGGCGGGCAATCAAAAGGCGTTGCACACACTCTAAGCAGGCTTAACTCACTCAAACCCAAGTTCCTGTTTGACTTCCGCTAGACTCCAGGTTTTGACAGTGCGTTGTTTAACCCGTTGGATATGCAAATAGTCTAAATAATCTTCTAATTGTTCGGTACTAGACAGCAGGTTTTTGACCGACAAGTATTCTTGAAAATCGAGGACCGCAAATTGGGCCTCTCCTTGTGAATCCTTCAAAATTTGGACAGCTTCTAACATTATCTGTTCCTCTGGTACGCACGGTCTCGTGGCAAGATGTCAATGATGTCGATAATTTTTAAAGTGTCATCTCGTTCAAAAAAGAAACGATAATTGCCCGCCCGCAGACGGTAAGACACGTCCAATTCAACTCATCGCTTGACGTTACTTTTCTGTAACGGATTGTTTGCAAGTTGTTCAATTTTACCCAAAATGAGACTTTGGTCTTTGACTGAGTATTTTTTCAAATTGGCTAAAGCAATGTCCGTGAATTGTAATTGGTAAGTCAGTTTGACCTCCTTATTGAAGATGTGAAATGGTCTGAATCAGAATTAACAGAATTGTAGAATTAACAGAATAAACCCCACCCCATTCTGAAAGTTCTCAAATTCTGCTTCTGACAACCAGACCTGTCAAGTCTTCTGAAAGGGCAAGCAATCAAAAGTTGTTACTCCTTATTTATTATTTTAGCAGAAAATAGAAAATATTACCAAGTGAAAACCCCTCATTGGCATCTGCCTGGGCCAATTTTAAGGATTGATTCAGAGAAGGAATGATGGGGGAGTTTGGGGGAGAGGGTGGGGAGATTCGACCTGACAGGTCTTCTTTCCAAGAGGGTGGGTATCAAACGGTGGCATACCTCCTCCCTGGCTAGATTTCGTAGAATCATCCAGTTTTTAACCAAACAGGTTGTTCAACCAGAAGTGGTACACCTCGCCTCGTTTTGAATCGGCTGGCCACCTGACTGAGAGAGGGTCTCTCACTGGAATCCATAACCAAAATGGCTTCTTCCTGATAACTGTCTAAGTCTTCGTCAAGCCAAGATTCCCCGTCACGTTTCAGATGAAAACGTAACGTACAACTGAGGTCATCTTGGGTGACAATGGCCGTCAGCAACTTCGGGTTAAATAGCCTGGCATACTTCTCAAACAATTGATTAATTAGCCAGAGTGCATAAGGTAGCCAATTTTCTGCTACATAGTCTTCCAGATGAAAGGAATTGATAAAACATTCTAGCCCAGTTTTATCTGGAAAATCTGAGGATGATACATTCGTCTCGGTTTGGTAAAGTTCTGTTAGGAAACAGCAACCATCCACTTCAATAAATCCAGAATGGACTAGCTGTTTGAGTGGTTTTGGAGGAGTTAGGGAGTTCCAATTGGAAGCCTTCGTATAAGGAACTTTCATTAAGGTATTTAATTGCATAGGTTTCTCACTTTTCACCAAGATATTGAGTTAAGCCTTTGTTAATGGCCGCTTGAAATTTTGGGTCCGTTAGCCAGTTATTCACAGAATGAGCGGCACCTGGAAAGGAATGGGTTGAGGGATTGTACAAATATTTGTTACCTTTGGCATCTTGGTAATGTATTTGCCCAGGACGCCTACCAGGGGCGGGATTTTCTACGTCTATACGTTCCCCTTGATTACTTTTCCATAAGGTTTTACTCGCTACTTTGACGCCGTTAGCACCTAACATTCTTTCACCTGTGTTGGGATGTTGATGGTAAACATTATCAGTACACTAAATGATGTTGTCAAGGCTTCTCTTTCGAAGTTGGGATGACACCTTCAAAACTCAAGACCTCGTGGGACGGAAAGACCTACGAGGTCTAAACGCCAGGAGTACCGCTTTGTTAGAATCAGAATTGAAGGACATTTTAGAATTAGCAGAATAAACCCCCACCCCATTCTGTAAATTCTCCAATTCTGTAAATTCTGATTCTGACAACCAGACCTGACCACTTTTCAAAACCTGTCAGGTTTTTGTTCAAAAGTCGGCGAGGGGTTGCCAATTTGGTAGGGTGCGTTAGGCACGTCTGTTTGTGCCGTAACGCACCTTTTCCTTCCTCAGGTTCTCACTGGATTTTTGAAAATGGTGCGTTACGCGGTCGCTAACGCACCCTACAATTCTCTAATGTCTTTCAATTCTGCTTCTGACAACCAGACCTGTCAAGTCTTCTGAAAGGGCAAGCAATCAAAAGTTGTTACCCCTTATTTATTATTTTAGCAGAAAATCGAAAATGTCACCCAGTGAAAACCCCTCATTGGCATCTGCCTGGGCCAATTTTTAGGATTGATTCAGATAAGGAATGATGGGGGAGTTTGGGGGAGATTAGACCTGACAGGTCTTGAAGACCTGTCAGGTCTGCTGAGACAGTAACGGGCAACCCGAACGTGTTGCATACTCTATCTCAACTACCTGGCTAACATTCGCCGTGTCGCCCAACTTAAAGAGTTAAGAGTCGATTCGATCACATTCTTCTACAGGCGCCGCCGGCACTTTTGCCAAAACGGCTCGACAAGCCGCTAAATTGGCACGTTTGGATAACAGATTTTCGTCAGCTTCAGCCGCGGTCCAGGCAGTTAAGTGTTTAGAAATCAGTTGGATTAAGAATTGATTGACAGAAGTATGTTCTTGGGAAGCCAGTTGTCGGGCGCGTTCCCATAAAGAATCGGGTAATTCTATCAGACATTGGTTCATGATCTGCACCTCTTCAGTTGTTCATAAAAAAGTTTGGGAGAGAGAATTTCCAGATGAAAACGTGAGGCCGCTGGCCAAAAGTCTGTTTGGTTGAAGGTGATAAGCGCATCAGCCTGTCCGTTGATGGCCACTTCTAAGACCATTTCATCTTTGGGGTCAGGTAATTGAGGTCTCCATGAGTAGCTAATTTTGACCTCTTTGCCTCGATAAGCTAACATATTCAAAATGTCATCAATATCTTGTAATTGTAATCGGTTGGCTACCAATTGTTCTTCTCGTTTCAGTACAGCTTCATATTCTAAGAATAGGGGGACTGACAGAAGTATTTGAAAACGCGGGGCTCCCTCGATTATCAGGGTTAAAATTTGGAAAGACGCACCCTGGCGAGAACGTAAACTGGCCACTAAGACGTTGGTATCTAATACGATAAGCATAATTCATGGAAATTATCTAGGTAAGTGGTTAAATTCTAACCACTGTTAATAATAAGATGGTCATGAGTAGTCTAGTACAAGTCACTTTTGATTGTCAAGAATTGAAAAGAAATTCTATAAAACCAAACTTGACAGGTCCGAAGGCACCTGTCAGGTTCTTTGAGAGGTCAGGCAATCAAAATGTCACCCAATGAAACCCCCATTGGCCTCCGCCTGGGCCAATTTTTAGGAGTGATTCAGATAAGGAATGATGGGGGAGTTTGGGGGAGAGGGTGGGGGGATTAGACCTGACAGGTCTGGAAGATCTGTCAGGTCTGTTGAGAGGGTAAGCAACCAAAAGGCGTGGCACTCGCGACTTAGCTAGGTTCGCTTATCTTTTTTGATAAGGCGACAGAACCGTAGTCAGCATTGGAAAATGTTTGGTGTTTAAAGTGACCAAAGTACATCCTTGTAATTTAGCGGTGGCCGCAATCATTGCGTCAGCTAAACCGACGCCATGACTTTTACTATAGTCACGTAACCATAAACCGCCCAATTTTGCCGTTTCTTCATCTAAGGGCACTACTTGTAGAGTTTCCAACAGAGTTTCCAAACTTTTCCTTTCTTTCCCTTCTCTTACGCCTGCAAATAGTTCTGCCACCGTCAGCACCGAAACAGAAGGTATAGTAGCCAATCCCTCTAAGTAGTCAACGGCCAACGGATAGTCGCGTAGATAGTCAACTAAGACATCTGTGTCCACTAGAACTTGATTTGGCATCATTATTCACCCAAGTTCTATGGAGAACGTTGCCAAGAACGACGCAGTTCCTCGAAATCGGGTAAGTCTTCACGGTCTTTCCAGAGACCTCGTGCTACTCGCATTTTCTTTAAGCGTGTTTCTTGGTGCCACTCGGCCAGTAAGTTGTTGATGGCTTGTCTAATTAATTCCATTGGTTTTTTTCCCAATTGAGAGGCGAGTGTCTGCAAATCAAGGTCTTGTTGTTCGGTGAGTTCAATTTCTGTTCTTAGCATGAGTTATCTCCATTGGAGTGAAAATAGATAAGTTCATAAGTGAGTCTAGCACCACGAATTAGAGAATGCAACGAATAAGGCTTGCGATAATTCCTGGTGCTAGGACATGAGATGGTCTGAATCAGAATTTCCAGAATTTTAATGGTGATAGAGTAATACATCCTCTCTAGTGTGAGATTAGGTATTCCCCCCACCCCAAACTGTGCGGGACACTTTCGCGTCACACAGCT